>CABSYR010000044.1:0-3850 GCA_902481895.1 uncultured Collinsella sp. | reverse complement strand
CGAGCGGGGGCTCCTATCTTTTTAGTGCCCTCGGATTGGGTCATAGTGTCTGTCGGTACCAAAACATCGGCGTTGTCCTGATCAAAGCCTGCCAAAAAGGGACAGGTTTATTTTGGTGGTCGTTGGGGACGTTCTTGTTTGACTAGTCGTTTAAGAACACCCAACGACTACATAGCATGAGAGTGGATAATCTCCCGGTTTGAGCCTGCATTCAAGTTCAAAGTGGGAGATTATCCACTCTCATTTGTTATGTGCCCGAAAATCCACGCTCGTTTCTACTCTGCCTACATTTGTAGGAACAGTTCGTGGAGGCGGGTGTCTTCGTCGAGTTCGGGGTGGAAGGTTACGCCGAGCTGGTTGCCCTGACGGGCGGCGACGATACGGCCGTCGACTTTCGCTAAGGCCTTGGCATCGCCGTGGACCTCGACGATGCGGGGCGCGCGGATAAACGTCAGCGGCACTTCACCGTCGATGCCAGCTACCTGCCCCTTGGTTCGAAAACTGCCGAGCTGCCTGCCGTAGGCATTGCGCTCAACGAGTACGTTCATGGTTGCTAGGCGCGGCGTTCCCTTATCGTCGTGTGCGGCAAGATCGCGCGCCAATAGAATCAAGCCGGCGCAGGTGCCAAGGACGGGCATGCCTTCAACAATGTGGGTGCGAAGCTCCTCGAGCATGTCCAACTCATCAAGCAGCTTCCCTTGAACGGTAGACTCGCCGCCGGGAAGTACCAGACGGTCAAAGTCCTGCTTCAAATCAGCCGCCTGCCTCAGCTCAATACAGCGCGCGCCCAGCTCGGATAGTCTTGCCTCGTGCTCGGCAAATGCGCCTTGGACCGCCAGCACGGCGACCGTTTGGTCTGCATAATCGCTCATGTGCGATCCTTTCTGCCGGACTAGCGTCCGCGCTCCTCCATGATGATTTCGATCTCGTCGGCGTTGATGCCCACCATGGCCTCGCCCAGGTCCTCCGAAAGCTCGGCGATGAGCTTGGCATCGGTGAAGTTTGCCACGGCCTTGACGATGGCGGCGGCGCGCTTGGCGGGGTCGCCGCTCTTAAAGATGCCCGAGCCGACAAAGACGCCCTCGGCGCCCAGTTGCATCATCAGCGCGGCGTCGGCAGGGGTCGCTACGCCGCCGGCGGCAAAGTTCACAACGGGAAGCTTGCCCGTGGCATGGACCTCGCGCACCAGCTCGACCGGAACCTGCAGTTGCTTGGCTGCCTCAAAGAGCTCGTCGTCGCGCAGAGCAACAACGTCACGGATCTGCTTTTGGATCTTGCGCATGTGGCGTACAGCCTGGACGACGTCGCCCGTGCCCGGCTCGCCCTTGGTGCGGATCATCGTGGCGCCCTCGGCAACACGGCGCAGCGCCTCGCCCAGATCGCGAGCGCCGCAGACAAACGGCACGTCAAACTGGGTCTTGTCGATATGATAAACGTCGTCGGCAGGGGAGAGAACCTCGGACTCGTCGATGTAATCGATCTCGATGGCCTGAAGGACCTGCGCCTCGACGATGTGACCGATGCGGCACTTGGCCATAACAGGGATGGAGACGGCCTCTTGGATGCCCTTGATCATCTTGGGGTCGCTCATGCGCGAGACGCCGCCTGCGGCACGGATGTCGGCCGGGATGCGCTCGAGAGCCATGACGGCGCAGGCGCCTGCCTCCTCGGCGATGCGTGCCTGCTCGGGCGTGGTGACGTCCATGATGACGCCGCCCTTGAGCATCTGCGCGAGCTCGCGATTGAGTTTGACGCGATCTGCCTTGCTGGTCTGTTCTGCCATGGTTGCTCCCTTGGTTGGCATGTGCATTGCTTGATGGAACATCCTATCGGGGAGCTGGGTATGGCAAAATACTCAGTTTTCGAGATAATAACAAGGTCAGACTAATACCAGATTGAATGGCTTAATAAGGTCAGGTGATAAACTCATGCTTGACTACAATTTGGAAAAACGCGGCGAAGCATCGCTCTATGAGTATGTTTACCAGCAAATTCGAGATGATATTGTTGCTGGGCGTATTGCGGCGGGGGAGCATCTGCCGTCTAAGCGCGCCTTTGCCAGTCATCTGGGAATCAGTGTCATTACCATCGAGAATGCATATAGCCAGTTACTTGCCGAGGGCTATATTTGCTCAATGCCGCGTCGTGGCTACTACGCTTGCGAGCTTCCGGATGCACCGGTTTTGGCTTCGGCTGCGGAGGGCATCGACCGAGATGCCGCCTCTGCTGGTCCCAGCGCGCATGATGTCAACGGACAGGTTGAGCTGTTCGATGCACTTTCTTCTTCCGCTTTGGAGGCGGCGCGGCTTTGGCAAAGCGCACTGCGGGCGACGCTGACATCCGAAGACGAGCGCGAGATCTTTTCGCCCGCACCGGCACAGGGCACCGTTCGGCTACGATGCGCAATTGCTCATCATCTGCGCGGGACGAGGGGTATGAATGTCGACCCCAATAACATTGTTATCGGCGCGGGCGCTCAGCTGCTCGATACCATGTTGGTTCAGTTGCTTGGCGCTGACAAGGTGTATGCCGTTGAGGACCCGGGCTATTTACGTCTGACGCGCATTTATCAGGCTATGGGCTGCAAAGTTCGACATATCCCGTTGGATGATGAGGGGGTGGACTTGAGCGCTCTGCAGAAAACCGGGACCGATGTACTTCACCTGATGCCGTCTCACCAATATCCAACCGGCCTTGTGACGAGCATTGCGCGTCGCTATGCGCTTCTGAGCTGGGCCGCCGAGCGACCAGGTCGGTATCTCATCGAAGATGACTTTGATTGTGAGTTTCGCCTTGCCGGGAAGCCGATTCCCGCGCTCGCGTCGATCGATGCCGCCCAGTCGGTTATCTACACCAACACGTTTTCGAAGAGCCTTTCATCGGCGTTGCGTTTGGCGTACATGGTGTTGCCCGATGAGTTAATGGAGCGGTTTAGGCGCAACCTTGGTTTCTACGCCTCGTCGGTGAGCTCTGTTGACCAGGTCGCTTTGGCGCGTTTGCTGGAATCGGGTGATTACGAGCGACATGTGAACCGCGTGCGCGTTCGTGCTCGCGAGGCGCGTGATGGCCTGATGGCGCTTGTGCGGAAGGTATTTCCGGCAGGAGAGGTCTCGATCGAGCATGCAGACGCGGGCCTTTACTGTATCGTGGTTGCGGAGCGTGGAACGGGCGGAAGCACTTTTGCATGGGCCCTCACGCGCTCGAGCATCCCTTTTATCGATATCGGTGACTGTTTTTGGTGTGCCGATGGCGCATCTGTCCCTGAAAACTCAACTCAAATTCTTGTTCAGTATGACGATCTGAGTCCAAAAGTACTAACTACCTTGGAATTGCAGCTAATGGGGGCACTCTGCAACCTAAGTGAGTAGACTTTTAGCACTTTGGCGACCAGGCAGTTTTGTAACAAGCTATCTACCTGCGGTTTTGAAAAGCAGGATGACCGGCCTGCTCGGGATGTTCAAAGAAGTCTACTCACTTGCCGCGCAAAGCTTCTGCATGAGAAAAAAATGGGGTTTTCAACAGGGCTTCGTCCAGCTCTCGGCAAGCTTTTGGCCAGTTGGGGAGGGCTGTTGAAAACTTGGCAGTCCGTTCGGCGCCATTTTTGGTGCGTTCGCGCCAATGCGTGACTGACTGGGTTGAAATTCGTGTTTTCCTGTGCCTATGAAGGATCTACTTTGTGACATATCGGCTTTTAGGTACTGGCGTTTGCCTCCTCAAGTCCGCGCTTTGTGTCCGCCGCTTCCACGGCCGGAAGAAGACCGGCAGCGATATGATCTCGTCCGCAACCCGACGGCTTGTGTTTCGTCAAGAGGATTTGAGCAAAAAGAGCATCGGAAATTGAGCAGCCTGA
>CABSYR010000043.1:0-3872 GCA_902481895.1 uncultured Collinsella sp. | reverse complement strand
AGGAGGCCACTTAATGTGGCCTCCGTCGTGAGCAGGACTGTAGAGCAGGAAACTTCATCAGTGCCCGCCCCACGGGAAACCGGCGGGATGGACCAGTTCAGATGGGGCTTTGATGCATGGGTGGTCTGTTGGTGGGCAAATGGGTATCATACTGTGGTTATTGCATCGACTCTGTGATGCATTGTTGTACGTTCCCGGCGGTCGGTTTGCCAGAAGCGCCCCGTCGGTTGTTCCAGACCCGTTTCGAAGAAAGGAAACTACACGAACCTATGGCAGCTAAAAAATCATCTCCCTTGAAGATCATTCCGCTCGGCGGCCTTGACGGCATCGGCAAGAACATGACGGTCTTCGAGTGCGGCGACGACATGGTGCTCGTCGACGCCGGCCTCATGTTCCCCGACGACTCCCAGCCCGGTATCGACCTGGTGCTTCCCGACTATACCTATGTCCTGGAGAACGAGGAGAAGCTCCGCGGCATCATCGTCACCCACGGCCACGAGGACCACACCGGTTCGCTTCCGTATCTGCTGCAGGACCTCAACAACAAGGTGCCCATCTTCTCGAGCAAGCTGACGCTTGGTTTCATCGAGGGCAAGCTTGCCGAGTTCCGCATCCGCGCTCCCAAGTTCCGCGAGGTTAAGGGCGGAAGCCACGTTAATCTCGGCGGTATCTCGCTTGACTTCTTCTCGATGACGCACTCCATTCCGGGTGCTTTGGGCGTATTCATTCGCACCAACCAGGGCACCGTTATGCACACGGGCGACTTTAAACTCGACCAGACGCCCATCGACGGCGTCACGCCCGACTATGCCGCCATCAGCCGCTTTGCCAAGCAGGGCATCGACCTGCTGCTTTCCGACTCCACCAACGCCACGGTCCCCGGCTTTACCAAGTCTGAGGCCGAGGTGGGTCCCAACCTGCTGCACGCCATCAAGAACGCCCCGGGCCGCGTGTTCGTCGCGTCGTTCTCGAGCCACATCCATCGCCTGCAGCAGATCTGCGACGCCGCCCGCAAGTGCGGCCGCAAGGTCGTCGTGACCGGACGTTCCATGCTCACCAACACCCGCGTGGCGCGCGAGCTGGGCTACCTCAACATCGACGATGCCGATATCATCGATGCCTTCGATATCGATAACCTTCCCGACGACAAGATCGTCGTCATGTGCACCGGTTCGCAGGGCGAGCCGCTGTCGGCGCTGTCCCGCATGGCCAACGGCGAGCACAAGACGCTCTCCATCCACGAGGGCGATACCGTCATCCTCTCGGCAACTCCCGTTCCCGGCAACGAGAAGGCCGTCCAGCAGGTTGTCAACAGCCTGGCCAAGCTTGGCTGCGACGTGTGGGATAAGAATCGCGCTCTCGTCCATGTCTCGGGCCACGGTAGCCAGGAGGAGCTCAAGCTTCTGATGGCCATGGCCAAGCCCACCTACTTTATGCCGGTTCACGGCGAGGCCGTGCATCTGCGCGCCCATGCCCAGCTTGCCCGTAAGATGGGCATCAAGGACGATCACATCTTTATCCTCGATAACGGCGACACGCTCGAGATGCGTGGCGGTATCGTCAAGCGCGGCACGCCCGTCGAGTCCGGCGTCGTCTATGTCGACGGTCTGCGCATCGGCGACACCGACCCCATCGTCCTGCGTGATCGCCAAAAGCTCGCCAATGACGGTATGGTCACGGCTGTTGCCATCGTCTCGCTCAAGCACAAGAAAATCGAGGCTATCGAGTTCTCGGGCCGCGGTGTTTCGTTTGCCATCGACGACCAGTTCTCCGAGGATGCCTCCGCAGCTATCATTAAGACGATCGAGAAGGGCAAATTTAGCTTTACCAGCAGCGGTTCCGACGCCATTCGCAAGGCCGTGCGTGACTCGCTCTCCAACTTTATCTGGAGCCGTACGCGCACTCGCCCGATGATCATCCCGGTCGTCATGGAGGTTTAGTTTGGCGCGCGGATCTGCACAAAACGCCAAAGGCAATAAGGCCAACAACCAACCGGCATCTGCTAAGGGTGCCGGTTCCCATCTTCGTGCCAATAAGGGCCGCGAGTCCGAGTTCGATGAGTTCGAGCCCCTGGTCGAGCCTTCGGCCAATCGCGATATCGCCGGCGTGGTCATTGCCGTTTTGGCGGTTGCGTCCTTCATTGCCGTGATTTCCCCGGCAACGGCACCCGTGACAGCTGCGGTTGCCGGTTTCTACCATCTTGGCTTTGGCCTGGGCGCCTACGTACTGCCGATCGTCATCTTGCTGTTTGCCGCCACGCTCTTTTTGGGTGAGGACTCGCCGCTCAACATTCGCTCGGTTGCGGGCGGTGCCGTGGTCTTTGTGGCCATTGTTTCCATCCTGTCGCTGATGGTGCCGGGTACGACCGACTCGTGCGACCTTATGTTTACGCCGCAGAACCTTTCCGCGTCGGGCGGCTACATTGGCGCCTTTATCGCAAGTACCCTGCAAAACGCCCTGGGCAAACCTATTGCCATGGTTGTCTTGCTGGGGCTTGTCGTCGTTGGCCTGGTCATTATCGGCTTTTCGGTTGGCGGCGTTTTGCGCTCCGCACGCGATCGCGCTGCCGATTTTGCCGAGCGTCGTCGTGCTGATGTCAATGCGAGTCCGTGGGGCGATGAAGAGGCCCTGTCGGTACCCGGCGTCACTCGTCCGCACCTGAGTATTCTGCGTCAGAAGGGTACTGATGCCGCCGTGACCACGGTCATAGGTGGCGATGTTGATCCTGTTTTGGATGACGACGAGGACGATGACCCGTTTGTCGACGTGTCCGAGGCCGTGGAGGCCGAGCGCGCCAAGACCACGCTGCTGCCGCACCGTCATGCCAAGAAGGGCAAGGCCGCTCCCAAGCTCAACACGAGCGAGCCCGACCCGTCTTGGTCCGATAGCGAAATCGAACTCACCGAGGGCGATGACGAGGACGACGAGACTCCGCTCGAGACCGCCAAGACAACCTTGCTGCCGCGTCGCCGTTCCAAGGCAGGACAGGTCACCGGACAGTTTTCGATAGAAGACGACCCGGACAAGGCTGACGAGTCCGAACCGCCGTTTGCCGTGAATCCCGTTTCGGCAGCTCCGCAGATCCCCGATTTCCTAAAGCATCCCAAGGTTGCCGATGCCTCCAGCTCTACGGCTTCCGCTGCTCCCGTTGCAGCCGGCGATGGGGGAGCGGATGACACCGTTGCCGATGCCGAGGGCGAACAAGAGGATGGCCTCAAGCTCCCGCCGCTCGAAATCCTTCATGCCAATCCGCAGTCGGCGTCCTCCGCGTCTTCTGATAAGGAGCTGGAACAGACTGCCGAGTCGTTGCAGTCCACCTTGCTTGAGTTTGGCCGTAGCGCCCGCGTTGTCGGCTGGATTGCCGGCCCCACGGTCACGACCTTTAAGCTGCAGCCCGGTGAGGGCGAGCGCGTGAGCAAGATCTCGAGCCTCGAGGACGATATTGCGCTTTCGCTTGCCGCCCAGTCGGTGCGCATCTTTGCGCCGATCCCTGGCACCTCGCTCGTTGGTATCGAGATTCCCAATCGCAAGCGACAGAACGTCAACCTGGGCGATGTGCTTCCCTATGTGAAGGGCGGTCCGCTTGAGCTTGCCATCGGTCGCGATGCCGAGGGCACGCCGGTTGTCGCCGACCTCGCCAAGATGCCCCATCTGCTGATCGCCGGCACCACCGGTTCGGGTAAGTCGGTCATGATCAACTCCATCATCACGACCTTGCTCATGCGCGCTCTTCCCGAGGACGTTCGCCTGATCATGGTCGACCCCAAGCGCGTCGAGCTTGCGGGCTATAACGGCCTGCCGCATCTCTACGTGCCCGTGGTGACCTGTCTCTTATACACATCTGACGCTGCCGACGATCGCATAAGTGTAGA
>CABSYR010000042.1:0-4701 GCA_902481895.1 uncultured Collinsella sp. | reverse complement strand
CACTTATGCGATCGTCGGCAGCGTCAGATGTGTATAAGAGACAGATACCGAGAAATTCAAAAAAAGTTGAAAATTCATTACATATTTGCGTTGACTTTAGGCAACTAAAGTTTCATACTCCTTTTCATCCACTGGGGGATGTGAACACGCACGGATCGTTCACATCATGATTGAAGAGGATTTCTCAGACATGTTCACGCATCAGCTAGACATTATCAGCGTAGTAATTATCTGATGCGGGTTAGCACATACAGCTAGCCCGTACGATAACGGGCGGCTGATGAAGATGAGGGCCGTCGAGCGCAACCGACGGCCCTCATTTTTTATGTCTGAGTAGTTCTTTTTAGAGGAGGAAATGTAATGAACGGAGTTTTGCTCATGGTTGTGGCCGCGGCGGTGCTCGCCTGCGGCTATCTGGGCTATGGCCGATGGCTGGCCAACAAGTGGGGCGTTGACAAAGAGGCCCTCACGCCGGCCAAGCGCATGAAGGACGGCAACAGCTTCTCGCCCGTCTCCGCCTTCACCGCGTTCTCGCACCAGTTCAGCTCGATCTGCGGTGCTGGCCCTGTTACGGGTACGATCGTTGCCATGGCCTTTGGCTGGCTGCCCGTTGTGCTCTGGGTCCTCGTCGGCGGCATCTTCTTTGGCGCCGTCCACGACTTTGGTGCCCTGTACGCTTCGATGAAGAACAACGGCAAGTCGCTCGCTCAGCTCATCGAGAAGTACATCGGCAAGACTGGCCGTCGTCTGTTCCTGCTGTTCTGCTGGCTGTTCTGCATCATCGTCATCGCCGCTTTCACCGATATGGTCTGCAAGACGTTCATGTTCACCCCGGCCGTTGACGCTTCTGGTGCTGCTACCGGTGCCATCGACTTCACCAAGTCCTATGCCGCCGGCTGCGCTGGTACCATCTCCATACTGTTCACCTTCGTCGCTATCGCCTTTGGTTGGGCCCAGAAGAGGTTCAACCTCACCGGCGCTGCCGAGTTCGTCACCGGCGTGGTCCTCATGGTTCTCATGTTCGCCGTCGGTATGCAGTTCCCGGTCTACCTGGATAAGTTCCAGTGGTTCGCCGTCGTCATGGTCTACCTGGTCTTCGCTGGCGCTATGCCCATCCAGATGCTCAAGACTCCGCGTGACTACCTCACTTCCATCATGATGATCGTCATGATCGTCTGCGCTGTCCTCGGCATCGTCGTCCTGGGCGTTAACGGTCAGGCCACTATCACCGCTCCGGTCTTCACCGGCTTCTCCACTGCCTCCGGCATGATGTTCCCGGTCCTGTTCGTCTCTGTCGCTTGCGGTGCTCTCTCCGGTTTCCACAGCCTCGTTTCTTCCGGCACCTCTTCTAAACAGGTCGAGAAGGAGCAGGACGCCGTCAAGGTCGGTTACGGCGCCATGATTGTCGAGTCCTTCGTCGGCATCCTTGCCATCATCGTCGCCGGCATCATGTTCTCCGATATGAACACCGCCGGTACTGGCGCCCTCAACGCCGGTGTCGCTTCCACCCCGTTCCAGATCTTCGCCGCTGGCATCTCCCGCGGTATGCAGGCCTTCGGTGTTGACGGCACGCTCGCTACCGTCTTCATGACCATGAACGTCTCCGCTCTGGCCCTGACCTCGCTCGACGCCGTCGCCCGCATCGCCCGCACTTCGTTCTCTGAGTTCTTTGCCCAGACCAACGACGCCCTGGCCATCGAGTCCAAGGCCGGCTACATGAAGGTCCTCGGCAACCCCTGGTTCGCCACGGTTGTCACCCTGCTTCCTGGTCTCGCCCTCGCTTTTGGTGGCTATGCCAACATCTGGCCGCTCTTTGGTGCTTCCAACCAGCTGCTCGGCGGTATGACCATGATCACCCTCGCCGTGTTCTGCAAGTGCACCGGCCGCAAGGGTTGGATGCTCTACGTGCCCGTCGTCTTCCTGCTCTGCTGCACCTTTACCTCGCTGGTCCAGAGCGCCATGGGCTGCATGACCGCCGTCCAGGCCTACGGCTTCTTCGGCACCATCCCGGCTACCGCCACTACGGCTGCCGTCTCCGTCGCCGCCACCAAGGGCCTGCAGCTCGTCTTCGCCGTCCTGCTGATGGTCCTGGGCCTCATCGTTGCCGTCAACTGCCTCAAGGAGTTCTTCGGCAAGGAGGCCGGCTCCATGCCCGACGAGGAGCCCGAGTGGTCCGAGATGGGCAAGGCCGAGTATGGTCGCGCTGCTGCCGCCGAGGCTCCTGCTGACGCTGAGGCCGCCAAGGCTTAGTCGATCGGACGGATTGAATCCTCCATCTCTATGACTCGGAAAGACCGGGTCCGCAGAACGCGGGCCCGGCTTTTTTTGTAAAGACGGGTGATGCCGGGGTGTTCTCGCAGATGTTTTGCGTGGATGGCGGCGCGCGTTGTACCATATGGACGTATATGTGTGCATATGAAAGGGGCCCCGTGGCCAAGACGGTATATTCCGATAACCAACAAAATGTCGATGCTCTGGCTGAGCGTCTGGGCGGACAAACGTCGCTTTCTGCCGAGCGGGCCAAGCTGGTTGCCTACGACCTGCTCTGCCGCAAGGCACTCAAGATCAAGTCGAGCGCGCTGGCGCAAATCTTCCGCTCCGTGGATAAGGAGTGCGACACCAAGGCGATGCGCGACGAGCTTATCGCGGCAAAGATTGTGACCAAGATCGAGGGTAGCGGCATTAACGGCCGGCCGGCGTTCTATACCATCAATGCCGAGATTCATGATGCCCAGGAGCAGCCTGTCGAGGATTCCGTTGAGGCGCCTGCTGCGGAAGAAGTTGCCCCGCGTGAGCATATCGATACTGACGAGCTGCTCGATGAGCATGTTGTGCGTGCCTTTACCGCCAAGGCGGGTCGAGGCGGTTTTGGCGGAGGCGGAAAGCGTGATGCTCAGCGCCGCGCCCAACAGGAACGCTTCCGTCGTGCTGTGGCTCAAAAGGATGGGGCCGTTACCGAGGTTGTTGAGAACGAGCCTGTCGCTGAGCCGCAGGAGCCTGTGAAAGAGCAAAAGTCCGCTGAGCCTCAGGAGCCCAAGCGTCGTCGCGGTGCGCATTTTAAGGCCGAGCAGCAGGATGTTGTGCGCGATGCCGAAGAGGCTGCCGAGGTTGCGGACGATTCCGAGAAGCCGGCCAAGAAGGCCTCAGACTCGTGCCGTCCCGGTCGCGGCTTTGCATGTCGCGCGTATCCCGCAAAGCGTCAGGAGAAGGTCAGTCAGGTTCCGGAGGTGCGGGCCGAGAAGGCCGTGAAGCCTGCCGAGTCGGAAGTTCGTGAACAGAAGCCTGTTGATGAGCAGACTGCGTCCGATACGGAGACTCAGGGCCAGCAGCCTGCGGTTGAACAGACGGGGGAGGGTACTTCGAGCAAGCCTCGCCGCCGCCGTCATCGTGGCGGTCGCGGCTCTAACGCTCAGGATGCCGCCGAGAATGTAGCGCCGCGCGACGAAGATGCGAAGGTGGATGCTCCAATGGAGCAGCCCAAGCGTCAGCCGGCGAAGGAGGGCAAGCCCGAACGTTCGCAGAAGCAGACGTCTACTTCGAAACGTGAGCGCAGTGTCCAAGGCGATTCTAAGCGCAAGTCTCAGAAGAAGCCCGATTCTGCTGCAGCAGATACGGCTGCCCAGCAGACTGAGTCGACTACCCATGGCGAGGTTTCGGCGTTTGCCCTAGCCCGTGTTCTGGGCAGGCAGCTGCTCAAGGTCGTCCCCACGCCCACGGCGCTCTCCAAAATTAAGGAACAGCAGACCCAGATCGTTAAGGTCGAGGGCAAGGACGGCAAGAAAGCTTCACAGCGCGCTCAGCACAACGAGATGTCCAATCGCAAGATTGCCGAGGAAATCGCGATTATCCAGGCTTGGATCGAGCAGAATCGCGGCACCGACACGCCGGTCGCTTCGCGTCGCCAGCGCGCCTACCAGATTTTTAACGATGAGAAGGCCTTTGACGGCAAACACGGCGAGCGCCTGATTCGGCGTATGACCGAAAAGGGCATCAGCATGCAGGCGATCAAGGTCGCCCCCAACCGTCCGGTGCACTTTACGGGCTTCTTTGCGCTGGGCGCCGACAAGCCGTTCATTATGGTCGAGAACCTGGATACCTACGACGAAATTGTCAAGCTCCTGCGCGGCCGCAAGCACGCCAAGCTCTTTGGCACCAAGGTGGGTGGCGTAATCTTTGGCGGCGGCTGCAAGGCGAGTGTCTCGCACGCACTGGATGATTACCTGGCCGAGATCGGCTATCGCTTTACCTATATCTACTACGTGGGCGACATCGATCGCGAGGGTGCGCGCATCGTCGAGCAGGCCCGCAACGCCAATGTCGTTGAGATTCGCCTGCATGCCGGCATGTATCGCGCCATGCTTGCCGAGCATAAGCGTCGCGTGAAGGCCGGCGGCGCGTGCGAGCCCGCGGCTGCCAACCAGGGCGTGCCGCAGAACCTGGCGGCGACGATCAAGGATCTGCCCATGGTTACGCGCGTGCAGTTCCGCAACGTGCTGCGTGAGGGCGGACGAATTCCGCAGGAGATTCTGATGACCGCCGACTATCGGGATGGCGACTCGGGAAGCTTCGACCGCATGCTGAACAATTAAATTCCGCCGGCCCCGGGAGAGCGGGGACACCGGCTTAGGTTTCCTGCTCTACAGTCCTGCGCAAGACGAAGGCCACATTAAGTGGCCTTCGTCTTGCGCAGGACTGTAGAGC
>CABSYR010000041.1:0-5089 GCA_902481895.1 uncultured Collinsella sp. | reverse complement strand
ACGAGATTAGCGAGTGTCTCGTGGGCTCGGAGATGTGTATAAGAGACAGATATGCGCCAGGGTTTCGACAACGCGAAGTATATCGAGCTGCAGGCTGCTCACATTAAGGAGCGCATCTCGCAGTTTGGTGGCAAGCTCTATTTGGAGTTTGGCGGTAAGCTGTTCGATGACTATCATGCGAGCCGCGTGCTGCCGGGTTTTGAACCGGACAGCAAGTTCCGCATGCTCAAGAGCATCGCCGACGATGTCGAGGTTATCATCGCGATCAACGCGAACCACATCGAAAAAAACAAGGCTCGTGGTGACCTCGGTATTACCTATGACGAGGATGTGCTGCGCCTGGTTGACCTGTTCCGCGGCAACGGCTTTGCCGTCGCGGCTGTGGTCATCACCCAGTACGCCGGCCAGCCTGCTGCCGATGTGTTCCGCAACCGCCTGAACGCGCTCGGTATTCCCGCCAAGCTGCACTATCCCATCGAGGGGTATCCGCACGATGTCGATCTGATCGTGTCCGACGATGGCTACGGCAAGAACGAGTTTGTCGAGACCACCCGACCGCTCGTCGTGGTCACTGCCCCCGGTCCTGGCTCGGGCAAGCTTGCCACCTGCCTGTCTCAGCTCTATCACGAGCACAAGCATGGCACGGCCGCCGGCTATGCCAAGTTTGAGACCTTCCCGGTCTGGAATCTTCCTCTGACGCATCCGGTCAATATTGCCTACGAGGCCGCCACGGCTGACCTCGACGACGCCAATATCATCGATTCGTTCCACCTTGAGGCCTACAACAAGACCACAGTCAACTACAACCGCGACGTCGAGGCCTTCCCGGTGGTCCGTGCTCTGATGGAAAAGATCCTGGGCAAGAGCCCCTACCAGAGTCCTACGGACATGGGCGTCAATATGGTCGGCTTTGCCATCACCGATGACGATGCCTGCCGCGACGCTTCCAAGATGGAGATCGTCCGCCGCTACTTTACCGCGGTCGAAAATGTGCGCCGTACCGGCGTGGGCGATGAGCAAGTCGACCGTCTCAAGATTATTATGAAGAAAGCCGGCATCGATAAGAACTACTCACCGGCGCGCTCGGCGGCCCTCACCAGGGAGCAGCTGACGGGTGGTCCCGTGGGGGCCATGGTCATGCCCGATGGCTCCGTGGTGACCGGTAAGACCTCCACGCGCCTGGGCGCCGCAAGTTCGCTCATTATGAACGCCCTCAAGCACGTCTCGGGCGTCGACCTTGAGCTCGAGGTTATCAGCGATGAGGCGATCGAGCCCATCAGCAAGCTCAAGACGCATTTCCTGGGCAGCAAAAACCCGCGCCTCCACACCGACGAGACGCTTATGGCGCTGTCGATCACCTCGGCCACGAGTGAGACGGCCGCTCGCGTCCTTTCGGGCCTGGAGCAGCTGCGCGGTTGCGATGCCTTTTTTAGCGTGATTATCTCGCCGACGGACGAGACGGTACTGCGCAAACTGGGTATCAACGTGTGCTGCGAGCCCAAGTTTGAGCGCCGCGGTTTCTTCCATCGCTAAGTTTGAAGCACCGCGGTAATTGCATTGCATTTTGGCCGTATCGGGTTAGCGCCCGGTACGGCTTTTTGATCAATAAAGCGCCTATTTCGGCGAAAAATAGCTGTTTACCTGCCTAGAAACAATTTGAGCGGTATACAATAACCATAACTGTTTCATCCTTAGCGGGATGCCGCATGATGGATATTACCTGCCATCGTGAGGTGTGTCGGTCGCGCACGGCGCGTTAGATGCTCGTGCTCGGTTTGAGGAGGCTGCTATGGCGGGCAAGGGTCGTGCGAGTGTCAACGATATGAAGCGTGTCGAGGTGCTGGTGTTGATGGAGATCGACCGGCAAACCGAAGACAATGGCGGGCCGTATGGTTTCTCGCGCAAAACGCTTGCCGAGCGCGTGGGGGTTTCGCCGTATCGTGCCCGCGCCGCAATCGATCGCTTGGATTCCGAAGGCATGATTGATGTCGTCTCGCGTTATAGCGACGACGGAGGTCAGCTTGCAAATGGCATTTGCCTCACCGAACATGGCAAGTGGTATCTTGAGGGCGTCCGTACCGGCATGCTCGTTCAAGAAATGCTCGAGGACGAGGTTGCTGATCGATAGCAGCATGTAACCCTTGCCATAGCGACGCCGCCTGGGAAACCGGGCGGCGTTTTGTTTCAAGATTGAGAAATGCAATCGCACGCGAGAAAAATTGCGAACGGTCCGCGGCGCGAGTATTACAATGAAGACCCGTAAGATGTGGATAAACAACTTCTACGGGAAGCGCAGGTAACTCAATATGACCAAGCATGTGTTCGTAACCGGTGGCGTGGTTTCGTCCCTGGGCAAGGGTATCACCGCGGCCTCGCTGGGCCGTCTGCTCAAGTCGCGTGGCTACAAAGTAACGATGCAGAAGGCCGACCCGTATTTGAACGTCGACCCCGGTACCATGAGCCCATTCCAGCATGGTGAGGTCTTCGTTACCGAGGATGGTTACGAGTCCGACCTGGATCTGGGTCATTACGAGCGCTTTATTGATGAGAACCTGACCCGCGATTCCAACTTTACGACCGGTGCCATCTACAAAAGCCTAATCGCCCGCGAGCGTCGCGGCGACTTTTTGGGCGGTACCGTGCAGGTGATTCCCCACGTCACCAATGCCATTAAGGACAAGTTCCGCCGCATCGAGGAGCAGACCGGCTCCGATGTAGTCATCACCGAGCTGGGCGGCACGATTGGCGACATCGAGTCCCAGCCGTTTGTCGAGGCCATCCGTCAGTACCGCAAGGAGGCCGGCCCCGAGAACGTCTGCTACATCCACGTGTCGCTCGTTCCCTATATCGCCGCCGCCCACGAGGTCAAGACCAAGCCCACACAGCATTCCGTCAAGGAGCTCCGCAGCTTTGGCATCCAGCCCGATATTATCGTGCTGCGCTCCGACCACCATATCGATGACGCTATCCGCGGAAAGATCGCAAGCTTCTGCGACGTCGACACCGATTGCGTCTTTACCAACGAGGACTGCGCGAGCATTTACGATGTTCCGCAGCTGCTTGCCGAGCAGGACTTTGACCTGCGCATTTGCGAGCGCCTGGGTCTGGACCCGCGTGAGCGCGACATGAGCGAGTGGAACGAGTTCCTGCGCAAACAGAATCACGCCAACCATCACGCCGACAAGGTGAAGATCGCCGTCGTGGGCAAGTACACGCAGCTGCCCGATGCGTACCTGTCGGTTATCGAGGCCCTGCACCATGCGGGCGTCTTCTACGATCGCCATGTGGACGTCCAGCTGGTCGACGGCGAGAGCCTCGACGAGCAGAATGTCTCCGAGGTTCTGGGCGACGCCTCGGGCATCCTGGTCCCCGGCGGCTTTGGCAAGCGCGCCCTGGAGGGCAAGATCCTCGCGGCCGAGTTTGCCCGTGAGCACAAGATTCCGTATCTGGGCATTTGCCTGGGTATGCAGGTGGCCGTGTGCGAATTTGCGCGCAATGTCGTCGGCCTTGCCGGCGCCAGCTCCTCTGAGTTCGATCCGGATGGCCCGTATAGTGTCATCGATCTGATGAGCTCGCAGGAGGACGTGACCGAGAAGGGCGGCACCATGCGCCTGGGCGCCTATCCGTGCAAGCTCGCCGCCGATACCCTTGCTCGCGAGGCATATGGCGAGGAACTCGTCTACGAGCGTCACCGTCACCGCTTTGAGTTCAACAACGCCTTCCGCGACCAGCTCGAGGACGCCGGTTTGGTTATCTCGGGTCTGTCGCCTGACGAGCGCCTGGTCGAGATGGTCGAGCTGCCGCGCGACGTGCATCCGTGGTATGTGGCAACCCAGGCTCATCCCGAGTTCAAGAGCCGCCCGACCAACCCGCAGCCGCTGTTCCGCGAGTTCGTGCGCGCTTCGATCGGCCAGCACGAGGGTGTCGACCGTCTGCAGGTGACGCCCATGAACCTCGCTACGGACTAAGGGTGCCGGCGAATAAGGAACATACCGAAGCTACTCCCTCGTCGCTCGCCGTGGCGGCGGGGGAGTATCTCGATTACCTCGCGGTCGAGCGGGGTTTGGCGCGCAACACGATTGCGGCCTATCGTCGTGACCTGACGACGTACTGCGCCTATCTGGAGCGGGCGGGTATTGTGTCTTTTGAAGAGGTGACCCGTCGGGTCGTGGAGGGCTTTGTCGCCGACCGTCGCGATGGGGGCTATTCCGATGCCTCGGTGGAGCGTGCGCTTGCGGCCGTGAAGGGCCTGCATGCCTTTTTGGTGCGCGATGGGGCTGTGGCCCAAAATCCAACGGCGGCGTTGCGCCTGCCTAAAAAGGCTGAGCGTTTGCCGGAGTATCTATCGGTGGAGGATGTCTCGGTGCTGCTCGATCAAGACTTCCCCGAGGGCGAGATGGGCTTGCGCGACCATGCCATCTTGGAAGTGCTCTACGGATGCGGCTTACGTGTGAGCGAGTTGGTGGGGCTCGATGTGGGCGATATCCATATCGACGATGGCTTTGTGCTCGTTCGCGGTAAGGGCTCAAAGGAACGCCTGTCACCGCTGGTGGGAAGCGCGGCGCGAGCTCTGACGCTCTATGTAACTGAGGGGCGTTCTCGCTTGGCGGTCCATGCCCGCGGAACCGAGACCTCGGCGGTCTTTTTAAATAAGAACGGCCGCCGTCTGTCGCGCCAGGGCATCCATGCCATCTGTGAGCGCTACGGGCGCCAGGTGGGACTGGTGGGGCTTCATCCCCATACGCTGCGTCACTCCTTTGCCACCCATATGCTTGCGGGCGGCGCAGACCTCCGTGTGCTACAGGAGATCTTGGGGCATGCCGATATATCGACCACGCAGATCTACACGCATGTCGATCGTACGCAACTGACCGAGGTCTATCTGGCGGCGCACCCGCTGGCACATCGCTAGCACCTCGCTGACCTGCATATTTATAAATATTAAAGGGGACGGGCCCCAGATTGCCGAGACGCACTTTTGCGCGCATGGGCAATCTGGGGCCCGTCCCATTTTTCGCCAGACACCGACGCGGTGGTGGGCCTGTCTCTTATACACATCTCCGAGCCCACGAGACACTCGCTAATCTCG
>CABSYR010000040.1:0-6728 GCA_902481895.1 uncultured Collinsella sp. | reverse complement strand
CCCGCGACCCCAACCTTGGCAAGGTTGTGCTCTACCAACTGAGCCATGTCCGCTTACGAGGATTAATCTTACGTGATGCCTGCATCCTATGCAAGAACTTTTTTGAAAAATTTTGCGACGCCCTCGCGAACCCCGCGAAGACATCGGCCGCCACGGAAGGCGCAGGCAACCGCAAACTCGCCGCAAGAGGCCCCTATATCTCACCGAGCATGATCCAGGCAGAGCTGTCCTGCGCGAGCCTACCGTCTACAAGCGGTGATGAGGTGAGCAGAACCCTACCCGCCGGCAGCTCCACGGGTGCTGCGCCGAAGTTCGTCACACACGCCCAGCCGCTGTCGCGGCGATAGGCGATGACGCCGCCCTCAGTGCCCTCGGCACCATCCGCAAGGCCAGTGCGCCCGTCAAGATCGAGCCACGCAAGATCGTTGGCGCACCCGCGCAGCTTGCGCCGCAGCCAGAGGGCGTCACGATAGAGCGCAAGCATCGATGTCGGGTCCGCTTCTTCCCTATCGGCAGCGTAATCGGAAAACCATGCAGGCTGTGGCAGATGGGGCGCCGCATCGGCGTCCGCCGGTGAAAACCCAAACGATCCGCCCTGCGTGGGATCGTCCGCTGCCACCCACGGCAGGGGCACACGACAGCCGTCGCGCCCCTTCTCGCGCTTCGGTCCGTGTGTATTGGTCGCAGTGGGATCTTCGAGTGCAGCCCACGGGATGTCAGCCACCTCAAAAAGGCCGAGCTCCTCACCCTGATACACGTACGCCGAGCCCGGAAGTGCCAACTCAAGCAAAAGGGCCGCCCGCGCGCGGCGCTCGCCGAGTTCACGGTCCTCGTCATAAGACGACCCGTCGCGTAAGAGCCAGTCGAGCGCAATCTGATGGTAGCGCGTCGCCTTGATTTGCGGCAGGGCATAGCGTGTCGCCACGCGCGGCACGTCGTGGTTGGAGAGTACCCAGGTCGAGGCGGAATCGGATTCGATGGCTGCCTTCAAGCCCTCCTCGATTGCAGCGTGCATGTCATCATAGGTCCAAGTGGCCTTGGCGAACTCAAAGTTAAATGTCTGGCCAAGCTCGCTGGGGCGCGCGTAGAGATACTGGCGCTCGGGCAGCACCCACGCCTCGGCAACGGCGCTGCGCGGCGGGTTATAGCGGTCGAACACGCGGCGCCACTCGCGATAGATCTCGTGAACCTCGTTGCGATCCCACAGCGGATGGGTGCCGTCGTCAACCATGTCATCGCCCTCGGCGAGATGCCACCGGTCGAGGTCATCGCGGTCGAGATCCTTGGCGAGACCGTGTGCCACATCAATGCGAAAGCCATCGACGCCTCGATCGCTCCAAAACGCCAGAACGTCGCAAAAGAACGCGCGAACCTCGGGGCATGACCAGTCAAAGTCCGGCTGCTCGGGCGTAAACATGTGCAGATACCACTGACCGTCCGCAACACGTGTCCAGGCGGGGCCGCCAAAGTTGGCATTCCAATTGGTGGGAGGCAACTCGCCGTGCTCGCCGCGACCATCGCGGAAGATATAACGAGCGCGCTCGGGCGATCCGGGGCCGGCGGCAAGAGCGGCTTTGAACCACGGGTGCTGGTTGGATGAATGGTTGGGCACGATGTCGACGATGACCTTGATGCCGCACGCGTGAGCCGCAGCGATCATGTCATCGAAGTCGTCAAGCGAGCCGAGACGTGGGTCGACATCGCAGTAGTCCGCCACGTCATAGCCGCCATCGACAAGAGGCGATGGGTAAAACGGGCTCAGCCAGATGGCCTCGATACCCAGCCGCTCAAGATAGTCCATCTGCTGGGTAATGCCCGCGATATCGCCCAAACCCGAACCAGTCGAGTCCTTAAACGAGCGCGGGTAGATCTGATAAATCGCGGCATCGGACATCCATGAGCGCGAAGAGGACTTTTCTGTAGCCATGGGATGAATCTCCCTTGCAACGAGGTTTTGCGAGATGCCCACGATGATACGCCCAAAACTGACATCCACGACAAACAACGCCACAGCCACGCCCCAAAACGCTCGCTCCCTCTCGGGTTCGAGCCCGGACGACGGGTACGAAAAAGCCCGGCTACAGTAGTAGTCGGGCTGCTGCGTTTGGAGCGGACAACGGGGCTCGAACCCGCGACCCCAACCTTGGCAAGGTTGTGCTCTACCAACTGAGCCATGTCCGCTTGCGGGTTATTAATTTACGCGAGTTGTCCAAAAGACGCAAGTACTTTTTTCAAAAAAATTGCCTGCCGCATGTTCTTGGTAGCTAAACGCGCTAAAGCGATTGGCTAGGCACACGATTCCGGCGCTCCGTTAAACAGCTTCACCATCTGCACACGCGTGCCGGCGCCGTCTGTACGACGAGCAACCTCCACGTTATCGACGAGCATACGCATAAGCTTGATACCACGGCCGCGCTCCTCAGATGCGACCGGTTCGCTCGTTTCATCGATAGAGTAGCCGGCACCTCGATCAAGTACCTCGACCACAACGCGATCGCCATAGGCCTGAACCGTCAGGACGCACCCGATACCGCCCGCATGGTCATAGGCATTACCCAGCGCCTCCCCCGACGCCAATGCGACATCGTAGCGCTCGTCACGGCGCAACGGAAGCGATTCGAGGAGTTCGGCGATGCGATGTCGGTAGTATGGAAGGTTCTCGATACCTTGACGGACCTCGACGCTCTTGCTCCAGCGAGGCAGCTCCCCCACCGGAATGGCGGGAATAGACTCCCGTGCCGGACCCGCAACATGCAGGATGTCGACAAGTCGGGCAATCTCCAAAAAGCGAATAACCTCATCGGAGGCGTTAACAAGCGAAAGCAGGCCCTCTCGCCTCATGAGCTCTCTGGCACGTGTAAGCAAAAACGCCAAACCTGTCGAGTCGATAAAGCCCACGGCCTGGCAATTGATGACAACGCGACGCACGCCCCGGTCGATCAAATTATCCAACCGTCGGCGCAGCACCGGCACCGATGCGATGTCGACATCACCCGGTGGCGTCAAAACCGCTATGTCATTCCACTCATTCATACGACCATGGTTCCCCAAAAAAGCCCACTCGATGCATTCGTTTCCCCAACCGTGCGGATTCAACCCGCCCAGCGTCGTCTATGAACGACCCCGTAAAAACTCAAGGGACACCAATGCAATGTCATCGTCCAGCGCCGAATCGGTAAATCGGTCAAGCTCGCCCAAGACCTTGCCGCAAATGCCCGACACGCCCTCCGCCGAAACAGAAAGCAGAAGATCGCGCAAGCGCTGCTCGCCAAAGAACGCTCCGGTGCGGTCACGGGCCTCAATCGTTCCATCCGTATACATAAAGAGCATATCGCCGGGGGCGAACGTAAAGGCACCCGTCTCGTACACCATGCCTTCGAATGCGCCGATTACGCCCGATTGGCATCCAAGCAGTTCGACCTCTCCCCCACGGGCCTCGCCGCCACCCAGCGGCATCGACTCTGGCCTGATGACCATGGTCGGAGGATGGCCCGCCGAACAATACGTTGCGCGTCCGGCTTTAAGGTCAATCTTGGCGATAAAGGCCGTCACGAACGTCTCGACCCTCGAAAAGCCCATGAGCATGCTGTTAAGGGAGCGTGCCATGCGGGCGGGCCCCGCACCCTCCCAGGCATAGGCCGTCAGGGCCGTCTTGACGAGCGCGGACATCGATGCGGCCTCAATGCCTTTGCCAGACACATCACCCAGAATCATGACGGCGCAGTCGTCGGGAAGTCGGATGAGCGTATAGAAATCGCCGCCGACCAACGCCGAGTTCGTGGCCGACAGGTATACCGAATCGGTTGCGATACCCGGAACATCCCCCAGGGAATTTCTCATGCCGATCTGGAGGGTCTGAGCGATATGGCGCTCCTCGCGCTTTTGAGATTCGCCTTCGTAGATCAGTTCAAAGTCATGCGCCAAGTGCACCAAGTAGTCATATTCAAGGTCATCAATCGGCTCTTGGCTACCATCACGAAGCAGCAGCGCGCGCGTCGTCGGGCTCTTCGCAACAGAAGCAGGAACAATCGCGTCGTTACTGTGCTTGCCATCACCCTCAGAGCGCGGGCGCCCCGCCTCGATGCCGGAGTCGACGTAGAGACCTTGACAAGGCAGACCATGCGCCCTAAGCCAGCCTCCCATAGGCATCGATTCGTCAACGCGAGTTATACGAACGTGTTTAAGGTCCTCGGCACTCGTACCGCCCAAAACAGATGCCTCAAAGCCATCAGGGCCAGCCCCCAGACGTGCCGCTGGCGCCGTCGTGGAAAAGAAAAGCTTCTCAGGGTCGTCCGGCAAGGCAACGCGACTGCCGCCTTCAAAATCTATGACGTAGGAATCCAGACTGGCGTCATACTCAACAGGGCAAAAATGGCAGTTAAGCATATTGCAGATCTCGGACGATACCGCCTGGGTAGCCGCGGCAGAATCGTCTAGAAAGGTAAACAACTCATCACGCAAGACATTGAGCGAGCGGCCAAGCTCGGCCGTGCGACGGGAGCGAAGGCTCGATGCCATGCCGACCAGCTGGATAGACAGGTAATCGCAAATGACCTCGAGCACATTAACGTCATAGGCAAGCGGTGCCTGAGGGCGTTTCCAACCAACTTCCAGCACGCCAAGGATCTGCGTACCGTAAAAAACGGGAAGACAGATCTCGCTGCGGTACGGAGGCATATCCTGCATACGCAACAGGTGCTTAGAACGATTGTCCAGGTCCATAAACATACCGGAGGCGGCCTTATCACCCTTAAGGTCCTGTTGAATCGACAAGCGACAGGCACGCGACTCACGAAGAACATACGTCGGAATGCCAGCGCCATACGGCAAAAACTCAGGCAGGTAGCTGTCGTACAGCTCCTTGGAAACACCGCGAAGTTTAAAACCGCCGCTCTCAGAAAAATAGATAGCAGCACCCGAAGCATCGAGCGTTCCTACAAGCTGGTTCAAAACGGTATCAAGTAGGCTGGGCAGCTCATCGGAGCCCACGGTACTCATAATGACCGAGAGCGTGCCAGAGAGGCGCTTGTTAGCCACTCTAAGCTCCGAAAGAGCACGCTTGAGCTGACGGTCGTGCGAATACTGTTCTTCGATGCTATGGAGCGCCACCAGGACACGTGGCGCGCGGCGCCCAAAGATGCGTGGAGGCGTTACGGAGCCCGCACGAACCAAGACGGGGATAAAGGAGCCGTCACTCAGCTTGAGCATCAGTTCGTTCTCGGAGCCATCAGTTTCAAATGGCAGACGATGTTCCGTCGCACGTTCAAAAGCGGACGAGTACAGGACGTCTTTAACATCTCCACCAATGACGTCGGCGCGTTCCTCGCACATCAAACCAAGTAAGCGATTATTCACATGCAGAATGGTTCCGTCGAGCTCGCAGATGATGACAGCATCGCTCGTGATCTCGACTAGTTGGGCAACGTCTGCCCACTCGTTGTGTTCAAGCGTTTCCATCGTGGACCCCGCCGTCTATCGGTAACAAAAAAGCCTCCGAAGAGGCTTCTCAAATGCGATGGTGTCGGAGGCGGGACTTGAACCCGCATGACCAAAAAGCGGTCACTAGCACCTCAAGCTAGCGCGTCTGCCAATTCCGCCACTCCGACATGCTATGTTGTTGATTCACGGTTCGTTTTGTTGGACCCGCGCGTTCAACGAGGAAGATAATAACCTATGATTCGAGAACTGTGCAAGCACTTTTTTCAAAAAAGTTTACGAATTTGTAAATGCGCAGGTAAACTGACCTGTTCGGGCCGGAATGAGGTTGCTTTCCAACGCGTCCTCGGGCATGCGGCATTATTTTGCTCCGCGCTTCGCGCTACAAAATAATGCCGCCCCCTGCGGAATGCGTTGGAAAGCAACCTCATTCCGGCCCTAGGAGTATGTACTCCGGACACAGTTCTCAAACATGTTCTGGGGCTGATATATATTTGGTGGCTCGGCTTTGCCGAGCCCTTATATGGGGAGGCCGGAGCTAAAGCTCCGGCCTCACTAACTTTCCTATTAGATTAAGTGAGCGATCGAGGAATCGCACTCCCCCTGCCGAGTTACCGCAGGGCCCGCCCTGAAGTTACTTTTCAGAACATTCCGCACTGATATTTTCTGTATTGAAGACGTCGATGATGCACCCGTATACCATTGACGTCGACACCATCAGATGCGGACCGCGCGGTGACCCCACATTCCGCTGGCGCCCACGGGGCTGCCCTCGTTTCCTGACATGTCCCGCGCGGGCCGCGGCGAGCCGAGACCGCCGCATGACCTAATAGGAGCATGGAGCGATACCGCGGACCCGAACAACCGCATTCTATCGCGCCCCGTCAGTGTGCCGTCTGCCCGGTCCAGGCGAGCACGGAAAGAACGGAGCGAGACATGCAAAACGAATCGACACCCGACGCCCGCGGGCCGGTCTTCTGCGGGGTCGACACCCACGCCGACTCGCACTGGCTGTGCGTCCTGGACTGGAGGGGCCGCAGGGTCCTGTCCCGCCGGTTCCCCGCCGACGCGGCGGGCTACGAGGCGCTCGCCGGGGCGATCGCGGCGGCCGGGGAGCCGGCCTGCGTCGCGATGGAGGGGACGTCGTCCTACGGGGCGGGCCTCACCAGGCACCTCGCGTCGCTGGGGATGCCCGTGCGCGAGGCGCTCTCCCCGGCGAGGATGCAGAGGAGGCGCCCGGTGTTAGCGTCAATATAATTTTCACCATTTCCACCAACGCATTTTCGCCAATC
>CABSYR010000039.1:0-7586 GCA_902481895.1 uncultured Collinsella sp. | reverse complement strand
GCATACGAGGTTAGCGAGTGTCTCGTGGGCTCGGAGATGTGTATAAGAGACAGTCCTCGCGACGGCGGCGATGTGCCTCACCCTGGAACTGCTTGGCACGGCGCTCGGCACGGTTGCCACGCGGGGCCTGCTTGACGGCGTCAGCACCGCCGCGCTCCTCGGCAGCCACCTCGCGGGCCACGCTCTCAACAGCCTCGTCCACGCGAGCCTGAACGCCTTCGCGCACGCGGGTCTTGCCGCCGCGCTTGGGACGGCTCGGACGCTCGCCGTCGCCGCGGCGCTCGTCGCGACCGCGGTTGGAACGACCGGCCACATCGCCGTAGTCATCGCCGTTGCGTTTGCCGTCGCGACGCGCCTGCTCAAGCTTCTTCTTGCTCTTGGACTTGCCGCGCTTGGTCTTCTTCTTCACCTTAAAGGCCGCAGGATCGCGCTCGGGGTCAACCGCGGGCGGATTGGGGCCCACATGCAGGTCGCCGGCCTCGTAGATGTCGGCGGTCTTGTCCATGAGCTTCTCGATCTCGTAGAACTCGTCGACGTCCTGCTCGGTCACAAACGTGATGGCCCAGCCCAGCTCGCCGGCGCGGCCCGTACGGCCAATGCGGTGGATATAGTCGGTCGGCTCGGCCGGCACGTCAAAGTTCACGACGTAGCGCACGTCGCTAATGTCGATACCGCGGGCGAGCACGTCGGTCGCCACCAGTACGTCGACGGTGCCGTCGCGGAAGGCCGAAAGCGCGCGCTCGCGCTGGGCCTGGCTGCGGTTGCCGTGAATCGCGGCGGCCTTGATGCCCTTACGCTCCAGACGACGGCAGCAGCTGTCGGCGCGGTGCTTGGTGCGCATAAAGACGATAGTGCGCTCCGGGCCCTCCTTCTTGAGGAACTCGGGCAGCAGATTGTTCTTGGCCTCGATGGACACCGGGAATACAAACTGGTCGACGGTGTCGGCGGTCGACGTGGCGGGCGCGATCTCCACGCGTGCCGGGTCGCTCACCAGGTCGGTGATCTCGCCCACGGCCTCCTCGTCGAGCGTGGCCGAGAACAGCAGCGTCTGACGCTCGGCCGGCGTCTCGCGCACAATGCGGCGGACGGCGGGCAAAAAGCCCATGTCGAGCATGCGGTCGGCCTCATCCAGCACCAGCACCTTGACCTCGTCCAGGTGGCAGGCGCCCTGCTCGATCAGGTCAACCAGACGGCCCGGCGTGGCGACCAGGATGTCGCAGCCGTACTTGAGCGCCGCGGTCTGCGGCTTGTAGCTCACGCCGCCCACGACGGTCACGGCGACATGGCCGGTGACGTCGGCAATCTTGCTCGCGACCTCGTCGATCTGCTGGGCAAGCTCGCGCGTGGGGGTGATGACGAGCATCACGGGGCCGCGACCGTTGCCCTCGGGCTTCTTGGCGCCGCGACGGCGGTTGCGACCGCCACGCTCGCGCACGGGCTTGGGCGGAGCGATGTGCTCCAGGTTGTTCATGGTCGGCAGCAAAAAGGCGGCCGTCTTGCCGGTGCCGGTCTGAGCGGCGGCAAGCAAGTCGCGGCCCTCGAGCACCACGGGGATCGAACCGGCCTGAACAGGCGTCGGCGCCGTGTAGCCCAGGTTCTCGATGGCACGAAGCATTTCGTCGGAAAGTCCCAGCTCGTCAAAGGCGGGCAGACTCTCGGTAGCGGACTCGACGGCCTGGGCGGCACTGGCCTCATCGGCGGCATCGAAGGCAGCCTGGGTCATGGCCTCGCGGGTCTCGTCCAGAATCTCGGCGTCGGTGACGTCAGATACAGAATTACGCATATGTTGTTGTTCCTTATCTGCACGCGCAATGAGCACGGCATGCGGCCGCGCGGGCGTGCTTGGTAGTGCGCTAATACATACAAAAACGGGTGCGCACAGAGAGGACGTTGCTCAGCACGCTGGCGATCGCTTTGGCAGCCCTATCACGCGCCGTCCAGACGCAGCAGCTCTAAGCGATGGAGCAGATTCGCCGCGGGTTAGTATACCCGTACTCCGTATGCCCCCACGTAAATCACAGATGACGAGGCGGACGAGGTGGGCCCGGCTGATTGTCTCAATCTGTAACATCTACAGGGCAAATCTTCCTCTACGTGTTACAGATCGAGACAAACGGTCAACACGGCCCACAAACGTCTCAATCTGTAACAGTTACCAAGTAAAATCGGCCCTAATTGTTATAGATCAAGACAGAGGGGGATTTCCGTCCAGTCCAAACCAAATTTCTCAGGCTTCCTGCAATTTCGAACATGTGGCCTATAATGTTGCTTTGGTTACGCTATATATTGCGCAGCCATTTAATACGTCGCCCACCGGGGGCCATTAATTCCTATCGCCATATTGGCTAGGAAGCAATCAAAGGAGGTATCCGTGGCAGCAGAGACGCCTTGCTCGGTCCTCTATAACGATATTCGCTCGTTCGGCGGTCTTAAACATCTCGAGATCGCCCGAATGCTCATCAATGGAAACTCTTATCTCGGCAGTACCCTGCTCGAGAAATGTTCTTCCAACCGCTCGTATCTCACCCGTTACATCGTCCATCGCAAGCCTGACCAGTGCGCGCCCTCCATCTACAGCGACTTTACCGTCACCACGCTCAACCTTTCCTCGGCAATCTGCAGCAAGCTCGGCGGCGGCGAGTCCGCCTATCGGGCAATCGCCGAGCACTATCGCGGTCCGGCCGCCAACGAAATGATGTCGGCTCTCGCCAGCTACAAGCTGGACAGCCGCCTATATGCAAATGCCCTCAATCGCATCGACAACTTTGACGGCAATGCCGTGCGCGAGAAAAGCACGCTTTACCTTATGCTCTTTGTGGCAACGGGGGCGCTCGCCGATCCCGTTCAGGGCGTGGCCACCGTCGAACGCTTTTGCGACAGCAAGACGGGCGAGCACTTTGGCACCACCGAAACTACCGTCGGACGTGGCTTTATGAGCAGCCTGGAGCAGCCGCGCACCGTCGCCCCCAACCTCGGTCTGCTCAGAACCCATGCCGACAACTGCGCCGACATGCAAATCCATCCCCTCACACGCGATCCGCACGGCACCGTGATTGGTTCTTTGCCCAAAACCTCGCCCAGCATCACCGATGTGGGCGCCGACGCATCGCGCGAGCATCTTCGCATTTGGCTTGAGGGTGAGCACTGGTACGCCCAGGGCCTTGGATCGACCAACGGCACGGTGCTCGAATCGGGTGCAGGCGGCGGCGATATTGTGATTGAGCCGCCGCGCGACCAACGCGAGCCCGGCAAGATCTATCCCCCAGTGGAAATCGAAAACAGCGACAGGCTCCATCTGGGTCTCTATACGACATTCCTTGTCATTGTGGACTAGCGCGGACGGCGATCGAAAGACGGTCGCCGTCCGTCTTTCGTCTTCTACCTTCTGCGTCGTAAACGACAATGCACAGCGGTATACGTGGGCAGTGCGGCTATCATGGTACTTTACCGATATCCGCACTGCTCACGTATACGTGCGGCAACCCATGCCAGACAAAGGAACGCCATGGATACTACCGATAGCGCCTATGGCGACAAACTCATCCGTCTCGATACGTTCGATACCGCCGTGGCGGTCGACCCCAGCGCCGAGGACGACGCCAAGCGTCGGTTTATGACGCTTATTCTCCAGACGGCCCACCGCAACAACGGCAACATCGGGCACGTGCTGCGCGCGACCAACACGAGCGGCGAGGTCTTTGCCGTCAAGCTACTCAAGGACAACGCCATCCTTTCCGGCCAAGCCCCCGACCGCTCCGCCGAGCAATCGGCAGCGCACCTGGCCAACACCGCTGCGCTGTTCGAGGAGTACCGTCATCTGTGTACCGTCTCGCACCTGCGCGGATTTCCGCGCGTCTATGGCTACGGATCGTGCGAGGATGACCCGCTCATCCTCATGGAGTGGGTCGAGGGCACCTCGCTCAAGCAGGCGCTGCCCCTGCTTCCGCACGACGCCTCGGGCGGGCTGACCACCCAGATGGTCGCCGCCGTCGGAAACGCCGTGCTTCGTGCGCTCTTGATGACCCAAGGCCTCGTGAATCCGGTCATTCATCGCGACCTGTCGCCTGCCAATATCATGTTCCGCACCACCAGCCGAACGCTCGAGCAGCAGATTGCCGATTGCTCCTTTGACCCCTGCCTCATCGACATGGGCTCCGCGACCATGGCTCTCGGCGACGACACGATCACCCGGCGCGCCGACATCTGGCGCTTTGCCACGCCCGCATACGCCGCGCCCGAGATGCTCACGCAGGATATCGAAGGCATCGCGGCCCTTCGCCGTTCGCCGGCAATCGACGTCTATGCGCTTTCGAGCATTTTGTACCAGCTCTACAGCGGTCGCAAACCGTTTGACTTTAAGTCGACGGACGCCGCTGCAACCGGCTCGTTCTATCTCGTAAAGACCAAGACCAAGCCGGCACCGCTCGAGCCGCGCTGCGAGGGCGATGAAGCGCTTGTCCAAATCATCATGAAGGGTCTCTCAGTCGAGCAGTGCGATCGCCCTACCGAGCAGCAGATGCTCGAGGTGCTCTCGACATACCTCACCGACGCCGAATCCGAGGGCCGCGAGGGCGCGGGCAGTGACGCCGCAATCGACATCGACTCCGGTACGCACCTTAAGGTCGACGTCGCCGGCGAGCGCGCGCGAGAGATTCTGGAGCAGGCCCGGCACGATGCCATGACCCGCCGCCGGTTTATTATCGGTGGCGTCGTTGCAGCCGTTGCGGGGCTCAGCGTCGTTGGGGCGGCGACCCATGGCTTTGGCATCCCCGACTACCTGGACGGCATCCGCGGTTCGCTTGACGACTACACCTGGGATCAGCTGCAGGAGATTTCGCTCAAGATTAAGGCCGCCGAGACCCGTAGCGAGGCACGCGAGATTGCCAAGCGCTATCACCTGCTCGATGTCGATGGGCGTATCCCCTATCCGTGTACCAAGCGTGTCACGCTCACCAACGGGCTGCAGGTTGGCGCGCAGCTTGTGGGCATCCGCCACGATGAACTTCTGGACGGGACGGGCAAGGCCGGACTGACGTTTATGTTCGATGCGGGTATTGCCGAGCGCAACGCTGCGGCTGAACCGCCGAGCGCCGGCTGGGCAGATTGCGAGCTGCGGGAATGGCTCAACGGCGACGGCCTTAAGCTGCTACCCAACGAGTTGCGCGCGCTCATTAAAGGGGTCAAGAAGGTCTCGAACAATGTGGGCGCCGCCAACAGTGCATCGTGTCTGAGCGAGTTGCCCGCAACCCTTTGGCTGCCCGCCATGGTCGAGCTGTGCGGTACGCAACCGCCCGATTCGTTTGCCAAGGACTATCACTACCTGGCAGACATCTACAACGGCGAGGGCAAGGAGTATCAGCTCTTCCGCGAGCTCAAGGTGAGCCCGTATTCCACGAACGAGACGATGGTCCGCCAGTGGAAGGGCAAGGACACCTGCTGGTGGGAGCGCACGGTGAGCCCCGACTCATCGGAGACCGAAGGCACGCTCTACATAAACCGTGTGGGCCACGACGGCGACGCCTTTACGTACGCAACGCCTGCGGACAAGCCAAACAAACGAACCTGCGTGATCCCCGGATTCTGTATCTAGGGAGCGGGCGTCTTGCCGCGGCGGGACCCCTCCCCGGCAATTGTCTCGATCTGTAACAGTTAGAACCCAAAAACCGGTCTAGATGTTACAGATCAAGACATTTGAGTTGACCGCGGACGCTCTGTCTCGATCTGTAACGGTTAGAGGTCATATTTGCTGCTAGATGTTACAGAACGAGACATTAGCTTGCCGAGAACTTCGACTCATAAATGTGACTCAAGTGTGTCGATATTTTCTTGCCAATGTTGCGCAACAGAAACCCTTTCGGCGGTCGTAACGCACGAATTGTCATAGGTACCCCTTCAACGATTGGGAGAAGAAATGGCAAAGTACGCACCTAAACACTTGGAAGTCTCAGGCGGCGCCGAGCCCCATCGCGCATTCGCGGGTCACAAGACCGCGCGACTCGCCGTCACCGCAGCCACCACCATCGCAATGACCGGCTCGTCGTTGCTCGCCCCGTTCTCGGCATTTGCCAACGATCTGAGCGACACCACGGCACAGGACGCAATCATGTCCCCGCTCGCCGCCCACGCCGGCGAGGCGGCAGGCTCCGCAGTAAAGACGAACGCCCAGAAAATTGCCGACTTGCAGGCCGCAATCGACGCCGCAAAGGCTGCCGAGGCAGAAGCCAAGTCCGACTACGACACGGCGGTTGCCCCCTATACCGAAAAGCAGACGGTCCGCGACAACGCCCAGACTGCCTACGACGCTTCCGTCTCCGACAATTCGCAGGCAGAAGCCGCCGCGCGTGCCGAATACGCCCGTCAACTCGATGAAAGCGTCAAGGCGGCCAACAGCGCCAGCGCCACGTTAAAGGATGCCCAGAGCAAGCTCGACACGGCCAAGGCCGATGCCGAAAGCAAGACGAAGGCACTCGACTCCGCAAAGCAGGCGGCAGCCGACGCACGGGCCAAGCTTGAGGAAGCCCAGAAGGCAGCCGCCAACGCAACGCCGGAGGAAATCAAGGCCGCCGAGCAGTCTGCCGCAGATGCCCAGAAGGTTCTTGACCAGGCAAAGGCCGCAAAAACCGCTGCCGACTCCGCACTCGCCGATGCCCAGCAGGCTCGGAGCGCCGCGCAGAGCGCTTACAACGAGGCGTCAGGCACGCTGGCTTCCGCTCAGCAGGCAAAGACCGCCGCGGATGGTAAGGTAGTCGCGGCACAGGCAGCGTATGACAGCGCGCAAGCCGATTTGGCAGCCGCAAAGGCAGGCGCCGAGGGCCCGGAGTATGACGCCGCTCAGGCAAAGGTCGATGCCGCCCAAAGCGCACTCGATCAGGCGAAGCAGCAGCAGGCGGCTGCCGAAGCAGGTCTTTCTCAGGCAAATAGTGACGTTGCATCCAAGCGGGACGCCCTCACCGGTGCCGAAAGCGAGCTCGAAGCCAAGAAGCAGACAGTCGCAGCAGCCGAAAATGATGTAACGGCAGCCCAGGCGAAAGCCGATGCGGCGCAATCGGAGTTGACCTCGGCAAAGCAGGTGCATGCTGCCGAGCTGGAGAAGGCAAAGGCCGCTCAGAAACAAGTCGACCAGGCAAAAGCCGAGAAGGAGCAAGCAGACAAGGCGCTCGAAACTGCCAAGACAAACCAGGCGGCCGCCGATCAAGCCGTTGTCGATGCACAGAAAGCATACGATACGTGCAAGGCGGCAGCCGATAAGGCTACGACGGCGGAGGCGCAGAGCGTCATCGGCTTTTACCAATTCATCGGTGCCAACGATGCTGCAGACATCATCTATAAGCAGAGCGACTTAAACCCAACGACCATCGGCGATAAAAAGGACGGCACGTCACTCGACAACGCCAAGCTTTCGTTTGGCAAGCTGCGCGAGATTAATGAATATCGCAAAAGCGTCGGCCTTAGCGAGCTTAAGGTGACGGCCGAGCAGATGGCAATTGCTCAGTCGAACTCCAATTACTCAGACGCCATGCTAGACCATTCAGAGATCGCGTCGGAAATGTTGGTGTAAGCGCGCCGGCGGCTGACCGCCAAACGCA
>CABSYR010000038.1:0-9042 GCA_902481895.1 uncultured Collinsella sp. | reverse complement strand
GATCTACACTTATGCGATCGTCGGCAGCGTCAGATGTGTATAAGAGACAGCGTGGTGACCGAGCCCAAGCAGGCGGCCAGCGCGCTGCAGTGGGCCGTGTCCGAGATGGAGCGTCGCCTGAAGGTCTTCGAGCGCCTTAACGTTCGAAAGATCTCGACGTATAACGAAAAACAGGCAGCCGGCGAGTTTGAACACTACGATAATCCGCCGCAAAAGATGCCCTATCTGGTCATCATCATCGACGAGCTTTCGGACCTGATGATGGTCGCCGGCAAGGATGTCGAGGCCTCGATCGTCCGTATCGCCCAGCTGGGCCGTGCCGCCGGTATCCACCTTATCGTGGCTACGCAGCGCCCCAGCTCCAACGTGGTGACGGGTCTTATTAAGGCCAACATCACCAACCGTATCGCCTTTAACGTGGCTACGGGCATCGATTCCCGCGTCATTATCGACCAGATGGGCGCCGAAAAGCTCACCGGTTTGGGCGACATGCTGTTCTCCAAGGTCGACTGGGGCAAGCCCCGCCGTATCCAGGGTTGCTTTGTCTCGGATGACGAGATCAACGAGATCGTCGAGTTCGTTAAGTCGCAAAGCGAGCCCGACTACCACGAGGAGATTCTGTCTGCCGTGGCGCCCGCTTCCATGTCCTTGGCTGGTGGCGGCATTGTTCGCACGGGCGTTGCCGAGCCGCAAGATGACGACCCGCTTATCTGGGAGGCCGCCCATATTGTGGTGGAATCGCAGCTGGGCTCCACATCTGGCCTGCAACGCCGCCTCAAGGTTGGCTATGCGCGCGCCGGGCGTATTATGGACATGCTGGAAGAAAAGGGTGTCGTCGGCCCGCCCGACGGTTCCAAGCCGCGCGAGGTCCTGCTGGACGAGGAAGGGCTCGCCGCGCTGGAGTCTGTCGACGCCGAGATAGCACGTGAAGATCGTGAGTTTGGAGGATTCTGATGGCTGCACGCTTTGGTGACATGCTGCTCGAGCAGCGTCGCCGGATGGGCCTTTCCATCCAGCAGGTCGCCAACACCATCAAAATCAGGCCGCAGATCATCGAGTTTTTCGAGACTGGTAACTTTGCATCGATGCCCCCGCGCGGCTATGCACAGGGCATGATTTCGAGCTACGCTCGTTTTTTGGGTCTCAATCCGCGCGAGGTCGTCAATGCTTATTTTGACGACCTCATGGCATATGAACGCGAGACCTCGCAGCAGGGCGGTCGTTTTCAGGATGCTGCCGGCTACGTTAACTCGCGTTCGTCGGTCGATAACGGACGCTTTCTGATGGTTCAGGGTGGACGCTCGACGCGGTACGGTCAGCGACCTCCGCAAGCGGGCTATATCACCGAGACGGGCTCCAGCGAGGAGATTCGTTCTCAGCGAGATCGCTTTCGCAGCACGCCTATGCCGGATGACCGTGCGCTTCCCGCCGCTCGCGGGTTGAGCCGCGATCCTCGCGCCGGTTACGGCGACGGTGGCTACTCCGGTCGTGGCTATCGTGGAGTTTCTGCCGGGCGTTCCCGCGGTGGATATGCCGACGCCGATACCACGCAGGTGACGCCGCGCCTTCGTTCGCAATCGCAGCCTTACGGCCAGCGCTCTTCGACGCCTCGCTCTGGTCAGCGTGACTATCAGAACCGTGGCGAGCTTGCGCCGCGTTCGGGTCAGCGTGGCTCGCAGCGCCAAGGCGGCTATCGTGGTCGTCCCGATAGCGGTCGCGGCCGTATGTCGCAGGGGAATGGTCGTGGCGGCTCCAATCGCGCTCGCAGCGGCGGGCGCGTCTCCCAGAACAATGGACTCGATCCGCGCATCATCTACGCCGGCATCGGTGCCGTGGCACTTTTGCTGATTTTGCTCATCGTGGTCCTCCTGCGTGGCTGCGGCTCTTCTGCACCCGAGTCGACGCCCGAGACGCCCGAGGCCGCCAAGACGACGAAGAAGAAGTCTTCTAAGAAGACCGAATCCGTTGACGAGGATGAAGACACCGACGAGGCGACTGATTCTGCCGATTCCGATACCGCCAAGGCGACGGCAAAAAAGGAAGAGGACGAGGTCATCAAGGTCAAGGTCTCCGTTGCCAAGGGCAAGACCGCCTGGATCGAGGTCAAGGTCGACGGTAAATCGGTCTACGGCGCCCAGGCGACCGGTCCCTTTGAGCAGGAGTACACGCCCGAGTCCTCGATCGAGATCACCACGTCTAAGCCCTCCGACGTCACGGTTACCAAGAACGGCGAAAAGGTCCGCTATGACACTAAGACATCGGGTGTGGCGCGCGTGACCATTACCGTTCCCAAGAAGGAGTCCACAGACTCCAAGGACGGCGAGAGTACTGACGGCACCGATACTGCCGACGTCACCGACGCCCAGTCTGCCGACGGCGCCGATTTTCAGTCTGCCGACGGCACCGACGCGGCATCCGACGGCCAGGCAGCAAATGATTCAGATGGCTATTCGTATGACAGCTACTAAGGCTCCCCGTACCGAAAGGAAGAACTATGGCTAAAGATTCCAGCTTTGACGTTGTGTCCGAGGTCAACATGCAGGAGGTCGATAACGCCTTCCAGCAGACCACCCGCGAGATCTCCCAGCGCTATGACCTCAAGGACTCCGGCGCCACCATCGAGCTTTCGAAGGGCGACAAGCTCTTTACGATCAATGCCCCGGCCGATTTTGTTTCCAAGCAGATTATTGACGTGCTGAGCTCCAAGCTCATCAAGCGCGGCATCGACCTCAAGGCTGTCTCTTGGGACGCGCCGCAGGCGGCTTCGGGCAGTACCGTGCGCGTGCTCGGACATATCGTCGAGGGCATCGACCAGGCGACCGCCAAGAAGATCAATAAGGACATCAAGGATCAAAAGCTCAAGGTCAAGGTGACCATCGAGGCCGATAAGCTGCGCGTTTCCTCGGCTTCTAAGGACGCGCTGCAGACGGTGATCCAGTTCCTGCGCGACCAGGACTACGGCCAGCCGCTGCAGTTTACCAACTACCGCTAATTTTACTCGAAAGGACCGCTCTCCAACATGGATACTCCGTTGGGTTCCGTACTCTATATCACGCTTGGCTGCGCCAAGAACGAGGTCGATACCGACCGCATGCGTTCGCTGCTGACCGCTGCGGGCTACGAGGAGGCATTCGATCCGCAGGATGCCGATATCGCTATCGTCAACACGTGCTCGTTTCTTGCCTCGGCGACGTCCGAGAGCATCGAGACCACGCTTGAGCTCGCTAACGAGGTGCAGGACGGCGTTCGCGCCTGCCCCATCGTCATGTGCGGTTGCGTGCCGTCTCGTTACGGCGATGACCTGCCCGACGAGCTTCCCGAGGTCGCGGCCTTTGTGAAGGCCGATGAGGAAGACGGTATCGTCTCTGTCATCGATGGCGTACTGGGCGTTGAGCGTGAGATCGCGGCCTATATCCCGCAGGTCAAGCGTACCGTTGAGGGTGCCGTTGCCTATGTTAAGATCTCCGATGGCTGCAATCGTTTTTGCAGCTTCTGCATGATCCCCTACATCCGCGGTCGCTATCATTCGCGCAATGCCGAAAGCATTATCTCCGAGGTGCGCGACCTGGTTGCCGGCGGTGTGCGCGAGATCGTTCTGATCGGGCAGGACACGGGTATTTGGGGCACCGACTTTGCCGACGAGGACGTCCCCGAGGGCTCGCCGCGCAATCTGGCGCAGCTGCTGCGCGCCGTTGCCGAGGCCGTGCGTCCGCACAACGTCTGGGTCCGCGTGCTCTATCTGCAGCCCGAGGGTATGACCGACGAGCTTATCGAGACGATTCGCGATACGCCCGAGGTGCTGCCCTATATCGATATCCCCGTGCAGCACTGCGACGCGCGCATCCTCAAGGCCATGCGTCGCTCCGGTTCGCGCCAGGAGCTCGAGGATCTGTTCCGCGACCTTCGTGAGCGCATCCCCGGCATCGTGATTCGCTCTACGGCCATGGTCGGCTTCCCGACCGAGACTGACGACGAGTTCCGCGATCTTATCGACTTTATGGACACTGTCGGCTTTGACTACACGAGCGTCTTTGCCTACTCGCGTGAGGAAGGCAGCCTGGCCGCCAAGATGGAGGGTCAGGTTGATGAGGAAGTAAAGCTCGAGCGCGCCCAGGAGGCCATGGATCTGGCCGAGTCGCTCGGTTTTGCCGCCACCGCCGCCCATGTGGGCGAGCGCGCCCAGGTGATTGTCGATGGTATCGAGGAGACCGAGGATGGCGCCGAGCTGATCGGTCACGCCTGGTTCCAGGCGCCCGATTCCGATGGCGCGGTGCATCTGGACGCCAGCGAGGCGTCCGTGGGCGATACTCTGACCGTTGAGTTTACCGATAGCTTCTGTTATGAGCTTATCGGCCATGTTGTTGAGTAGGAGAGCGTCGTGGCAAACGAGAGCAATAAGGAACTGACGAGTGTTTGGACGCCCGCCAACATCGTGACGTGCGTTCGCATCGTCTTTATCCCGGTGTTCATGATCGTCTCGGCCCTGTCTCACGCGAGCGTTGCCGGTACGGACTGGAGCACCTTCGACGGCCCGCTCGCCGCCGCTGCCTTCATTCTGTATGTGATTCTGTCGTGCACCGATAAGGTCGACGGCTATCTGGCTCGCTCGCGCAACGAGATCACCGATTTCGGCAAGTTCTTGGACCCCATCGCCGACAAGCTGCTGGTGTTCTCGGCCCTGCTGCTGTTCTTGGATTTTGGCGCGGTGACCGTGTGGTCCGTGTTCATCATCCTGTTCCGTGAGCTGTTGGTGAGCGCCCTTCGCATGGTCGCGAGTGCTGCCGGTGTGGTCGTTGCCGCCGACAAGCTCGGCAAGTATAAGACGGCGACCACGATGGTCTCTATCTGCGGCTATCTGTGCGTCTTTGCGATGGCCGGTCTTCAGCTGGGGCCGGTGTCGCTGCTGCTCGGTGTCTATTCGGTGTCGCGCTTCCTGTACGTCATCGCCGTGATTTTGACCATTGTCTCGGGTGCCCAGTACTTCTGGAACTGCCGTAAGATCGTCTTTTCGGTCTAGGTCCTGGTGGGTATGACGGAGTCTTATTTACAGATTGCCGCAAACAACGAAGAACTGGCGCGCGATATTGTCGAGCGCGCGAGTGCCCGTGGTGTGACGGTGTCGACGGCGGAGTCGCTGACGGCGGGCATGATCGCCTCGACGATTGCCGATATCCCGGGTGCCTCGGCGGTGCTTCGTGGCGGTGCGGTGACCTATTGCGATGAAATCAAGCATCGCGTGCTCGGCGTCGTGCAGGAAACGCTCGATCGGTTTAGTGCCGTGTCGCATCAGACGGCGCGTGAGATGGCCTCGGGCTCGCTGGACCTTTATCAGAGCGATATAGCCGTAAGCGCAACGGGCTACGCTGGGCCCGGTGGTGGCACCGAGCAAGACCCCGCCGGCACGTTCTATATTGGCTGGGCGTATCGCGCGGCCGATGGGGGAGCGCCGGTTGTCGAGTCTGCGCGCTGTCATTACGAGGGCGATCGGTCGTGCGTTCGCGCCTATGCGGTCGCGGAGGCTTTGGAACGCATTGTCTGCGTGCTCAATTCTATGGAATAGACGTGGTTTAAGGGGCCTTAGGGCCCCTTAATTGTGGAGATAGGGACCTTTGACGGTATTGGTGTTTGCGCTGGTACAAGGCTTAAACTTGTTCGAGCACCCGTATTTGTGATTTGCCTGGTTAAGCGCTTGGTCGGTGAATGGTCAGCGTTTGGTCGGGTTTTGGAATGGTCGGGTGCATATGATGAATCTGAACGGTTGACCACGAACAGCCGTTCGTTTATTATCGTTTCAGGTTGTTAAGAGGAGGGCTATTCATGGCCAAGAATTCAGGACCCGTACGTACCGTTCATGCACGCACGACGGGTAAAGAGCGCGACGAGATGATCGCCACCACCAAGGCCGAGATCGAGAAGAAGTTCGGCCAGGGCTCTATCATGAGGTATGGCGACGGCGGTCCCGAGCTCGAGGTCGAGGCTATTCCGACGGGCTCTCTGGCGCTCGATGCCGCCTTGGGTATCGGTGGCGTGCCGCGCGGCCGTATCGTCGAGATTTATGGCCCCGAGTCCTCCGGTAAGACGACGCTTTCGCTCGAGATCCTTGCAGAGGCGCAGGCCATGGGCGGCGTCGTGGCATTTATCGATGCCGAGCACGCGCTTGATCCCACCTATGCCGCGCGCATTGGCGTCGATATCGACGAGGTCCTGATTTCCCAGCCCGATACGGGCGAGCAGGCGCTCGAGATCGTCGATATGCTTGTGCGCTCCGGTGCCATCGATGCCATTGTCGTTGACTCTGTTGCCGCCTTGACTCCGCGTGCCGAGATTGAGGGCGAGATCGGTGACACGACGGTGGGTCTGCAGGCTCGTTTGATGAGCCAGGCGCTCCGCAAGCTCGCCGGCTCCCTTGCCAAGTCCAACACGACCTGCATCTTCATTAACCAGCTGCGCGAGAAGATCGGCGTTATGTTTGGCAACCCTGAGACCACCACGGGCGGCCGCGCTCTCAAGTTCTTCTCTTCCGTGCGAATCGATATTCGCAAAATCGATACCATCAAGCTCAAGGACGAGGTTATCGGTAATCGCGTGCGCGCCAAGGTCGTTAAGAACAAGGTGGCGGCTCCGTTCCGTTCGGCCGAGTTTGACATTATGTACGGCACCGGCATCTCTAAAGAGGGCTCGATTCTGGATATGGCCGTCGAGTGTGGCATCTGCAAAAAGATGGGGTCCTGGTTTGCCTATGGCGAGGATAAGCTCGGCAACGGTCGCGAGGCCGCCAAGACGTTCCTGCGCGAGCACCCCGATTGCGCCGATGAGATCGAGCACAAGGTTCGCCTTGCCTGCGGCCTTGAGTATGACGATGATGCCCCCTCCGAGGTTGAGTTGACCGATCAGCCCGCCCCCGAGGAGTTTGACGAGCTGTACGCCATCGATGGCTCCGCGATGCTCGACGATGACGACGAGTAGCGGATGCCGACATGTCATATACGGTGATCGAGGCCACGGTCGTCTTTCCCGATAAGAAAGCGGCCTCCTCGTTCTCGAGTGGTTATGCGTCTAAAAAGCCCTGCGCGCATATCGATTGCGATCTTGAGGGCGGTTTCGAACGTTCCATTTGGATTCCCGTGCGCGTGGCGCGCCTGTACGTTAAGAACCGCCCCGATCTTCCCTGTGATTGGGATGACTTTCGCGAGGCGGTGCAGCTTATCGAACGTAAATGTGCGCTCACCATGGTGACCGAGATGCTTTCGCGCCGCGATCATGCCACGGGCGAGGTACGCGATAAGTTGGCGCGCTATGGCTTTCGACAGCCTGTGATCGATTTTGCCGTTGCTCGAGCGACCGAGTATCGTTTTTTGGATGAGAACCGCTTTTGCTCGTACTTTATCGAAGAACGCAAGCGTCGCGGCTGGGGACAGCGCAAGATCGAGGTTGAGCTCAAGCGTCGTCATGTCGTGCTTGACGATATCCCCGGGTATCCCGAGGCGCATTTTGCCGCGGACGATGACTTGGCCCGCGCTTCGGCCTTGCTCGCTAAACGTCGCGTTCCCGAAGTACGTGCATTCGAAAAGCTCGTCAGGTTTTTGATGGGTAAGGGCTTTTCCTATCACATCGCCGCCGATGCCGTTAAGGCACGCCTCGATGCCTTAAGCGAGGAATGCTCCGTGTAAGCGTAGCACCCGTTACGCCCCTGCCGTTCACCGCTCGATTGGCGCCGTGCGGGTGCGTTTATTTGACAGTTGTTGCGGTTCAACGTAGGATAATTGCTGTCATTTGCTTTGTGATATGTGCTCATCTGTGATGAGTTTGTTTATATGTTTATCTGTATCCGACCCGCATTAGCTGCGCTCATATTACTCAAATGTCGCGAGCCGTTCGTGAGGACGGTTCGCTTTGTTGTGTAACGAATCCATAAAAAGGAGTGAGCATGCCTATCATTGCAGCGCTCGTTGGCCTCGTTTTGGGTGCCATCGCCGCCATTGCCTACATGCGCACCGCCAAGCAGGGTAGTCTTCACGAGGCCGACGAAAAGATTCAGTCGGCACACGCGCAGGCAGAGTCCCTGATCGGTGATGCAAAGCGTCAGGCCGAGACCCTCAAAAAAGAGGCTCTGCTCGAGGCTAAGGAAGAGATCATCAAGAACAAGCAGGCCGCCGAGGCCGAGGACAAGCAGCGTAAGAGCGAGATTCGCACGCTCGAAAATCGCGTGATGCAGCGCGAGGAATCGCTCGATCGCCGCAACGATGCGCTCGATAAGCGCGAGCATCAGCTGTCCAGCCAGGCCGGTCAGGTCGAGAAGCGCTCTCGCGAGCTTGAGGAGCTCTGCGCCAAGCAGACCTCTGAGCTTGAGCGTATTGCCGACCTTACGCGCGAGGACGCTCACAAGGAGCTGCTCGACAAGGTCCGCGGCGAGGTTACCCACGAGGCAGCCACTATCATCCGTGAGTCCGAGCAGCAGGTCCGCGCCGAGTGCCACAAGACCGCCCAGGAGATTCTCTCCCTGGCGATTCAGCGCTGTGCCGCCGACCATACCGCCGAGGTCACCGTCACTTCCGTGCATATTCCCTCCGATGACCTCAAAGGTCGCATCATCGGTCGCGAGGGTCGCAACATTCGCACCTTTGAGCAGGTGTCCGGCGTCAACCTCGTGATTGATGACACCCCCGAGACCGTCGTACTCTCGAGCTTCGATCCGGTCCGTCGTGAGACCGCCCGCGTGGCGCTCGAGAACCTCATTGCCGACGGCCGTATTCACCCCGCCCGCATCGAGGAGATGTATCACAAGGCCGCCGATTTGGTTCAGCAGCGTGTTCGCGAGGCTGGCGAGCAGGCCGCCTTCGATACCGGTATCCACGACCTGCACCCCGAGATTGTCAAGACCCTGGGCGCTTTGCGCTACCGCACCTCGTTTGGTCAGAACGTGCTGCAGCACTCGCTTGAGGTCTCCGACCTGTGCGGCGTTATGGCCTCCGAGCTTGGTCTGGACGTTGTGACCGCCAAGCGTGCCGGTCTTCTGCACGACCTGGGCAAGGCCATCGACCA
>CABSYR010000037.1:0-10526 GCA_902481895.1 uncultured Collinsella sp. | reverse complement strand
TACGAGATTAGCGAGTGTCTCGTGGGCTCGGAGATGTGTATAAGAGACAGAGCCGAGGGCAACGCGGCCGTCGATAAACTGACCGCCCATGTCGGGACCGCGATGGACGATGCGGTCCATCATCTTGGTGAGCACCTCGGATTGGTTATCCGTCCCACCGACAAAACCGACAAAACCGCACATATACTATCCCCTCTGCTGTTGCTGGGCATCAAATCGAATCAGTAGCTTTTGAGTATACCCGAGGGCGTAAAGAGGGGCGGAATGTTCAGGCAATCTCAACTGAATCAGCTCCGCTGTGACACGCGCCGGTTACCTTTAATGGATATGAGGTGAATGGGGCGATTGTTTTGCTATACTCTCTCCGCACGGGCGATTGGCGCAACGGTTAGCGCAGGTGCTTTACACGCACAAGGCTGGGGGTTCGAATCCCTCATCGCCCACCATTGAATTGGAAACGGTCCTCGAAAGGGGACCGTTTTTGTTTGGGCCCAGCGCATGGGATTCGAACCCGCCAGCACGTCTGTCACAAAGGCTGTGGCCAAAAAATGGCAAAAATGAGTACTGTTACTAATTTTGTAGCAGCGGTTTTTGGGTTTCGCTGGGTAAATCTAGCCCTGAATCAGCGATTTGAAGCCTTTGCTAGCTGTTTTCCCATTAACATAACTGAACATGTGTGGTCTAACTAATCCTAGATAGTCGGTTTCATATGAGATTCAACTGGTAACAGTACTCATATTTGATGTTTTTTGGCCAGCAGGTCTCCCTGCCTTAGCAAATCTAAGGCAAAACGGGTTCCAGACCGCTGAATCATGCCGCATAGGGCACGTCCGCAGTCCGGAACCCGGTCAAAATTGAGTTATTGCGCCGCGTTAGCCCAAAACACCCGACAGTATCTCGATCAGGCTGTCCACGTCGGCTTCCTCGCAGACAAGTGGCGGCAGGAAACGCAGCGTATGCGCACCCGTAGCGTTGATCACGGCACCGGCGGCCAGCGCGCGGGCAACAACATCATGCGCGTCGCCCGCGGCATCATCCAAATCACAGCCGAGCATCAAGCCGCGGCCACGTACCTCGGTCACGTGCGGCAGCTTGGTGAGCTTTGCCTCCATATAGGCGCCCACCTTGGCAGCATGCTCGGCATAATCGCCACGCACAAGCGCGGAGAGCGTCGCGGCACACGCCGCGACGGCCAAGCAGCTACCGCCAAAGGTCGAGCCGTGGTCGCCCGGCTTAAACACGTCGGCAATCTCCTTCTTTGCCACAACGGCACCCATGGGCACGCCGTCGGCAATGCCCTTGGCAAGGCTCATGATGTCGGGCTCCACGCCATAGGTCTGGAACGCAAACGGCTTGCCGGAGCGGAAGATGCCGCACTGGACCTCGTCGGCGATAAGCACGGCGCCCACTTCGTGTGCCAGGTCGCGCGCTGTCGCCATAAACTCCTCGGTCATGGGGTGCACGCCACTCTCACCCTGGATCGGCTCGAGCATCACGGCACAAATCTCGCTCCCCAGCTGCTTAAAGATCGCACGCAGCTCGTCCACATCGTTGGGCGTGCAGGCCACAAAGCCACCCGGCAGCGGGCGGAAGCTGTCCTGCAGCCAATCCTGCATGGTGGCGGCAATGGTCTCGAGCGTACGGCCGTGGAAGCCGCCGCGCATGCACACGATGGTGTTGCCGCCATTACCGGCACGCTTGGCGTACAGGCGCGCGAGCTTCATCGAGCCCTCGTTGGCCTCGGCGCCAGAGTTGGCAAAGAAGGTCTCCCAAACCTGCTCATCCGCAGCCGGGGCACCAAGTGCAGCTGCCGTGGTCTCATCGCCAGCGGCAATGGCATCGGCAAGCACGCGCGCACCATCTACGTCGTCGTTAGCAAGCTTGGACAGCAGCGCCGCGACCTGTCCGCGCTGCTCGATGTAGAAGTAATTGGAGACATGCATGAGCTTTTTGGTCTGTGCCTCGAGCGCCGAGAGCACAGCCGGGTCGCCATGACCTAGGCTGCACACGCCGATGCCGGCAAGAAAGTCGAGGTACTCACGGCCATCGTCGCCGGTGAGCTTCATGCCGTGACCCTCGACAAACTCGACCGGAGAGCGGCCAAAGGTATGCATAACGTAATGGGATTCAAGCGATTGCTGAGCTGCAAGTGACATGGGATGCCTTTCGTTGGGCGCCAGACGGCGCGGGGCTATGGGTGCAGGAATGGGGCGGCTACGGGTCAGCTAGACCGTCTGAAGCTTCTCGACCTCGTCAAGGTTTTCGGTCAGACGCGCAGCAAACGTCGAAAGCGGATGCGGATGCGTATCGAACTCGTAAGCCGTCTCGGTGGAATGGATCACGGTGCCGACGCCGGCATCGGTCAGCAGCTCCAGGAGCAGCGAATGCGGCGTAGTACCGTTAATGATGTGGGCACGAAATACGCCGCCGGCAAGCGCATCGACGGCCGCACGCAGCTTGGGAATCATGCCCTTATCGACCTCGCCGCCGTAGAGCATTTCGTTAACCTCGTCGAGCGTTAGGTTGGAGATAAGCGAGTCCTTGTCGCTAAAGTCCTTGTACAGACCATCGACATCGGTCAAAAAGATCGCCTTATGCGCGTGGAGCGCCGCGGCAACGGCACCGGCGGCGGTGTCGGCGTTGATGTTGAAGAAACCGCCGTCCTCCCCCGCCGCGACGGTAGCGATGACGGGGATGTACTCGCTATCGAGTAAGCGCTCAATATAGTCGGTGTTGACGCGCGTCACTTTGCCCACGCGACCGAGCTCGGGGTCGAGCGGCTCGGCGATGAGCGTGCCGGCATCACTGCCCGACACGCCCACGGCCAGATTGCCGTGGTGGTTGATGGCAGCAACCAGCTCTTGGTTGACCTTGCCGCCCAGCACCTCGCGCACGATATCCATAGTCGCCGGCGTGGTCACACGCTGGCCGTTCTTAAACTCGACGGGAATATCGTAATGGCTCAGCGCCTCGTTGATAGCCTTGCCGCCGCCGTGCACGATGACGGGGCGCATACCGATGATCTTGAGCAAAACGATGTCGCTCATCACGTCGCGGCGCAGCTGCTCATCAACCATGGCGGCTCCGCCATATTTGATAACAACCGTCTTTCCGGTCAGGTTCTTAATCCACGGCAGCGCTTCGAACAGCAGCTGCGCGGTTGCTTCGTTGGATTCGCTCGAACGACAATCGCGTGCGAATTTCATAATCTGCCTCGTCTTTCGTATCGTTATCGCGCCGTGCTCCGCTGTCCGCAATCGCGGCAAGATGCGCAGCGTGCCTGGAACCTAGGAACGGTAGTCGCCGTTGATGGAGATATACTCATGCGTGAGGTCGCAGGTCCACACGGTCGTTGCCGCGTCGCCTGCGCCCAGGTCGGCCGAGATCACGATCTCGGGCGCCTCGAAACGTCGTAGAGCCTCGTCCTCGTCAAAGGGAACAGTCAGACCGCCGCGACAGACGGGCATGCCCATCATGTCGATGGAAACGTCTTCCTGATTAAACTTCACGCCGCACTTGCCAAGCGCCATGGCAACACGGCCCCAGTTGCAGTCGTGGCCGGCGATGCAGGTCTTAACGAGCGGCGAGTTGGCAACGGCACGGGCGGCGATATCGGCTTCCTCGTCGTTCACGGCGCCGGTAACGTTGACCGTAACAAGCTTGGATGCGCCCTCACCATCGGCGGCGATATTGCGCGCCAGGCTCTCGCACACCTCGTGCACAGCAAATGCCAACTCGTCAAAGGCATCGGAGCCCTCGACGATGGCCTCGGCATCTGCGGCAGCGGCGCCGGAGGCAAGCATGATGCAGGTGTCGTTGGTCGAGGTGTCGGAATCGACCGTTACCTTGTTAAAGGTCTGCTTGACGGTCGAGAGCAGCAGGGTATGAAGTGCCGCAGGCTCGACGGGGGCATCGGTGGTGATAACTGCGATCATGGTGGCCATGTTGGGCATAATCATGCCCGAGCCCTTGCACATTCCGCCTACCGTATAGACATTGCCCGCATGACCCGCAGCCTCACTGACATAGGACACGGCGTACTCCTTGGAGTGCGTGTCGGTCGTCATGATGGCGCGAGCGGCATCGGCTCCACCGTGGGCGGAGAGCGCCTCGTAGGCAGCAGGAATGGCGGTCTCAAACGTGTCGATCGGCAGAATCTGGCCAATCACGCCCGTGGAGGCAACCAGAATCTGCTGGGGCCCGCAGCCGATGACCTGCGATGCGATGTTGCACGTCTCGCGCGCGCATGCAAGGCCGGTCTCACCCGTGGCGGCGTTGGCATTGCCAGAGTTGACCGAAACGCCGGCGATGATACCGTAGCCCTTGTCGGCACCGCCCAGGTTGGCACGGCTCACTTGCACGGGCGCCGCGCAAAAGCGATTGGTGGTAAACACGCCGGCACCGGGACAGGGTTTATCGGGCACGACGAGCGCGTAATCCAGACGCTCGGGGTTCTTGCGGAACCCAGCGTGGATGCCCGCAGCTTTAAAACCAGCCGCAGCCGTAACGCCACCCTCGACGGCGCGAATCTTGATATCAAACAGCTCGGTATTCATCGTCTTCATGACTCCTTATGTCAAACAAAAAACGGACATCGGTTGGTGCGCCATGCCAGTCGTAATCATGAGACCAGCTTAAGAGTGGCGCCCCACTCGATGCCCGACTACCAAATCGTTAACAATCGAATGTGCTACACCGGGCACGCCACTGTGGGCAAGCCTCGTCGCTCGTCAAAACCAAAGACGATGTTGGCGCACTGGACCGCCTGGCCTGCTGCACCCTTGCACAGATTGTCGATGGCGCCCGTCGCCACCAGAACGCCCGCGCGCTTGTTGAGCGCGAGGCCAATCTGGGCGGCGTTGGTTCCGACGACCGAAGCCGTCTTGGGCTGCTGGCCGGCGTCGAGCACGCGCACAAAGGTGCGTCCAGCGTAGAACTGCTTGTAATAGTCGACGACATCCTCAAGAGCCAGGGAGTCGATGGCCTGCGGCGTGAGCGGCAGCGTCACCGTGGAGAGCAGGCCGCGCTTGAGCGGTGCCAGATGCGGGGTGAAGACGACGCGATCGGTCAGGCCAAGGATTTGCTCAATCTCGGGCGTGTGGCGATGCTTGCCCACGCCGTAGGCCTCCAAGTTCTCGTCAGCGCTGCAAAAATGCGTACGAGCGTTGCAGGACTTGCCGGCACCCGTCACACCGCTGATGGCATCAACGATCACGGGGCCGCTCTGGGCAACCCAGCCAGCGCGCACGGCGGGCGCGGCGGCAAGGCTCGTTGCGGTGGGATAGCAACCGGCGCAGGCGACCAGCACGGACTTGCCAGCGGCATGGCTGGAAGCAGCGGTCTCTAAGTCCTGGCAAAACAGCTCGGGGAGGCCGAAAGCACGCGTCTTGAGCAGCTCGGGGCTCGTATGCGCGGCGGCATACCACGCCTCGAACACGGCCGGATCGCTCAGACGGTAGTCGGCAGACAAATCGAAGCAGGAAACGCCTGCGGCAAGGAGCGCGGGCACCTGTGCCATGGCAGCCGTGTGCGGCACAGCAAGAAAAACCGCATCGCAGCTCTTGAGCTCGGGGGCGTCGTGCGTGGTAAAAAGCAGATCGCTCACGCCGGCAAAGCTCGGATAGACCGAAGACAGCGGCTGGCCAGCATCGGCGTTGGACGTAATGGCGACAAGTTCAAACTCGGGATGACCGAGCACGAGGCGAATGAGCTCGGCTCCGGCATATCCAGCCGCGCCGACGATTCCAACCTTCAAAGACATATCAGACTCCTTGTCTGCGATTTATGCACCGATGCGCATTTCGCAGCGGTCGTTATGAAGTGGGTTGAAACTTTAGCACCAAAAGATGCATATATACGCAAATCTTTTGCATATTCATGCATTGAAACATTCCCGACACATTCGCTTGAAGGAATTGACAAATAAATGCGGGCCCCGTATTGACTGGCGCTCCTAACGGCGCCGGGCAATACGGGGCCCGCCCATGCGAAAACCAAGTTGTTAGGATGAGCCAGCTGGCTAGAGCTTGACCGGCACCCATTCGTCGTGATTGCAGATAAAAGCCTCGGGATCCTCGACGCTAAAGAAGACGAGCGTGGGGTCGTTAGGCCCCTCATAGTGCTCGCTCAAGCGCTCAAGATGTTTCCATCCTGCCTCGCGCATTTCGCTCGAAGCCCGGTCATCCAGACCCGCACGTCCGCGCAGAATCAACCAGCCATGGCCCGGCCACCAACTCGTGGCCTCAAAGCGCTGGTTTTGCAGCAGCTCCTGCCACACATCTTTGGTGCGCGCCGTCACAAACCACAGCTTGCCGTCCTGAATCTGTGCAAACGAGAACGGACGCACATGCGGCTGCCCGTCCACACTCGTCGCCAGATACCACGCCGGCACCGACGTCAGATACTCCAGCACCGTATTCAATCCGTCCACGTTTCCTCCTGTACTAGCTAGTTTGGGAGCCCGGTTTGTGCGAGCTAGAGCTCCAGGCGCTCCTCGCTGCCGTCGATATCACAGAAGCGCGCGGCAATATTGCGGACCGAAAAGAAAGCAAGGCGGCCGTCGTTGGCACTCTCGTGTTCCTCGCCAATGCCCACCATGTGCTTAAAACCCGCTTGACGCACCTTGTCGCTCGCAACTGCGTCGTCCTCAAGTGCGGCTTCGCCGGTCAATACGATCCAACATTCCCCCGGCTTCCAGCCCGATACCTCAAACTTGGGATTCGCACTCAGCTCCGCCCACACATCCTTGTCGCGCGACGTGCAAAACCACAACTTACCGTCATCGACCATGGCAAACGAAAACGGCCTCACGCGAGGCTGATGCCCGTCGCTTGCATCGGTCGTGGCCAGATACCACGCCGGAATGCGCCTGAGATACGAACAGGCGCGCTCAAGCTGAGCCGTGCGGTCGTTGTCGGTCATAGGGACCCCTTTCTTGCGCCCGAATCGCGCCTAAACAAGTTGAAGATTGATGACGATGACGCAGATGAGCAGCAACGCCGTCACCACCGCCGCCAACGCATCGCCGCGGCCAAATGCAAGCGCATGCAGGCGCGTGCGGCCCTGCTCGCCGTGATAGCAGCGTGCATCCATGGCGGCAGACAGCGTCTCGGCATGGCGGAACACGCCCGTGAACAGCGGAATCGCCACACTGCCGAGCATACGCACGCCGCCGAGCGGACCGCCCGTCACGCGTGCGCCGCGGCTTGCCTGTGCATCGGCCGTCTGTTTCATCTCAGTGGCAAACTGCGGCATAAAGCGTAGCGCGATACCCATGATCATGCCGAGCTCGTGCGCAGGAAGTCCCACACGCGCAAACGGCGCGAGCAGGCGCTCAAAGCCCACGGTGAGGTCGAGCGTCGGCGTGGTGAGTGTAATGGCGCTCATGCCGGCCATCATCAACGTCAGGCGGCACGCCATAAAGGCGGCAGAACGCAGTGAGCCCTCGCTTATCTGCAGAAAGCCGAGCTGCCACAGGATGCGCCCACTCTGATCGGTAAACAAGTTGAGCACCGCGACCACGACGACGATTGCCAGCAGCGGCGCCATCGACGACAGAACGCGACGAACCGGCACCCGAGACACGGCATAGGTCAGCACAACGAAAATTGCGACCGGGGCCAGTCCGCGGAAGCCACTGACCGTGAGCGTCGTGATCAGAAACACAAAGCCCAAGAGCAACTTGGTTCGCGGGTCCAGGCGGTGGATTGCACTATCGCCGGGATAGTAACTGCCAAACGAAAACGCCTCCATCAGCAGCCCTCCTCTCGCGCGACCGTCTTGGATTTAGCAATGTCCGCGACGTTAGAAGGACCGTCCGAGCAACCGATTAGCAGGTCCGCCAACTCGCCTGCCAACGACTCAACCGTATAGAGCCCGCCGCGACGCAGCGGCACGCCCGCTTCCGCGAGCGCCAACGCCATGCGCTGAGCAGCAGGTACGCCCAAGCCGATCGACTTGAGCTCATCGGCATGCGCAAACACCTGCACGGGGGTTCCCTTGGCAAACACCGCACCTTCGTTCATTACGACGATACGGTCGCAGCAATTGGCCAGGTCATCCATACTATGCGAAACCATGACAACGGTCAGGCCATCGCGGTGAAGTCGATCGATAAGCTCAAGGAAATCCCTGCGCGCAGCCGGATCGAGCCCCGCCATGGGCTCATCGAGCACCAGGACTTCGGGCTCCATGGCGAGCACGCCGGCGAATGCCACACGCCGTTGCTGACCGCCCGAAAGCTCAAAGGGGCTCTTGTCGCCCACCGTGGCCAGGTCGAGGCCCACGCGCGCGAGCGATGACTCAACGCGGCGGGCAACCTCGGCCTGCGACAAGCCAAGGTTATGCGGACCAAACGCCACGTCCTGTGCCACGGACTCGGCAAACAGCTGACGCTCTGGATACTGAAATACCACGCCGACCTTTGCCTTAACCGCGGCGGCATCTTTCTTGTTTGATAGGTCGAGCCCCAGCGCGTAAACGGAACCCTCCTGGGGACGAATCAGGCCGTTGAGATGCTGAACCAGCGTCGACTTACCCGAACCGGTATGGCCCGCAAGGCCCAAGAACTCGCCGCGGCGCACTGTCAAAGACACGTCGCGCAGTGCCCACGGACTGCTCGGGTCGTTTCCCCAGAGAGCCTGTTTGTTCGATGCGCCCTCGACGGCTGAGCGCTTGTGCCAACGGCGACGCTCGCGGGCGCTCAGCGAATAGCTATACGAAAGGTGCGAAATCTCGATGACGGGCTCCAGCGCGTATGCGCCATCGATTGCAGAGGAGACGTTGTCGGGAATACGAGAATCGGATGCGAAAGGCTTCCCGGCGATGCCTGTCCCACTCCGCTCGGCATAAGCCCGCGCAATCTCGGCGACCATATCCGCCTCGCGCACCTGTGCGCAAATGGGCACGCCCTTCGCGCGAAGCGCCCTGCCAAGACAGCACGATGCCGGCATATCCAGGTTCAGCCGCGCGAGTTCGTCCGCCCGCGTCAAGATCTCCTCGGGCGTACCGAGCATGGCAACGCGGCCCGCTTGGAAGACAGCAATGCGATCGGCCTCAGCGGCCTCTTCCATAAAGTGCGTAATCATCACGATGGTCATGCCGCGTTCGTGCAGCGCGTGACAAGCCTTCATAAGACCCTTGCGCCCGCGCGGATCGAGCATCGAGGACGCCTCGTCCAAGATGAGCACGCGCGGCTCCATGGCGAGCACGCCGGCAAGCGCCACGCGCTGCTTTTGTCCGCCCGAGAGAGCGTGGGTCTCGTGGCGCTCAAAGCCCACCAGACCCACGGCCTTCAGCGCCTCGCGCACGCGCTGCGCGATCTGGGCCGATTCGACCCCTAAGTTCTCGGGACCAAACGCAACATCGTCCTCGACAAGCGTCGCCACAAGCTGGTCGTCGGGATTCTGGAACACCATGCCCGCAGTCGAGCGGATGTCGTAGACCAGCTCGGGATCGGACGCGTCCATGCCGTTGACGCACACCGTTCCCGCATCGGGCTGCAGCAGCGCGTTCAAATGCTTGGCAAACGTCGACTTGCCCGACCCGTTTCCGCCGAGAATGCAGAAAAACTCGCCATCCGCGATGTTCAGATCGATGCCATCGAGCGCCGATGCAGCACCGTCATAGCTAAAGGAAACGCCCCGACACTCAATCATGCGCGGCCTTTGACCTGGTCCTTCTTGGGCGTGATGAGATTAGAGACCGCCTTGTACACCGCCAGCGTCAACACCGAGTTGAGCACGGTCTTGATGAGGTTAAACGGCAGCACGGCGGGAATCATGAGCGGGGCGATCACATCGACCGAGCCATACCAGAACCAAACGCCGATGGTCAGGTTCGCGACCATGGACAGCGCCGTAGCGGCAATGACGCCGAGCGCCAGGCCAATCACGGCACCCTTGTAGGTGTGCATCTTCTGATAAACGATAGCCGCAGGCAGAATATAGCCCATCGTGGCAACCAAGTTCATAAGCGCGCCGACCCAGTCGCCCGTGGTAAGCGCATGGATAACGATCGCCATAGCGGCAACAGCGGTACCGGCACCGGGGCCATACGCAAATCCACACACCATCGCCGGCACCAGCGACGGGTCATACGTCAAAAACGGCGCCGAAGGAAGGATAGGCAGCTGCACGTACATAAACAGGGCGCCCAAGGCGCACATCAACGCCATGGTAACGAGCTGTTTGGTGCTCCACCTATTCGTGTTCTCAAAATGGATATGCTGCGACTGTTCAGACATAAGATCACCTGCCTCTTTCATCCGGACTCTAACCGTTGGTACTGGGATCTCACCAGTTCAGCCGGCATGCGAACCAACACACACGGGTCGCGGACTCATCGGCTCGGTCGCAGGCATCTCGCCTGCGCCACGGCGTCCCCTTGACACCGCCCGATTTACCGCCAGTGGGGAATTTCACCCCGCCCTGAAACAGCACTTGCAAGTGTAGCACCAGTAGGCTTTCGCGCAAGTATGCCACTGTCTCTTATACACATCTCCGAGCCCACGAGACACTCGCTAATCT
>CABSYR010000036.1:0-11965 GCA_902481895.1 uncultured Collinsella sp. | reverse complement strand
TCTACACTTATGCGATCGTCGGCAGCGTCAGATGTGTATAAGAGACAGGGATATGTCGTGCGTTCTGCGTATGGCAATATAAGATAGTTCTTTGTATTAAACGTAATTCGATGATCTTGAGGGTAGGGGATTTCTTTGGGTCGTGGTGCGGATATGACGCCTCCTTTGCGTTGGCGGTTGGGTGTTGCTGGTGGGGTAGCGCTCGTTGTGCTGCTTGTTGACCAGCTGACCAAGCTTGCGGTTCGTGCCGTGGGCGATGCCCTGCATATGACTGTTATCCCCGGCGTGATCGATTTTCTGTTTGTTCGTAATATTGGAGCCGCCTTTAGCATGGGCGAGGGCCATGGCGTTGCGTTCGCTGCGCTTGCGCTTGCAGTTATCGTTGCCATTGCCGTGTACCTGGTTCGCGCGCCTCAGCTCGCCCGCCTGGAGGTTGTGGGCATGGCCATGGTCGCGGGCGGCGCCATCGGCAACGCGATCGATCGCCTTGTCTTTGGATTCGTGACCGATTTTATTGCCACCACCTTCATCGACTTTCCCGTCTTTAACGTGGCCGATATCGGCATTACGGTCGGCGTCGTGCTGGCGCTCATCGGTTATATGTTCTTGAGCCCTGCCGCTCGCGAGGTCGATGCGACCGCTGAACTCAACGCTCGTGACGTGGCCCGCGCAAAACGCAAAGCCAAGCAGCATGGGGAGCGTGCCCGCAAGATTCGCGAAAGGAATGAGCGTTAATGGCCGACATCCATATTCTCGTTGCCGACGATTCCGCTGGTCAGCGTCTCGACGCCTATCTGGGCGCCAACGATGGCTGTCCCACGCGCTCTGCCTGCGCACATCTGATTGAGGGCGGTGCCGTTGCCGTCAACGGCGAGACCTGCCTATCAAAAAAGTATGCTGTGCGCTCCGGTGACCGCATCTCGGTCGACCTGCCCGAGCCGCATGATCCCACCGATGTGATTCCCGAGGCCATCCCTCTCGACATTCGTTACGAGGACGACTACCTCATCGTGCTCTCCAAGCAGCGCGGTCTCGTGTGCCATCCTGCTCACGGACACGAGAACGGTACGCTTGCGAACGCCCTGGTCTACCACTGCGGCATCGACCATCTGGGCACCGTGCAGGGCGAGGACCGTCCCGGTATCGTGCACCGTCTGGATCGCGATACCTCGGGCCTTATGCTCGCAGCAAAAGATGATGACACCCAGCGCGCGCTCCAAAATCTCATCCGCACGCGCACGCTCGACCGTCGCTATATCACGCTCGTTCACGGTCACATTGCTATGGACGAAGGAACCATTAACACCGGTATCGCCCGCTCTACGCGCGATCGCGTCAAGATGGCGGTGTCCGACGATCCCTTTGCGCGTCAGGCCATCACGACCTTTAAGGTGCTCGAGCGCTTTGATTCCACTCGCTTTGACGACGGCTATACGCTTGTCGAGTGTCACCTGTTTACCGGCCGCACGCATCAGATTCGCGTGCATATGCGTCATATCAACCACGCCTGCGTGGGCGATCCACTTTACGGCAAGTGCGATGCGCGCGCTGACCAGGGCCTGACCAGGCAGTTTCTGCATTCCTGGCGCGTGGCATTCGAACATCCCGTGACGGGGGAGCGCATTGAGTGCCGCGACGAGCTACCGTGGGATCTCGCCGCGGTTCTTGACGACTTGGCCCCGCGCTCGCTTGGCCGCACCGCTGCCGGCGACGAAATCGTTCCGCAGCTCGGTCTGCTCGAAGTCTAGCCAGTATTAGGTGGTTTCTTGAACTCGATTAGCCTGCGGTAAGATATACGGTTGTTTACGTAACGCGTTCTCGGGAGCCTGCATGCTCGCCTTTTTACAAACCAACACACCCATTGTGATCTTCAACCAGATTGTCGTCACGCTGCTCACGGTCTGCTTTCTGTACCAGGTGGTCTTCTTTGTCATTGGCGCTCTTCGTGGCGAGGTCGCGCCTCCCAAGGCCAAAAAACTCCATCGCTATGCCTTCTTTATCGCGGCGCATAACGAGGAGGCCGTGATCGCCAACCTCGTTCGCTCCATCAAGGATCAGGATTATCCGTCCGAGCTTATCGAGGTCTTCGTGGTCGCCGATGCCTGCACTGACAACACGGCGCAGCTCGCGCGCGAGGCGGGCGCCATCGTTTATGAGCGCAACGACCTGGCCCGCAAGGGTAAGAGCTGGGTCATGGACTTTGGTTTTGATCGCATCCTTAACGAGTATCCCGACACGTTTGAGGGCTACTTTATCTTCGATGCCGATAACGTCATCTCCCGCGATTACGTGTCCAAGATGAACGATGCCTTTGACCAGGGATTTCACGTGGTCACGAGCTATCGTAACTCCAAGAACTTCGGCAGCTCGTGGATTTCGTCTGCCAACGCCACCTGGTATCTGCGTGAGGCCCGCTTCCTCAACAACGCGCGTAATATCTGCAAGACGTCCTGCGCTGTCTCGGGTTCGGGTTACCTTATTTCGGCGAGCGTGATCGAGGGCATGCACGGTTGGCAGTTCCACACGCTGACCGAGGACATTCAGTTCACTACGTTCTGCGCTATTCACGGTATTCGCATTGGCTATGCGCCGGCGGAGTTCTTTGACGAGCAACCCGTGACGTTCAAGGCATCCTGGAAGCAGCGTATGCGCTGGACCAAGGGCTTTTACCAGGTGTTCTTTACCTACGGTAAGCATCTGGTCAAGTCGACGTTCCGCTATCATCGCTTTGCCGCCTACGACATGTTCATGACGATCGCCCCGGGTATGCTGCTATCGCTGATCTCGATGCTCGCTAATGCGACGTTCTTGATTGTGGGTGGCCTTTCGCATGGTTTCTTGGCTACCGAAGTCGAGATGCAGGCGTGCGCCGCTTCGCTCATTATGACCTTCGCCATGATGTATCAGACCTTCTTTATCCTGGCGCTGCTCACGACTATCTTTGAGTACAAGCACATTCACTGCGCGCAAAAGTGGCGTCTGGTGACTAACCTGTTTACCTTCCCGATCTTTATTTTCAGCTATATCCCCATCACGGTGGCCGCGCTGTTCCTGAAGGTCGACTGGGTTCCTACCCAGCACGCCGTCAACGTTACCCTTGACGAGGTCATGCAAGGCGCCAAATAACCACCACCAAAACCACCGCAAAGGGGACAGGCACCTTTGTGGTGGTTTTTGCTTTTGCGATGCAGCTCGAGGAGGAGTCCGATGGTCTATATCCCGTTTTGGATTTGCATCTTTGCCGGCGTGGCAATTGATGCCCTAGAGCGACGGTTTCCCAATGGGCTTGCCGGCGCATGTGCCGTGGCGGCGTTGGCGGGCGTTTGGCTCGACCTCGGTTTGAACACAGCGCTTGACCACGCCGGTCTTGCGGTCATCGTCTACCTTGCCCTTGTGCTCACTGAGTCGCTCTGGCGGCGCCTTCGCCACGCGCCGGGCATCGGCATGGGGGATGCCAAGGCGCTCTTCGCGCTTTGCACGCTCGACCCTATGGGTGGCATCGTGGCATTTGCCGTCGCACTCCTGGCCCTGGCCCTCTCCTGCCTCTTCACAAAATCGCGCTCCCTGCCATTGCTCCCGTTTTTAGTGCCGATTTTTGCCATAATCGAGGTCGTGGGCTGCACATTGTAACCGATTGTGCATCCTTCTTAAGGAGCATGCCATGGCATCTAATCAAGAAACGGCCGTCATTAAGGCGCGCATGGACCGTATTCCCTCGGCGTTGTCGCCCGAACTAGTCGAGCGCATTGTCGCCGATCGTGCTTCGGGCTATGTCAACCCGTTTCGTTGCAACGATGATCAGGTCATTCGTCGTATTGATCGCGCCGCCGACAAAGGCACGCTTATGCGTCCGGCGTTTATGCGCGATACCGAAAAGATACTTCATCTTCCGGCGTACACCCGTTATGCAGGTAAAACGCAGGTCTTTAGCTTCCGTAGCAATGACGATCTGTCACGCCGCGGTTTGCACGTGCAGCTTGTGTCTCGCATTGCGCGCGATATCGGTCGCGCCCTGGGGCTCAATTGCGATCTGATCGAGGCGATTGGCCTGGGTCACGACTTGGGACACACGCCTTTTGGCCATGCGGGCGAGCGATTCCTCAACGATATCTACCACGAGCGCACGGGTCGCTACTTTTTCCATAACGTGCAGTCGGTCCGCGTGCTCGATGCGCTGTACGGCCGCAATGTGTCGCTCCATACGCTCGATGGCGTGCTATGCCATAACGGCGAGTACGAGCAGCGTGTGTTTGAGCTCTCGGACATGGGCTCCTTTGACCAGTTTGACCAGACGGTTGAGGATTGCATTGCCACGGGCTATAGCGCAATTGAGCATCTGCGTCCCATGACGCTCGAGGGCTGCGTCGTTCGCATCTCGGATATTCTTGCCTACGTCGGTCGTGACCGTCAGGATGCGATCGCGGCGGGCCTGCTTTCGCCCGACGCTTTTGATGATGGCCGGGGCGGTGCCTACAACAGTTGGATCCTCACGCATGCCTCCATCGATATCGTTGAGCACAGCTATGGTAAGCCGCGCATCGAGATGAGCGAGGACCTGTTTGAGGAAATTTGCCGAGCCAAGCGCGAGAACTACGAGAAGATCTATAGCAAGGGCGGTATCGAAGGCGATTCCGAGGCGGAGCTGCGCGAGGCGTTCGTAAAGCTCTACGACCGTTGCCTGCGGGATCTAAACAGTGGCGACGAGTCCTCTTACATCTTTAAGCACCATATTTCGCGCATTGAGCAGCAGCTTTCCTACTATGATCGCACCTATGCCTGGCAGGACGACAAGGATCAAGCCGTGGTGGATTATATCGCGAGCATGACGGACGGTTATTTCTGCGAGCTGACGAGCAAGCTGTTCCCTGGTCTGGAGTTTCCGCACCGTACCTATATAAACGAACGGTAGTTCGTATTAATTCGGTATACTGTTAGTGGAAAACGTTTTTGATTGATACACGGGATGGCTATGGACGACCTTTTTTCTGCTTCGACGCGCGAGCGTTCCTTTCAGAATGCGCCGCTTGCGGTGCGCATGCGCCCCAATTCGCTCGACGAGTACGTGGGCCAGCAAAAGGCCGTCGGTAAGGGTTCATGGCTGCGTGCCGCGATCGAGCACGACGTGCTTTCGAGCGTGATTCTGTACGGGCCTGCCGGTACGGGCAAGACGACGCTGGCCCACATTATCGCCAACCATACCAAGAGCGAGTTTGTCGAGGTCAGCGCCGTCACGGGTACCGTGAAGGACCTGCGTCGTGTGATTGATGAGGCCAAGACGCGCCTGAATACGTACGACCGCCGCACCATTCTATTCATCGATGAGATTCACCGCTTCTCTAAGTCGCAGCAGGATGCCCTGCTGCATGCAGTTGAGAACCGTACCGTCATTATGATTGGCGCTACGACAGAGAACCCGTACTTCGAGGTCAACTCGGCACTGCTCTCACGTGGTCGCGTCGTGGAGCTTGAGCATCTGAAGGATGAGGATATCGCCACGCTTATTGAACGTGCGCTTGAGGCACCGCAGGGCTTGAACGGTAAGTTCTCGGCCGATGAGGATACGGTCAAGACCATTTGCACGCTGGCAGCGGGTGACGCTCGCTCGGCGCTCACGACGCTCGAGCTTGCGAGCGAGATTGCCGTCACGCGTCCCGATACCGAGGGAACGCCAGCGCCGGCGGCGGGGGAGCGCTATCCCATCACTGTTGACGACGTGAAGATTGCCAACCCGCGTCGCGGCTTTTCGTACGACAAAAACGGTGACATGCACTACGACATCATCAGTGCGTTCATCAAGTCCATGCGCGGTAGCGACCCCGATGCCACGATCTATTGGCTCGCGCGCATGATCGATGCTGGGGAGGATCCTAAGTTTATCGCTCGCCGCATTATGATTCACGCTTCTGAGGATGTTGGCAACGCCGACCCGCAGGCGCTTTTGGTGGCGCATGCCGCGTTTAAGTCTGCCGAGGTTATTGGCTATCCCGAGTGCCGTATTAATCTGGCTCAGGCTGCTCTCTATGTGTGCTTGGCGCCTAAATCCAACGCGTGCGAGGCTTCGATCGATGCGGCGTTGGCCGATATCCATTCAAGTGGGCTCCGCGAGGTGCCGAGTTATCTGCGCGATCGTCATCGCCCGGGCAGCGACGAATACGGTGTGTACAAGTATCCGCATGACTATCCCGAAGGCTGGGTCGATCAGCGATATTTGCCCGAAGGGCTGGAGCGCGGCGCGTTCTGGCAGCCTGCGGGCCGCGGCTGGGAAGAGTGGCGTGTAGAGCAAAGCGAGCGCGACCGTAGCGGGAATGCACCGAGGTAGCTGCTGATAATTTTGTCCCACGTTGCTGCTCTTGGCATGTTCGGTCCCCTTTGGGGTACCATGAAAAGCGTCTGTATTTCGATTCTTCCGGGAGGCTTGTATGAGTCCCATTCAAATCGCCCTGCTGCTGCTCGCCGTTGCCGGCGTGTGGGCCATCGCTGAGCTCGCGCTTACCCTGCGCAAGACCCGCAATGTTGTCGACTCGCTCGATAAGACCGTGAACGACCTCAACAACACCATCGCCGAGGCTCAGCCTGTGGTGGCAAAGCTCGATGGCGCTGTCGATGAGCTTACGCCGGCGCTTGCCCAGATGGAGCCGCTGCTTAAGTCGAGCAAGACGGCAGTTGATGCCCTTACCTCCAATCTCGTAGAGGTCGAAGCCGTGGTTCGCGACATTTCCGAGGTTACAGGCAGCATGGCCGAGGCCAGCAATGCTGTGTCGAGCGTGACCGACTCTGCCGCCGGTGCTGTGCAGAAGCTCTTCAATAAGGTGAAGGCTCCTGCAACCGACGCTGATCGCAAGCTCGCCGCTGCCGCTGCGGAGGCCGAGCAGCCTACCGAGCGCGTCCTAATTGGCGAGGACGAGGCCGCCGCGGGCGACGCTGATGGTCAGAAGTCTGTATCCAAGCCGGCTCAGTATTACACCTATACGCCCGCCGAGACCTCTGAGGAGTCCTGCGATGAGTAGCGAAGCAACCTGCCCTATCACGCTGACCGTTGCCGGTGACCCGCGTCTCGCTCGCCTTGTGCGCATGACGGCAGCCAACGTTGGTGCCCTGTGCTCTATGTCTGTCGATCGCATCGAGGACATCCGCATGGCTGCCGAGGAAGCCTTTATCTTTGGCTGCACGGCTGTTGATTCCGACGACATCTCAATCAAATTCGATGTCGATGAATCTCACGTTGGCATGACCTTTACCTTTGGCGATCAGGCCACCGTCGACGAGGATGACCAGGCTGCCGTGTATGCCGAGCTTATTTTGGCGAGCGTGTGCGACTCCTACGAAAAGACTGCGGCGCCCCTGACGCTTTCCCTCGACCTCAAGGCGGATATTTAATATGACCGAACGTTCCCGGAGCGGCAAGACCGCTTGGGACAAGGAGAAAACCCGCGAGCTGTTTCGTCGCTACAAGGAGACCGGTGATCCGGACGCCCGCGAACAGCTCGTCATGTCCCATATGAACCTGGTAAGGTTTCTTGCCAACAAATTTAAGAATCGCGGCGAGCCGCTCGACGACCTCATGCAGGTCGGCTATCTGGGTTTGCTCAAGGCTATCGACCGCTTTGACCCCGAGCGCGGACTCGAGTTCACGACGTTTGCGACACCCACTATCCTGGGCGAGATCAAACGCCATTTCCGCGACAAGGGCTGGAGCGTGCGCGTACCGCGTCGTCTGCAGGAGCTCTCGGCCAAGGTCAACCAGGCTACTGACAAACTTACCAACGAGCTGCAGCGTTCGCCCAAGGTTGAGGAGATCGCTGAGTACCTGGGTGTGACTGTCGATGAGGTCCTCGAGGCTATGGAATCGTCTTCGGCCTATACCTCGGTGCCCATCGAGGCTCCTGGTGCGTCCGATTCCGACGATGCGCCCTCGATTCTCGACCGTTACGCCGACGATGACAACGAGCTCGACTTTACCGATGACCGCCTGGTGATCGAGGAAGCCATCCGCGATTTCTCGCCGCGCGAGCGCGAGGTGATCGAGCTGCGCTTTGTGAAGGGCATGACCCAGATCGAGATTGCCAAGAAGCTGGGCATCTCGCAGGTGCAGGTTTCGCGTCTGCTGCGCCGCACGCTTAAGAAGATTCAGGACAAGATCGACCCCGACGGAGTGATGATTCGTTCATGAGTGAGCACCCCCAACAAACCGATCGCGTGCTGCGCGACACCCGCGTTCTGACGCTGCGCATTTGGGCTGTTGTCGGCTGCATTGTTATTGCTGCTGTCATCTTTAACCTTATGGGCATCCTGGCACCGGTTATTGAGTTTCTTGCCGTTGGCTCCATCATTGCTTTTGTGATGTCCCCGATCACCAACTGGCTCGAGCACCATGGCGTGAATCGCGGCATCGGTTCGCTTATTGCGCTAATTGTTGTTGTTGCCGTGCTCGTCGGTGTCGTTTGCATCTTGTCGCCGATTCTCTTTGGTCAGATCATGGAAGTCCTGAGCCGCCTGCCCGAGCAGCTTCGTGTTGCGGGTGGCGACCTCAACGAGATGATCTCGCATGCCAAGACACTCAACAACACGCCGCTCAAGGAGTATTTGGACGATAATCTTTCGTCGCTTGTTACCGTGGCATCGAAGTACGTGTCTCAGATCGCTGCCGAGCTTGGCCGCGGTGTGTTCCCGCTCATCACCAATACGGCCTCGCAGTTGTTCGTGATCTTCCTTGGTCTGGTGCTTGCGTACTGGATGGCCTGCGACTACCCTCGCATGCACCACGAGATTTGCACCATCATCGGTCAGGATAAGGAGACCTCGTACCGCTTTATGGTCGCCATCCTTTCTCGCTCTGTCGGCGGCTACATGCGCGGTATGGTCGTGACGTCCATCTGCGGTGGTTTCCTCGCCTTTATCGGTTTTATGATCATCGGCCATCCGTATGCGGCGCTCATGGCTATCTTTACCGGCATCATGCATTTGGTTCCGGTCGTCGGTCCTTGGGTGAGCGCAGCAATCGCCACGGTGCTCGGTTTCATGTTCAGCCCCATGTTGGCGTTATGGACGCTCATCGTGACGATGGTCGCGCAAAACGTCACCGACAACGTGATTTCTCCTAAGGTCATGCAGAGCTCGGTGCAGGTGCATCCCATCATGAGCCTCACGGCGCTCGTTATTGGCTCGGCACTCATGGGCCCCATCGGCATGATTATTGCCATCCCGCTGTGCGCGGCCCTCAAGGGTATCTTCGTGTACTACTTCGAGAATGAGACCGGCCGCCAGCTTGTGGCCTATGACGGCGCCGTGTTTAAGGGCACACCGTACCGCGATGCCGATGGCAACCCGGTTGCCGCCTACGACGCGCTCGGCGACGACACCTTCATTTACGAGTCCGAGCTCATCGGCAACGAGACTGCGCCCGAGGCCAAGGCCATGCCCAAGCCCGATCTCGATAATCCCTGGATCAAGCTCTCTGGTCTGCAGCCCGATGCGACGGGCTTCTTCAAGAACCCCTTCGCTAAGGATGACGATTCCAACACGGATGACGACACCAAAACCGGCATCGACGGCTCCATGGACGATGATGACAACTAGCGGGGTAATTCGGATTAATATTCATACGCGCTAACATGCAATTTCGCTGAAGGGCCGGCATTGTGCCGGCCCTCTTTTTTGCACTTGCGCGGTGGGATGGTAATATCGTTACGTTTGAACTGTTTCGATGTGAAACCGAGGAGATTCCCTCTATGAGTGCTGACTACCCGTCAATGACTACGGCCGAGATTCGCTCCAAGTTCCTCAACTTCTTTGAGGAGCGCGGTCTTAAGCTCTATCCTTCTTCGTCCCTCGTCCCCGACGATCCTTCGCTGCTGCTTGCCAACGCCGGCATGAACCAGTTTAAGGAGTACTACCAGGGCAAGAAGACCATGAAGGAGATCGGCGCTATCTCCTGCCAGAAGTGCGTCCGCACCAACGACATCGATTGCATCGGCGAGGACGGCCGTCACCTGTCCTTCTTCGAGATGCTCGGCGACTTCTCCTTTGGCGGCGTCTCCAAGCAGCAGGCTTGCGCCTGGGCCTTTGAGCTCATCACCAAGGAGTTCAAGCTGCCGCTCGACCGCCTGTACTTTACCGTCTTTACCGAGGACGACGAGACCCACGACGTGTGGCGTTCTCTGGGCGTTGCCGAGGACCACATTTCCCGCCTGGGCGAGGACGACAACTTCTGGGCCGCTGGCCCCACTGGCCCCTGCGGTCCCTGCTCCGAGATCTACTTTGACATGGGCGAGGAGGTCGGCTGCGGTAGTCCCGACTGCAAGCCCGGCTGCGACTGCGACCGCTTCCTGGAGTTCTGGAACCTCGTCTTTACCCAGTACGATCGCCAGGAGGACGGCTCCATGCCGGAGCTGCCGCACCGTAACCTCGATACGGGCATGGGCCTTGAGCGCATGGCCGCCATCATGCAGCACAAGACCGCCAACTACGACGGCGATCTGATGCAGCATCTCATCAAGCTGGGCGAGGAGATCAGCGGTAAGACCTATGACGCCGACGATTACTCCGGTGCTAGCCGTTCTCTGCGCATCATCGCCGACCACTCCCGTGCCGTCGACTTTATGATCTCGGACGGCATCCTGCCCGGTAACGAGGGCCGCGAGTACGTCCTGCGCCGCCTGTTCCGCCGTGCCGTGTTCCACGGCCGCCTGCTGGGCATCGAGGGCGCCTTCCTGACTAAGTTCATCGACGAGGTCAACGCTCAGATGGGCGAGGCCTATCCCGAGCTGCTCAAGAACGTCGCGCTCGTTAAGGGTATTGTCGCCTCCGAGGAGGAGCGCTTCTCCACGACGCTCGACAACGGCCGTGTTTACCTGGACGAGGCCCTGGCCGCGCTCGCCGACGGCGCCGTCCTTCCGGGCGACGTTGCCTTTAAGCTGCACGACACCTTTGGTTTCCCCATTGACCTGACTGTCGAGATCGCCGGCGCTGCTGGCCACGACGTCGACATGGACGGCTTCAACGCCTGCATGGAGGACCAGAAGGCCCGCGCTCGTGCCAACGCCAAGGGCGATGCCTGGGGCAGCTTCAACGACGTGTGGGTCGAGCTTTCCGACAAGGTCGTCGCGACCGAGTTCGACGGCTATGACAACGATGCGATCGAGGGTGCCAAGGTTGTCGCCATCGTTCGCAACGGCGAGTCCGTCGAGTCCGCTGCCGCCGGCGAGGACGTCGAGGTCGTGCTCGACCGCACCCCGTTCTACGCCGAGATGGGCGGCCAGCAGGGTGACGCCGGCGAGCTTTCCGCCGAGGGCGTTGTTCTGACCGTTGCCGATACCAAGAACCACAACGGCCTGTTTGCCCATGTCGCACACGTTGCCGAGGGCACGCTGACCGTCGGTGCTACCGTGACCGCCGCGCTCGACGCCGAGCGCCGTGGTTTCCTGCGCCGCAACCACACCGCCACCCACCTGCTCGACGCTGCGCTTAAGCAGGTCCTGGGCGAGCATGTCTCCCAGGCCGGCTCGCTGGTGACGCCCGAGCACCTGCGCTTTGACTTCACGCACTTCGAGGCCCTGTCCTCCGAGCAGCTCAAGGCTGTTGAGGATCTGGTCAACCAGCAGATCTTCGCTTCCAAGCCGGTCGTGACCCGCGTCATGGGCATCGACGAGGCCAAGGCCGCCGGCGCTGTCGCCCTCTTTGGCGAGAAGTACGGCGATGTCGTTCGCGTCGTCTCCGTGGGCGCCGAGGACCAGCCGTTCTCCCGCGAGCTCTGCGGTGGTACGCATGCCGCCAACACCGCCGAGATCGGCCTGTTCAAGATCATTTCCGAGTCCTCCACGGGCTCGAATGTCCGCCGCATCGAGGCTGTGACCTCCAAGGGCGCTCTCGATTACATGGCCGACCGCCTGGCGCTCGTTGACGCCGCCGCCGCTGCGCTCAAGTGCCGCGCCGACGAGGTTCCCGCCCGCGTGGAGACTGTCTCTTA
>CABSYR010000035.1:0-14577 GCA_902481895.1 uncultured Collinsella sp. | reverse complement strand
GCGATCGTCGGCAGCGTCAGATGTGTATAAGAGACAGAGACTTCCAACAAGCTCAAAAAGGCTCTGACCGGTGGCTCCTCCGACGCCATTTCCAGTGCCATCGAGGATGCCGTCGAGCTCGGCGGCTACAAGCTCGTCGTCGCCGAGCTCCAGGGCCTTGAGGCTGCCGACCTGCGCAACGTATGGGATACCGTGCATCAGAAGGTCGCCGGCCCTGTCGCTTGTGTCGTCGCCAGCGTGACTGAGAAGGGCACTCCGGCCCTGCTCGCTGCCGGCTCCGATGACGCCGTGAAGGCCGGGTTCCACGCCGGTAACGTGATCAAGCAGATCGCGGGCCTGGTCGACGGTCGCGGTGGCGGTCGTCCCAACATGGCCCAGGCCGGTGGCAAGAATGCTGCCGGCATCGCCGATGCCCTCGCGGCCGCTAAGACCGCGCTCGGCGCCTAAGAATCTAAGAAGTCGCTGTGGTTGCGCTCGCGCTGGACATAGGGGAGACCAGGATTGGCATCGCCGTCTCGAGCCGTGATGGCAAGATGGCGATGCCCGTTAAGGTGCTCCCGGCCGCCGAGGTCACCGGTATGGCCAAGACGTTCCGCTACCTGGTTGAGGATTATGAGCCCGACATCCTGGTAAGCGGACGTCCCCTGACCATGGCCGGTGAGCCCGGCCCTCAGGCCGAGCGCGTTGCCGCTGTGGCGCAAAAGATTGCCGACGAGCTCAATCTTCCGTTGGAGTTTGAGGACGAGCGTCTGTCCTCGCAAGAGGCCAAGCGTATCCTGCGCGAGCAGGGACTCAACGAAAAGCAGATGAGGGGCAAGATCGACATGATTGCCGCCAGCCTGTTTTTGCAGACGTGGCTCGATCGTAAAAACGAGGAGGTTTCGCATGCCTAGTGTTTCCGATCCGCGCCAGCCGAATCGTACACAGCAGCCGGCGTCGCGCCCTGCCCAGCCTGGCCAGCGTCCGGCACAGCCGACGCAGCGCGCAGCTCAGCCTGCCGCGCGCCCGGCGCAGTCCTTCTCTCGTTCGGCCCAACCTGTTCAACAGACGGGTCAGCAGCCTTCTGCTCGTTCGGTTCAGCATTCGGCTTCTCACGCGGCTCAGCAGCCCACTGCTCGTACGGCCCAGCCTGCAGGCGGCACCCGCTTTAAGCAGCAGGCACCTACCCAGCGAACGCAGGCCCCCCAATCGCATTCGCATCACGCTCGTGGTTCGCATGGCGTTGCTCCGGCGACCCGCTCGAGCTACAACACGCATGCTCGTCGCGGTGCTCAAAAGAAAAGCTCCCCGGTGCCTATGATTATCGGTGGCGTTGTTGCCGTGCTTGCGCTTGTCGCGATCGTTTTCTTTGTCGTGCCAGCCGTCAAGGGCTTCTTTGGCGGTGAGGGTGCGAAAGTCGTTGCAGGCCAGCAGGTTACTATCACGATTCCCGATGGTGCCTCGGGTGACAGCATCGCTTCGATTCTCTCCGAGAATCATATCGTCGAAAATCCCAAGGATTATTATGCGGCGGTGAAAAAGCTCAACGCCGATATGTCGCTCAAGCCTGGTGATTATTCGTTCACCACACTCATGGATGCGACCAAGGTTGTTCAGCAGCTCATGGAAGGCCCCAACGCGGGCTCCAATGCGCTGACTATCCCTGAGGGCCTAACGGTCGATCAAGTCGCCGACCGTGTGGCCCAGGCCTACGACAGCATCTCTAAGGAAGACTTCCTCAACCAGGCCAAGGCCTCCAACTACGTTGACGACTATAGCTTCCTTAAGGGCGCCGCCAACGATTCGCTCGAGGGTTTCTTGTTCCCCAAGACCTATTCGCTGGGCGATTCGCCGACGGCCGATGACGTGATTCGCGCCATGCTCGATCAGTTTAAGACCGAGTACAAGTCGCTTGACTTTGCGAGCTGCGAAGCCAAGATCAAGGAACGCTACGGCGTGGAGATGTCCGACTACGACATCGTCAACTTGGCCTCTATCGTTGAGCGCGAGGGCCTCAACGCCGATCAACGTGCGCACGTGGCCTCGGTCTTCTACAACCGCCTTGCCGGCAAGCTCGACGGTCTGCGCTATCTCAACAGCGATGCGACCATGATGTATGTCACCGGTGGCGAGGTTACCGCCGACGACCTGCAGAGCGATAGTCCGTATAACACCTATAAGCATGAGGGTCTGCCACCCACGCCCATCTGCTCTCCATCGCTCGAGGCACTCAAGGCCACGCTTGAGCCGACCGACTCCGATGACCTGTATTTCTACATTACGCAGGACGAGGAGTACTTCTCGCAAACCTACGAAGAGCATCAACAGTCTTGGAATTAGCATGAGGATTTTTAGCCCCAAACGTTACGTTGCCTCGGTCGATCGCATCGACCTTAATACCCTGTGGGCCGACGGCAAACGCGCCATTCTGCTCGATCGCGATAACACCTTGGTGCCGCGCGACACCGAGCAGGTTCCCGCCGCGGTTTCCGCTTGGCTCGATGCCGCCCGCGCCAAAGGCTTTAAGCTGTGCATGGTGTCCAACAACTGGCATCGCGACCAGGTCATGAGCTCTGCACGCGAGCTGGGACTCGAGGCCATCAGCCACGCCATGAAGCCGGCGCCGTTTGCCCTCAAGGCGGGTCTTAAGCGCCTCGGCGCCACGGCCGACGAGGCGGTGCTGATCGGTGATCAGCTCTACACGGACGTGTGGAGCGGCAACTTCGCCGGCGTCGATACCATCCTGGTAAAGCCGCAGGCGACGCAGGACCTGTGGTATACGCAGATCTTCCGTATCTTTGAGCGCCGGGCCCTTCGCGACCTTCCCTGCGAGGAATAGGTCTCGCTATGTCCCAGCACACCAAACACGGCTGCGACCATATCTTCTTTATCGGCTTTTTGGGCGCGGGCAAATCGACGCTCGCGCGCAACGTCGGCACTATGTTCAAGCGGCGTTTTATCGATACCGATCGCCTGGTCGTGCGCCGTTGCGGCAAGTCGGTAACCGAGATTTTTGAGACCGAGGGCGAGGATCGTTTTCGCGAGCTCGAGACCTCGGCGCTCCGTTCGCTCCAAAGTGAGCGCAGCCTGTTGGTTTCGTGCGGGGGCGGCATTGTCGAGACGCCGGTGAATATTGAGCTGATGCACGAAATGGGTACGTGCGTGTACCTCGAGGGTGACTTCGAGGATTCGATTCGCCAGATTCGTCGGTCCGACACGCGCCCCGATTTCCGCTCGCCCGAGCATGCTGCGCGCCTGTTTGAGCATCGCCGTCCGCTGTATCGCCAGGCCGCCGATATTACCCTTGATATTCGCAACAAGTCCTTCGAGGACGTTTCCTACCTTTGTGCCGAGATGCTTTTGGAGCGTGGGCTGCTATGATTCGCCGTCAACTTATCAATTTCCAAAACCGCAGTGTCGATGTCCGCGTCGGATTGGGCGCGTTCGAGGAGCTGTCGCGCATGTTTGCCTCGGCTGTGGGCAAGCCTAAGCGCGCGATGGTGGTTTGGAACGACGCCACATCCGAGCGTTTTGGTGAGGTCGTCGAGCATGCGCTGGTCGACGCCGGTTTTGCCGTGTCGCTGCTCGTCCTCGAGGTTTCGCCTGCCGGTGCTACGCTGGCCGATGCCGATACCGTCTTTGGCGCCCTGTCGGCTAACGGCATTACCTGCGACGATCTCGTTGTCGCTGTCGGCGATACGGCGACCTGCTCGGTCGTTTGCTGGTGTGCCAATCAGTGGTGCGGTCGCACCGAGTGCGCCCTGCTGCCGACGACGTTCGATGCCATGCTTACGGTCGCGACGACCATGAAGCCGCTCGTCGCCTCGTCGGCGAATGCGCTTCCCGCTATCGCGTTCCGTCCCGAACCGGGCCTGGTCGTGTGTGACCTCGACCTTGTTCGCGAGGCGGACCCCGAGGACCTCAAGCTCGGCTATGTGGTACTTGTTGGCACCATGCTTTCGAGCAGCAAGTCCCGCTGGAATCAGTTTACCGGGACCGTCCCCGAGATTCTCGCGGGCGAGGAGGTCGCGCTCGTCAATGCCGTTCAGTGGTCTCAGACTGCCCGAAAGGACGTACTGATGGCCACGAACCCGAGCGCACGTCATGCGCTCGATTTTGGTAAGACGGGGGAGCGCACCCTGCGCGCCTGCTTGGGCGATGCCGCTTCGCAGGTCCCTGCCTACCAGCTGTTGTCCGAGGGCATGCGCTTTGAGGCGCGCGTTGCCCACGATGCCTGCGACTTCGATATCGATTACGTTTTTGAGGTCGATGACTGCCTGGAGGACTTTGGCATCGAGGAGCTTGCCTTCGACCTGGAGCCCACCGCGTTTATCGAGGAGTTCCGCAAGCAGCAGTTCGCCCGCTCGAACCGCAGCATGTTGCCGCTGCCCGCGGCACTCGGCGCCATTCGTCTAACGAGCGTTGAGGACGAGGTTCTTGAGCGTCACGCTCACGCCTACTTGGCTTCTCGCAAAGAACTTCTCTAAGATTTATTGACATCCATCGTCTTTCGTATCATGTTGAGGGACGGGTTTCCAATCGGTTGCGGTTCGCATGCGATTCCGACGTTCGGTTGAGACCCGTCCCGCACTTTTTGAGACAATAAGAAAGGAATCTGCATGTCTGAGTTTGCTGCCGGTCCTGCCGGTCGTATCGAACGTGTCCGTGCCCTGATGGTCGAGCGCGGCTACGACGCCATCGTGGTACGCGACGAGGCCAATCTTCGTTGGCTCACGGGCGTGAAGGGCGTCTTCGACTACACCTTCGAGTTCCCGCACGCGGCGTTTATTACGGCTGACCAGTGCCTGTTCCATACCGACTCGCGCTACCTCAACAGCTTTGAGGAGAACACGCCCGCCGGCAGCCCCTGGGTCTACGACATGGACGAGGGCACCATCCCCGGTTGGGTCGCCGGCAAGATTGCGGCCAACAAGTGCCGCGTCTGCGCTGTCGAGGACGACATGCAGATCAATTTCTACCAGGGTATTCAGCGTGGTCTGGAGGACCGTTCCGTCGCCTGCATGTTGCCGCTGATGCATGACGACATCCGCAAGATGCGCGCCATCAAGGACGCCGAGGAGATCGAGCTCATGCGCCATGCGCAGTCGATCACCGATGCCGCCTTCCAGCATATGCTCGGCTTTATTAAGCCTGGTATGACCGAGAAGCAGGTTCGCAACGAGCTCGAGAACTTTATGTTCGCCAACGGCGCCGACAGCTTGGCCTTCGGCTCCATCGTGGCAAGCGGCCCCAATACCGCCAACCCGCATGCCGTGCCGAGTGACCGCGTGATCGAGAAGGGCGACTTCGTCCTCATGGATTACGGTGCGGGCTACTGCGATTATCGTTCCGACATGACGCGCACCGTCGTGATGGGCGAGCCTACCCAGGAGCAGCTCGACCTGTACGCGCTCGTGCGCCGCACCCACGAGGAGTGCGTCGCCGCCATCCATCCGGGCGTCGAGGGTAACGACATTTTCAAGCTTTCCAAGAAGATCATCGGCGATGCCGGCTATGGCGATTACTACAACCATGGCCTGGGCCACGGCGTGGGCATCGACATCCATGAGCTGCCCAACTTCAACCGTAGCAAGAACACCATCGAGGTCGGCTCGGTTATCACCATGGAGCCCGGCGTGTATCTGCCCGGTGTGGGCGGCGTGCGTCTGGAGGACTACGGCGTGGTCACCGAGAACGGCTACGAGCCCTTCACCAAGACCCCGCACGACCTGCACGTCATCGATTGCTAGCCCATTTCGATAGATTTTTGGGGCGGGGCGTCCGGATCGATTCGGACGCCCCGCGTTCTCTTTTTATGCGCTCGCTGCAGGCGCCGTCAGCAAGTGTATAATTTCGGTCGTATGTTATTTGGACGCTTGTGCGTTCTGCCCATAACAAGAAAGGTCGCTATGCCTACCATTTCTACCGCCGACTTCAAGAACGGCCTCGGTCTCCGCATCAAGGACAAGGTCTACACCATCGTCGAGTTCCAGCATGTCAAGCCGGGCAAGGGCGGCGCGTTTGTGCGCTACAAGACCCGCGACATCAAGAGCGGCCGTGTCGTCGAGAACACCTGCAACGCCGGCACCAAGTTCGAGAGCGTCATGCTCACCACCCGTGAGTTCCAGTACCTCTACAACGATGGCGCCGACTACATCTTCATGGACAACGAGACCTATGAGCAGGTTCCCGTTCCCGAGGACATGGTGGGCGAGAACTCCAAGTGGCTGCGCGAGAACGACATCTGCCAGCTGCTCTTTGCCGACGATGAGCTCATGGGCGTGACCCCGCCGATGTTCATCGAGACCACCATCGTCCAGACCGACCCGGGCTTTAAGGGCGACACCGTCCAGGGTTCCACCAAGCCGGCCACGATCGACACCGGCGCTGTCATCCAGGTCCCCATGTACCTCAACGAGGGCGAGGTCATCAAGGTTGACACCCGCGACGGCAAGTTCGTCTCCCGCGTCTAGCACCAACTCTTCTAGGAGGTCTCATGCCCCAGGAAATCAAGATTGACGGCATCGGCATTTCGCCCGATGTTCTGACCGCCATCGTTTCGCGCGCCGTGTCGGATGTCGAGGGCATCGCCTCCGTTGGCGTCAAGGACCTTGCCACCAACCTTGTCTCCATGATGCTCTCGTCCAAGGCCCCGGCTTCCGAGCCGGCGGTCGAGGCCGAGGTCATCGGCGACAAGCTCGCACTCACCGTGCGTGTCGTGGTGTTCTTTGGCTATCCGTTCAAGAAACTCGCCGAGGCCGTTCGCGCCGCCGTGGTCGCCGCCATCGATGCCCAGGTTGGCGTTGAGGTCGAGCGCGTTGACGTTTGCATCGACGGCCTCGTTTTCCCCAAGGAGTAACCTTTGAGCCTTAAGGTTTATCGCGGGCGCACGCTTGCCCGCAGTCAGGCGCTTCAGCTGCTGTTCCAGGCCGAGGCCACGGACAGCCCGCTCGAGCGCGTCCTCGAGGGTGATTTCCTGATCTCGAAGGGCCCCCTCGACCCCTATGCGCTGGAGCTGTGCCGCGGTGCCTACGAGCATATCGACCGCATCGACTGTGCTCTGCGCTCTGTTGCCAAGAACTGGGATCTTATGCGCATGCCCGGCGCCGACCGCAACCTGCTGCGTATCGCCGTTTACGAGATGCGTTTCCTCACCGACGAGGAGGTCTCGGACGCCATCGTGATCAACGAGGCTGTCGAGCTTGCCAAGGCCTATGGCACCGACCAGTCCGCGTCGTTCGTCAACGGCGTGCTGGGCAAGATCGCTCGCAGCGAGGAGCTGCCGGGCGAGGACCTGTACCAGGAGCTGCTGGCCGAAGATCGCGCTCGCGAGGAGGCGCAGGCTGCCGAGGCTGCCGCCAAGGTTGCGGTTGCCCAGGCTGAGGCTGGCGTGCTGGCCGAGGATGCGGACGCCGCCGAGGCTGTTGTCGACTCCGTCGAGGAGTAGCCATGCCAGAGGGTTCCGTCCGCAATTTCGACGAGATCTCGGACCGCTTGGACCAGATCATCGCTACCGTTCGCTCCAAGGATACCTCCTTGGAGCGTTCACTCGATTTGTTTGACGAAGCGATTGAGCTGGGCTCCCGCGCGGTCGATATGGTCGACAAGTTTGAGTTGACGCCGCGTGAGGCCGACAAGCTCGAGCAGGAATACGATGAGGATGCAGCAAACGAATCCCAGGATAGCTAGGCCGCATCTCCGGATACGAATGGTTGATGGCATTCATGAAACGCGTGCGTCTTGATGACGAACTGATTTCACAGGGCATCTGCGCCGATCGCGCGGATGCCCTTCGCACTCTTATGGCCGGCTTGGTCTCGAGTGGCGGTGAGCGCTTGACTTCGCCGGGCCTTAAGGTGATCCCGGGGCTGCCGCTGCACGTGAAGGGGCGCATTCCCTATGTTGGCCGCGGCGGTCTTAAGCTCGAAGGCGCGCTTGATGCGTTTGGAATCAATCCGACGGGCCTTGCCTGTCTGGATGTGGGCTGCTCTACCGGCGGTTTTACCGATTGCCTGCTCAAGCGCGGAGCTGCGACCGTTGTCTCGGTGGACGTGGGTCGCGCCCAGTTCGATTGGTCGTTGCGTCAGGACGATCGCGTGATGCTGCATGAGCGCACAAACGTGACGCAGCTGCCTGAGCTTGGCTATGCCGGCGCCATCGACCTGGCTGTGTGTGATGTCTCGTTTACCAGCATCGCGAACATTATCGATGCGGTACTGGCGTGCCTGACTCCTACGGGTGCATTCTGTACGCTCGTAAAGCCGCAGTTTGAGGCTCCGGCGGCGCTGGTGGGCGAGGGCGGCATTGTGACCGATCCCGCCGTTCGCCGCGATACACTCGTGGCGGCGGTTGAACTCTTTGCTGCCAAGGGCCTGTTCCCGGTCGATGTGTGCGTGTCACCCATTCATGGTGCCAAGGGCAACGTTGAGTTTTTCCTGTACGGCACGAGATTTGACCCCGGCGACCGCTCGCAAGACGAGCTGCAATCCCAGGTATCGGTTTTGAGCGAGAAAGCTGCAACGCTATGAAGGTCTTTCTGGTTCCCAATTATTACAAGCAAGAGGCGGTCGAGAGCGGCCTGATGCTCGAGCTTTGGCTGACGCGCCAGGGCTATGAGGTGGCATGGGCTGCCGACCAGCGATCCAAGATTCAGAGCACGCCTGATATTGAAGGCTCCGATCTGGTCATTACGCTCGGCGGCGACGGTACGTTGCTGCGCGCTGCCCGCATCCTCAACCATCGCGAGATTCCTATCCTCGGTCTTTCCTATGGTCACCTGGGCTTTTTAACTGCTGCGAGCCCCGAGGAGCGCGACATTCTGCAGGTCGTGAGCGACGCCCTTTCCGGCGAGCTGCACGTGAGCCGTCGCGCCACCATCGCCGCGGATATCGTGTCCGTGCGCGAAGACGGTACGAAGGATGTCGTGCGCACCTTCGCCCTCAACGACATGGCGCTTACCCGCGGTCCGCTGTCCGATATGGTCGAGTTCGACATCACGGTGTCCGGTCACCATATCGACCGCCTACGCGGTGACGGTGTCGTCGTTTCGACGGCGACTGGTTCTACGGGCTACGCGCTTTCCGCCGGTGGCCCCATCGTGAGCCCCGACTATACGGGCATGGTCTGCGTACCCATTGCGCCGCACACCATTCAGGCCCGTGCCTTCTTGACTTCGCCGAGTGATGTCGTCGAAATCTTTATGTCTGATGACCGTCCGAGCGTTCCGGCGATCGCTATCGATGGACAGTTTATTACCTGTGATGGCACCGTTGAGAGCGTGGCGGTGCGTCGTGGGCCCGGTGATGTGCTGCTGCTGGATTACGGCCCCGAGAGCTTCTATAACTCGGTGAGCCGCGTATTCTACGGAGTCCGTCATGATCGATGAGCTGCAGGTTTCTAACATTGCACTCATTCGCGAGGCGACGCTGGTGCCGAGTGCCGGCCTGACTGTCCTGACCGGTGAGACCGGCGCCGGCAAGACTGCGCTGCTCTCGGCGCTCAAGCTTATTTTGGGTGAGCGCGCGGATTCGTCGACGGTGCGCGAGGGCGAGGCGCTGGCGAGCGTCGAGGCGCGGCTGTTTGACGGCCCGCACGACACGGAAGGCTTCACGGTCCAGCGCAGCCTTTCTGCCGAGGGCCGCAGCCGCGTGAAGATTGACGGCCGCATCGCCAGTGTGCGCGAGCTTTCGGAGCGCGTTGGTGTGATGATGGATCTGTGCGGCCAGCACGAGCACCAGCGCTTGCTCGATCCGGCGCATCACGTTGCGATGGTCGATGCCTGGGCGGGGCGCTCTGCGCTTGAGGCGCTGGATGTGTACCGCGCCTGTTTTAAAGCCTCGCGCGCGGCTGCCAAGGAGGTCCGTCGCGTCGAGGAGGCCTCGCGTGCGCAGGGGAGTCGCGTCGAGGAAGCGCGTTTTGCCCTCGAGCGTATCACCGAGGTCGACCCCAAGCCAGGCGAGTATGAGGAACTCGAGGAACTGCTGCCGCGCTCCGAACATGCCGAGGTACTGGTTGCCACGGCTAACGATGCCCATGCATCGCTTGCCGCCGAAGGGGGAGCGCTCGATGCCGTGAACAGTGCCGTGGTGGAGCTTTCCCGAATGGCTACCGTCGATCGCAAACTGGGCGACATTGCCGATGCGCTTTCGGATGCCTGTATCTCACTTGAGGATTGCGCGAACGAGCTTCGTGCCTATCGCGATGGCGTCGCCTTCGACCCGCGCGAGCTCGCTCGCATGCGTGAGCGGTATTCCGACCTCAAGGGCCTGTTGCGTCAGTGGGGCCCCACCATGGACGATGTTTTTGCCATGCGCGATCGCTCGCAAGAGCTGCTGTCCCTGGTCGATGATGGCGATGAACAGATCAAACAGGCGCGTGAGGCACTCGGGAGCGCTGAGCGCGAGTTGTTTGCCGCTGCCAAGGCACTTAAGCGCGCCCGCAATACGGCGGCCCCGCGCTTCTGTCACGAGGTTGGCCGCCAGATGGCTCGCCTGGAGATGGGCGGCGCCGAGCTCGTCTGGGAGTCGCGCGATCTTCCCCGTGCTGAGTGGACGCCCGTTGGTCCTTCGAGCTACGAGCTGCTATACCGCAGCGGTGCCGGTTTGACTCCGCGTCCCCTGCGCCGCATTGCGTCGGGCGGCGAGCTCAGCCGCGTCATGTTGGCAAGTAAGGTTGTCCTCGGTAACGCGGACGGTGTCGATACGCTGGTGTTTGACGAGGTCGATGCTGGCGTCGGTGGTTCCACGGCGCGTGCGCTCGCGGGCGTGCTGGCAGATCTCGCCGCTACGCATCAGGTGATTGTCGTAACCCACTTGGCGCAGGTCGCCGTCATGGCTGACAAGCATTATGTCGTCAGCAAGGAACCGGGCGATGTTCCCCAGACGCATTTGGACGAGGTAACCGGCGAAGCGCGTACCGCCGAGATCGCCCGCATGTTGAGCGGCGATCAGTCCGAGGCAAGCCTGGCGCACGCCAGGCAGATGCTTGCGGAGGCGCGTGCCTAGGTCGAGCCGCCACAAGCATGTCCAACCCGGCCGCCACGAAACGGGTCCATCTACTACGTTTGGTAGGGCATCGGCAACCATGCCAAGAATTGCAAAAAGAAAACCGCAGGTAGAACACCTGCGGTTTTCTCTATTTTGGGTGTATGGTTGGCAGTTGCGGTTAAAACGTAGTAGATGGGCGGGTTTCGTGACGAGAGGCGTCTATCGGCTTCCCAATCTACCTACTCAACGACCTTATCCGGCTGGATGAGCTCCTCGTAGTAGCTGATATGCTCACGCGCGTCTTCAATCTCGGGCAGCAAGAAGTTGTAGATGACTTCGATGATCATCGTGGCGCTGATCTTGGAGAACGCAAAGTCGCCCGTCGTCAGCAGCGCTTCGTGGTTGACGGTATTAAAAGTGTAGTCTGCCAGGCGCGCGAGCGGGGATTTGCTGTCGCTGCTGATGACGACTACGGTGGCACCGCAGTCGCTAGCCGCTTTTGCCATGCGATTCAAACGACGCGACTTGCCTGAGTTCGAAATCAGCACGATAACGTCACCCGGGCGTAACGTGAGTGCAAAGCCGATTGATGTCTCGCTAATGGTGCTCGCCATGCAGCGCAGGCCCAGCTGCGAAAACTTAAACGTCGCATCGAGCGCGACCGCGTTCGTATTGCCCACAGCCGCAAACTCAATAACCCCTGCATGCTTAAGGGCATGCACAACAGCCGCCAGCGTATCGTGGTCGATCCCGTCGATAGTCGCATTAAGCTCGCTCACCTTGGCAGCCAGGATGTTCTTGAGGCTCTGCTCCATATTGTCGAGCGAGACCTCGTCGGTCAGGCCCTCGTTGCGCTGGCTTTCCAAATCCCTCGCCAACGAAAACTGAAAGCTGCGGAAGCTACCAAAGCCCAGCTTGCGGCAGAAGCGCGAAACGGTCGCTTCGGACGTGGTGGCGGCGCGTGAGAGCTGAGCCGCCGTGAGGCGTGGAGCCTCGGACTGGTGCTCCAATATATAGTCGACAATGCGCTGCTCGGATTCGCTGTATCCCTGATGGGTGCTAATGAGGGAAAGTGCGCTCTTGCTACTATCGGTCATGGATGGCTCCTGGTTGGCATGAAAATCTAATTTGATTCGCAATGCCATAGTATACGGGCATTTTCAATTACAAGATACACCTTGCCGTTTCAAGTGTTGATGGTAAACTTTCACTTATCGTTTACGGTTATGAAAGAACCTTTCACCGGAGAATTGCACCTTGTCTCTTCTCACGCGGACGGTAGGTTGGTATCTTTCAGTTGTGGAAAAACGCGCATCGAAGCGCGTGTAGGGGAGCGCCCGCGGGCGCTGTACTCAAGAAGGAGGGACACATGGCTAAGTTTGACATCATCGCTGCGACCGGTTGCCCGACCGGCATTGCGCACACCTTCATGGCGAAGGAGGCGCTGGAGAAGGCAGCTGCCGAGCGCGGTCTGACCATTAAAGTCGAGACTCATGGCCAGGTCGGTGTCGAGAACGAGCTCACCAAGAGTGAGATCGCTGGTGCCAAGGCCGTCGTCGTCGCAGCCGACAAGGATGTCCAGGCTGAGCGTTTCGCCGGCAAGCCCATGGTTTCCGTTGGTGTTTCCAAGGCCCTGTCCGTTGAGGCCGCCGGTAAGCTGATTGACCGCGCGCTCGCCGCCAAGGGCGACAGCACGGTTGCAGCCGCTGCCGATGTCGAGGACGAGGTCGAGGAGAAGGAGTCCATCGGCCACATCATCTACAAGCACCTCATGAACGGCGTCAGCCACATGCTGGTCTTCGTCGTTGCTGGTGGTGTTCTGACCGCCGTTTCGTTCCTGTGGGGCATTACGTCCTTCGATTCGACGGCGTCTGACTACAACAGCTTTGCTGCGATGCTCAAGATCATCGGCGGCATCGCCATGAACCTCATGGTTCCGGTGCTTTCCGCCTACATCGCCGAGTCCATCGGCAAGCGCCCGGCGCTCGTCCCCGGCTTTGTTGCTGGTATGATCGCCATCCAGGGCCTGCCTGTTAACGCCGAGACCGGCATGATCGACGCCGGTGGCGCCGGCGTGGGCTTCGGCTTCCTGGGCGGCATCGTCGGTGGCTTCCTCGCCGGTTATGTCATCCTGCTGCTCGAGAAGGTCTTTGCCGGTCTGCCCAAGAACCTGGACGGCCTCAAGGCTATCTTCCTGTACCCGCTGTTCTCGACCGCCATCGTCGGCCTGGTCATGCTCGGCATTTCCGGCCCCATGGCTGCCATCAACACCGCCATGATGGACTTCCTCAAGGGCCTGTCCGCCTCTGGCGCCGTTGTCCTGGGTCTTGCTATCGGCTGCATGTGCGCCTTTGACATGGGTGGCCCGGTCAACAAGGCTGCTTATGTCACCGGTACCGCTATGCTCACCGAGGCTCTGGCCGCCGGTGTTGGCACCGATACCTACAACTTCGGCACCAACTTCATGGCTGCCGTCTCCGCCGCCTGCATCGTTCCGCCGCTGATTACCACCTTTGCCGTCGTTGTCGGCAAGAAGTACTTCAGCCAGGAGGATCACGACGCCGGTGTCGTCAACCTCATCCTTGGTTGCACCCACATCACCGAGGGCGCCATTCCGTTCATGACCAAGAACATCTGGCCCGTCATGCCCATCATGATGCTCGGTTCCTCTATCGCTTCGATCCTGACCATTATGTTCAACGTTCACGATCCGGCGCCTCACGGTGGCTTCCTGGTCCTGCCCGTTGTCGAGAACGGTCCGCTGTGGGTCCTCGCGATCCTCATCGGCGCCGTGGTCGGTGGCATCCTGTTCGTGGCCTTCAAGAAGTACGACTTCGAGAAGAACCAGAAGGCCGCTCCTGCCGCCAAGCCCGTCGAGGCCCCCAAGGCCGCTGCCGTCGAGGCCCCCAAGTCCGAGGCTGCCGACTTCGTGAAGGTCGAGAATGTTTTTGTCGCCGAGGACTTCGCTTCTCGTGACGAGGCTCTGAGCTTCGTTTCCAACCAGGCCGTCAAGGCCGGTATCGCCGGCGACGCCGACGCCGTGATGAACGCCTTCCTGGCCCGCGAGGCCGAGGGTACCACGGGCATGATGGAGGGCTTCGCCATCCCGCATGCCAAGTCCGACGCCATTACCGAGGCTGCCGTCATCGTCGTCAAGGACGAGTCCGGCGTGACCGGTTGGGATACCATGGACGGCGCTCCCGTCAACGTGGCTATCGCCCTGCTCATCCCCGGTGCCCAGGCCGGCACTACGCACCTCAAGATCCTGTCCAAGGTCGCCGAGGCGCTCATGGACGAGGACTTCCGTGCCACCGTCAAGGGTTCCACCGACGCCGCCGAGATCGCCAAGACGATCAACGCCCGTCTGGTCTAATTCCACGGTACGCGAATACCATCGCCCCCTGTATATAAGGCGGAGTCCCTCTCCAGGGCCTCCGCCTTTTTTCTATCCCTCCCATAAGTTGCGGTGAAATAGGGACTGTTTAAATGATTCAACCCCAAATTCAGTCCCTATTTCACCGCAACTTATAAAAGGGTATAGAGGGGGCTACCTATCGAGTGTTAGCGCCGGGCGATTTTAGCCGCTAATAGTCAAACGATTTTGACCAATCCC
>CABSYR010000034.1:0-14883 GCA_902481895.1 uncultured Collinsella sp. | reverse complement strand
CGGGATTGGTCAATCTCGGCCGACTATATTTGGCTAAATTATTCCGACGCTAACACGAGTCTTTATCGCGAACAGTTCATCAGCCAGAATTCTTTTCAGCCGACATTACTTTGGACCGACTGGGTTTCCGCAGCTTGCTCGCCCACAGGGGCCCGTGCGCGGCCTGTGAGATTTATCGCGAGTTCCGCACGAGCCGAAGAGCACTTAATGTGCTCTTCGTGCGAGCAGGACTGTAGAGTAGGAAATCTCACAGGCCGCGCACGGGCCCCTGTGGGCGAGCAGACGGACGACAAACACATCTGTCCAATAATTCGTCTGAAACACAATGAAAAACCGTTTGATGTGAGTTAATATAAACAACGTCGTGAATCTGACTCCTGCCACATGCATGACAGGGGTTAAACACAAAAAAGGAGTCAACTATGGTTTCTGAGAAGGCTACCCTCGTTAATCCTCAGGGTCTGCACATGCGTCCGGCTGGTCTGTTCGCCTCCACCATGGGCAAGTACGCCTGTGACGTGACGGTCGTCACCCCCGAGAAGGAGGTCAACGGCAAGTCCCCGATGGCCCTCATGGCTGCTGGTATCCCCTGCGGCACCGAGGTCGAGGTCAAGTGCGACGGCGCCGACGAGGCCGAGGCTCTGGCTGCTGCCATCGAGCTCATCAAGAGCGGTCTTGGCGAGTAGAACTCAAACGGGTCGCATGTTGAACAACTAAGTTCATATTTGGGGGCGCAGTGACCTGTTGTAAGGTAACTGCGCTCTTTTGTCATGGATATGGCAAAACGCTTTATCACATGACACGGAGAGAGGAATGGGAATGTATCAGGGAGTCAACGCTTCCGAGGGAATCGGTATCGGCACCGTCATGGTCGCCGTCGATCCCGACTTGACGTTTGAGCCGCACGAGGTTGCTGATTCGGCAGCAGAGAAGGAGCGCTATCAGTCCGCTCTTTCGGTCTTCTGCGAGAAGACCCAGGCTCAGGCCGACCACATGAAGGAGACGGTGGGCGAGGCCGAGGCCGAGATCATGAGCGGACACATTGTCCTGGCTCAGGATCCGGGTATGACCGACGCCATCAACGCCGCCATTGACGGCGGTACCTGCGCCGAGCAGGCGCTCATGGACACCTCGACCATGTTCGAGAACATGTTCCTGTCCATGGACGACGAGATGTTCCGTCTGCGCGCGGCCGACATCGCCGACATCCGCACCGGTATTCTGGCCGAGCTGCTGGGCAAGGAGGTCGTCGACCTCTCCGTCCTGCCCGAGAACACCGTCGTTGTTGTGCACGACCTTACGCCGTCCATGACCGCCACGATCGATAAGGCCCACGTTGCCGGTATCGTTACCGAGACCGGCGGCCGCACTTCGCACTCCGCGATCATTGCGCGCGCCCTCGAGATCCCGGCTGTCCTTTCGGTTTCCAACAGCTGCACCGCGCTGCGCAACGGTATGACCGTTGTCGTCGACGGCGGCAAGGGTATCGTCGAGGCCGATCCCGACGAGGAGACGCTCGCTGCCTACACCGCCAAGGCCGAGGCCTTCGCTGCCGAGAAGGCAGCCCTCGAGGCCTTCCGTGGCAAGCCGTCCGTGACTGCCGATGGCATCAAGAAGATCATCGCTTGCAACATCGGTAACCCCGATGACGTGCCCAACGCGCTCGATCACGACGCCGAGGCCATCGGTCTATTCCGCTCCGAGTTCCTGTTCATGGACTCTGCTGAGCTTCCTTCCGAGGAGGAGCAGTTCAACGCCTACCGTAAGGTCGCCAGCGCGCTCAAGGGTGCTCCGGTCATCATCCGCACGCTCGATGTGGGTGGCGACAAGGAGATTCCGTATCTGCACATGGTCAAGGAAGATAACCCCTTCATGGGCTTCCGCGCCGTGCGTTACTGCCTGGCCAATCCCGACCAGTACAAGGTCCAGCTCCGCGCTCTGCTGCGCGCTAGCGCCTTCGGTGACGTCAAGATCATGATCCCGCTCGTCACCTGCGTCGAGGAGGTCTTGGCTGTCAAGGAGCTCGTCGAGCAGTGCAAGGCCGAGCTGACCGAAGAGGGTCGCAAGTTCAACGAGAACATCGAGGTCGGCATTATGGTTGAGACGCCCGCCGCTTCGCTGCTCGCAGACCGTCTTGCCGAGGTCGCCGACTTCTTCTCCATCGGCACCAACGACCTGATCGGCTACACCATGTGCGCCGACCGTGGCAACGACACCATCTCCAACCTGTACCAGGTTTACTATCCCGCCGTGCTCCGCTCGCTCAAGAACATCATCGAGAGCGGTGTGAAGGCCGGCATCATGGTCGGTATGTGCGGCGAGGCCGCTGCCGATCCGCTGCTCGAGCCGCTGCTGATCAGTTGGGGCCTGGAGGAGTTCTCGATGAGCGCTCCGTCCATCCTGCGCGCCCGCAAGACCATCAGCCAGTGGACCAAGGCCGAGTGCGACGAGCTCGCCGAGAAGGCGCTCGCCTGCAACACCGCTGCCGAGGTCAAGGCACTGCTCGAGTCCGCAGCTCGCTAATTTGGTATCAGAGGTAACCGCGTGGTTGGAATGGGCCGGCCACGCGGCCCTCACATATACAGGGGGTACTGTAAATGTTCTACACGCTAACCGCTAACCCGGCTGTCGACATGACGGTTTCGAGCTCTCCGCTCGAGCCCGACGAGAACGTCCGCACCGGCTCGGCCAGCTACACGGCTAACGGCAAGGGCCTCGACGTGTCCTTCGCCTTTAAGAAGATGGGCGTCGACACCGTCGCGCTCGGCTTCTTCGCCGGCTTCACGGGCAAGTTCATCGTCGAGGAGGTCATGAACCTGGGTTGCCTCTGCCGCCCGGTCTGGACCGACGGTATCACGCGCATTAACACCTACGTCAACGATGGCCAGCACGAGTACGGCATCCTGAACCCGGGTGCTCCTATTACGCCGCAGCACCAGGAGGAGCTCTACAACATCCTGGATACCGCGGGCGATCTTGAGTGCCTGATCGTCTCCGGATCCGTGCCTCCCAAAGCTACGCCCGACTTCCTGGCTCAGGTCATGGAGCACGCTCAGGCTCGTGGCGCCGACGTCGTCCTGGACCTGTCCTCCGACAAGCTCAAGGAGCTCGCTCACAAGAAGCCGCTGCTCATCAAGCCGAACCATCACGAGATGAAGGCCATCTTCGGCGTGCCGGTCGACACCGACGACGAGGTTCGCGTTGCCATGAAGATGGCTCACGACGCTGGCGTTCAGAACGTGCTGCTCACCCGTGGTAGTCGCGGTGACGCTTACTTCTCCAACGGTGAGGACATCTGGTACGCCAAGCGTGAGTTCAACATCAAACTGGTTTCTTCCGTCTGCGCCGGCGACTGCACCCTCGCTGCGTTCCTGCACAAGTGGTACAGGGATCGCGACAACGTCGAGGAGGCCATGAAGCTTGCTATGGCCACCGGCGCCAACGTTGCCGAGTCCGTCGGCATCGGCGACTTCGGTCACGTCGACGAGTACAGCAAGCGCGTTGCCGTTCGCAAGCTCGATCGTCAGTAATCGAAACGCGACATATTCGTGCGTATGCGGCGCCCCGGTTTCGGCCGGGGCGCCTTTTTTGTTCCGTCATGGGGGAGAGGTGTCCTGCCGTGCTTCATCGCTTCCACACCGTTCACCGAGTTGTTGTAGCCTTTTACCGATGCGTGGAATATACTTTCATTAGCACGTTGCTTCGTGAAAGGAACATTCATGATTTACACGCTCACTGCAAATCCCGCCATTGACTACAACATTGCCTGCGACGGTCTTTCCGCCAACACAGTCACGCGTACCCGCAACGCGGTCTACACGCCCAACGGCAAAGGTCTTAACGTCTCGTTCACTCTCGATCACTACGGTGTCGACACCACGATCCTGGGCTTCTTCGCTGGCTTCTCGGGCGAGTTCATCGTCAAGGGCGCCGAGGCCCTGGGCGTGCCCGTCAAGCCCGTGTGGACCGACGGCATCACGCGCGTCAACGTGTTCCTCAATGCCGGCCCCGACACCGAGTACAACATGGTCAACGCCGGTGCCGCCATCAACGAGGCCAACGAGCAGGAGATGTTTGAGCTCATCGATTCGCTCGATGACATGACCTGCCTGGTCATCAGCGGCTCGCTGCCTCCCAACACTTCCGAGGGCTTCCTGGCCGAGGTCCTGCGCCGCGTCAAGGCTAAGGGGGCCGAGTTCGTCCTCGACATCTCGAGCCATCAGCTGGCAGACCTCATTGCCATGGAGCCGCTGCTGATCAAGCCCAATGACGATGAGCTGCTCGATATCTTTGGCATTAAGGTGAGCGGTGGCGACGATGAGTCTGTCAAGGGCGCTATGGCCGAGCTGCACGCCAAGGGCGCCAAGAACGTGCTGCTGACCCTTGGTGGCGATGGCGCGTACTTCTCCAACGGCGAGCATATCTGGTTTGCCAACCGCACCTTTGAGGTCAAACTGCTGTCGACCGTCTGCGCCGGCGATTCCTCGCTCGCTGCCTTCCTGTCCGTGTGGCACGACGCCCCCGAGCGTGTTGAGGATGCTTTGCGTCTTTCGATGGCCACCGGCGCCAACGTGGTCGAGTGCCCCGGTCTGGGCGATTTTGCCAAGGTGGACGAATATAAGAAGCACATCGAGGTTCGCCAGGTTTGCTAGCCGCATCGATACATCGTTGCCGAACACCCGCTTTGGATTACCAGGGCGGGTGTTTTTTGCGCGCTGAACGTATGTGGCGTCTGCTGTCTCGTTTTATCGAATTGACGACGTGATTGCGTGTGCGCGCTTTCTCGTTTCTTGTTAGACTTTTTGAGAACCATCGATTAACGCTCACAAGTGCAGGAGGCCATAGGCATGTGCAATGTTTCGCTCAACGGTACGCAACCGTCCGATGCCTCCCTGCGCGTCCTGCGCGCGCTTGAGGCGGCTGGTCTTGAGGCTTGGTACGTAGGCGGTTGGGTGCGCGACGCCCTGATGGGGCGCCCCAGCCACGATGTTGATATGTGCTGTAGCGGCCTGTGGCAGGAGTCCAAAGCGGCGCTCGAGGCCGCTGATATCGCGGTCGTGGAGTCGGGCATTAAATTTGGCGGAATCACGGCTATTTCCGATGGCGAGCGTATCGAGGTCACCACGTACCGCCTGGATGGCTTTTACACCGATGGGCGCCATCCTCAGAGTGTCGAGCGTGCCGCCTCGCTCGAGGACGATCTGGCCCGCCGCGACTTTACCGTCAACGCCATGGCCTGGCATCCCGAGCGCGGGCTTGTCGACCGCTACGACGGCCAGGGTGATCTGATGCGCAAGCTGATTCGCGCTGTCGGTGATCCCAAGCGTCGCTTTAACGAGGACGCCCTGCGCATGCTGCGTGCGGTGCGCTTTGCCTGCCGTCTGGACTTTATGATTGAGCCCGAGACTAAGCGTGCGCTTGCCGAGTGCGCGCCGCTGCTCGATGCCGTGGCGCGCGAGCGTGTGGGTATTGAGCTCGAGGGCATTCTTTCGACCGGCCACGGGGGAGACGCGATGCTGCGCTACCCCGAGCTCATCTGCGCCGCCGTGCCCGAGCTTGCGCCCGCTCGCGGGTTTGATCAGCGAAGTGTCTATCATGCGTTTAACGTCTACGAGCATATCGCCCGTGTGCTGACGGTGGCAGGGGAGCTGGCGCTGTGCGACGGCGTCGCGCCATCGTCGAGCCTTATGTGGGCGGCGTTTTTGCACGATGTCTCCAAGCCCGAGTGCTTTACGGTCGATCACGCCGGCAGCGGACACTTCTACGGTCATCCCGAGCTCGGCGCCAAGAAGGCGCGTGTCATCATGGATCGCCTGGCACTCTCGCACGACCTGGTGCGCGACGTTTGCCTGCTCATCAAATATCACGATAAGCCGCTGCGCCCCGAGCGCTCCTGCCTGCTCAATATGATGCGCGCGCTTTCGGGTGAGGGCGTCGACACGGCCCGCCTGATTGACGAGCTCATGGACCTCAAGCGTGCTGACACGCTTGGCAAGGCCCCATCGTGCTTCTATTACGTTGAGACGATTGAGGAGATGCGCGCGCTGGCGCACGAGCTGCTGAAGGCAGGGGAGCCCCATACGCTCAAGATGCTCGCCATCAACGGCGGCGACCTGATCCGTGCCGGAGTCAAGCCCGGGCCGGAACTGGGTCAGCTTCTCAACTCCGCCCTCGACGCCGTGATCGAAGACAATATTCCCAACGAGCGCGAAGCTCTTTTGGTCCATCTCAACTTGAATTAGCTACCCACTTTTCCTGCGTGTTCCATAACCTGCCGACAAAATTTGGGCAATTTGGAATTTCTTCTTGCGCTGACGTTTTTTGTCCCGTAATATATTTCTTCGCAGCACGGCAGTGCAGATGTCATGTGGCCCGTTCGTCTAGCGGTTTAGGACGCCGCCCTCTCAAGGCGGAGATCACCAGTTCGAATCTGGTACGGGCTACCATACATCTGATACCCGGCCTTCCCATGGAAGGTCGGGTTTTTTATTTTCAAACAACCGTCTGCAATTCCTGTTTGAACCAGAGCTTTGCGTTCTGCCTATGGCCCTTACGGGTACAATATCCAAGAAATTTTGACTGTTAGAAGGAGTCTCATGACGGAGTCCTCTCAGCATACGTCTAAGCCCCAGGTCGAGGTTGAGGCCTCGGGCGGAGATGACAATAAGAGCGCACGCCGCGGCGCCATCTTTATCGGCGTTGTGCTGGTGGGTTATATCGTCTATCTGGTGGTAACCGGGCAGATGGGGCAGTTCTGGGCCGCTATGTCGAGCGTCCAGGCGCCATGGCTCGTTGTCGCGTGTCTTTGCATGTTCATGTATCTGTTCTTTGGCATTGTGGCCTATGCGATCGCCGTCTGGCTCGACCCATATTCGCCCGTCGGCATCCGCGACCTGATCTCGGTCGAGGCGAGTGGCATCTTCTTTGGCAACCTGACGCCCATGATGATGGGCTCGACTCCCGCCCAGATCTACCGCCTGACCAAAGCGGGCCAAAATGTCGGCGAGGCCGGAGCAACGCAGTTCACGCGCTTTATCGTGTACCAGTTTGGCCTCGTTGCCTGGGGCGCTATCCTACTGCTTGCTCGCATGCCGTTTTTTGCCGAGCGCTATGGCGACATGACGTTGCTGTGCGTCTTTAGCTTTGGTGGGCACTGCTGCATCTTGCTGGGCATCTTCGCCGTCGCGCTCATGCCTAAGACCGTCACGCGCGTCGCCCATTGCATCATCAATTGGCTTGAGCGCATTGGTGTCTCGGCCACTAAGATCGAGGGATGGCGCACGTTTGTCGATGGCGAGATCTACTCCTTCTCCGAGAAGTTCAAGCTTTCAGCCGGACATTTTTCTTCCATGCTGCTCACGGTGGTCATCACCATGCTGCAACTCGCGTTTTTCTACCTCGTGCCGTATTTCCTGATGCTTGCCTTTGGCCACCACGAGGTCGACTTTTTCTCGGTCATGGCCGCGAGCGCCTTTGTCCAGCTGCTGAGCTCTGCGGTCCCCCTGCCCGGTGGAACTGGTGGCGCTGAGGGCGGCTTTGCATTGTTCTTGGGTCATTTCTTTGGGTCGGCTTCGACCGCCGGCTATCTGCTGTGGCGCCTCATTACGTTTATTGCGCCGACCATTTTGGCTGCGCCCCTGCTGGGACTTAAGAGCGCCCACAACGAGAGCATCCATGCGCGCTGGGATCGTGTGATTCGCAAGCTCGGCCGCACGCCTCAGACGCCCTCTGCGCCCACTATGCCGCACCCCACGAATGCTGTTACCGTTGATCCCAAGAAGCGCGCTCAGAAGGCTTCTGGGACCGCTAAGCCGGCTCATAAAGCCTATGTGCGCCAGACAGGCGATGGCATTCGCGTATCTCCGTCGGCACTCAATAAGAAGAAGCATCCCAAGTCGCAGTAGGGCAGTCGTGCGTTCTTCATGATGCGGGGCATATTTGTGCTGTATGGGGGATAATCCTCTTACGTAGATTATCTCTCATCTGTTGATGAATGCTCACATATCGAAGGGACACGCCCATGGCAACCAGCAAACCGCGTCTTGATCGTCGCATCATTCGCAGCCGTAATGCCATCCTTTCGGCTTTCGAGCGCCTGCTCATGGAAAAGCCGCTGGCAGACATTACGGTGAGTGCCATCGCGCGCGAGGCCAATGTCGACCGCAAGACCTTTTACGTTCACTTTGGTACGGTTGATGGCCTGCTCGATGCCATTGCCGTCGATGTGATGGAGATGATTGTCGACTCGGTCGAGAAAACGCTTGCTTCTATGGACGGTGACACCAGCGAGCGCGCTCTTGGCGCGGCGGCGACCTTCTTTAAAACCGTTAATGAGGCACTGTGCAACAACTTAGTGCTCAATCGTCAGCTGATCGAGAATATTCCGCTCGATGTTTTTATGGCTCGTCTTCGTGCGCCGCTCGAACATGAGATTGCCGAGCGCGATCTGCTGCCCCAAGGTCTCAAGGACGAGATGTTCGACTATTATCTGGCGTTTTTGCTGTCGGGTATTATCGGTATCTATCGCACGTGGGCACTGTCTGACGGCTCGGTTCCTATCGAGCGCGTCTCTGAGGTCGCCAACGACCTGACTCTTAATGGCCTGTCGAGTCTGGAATCTCGCTTGGAATAGCATTGATAATTCAACAACTTAAAGAAGTTGCGGTGGAATAGGGATCGTTTTGGCTATTGGAAGGCCGATCTAGTCCCTATTTCACCGCAACTTAGGAAAACTGTTTTGATGGTAAGGCGGAGCAGCCTCGAAGATGAGCTTCGAGGCTGCTCCGCTTCATTTCAGAGCGTTTGTCGTGTGAAGCGGCATTAATCGCCGTTTTTGAGTGTGCGGCCCTGTTTTTCGAACTTGTGCATGTCGCTATCGGCCATACCTTGTGACTTATCCTCGTGACGCTTGGTGTATAGCGGATCGTCGGAGTCGTTCCAGATGCGGTCGGCGACAGGTGACCATGCCTCGGCGGCAGCCTGGGTCTTTTCGCGCAGCTGCTCGGGTGACTCCTTCTCGATGAGATCGGTGCTCGTTGCGCCACTCTCGGCGACCAGTTTGGGCAGTACGTCTGGATTCTCGAGCATGGGGCATGGTTTGAGGTAGTTGTCGTTAAACGGCATGTTCTCGTAGTACTTCATAAAGAGGGGAGAGCGCAGCGCGTCGAGTAAGCTCACATCGTGGATGTTGGCGTTTGAGTAGTGGATGAACACGCACGGCTCCACGTCTCCGGCGGCGTTGATGTGCAGGTAGCGGCGGCCGCCGGCGATACATCCGCCTACAAACTCGCCGTCGTTTTGGAAGTCGAGCGTAAACAGCGGCTTCTTCTCACGCATTTCGCGGATAAAGTGATACATGTGCTCGCGCTGCTCGGGCGTGGGCATGAGCTCGGAGGTTGCATTGCGGCCAACCGGCATAAAGTGGAAGTACCAGCAGAAGAGTGCTCCCTCGCCGATCATCCAGTCCATGTTCTCCTCGGTAGCAACCGTATCGGCATTGGCGCTGGTCCAACAGGTGGAGATACCAAACGGCAAGTCGCGCTCGCGCAGGAGTTTCATGGCGTGCTCGATCTTTGCGTAGGTACCCTCGCCGCGACGGGCGTCGGTGGTGTGCTCATTGCCCTCGGCGCTGATGGCGGGGACAAAATTACCTACGCGAATCATATCGTCGCAGAAGGCCTTGTCGATCAGCGTGGAGTTGGTAAAGCAGAGAAACACGCAGTCCTGATGTTTTTCGCAAATTCTGATCAGGTCGTGCTTGCGGACGAGCGGCTCGCCGCCGGTATAGATGTAGATATGCGTACCGAGCTCTTTGCCCTGCGTAACGATAGAGTCGATGTCTTCGAACGAGAGATTCTGCTTGTAGCCGTACTCGGCGGCCCAGCAGCCCGTGCAATGCAGGTTGCAGGCGCTCGTGGGATCGAGCAGGATGGCCCACGGAACGTTGCACTGGTACTTTTCGCGGTTCTTTTCCTGCTCTGGCCAAGCAAGCAGGTTGGCGTCGACAATGAGGGTCTTAAGCAGTTTGGTTCGCATCTGGGGATTAAGGCTGAACACACGCATGATCAGGTCATACCAATTGCCGCGGCTCTTGATGACATTGGTGAATGCCTCTCGCTGTACAGGAAATACGCGATTGGGAACCAGCTTGTTCACAAGGTCCATGATTTTGTCGATGTTTTCTTGCGGGTTGTCGTCGAGATAATCGATGAGCTTGTTGAGCGCTGCACGCTCTGCTGACTGTGTAAGCGACATGGGTATATCCTTTCACGTGTGCCTTGTGTGTGATAATACCCACTTGTGGATTAAACGAAGTCTAAAGATTTGTAATGTGTCTATTCAACGAATCAATTAAATTTGGGGTGAAGCGTTATACGCCGACACCTTCTAAGTTGCGGTGAAATAGTGTCAGATGGGGATGCGGACGATTTCTTGGGCCGCGCCTAGGCGTATCCATTGGAATCCTCCGATGCGCCTTTGCACGCTCGCATGACCTCGATACTATGCGAGCGTGCGAACTCGACGAGCTCTGCGTTGCGGGCGTTTATGGTGCCGAAGGCGGCGGGGCACACGATAAGGCGCGCGCAGTGGACGAGGAGCTCTTTGGCGCGGGCTATGGTTTTATCCCCGATCGGCTCGAAGGCGCGCTCGGCCACGCATTCCGTCGCCAGGTCGCGCGCGAGCTCGCAGTCGATGTCCCCTTCGTGCAGAACGCCCGCGTAGAACGCCTTGCCCTGCCGGATGAGCTGGCGAAACACAGCCGACCCCGTACCTGCGCCAGCGATGACGAACGTGTGCGCATCGCCGTGTGGGCGCCCAATTTCCACGCTGCCGAAGCGCTCGTTGAAGGTGCCATGTTGAAGGCCGTAGAGCTCGCCAATCGTCTCGCGCGTGAATATGTCCTCGGGTGCGCCGGCGCGGAAGACCCGGCCGTCCTTCACGCAAATCACCTTGTCGGCGCTTTTCTGCGCGAGCTCGAGTTCGTGGATGGACATGATGACAGCCACATTCCGCGATTTCGCAAGGTGGCGAAGTATTCGCAGCAGGTCGATCTGGTAGCGGATATCGAGATACGACGTGGGCTCGTCGAGCACGAGCACACGCGGATCCTGCGCGATGGCGCGCGTGAGCATGACGCGCTGGCGTTGCCCGTCGCTTATCTGCATGAAGTCGCGCTCGGCGAGCTCTTCCACATGTGCGGTTTTCATGGCCTCGTCGACCCGACTATGGTCGTCGGGCGAGAGTGTGCCCATTCGCCCGGTGTAGGGATGCCTTCCCGCCTCTACGATATCGCGGCAGGTGAGGAGCTCGGTCCGGGGGCGATCTGTCAGCATAACGGCAAGGTTCCTTGCGAACTCCGCCGTCTTCCATCGGGAAATCTCCCGCCCGTCGAGCTCGACCGTGCCGGCAAGCGGTGCCAGATGTCGTGTGATTGTTTTCAAGATGGTCGACTTGCCCGAGCCGTTCGGCCCGATGAGCGCCACGACGTCGCCCGCGCGAACCTCCAGATCGACGCCTTCGACTACGACCTTCTTGTCGTAGCCCGCCGACAGGTCGCTTATGCGGAAAAGCGGCGCTCCGTCAGCCTGCGTTTCGACCGGGGTTTCGAGGTTCGACTCCGCTCGGAGGAGGCGTTCCGTGTGCAGTTCCGCACGAGCCGAAAGTGCCTTCTGGCGCTTTCGTGCGAGCTCAGGACTGTCTAAGCATGGAATGTCCCCTCCGAGCGTTTTGGGCTGCGGCACGAATTTCCCCATCTACCTCACCCGCTTCTTCAACATGAGCGCAATAACCACCGGCGCGCCAAAGATGGCGGTGACGGCGCTGATGGAAAGCTCGACGGGAGAGAACAGCGTGCGCGCGATCAAATCGCAGCCCGCGCAGAAGATGGCGCCTCCCAAGAAGCACGCAGGAATCACGCTGATAGGCTTCGACGACTTCAGCGCCGACTTCACGAGATGCGGAACCGCGATGCCTACGAACGACACCGGACCAGCGAACGCGGTCACGCAGGCGGAAAGCATGCTAGCTAGAAGGACGAGCACCACGCGGAAGCGTGCGACGTTCACGCCGACGCTTTTCGCGTAGGCTTCTCCCAGCTGGAAGGCGGAAAGGGGCTTCGATATCGCGAATACGCATGCGCTCATGGTGATCACCACGACCGCGATGACCGCGACGTCGTTCCAGCTCGAACCCGAGAAGCTACCCAAAGACCAGTTGTGCAGGTTCACGATGGACTGGTCGTCGGCGAAGGCGATGAGGAAGTTTGTCGCCGCCGAGCAGATGTATCCCACCATGACGCCCGCCACGATGAGCATGGCCATGGAACTTATGCGCCGTGCGATGAGGAGCACGAAGCCGATGGTGATAAGCGAGCCCAGAAACGCTGCGGCCACCATGGCCGGCGAGGACATGGCCTGGTTCGCGCCCAGAAGTACGATCATCGTAAGCGCGACGACGAACTTTGCGCCCGAGGAGACGCCCAAGATGAACGGGTCGGCGATGGGATTGTTGAAAAACGTCTGCAGCAGGAACCCGGAGAGCGAAAGTGCCCCACCGAGAAGCACGGCTGAAAGCACGCGCGGCAGGCGAATCTCCCAGATGATTTGGCTTTCCATGGAATTGGCCGCGCCGCCCGAAAGGATGCCGGGGATGTGGTCTGCGGGCACGAGCACGCTCCCGATGCACAGGTTGGCCCCGACGAGCACGATGAGGACAACAGCGAGCAGCGCCGTCACGACGCGACACCGCGCGGCGCGCCCCGATTCGTCGTATGTCATGGAAAGTCGGCTTCTCATGACGCTAGCCAAGCTTCCTCAGATAATGGAAGTCGCTCGCGTCATCGCCGGTGAACGCCCCGTGCAGCTCGTCGATAATGTCGGCGGTAGAAGTCATCTGCTGGTACATGTCGGCGCTTGTGACCCAGACGTTGCCGTTCTTCACGGCTTTGAACTGCGACAATAGCGCGTTTTTGCCTACGAAGTCGTTCAAGGTGGCAACCGATTCGTCGATGGTGCCGTTGTAGACGATGATGTCGGCATCCTTCGCCGTCGCGTAGAAGCGCTCCATTTCGAGCGTTACTGACGAACCTGACGTCGACGCCGTCTGCGCGTCATCGAGCGCGTAGTTGCCGCCTGCAAGCTCGATCATCTGCGCCACGTAGTCGCCCGCCCGCCGCGTGACGGCGGCCCCGTTCGAGTTAATGTAGAAATACGCCACGGTTTTACCTGACGACGCAAGCCTCGACGTTTGCTCGACGCGGGCCTTCTGCTCGTTGAACAGGTGCGCGGCCTCGTCTTCCTTGTCGAATAGGACGCCGAAAAGCTTAATCCACTCGACGCGCCCGAGTGCTTCGGGCTCGCTCGACGACTGTTCGGTGAGTACGACGAGTCCGAGCTTCTGCAGCTTTTCCTTCACATCGGGCGTGTGGTTGATCATAGTGTTCTCGATGGCGAGCGTGCAGCCCGAGGCCGATATTCGCTCGTAGTCGGGCGCGCTGTACTTGCCGCCGTAGGCGATCGCCCCACTTTCGAGCGCGCTTTTGAAGCCCGCGACCGAGCAATCGTCGGCCTTCGTGCCCGACATAATGATATTGTCGTTCGCATCGAGCGCGTCGACCAGGCACATCGTCGCCGACGACACGAGGTACACCTTGTCGGCGGGGCGCCTTATGACCGCGATGTCGGAGCTCAACCCATCAGGTACCTTTGCATTTTGCGGCACCACGAGGAAGCGCTCCCCGTTCGAAATGCAGATAAGCCGCAGGCCGCCTTCGTACTCGTCGACAGTGAAGTGCTCGGCGTATTCAAGCTGAAGCGTCCCCGTCGGCTTCCAGCCGCAGCCCAAATCGGCGTTGTGGAAGTCGGCCGCGGCGTTTGAAGCCGTTCCCGCAGGGGAGCCGCCGCTTGCTTCGTCGCCCGATTTCTCCTTCATGGTGGATGAATCGAAGTGGAGCGTGTAGTCGATGGTGTGCGGCGTTGACATGGCGACGGTCTCGGCCGACACGGCGATGTCCTCGTCGAGCGTGACGGGTATCTCGAACGTGGAGTTGCCGCCGTCGTTTACGGGCGCGTAGTCCACGCCGTTGACGGTCATTTTGTCGTAGTTCGAACTCGACCAGGTGATGGTCGCGGTGTAGGTGTCGCCATCCTTCACAATTGTGGTGGGTGAGGTGATGCTTGCGCGCCCTGACCCGCCGGAAAGCGAGACGCTCACAGTGTATTCCTGAGAGCCCGCCGTGCCACCGGTCGCGTTCGGGCTCGCACTGCACCCCGCGAAGGGAAACGCGAGCAGGGCGACGAGAACGCAGGCGATCGCGCGCGCCGCGATGCTGCGGCGCTTCCTGTTTTCCCCCTTGGGAAGAATCGACCGCATGGCGTTACTTCAGTGCGTCGGCGCGCAGATCGACGCCGGCGGATTCGAATACGAGCGTGCGGTCGTACCACCGCTCCCTTTTAATGCTCCACGCGGCGCAGGCGGTGTCCTTGTCGAGCGCTTCAACGGGCACGTCGTAGGTGTACTTGCCTTCCGCGTTTTCCACATAGGGGATGAAGTCGGCCTCGCTCGCGGCGGCAGCCTCGTCGCCCGTGCCCATGAAGAGCTTGCCGTAGCCCGTGCCGGAAAGCGTCATCACGCAGTGCATGGAGCCGTTTTCCACGATGAGCTGGGCGTCCACAATCCTGAACATGTTCGAGCTGGAATCTACGGTGATCGGATAGGTGCCGTCGGCCACCTTGTCGGCGGTGATGGGGGCAGCGCTTGCGCCCTCGGGCGCATCGGCCGCCTGTTCGGTCTTTTCCTGGGAATCGGCATCGCTTGCCTTTGCGCTGTCGATTGAATCTGTCTCTTATACACATCTGACGCTGCCGACGATCGCATAAGTGTAGA
>CABSYR010000033.1:0-20163 GCA_902481895.1 uncultured Collinsella sp. | reverse complement strand
ACGAGATTAGCGAGTGTCTCGTGGGCTCGGAGATGTGTATAAGAGACAGCCTTGGCAACATGGCTGTCCCCGGTCAGGAACTCAACGACCTTTTTGGTGTTCTCGACATGGCGGTCGACGCGCAGCGACAGGGTCTCGGTGCCCTGGAGCAGGACCCATGCGTTAAACGGGCTAATGCAGGCGCCCTCGTCACGAAGCAGGATGGCGCGGACATAGGTCGCGAAGGCGGCAGGGCCGGCAGCCTCGGCAAACGAGACGCCATGGTAGGAGGGATTGGGCTCGGCGATCTGCGCATACTTGCCGCTCGCCTTCCAGTCAAAGTTGCCGCCATCGACAATCACACCGCCCAGCGAGGTGCCGTGACCGCCGATGAACTTAGTCGCGGAGTGAACGACGATGTTGGCGCCGTGCTCCAGCGGACGGAAGAGGTACGGGGTGCCGAAGGTGTTATCGACAACAACCGGAAGGCCATGCTTCTTGGCGACCTCGGAGATAGCGTCGATGTTGGGGATATCGGAGTTGGGGTTACCGAGCGTCTCGAGATAAATGACCGTGGTGTTGTCCTTAATGGCGCCCTCGACCTCGTCCAGGTTATGGGCATCGACGAAGGTGGTCTCGACACCAAACTGGGAGAGCGTGTGCTCCAGCAGGTTGTAGGAACCGCCGTAGATGGTCTTCTGGGCCACCACATGGTCGCCGGCCTGAGCGAGTGCCTGCAGGGTATAGGTGATGGCGGCGGCACCAGAGGCGACGGCGAGGCCAGCAACGCCGCCCTCGAGCGCGGCGATACGGTCCTCAAAGACGCCCTGGGTGGAGTTGGTTAGACGACCGTAGATGTTACCGGCGTCGGCAAGGCCAAAGCGGTCAGCGGCGTGCTGGGAGTTGCGGAACACGTAGCTCGTGGTCTGGTAGATAGGCACGGCGCGGGAATCGGATGCGGGATCGGCGCTCTCCTGGCCAACGTGAAGCTGCAGGGTGTCGAAACCAAAGGTGTGCTCGGGGTTGTTGATAAACTGGCTCATGATGATCTCCTTGATTGAACAAAAGTAATAAGAGTAAGAGAAGTAAGTCGCTGCCTCCTGATCACGCCGACGGGCGCAAGCAGGAGCCCGGCATTCGTCTTGGTAAGCAATTCATATGCGGGCCTCCTTTCGCATCCCGGTTCCGTGGTCGGCTTAATTACCTACCGCCTTTGTGTGTTTTGAATAGTACGAGCAATGTTTCGCTCGGTCAATCACTTAAAAGCGCTAACCTGTTATCTGTTATTTAGATAGCTATCGAAAGGACGGCGCCGATGACCCTCCAGCAGCTTCGCTTTTTGATCGCCGTGGCAGAATCCGGCTCAATTAACGCCGCAGCGCAGCGCCTCTATACCGCACAGTCCAATATCTCCAACGCCGTCAAAAGCCTCGAGCAGGAGCTCCATCTGGAAATCTTTACGCGCTCCAGCCGCGGCGTCACGCTCACCAACGACGGTACCGAGCTTTTAGGCTATGCGCGCCAGGTCGTGGAGCAGGCAGATATGCTCGAGGCCCGCTACGAGGACGGCGGTACACCCCAGGCGCGCCTTGCCATCTCGGCCCAACACTACGCGTTTTCGGTCGAGGCCTTTGTCAACGTCGTCGAGCGCTGCCGTGACAGCAAGTTCGAGTTCATCATGCGCGAGACCACCACCTCGCAAATCATCGACGACGTCCGCGCATTTCGCAGCGATATCGGCATTCTGTATCTGGATGACTTTAACGCCCGCGTCCTGCAGAAGGCCTTCGCCGACGCCCGAGCGGGCTTTCACCCCCTCTTTGATGCGAAAGTCCACGTATTCGTCAGCGAACGCCACCCGCTCGCACGCCGCCCTAAGCTGTCCCTTGCCGACCTCACGCCCTATACGCGCTACAGCTTTGAGCAGGGAACCTCAAACTCCTTCTATTACGCCGAGGAACCTTTTAGCTATATCCCTTGCGACCGCAACATACGAATCTCGGACCGCGGAACACTCACTAACTTACTTATCACGTCGAACGGTTACACCCTGTCGACCGGTGTCCTCTCCAATGAAATGCAATGGGGCATGGCATCGATCCCGTTAGCAGACGCCCCAACGATGCACGTAGGCTATATCATGCACGACGAGCGCAAGCCCTCTCCCCTCTTGCAGCAATACCTCGACGAACTCAACCGCATCATCCATGCCGACCAACTGTCAGAAGACGGGGTAGAAATCGTAGATTGCTAGCCCCCGGCGGGCATGGCGCTACAATGGTCACTCACACGAAACGTACCCAACGAAAGGAACCATGTGAAGGTCATCATCTATACCGACGGCTCGGCCCGATCAAATCCGGGACGCGGCGGCTACGGCGCCGTGCTCAAATACACCAACCCCGCCGGCAAGACCTTCACCTCCGAGCTTTCGCGCGGCTACGCCAAGACCACCAACAACCGCATGGAGCTCATGGCGGTCATCGTGGCGCTCGAGGCACTCAACCGCCCCTGCGAGGTCGAAGTCCATTCCGATTCGCAGTACGTCGTCAACGCCTTTAACAAGCATTGGATCGACGGCTGGAAAAAGCGCGGATGGAAAACCGCCAACAAGCAGCCCGTCAAGAACCGCGACCTATGGGAGCGCCTGCTTGCCGCAAAGAGTAAGCATAAGGTGGAGTTCATCTGGGTTAAGGGGCATGCCGGCCACGAGCTCAATGAGCGCTGCGACGAGCTCGCCACCACCGCGGCCGACGGAGCCAATCTCGATATCGACACCGGCTTTAACGAGAGCGACCTGTAACGGCGTTTTCGCACGCCATTTCTTGCCCCCTCGCGCTACACTCATCCTGTAAACCGAACGGCACGAGGGGGATACATGCTGCGCATCGCAACCATCGGCACATCCATGATTACCGACGACTTTATCCAGGTCGTCAACGCCAACGACCAAGCCGCGTTTGTGGGTACGCTCTCGCGCGATGCAGATCGCGGCGCCGCCTTCACCGCTAAGCACGGCGGCGAACGCAACTTCACCGCACTCGACGAGCTCGCGTCCGCCGACGACGTCGATGCCGTCTACATCGGCAGCCCCAACGCACTCCATCACGAGCAGGCGCTCGCCTGCATCGCCGGCGGTAAGCACGTTATCGTCGAAAAGCCCTTCTGCGCCACCGAGGCGCAAGCGCTCGAGGTCTTCCGGGCTGCCGAGGCAGCTGGCGTCGTGGCTCTCGAGGCCATGCGCCCGCTTCACGATCCCGCTTTCCACGCCATTGAGGACGCTCTGGGCGAAATTGCGCCCATTCGCCGCGCCTCGCTGCGCTTTGGCAAGTATTCCTCACGCTACAACGAAATCCTCGCGGGGCGCGCCACCAATATCTTCGACTGCCACATGGCCTCGGGCTCCCTCATGGACATTGGCGTCTACGCCGTCGAGCCCATGGTCGAGATTTTCGGCATGCCCTCTGGTCTCACCAGCATGACCACGCTGCTCGACCCCTCAACGCAAGAGCTCACCCATGGCCCCATCGACGGTTGCGGTTCCATTCTCGCCAGCTATGGCGGTGGCCGTATCTCCGTCGAGCTCGCACACTCCAAAATTACGAATGACCTGCTGCCCTCGCAGATCGAAGGCGAGCGTGGCACCATCCAGATTGATCATCTGTCCACGCCCCGCAACGTACGCATCGACTACCGCGGCGACGTCGTACGCGGCTCGGCGACCGAGGCACCGCGCGAACAGGGCGACAACGGCCGCGCGCTCGACCTGCCCAAATCTAGCAACACTATGGAATACGAACTCACAGACTTTATCACCGCCATCGGTGGCATCGATAACGTTAAGGAAGAAATCTGGGAGACCCCGGCGGGACGCCACGAACTCGGCCACTACCGCGATGTCACGCTCGTCTCGCTGCGCATCATGGATGCCGTGCGACGGCAAGCCGGCATTACCTTCCCCGCCGATTCAGTCAAGCAGGCCTAGCGATGGGCTTTTTTGACAAGTTCTTCTCCGGCATCAATCGAGAGCCTCAAAAACCGTCTGGCGTTGAGCTCGAGCTGCGACGCAGGCTTACTGTGCTAGCAAGCGACGCAGCCACCCAAAACGCTCCCCAGCGCTATTTTCTGCGGTGGGAGGGCCAAGTCCAGGGCGTCGGCTTTCGATTTACCAACACCAATCTCGCACAGACGTACGCGCTCACCGGTTGGGTACGCAATATGGAAGACGGTTCGGTCGAAATGGAGGTACAAGGCGCGCCCGCGAATATCCTGTCTCACCTCGAAGCGCTCCATGCCTCCTATGAGCGAATGGGCATACGTTTTCGCCTCGAGGACGCACAAACCCGCGCCCCACTTACCAGCGAAGATGGTTTCAACCCACGTTATTAGTATTGTGTGCTAAATACGGTATCATTTACCTACCTACATTGGCAGAAAAGAGGCGAGGCGCATGGCCGTGCAAAGAAGAAACACTAAGCAGCGGAAGCTAGTTCTTGATGCCGTGCGCCAAAGCTGCAACCATCCCACCGCCGATGAGATCTACAACGCCGTGCGCGAACGGGACGACAAAATCAGCCGCGGCACGGTCTACCGCAATCTCAATCTCTTGGCCGATGCCGGGGAGATTCTCTCGATCAAGACGCCGGGCGGCAGCCGCTTCGATCGCACCATCGAGCCGCATGCGCATATCATCTGCACCTCGTGCAGCCGCGTCATCGATGTGCCGCTCCCCTTTGACGCCCAGCTCGACGCAAAGGCGTCCGAACAAATCGGCTGGAACGTCACCTCGCACTACACCATCTTCGAGGGTCTCTGCCCCAACTGTAGGTAGATTTTGGGACATGCCTACTCGGCAAGCAGGCGACGCAATTCTTCTTCGACCGTGCGCACGTAACGGACGCGGTCGTTGATGCCGCGCATAGAGGGATTGCAGCTCTCCATTAGACAAGGATGACCCACTACGTTGAGCATGTCGCGGTCGTTTTCGTTATCGCCAAACGCCATCATTTCGTTAGGTGAGATCCCCAGCGCGCGACCATAATCGGCAAGTGCGGACCCCTTGCCCGAATCAAAGCCGATAAAGTCGGTCCATTCGGTTCCCGACGTCATCACATCGACCCGGTCGCTAAAGCGACGCACAAAATACTCCAGCGCTGCCGGCTGCTCCGTCTCGGGCGTTTGAAACGCAATCTTAATGACATCCTCGTCAATGTCCTCGGGATGGTCGACCACCGCCACATCGCAATGGACCTCGTAACGCAAATGGTCGATGAACGCATCGTTGCCGCTTATGGTGTAGAGGTGCCCCTCGCAGGAAAGAGTCACGTCGGCATGGGGGTAGGCGACCACAGCATTCGCGATATCCATCGCCAGGTCACGCCCCATAGAGCGCTTGACGACGGCATGCCCCTCGCTCATCACCAGGGCTCCGTTTTCGCACACATAGGCGAGCTCATCGGCCACCGGGGCAAACAGATAGCGCAAGCTCGCATATTGACGGCCGCTCGCCGGCATAAACACAATGCCGCGACGATACAGCTCATCAATGAGCTCAAAGGCCTCGGGGCGTGGCTCGCGCTCCCCCGGATGCAGCAACGTGCCATCCAAATCGCAGGCGATCAGTTTGATTCCCTCAAGACCCATATGTTCCCCCAAAGCATCTCATCAACAGCAAGACGGACTTTGAATAGCTGCCCCTCAAAGTCCGTCTTACGCATACGCACGCTAACCGCGCGCCTTCTTTACGATCGTAAAGTCTGGAGCCATACTCACAACGACATCCGCCGCGCTCGATGCAAAGCGTCGACTGGCATCGAGCTCGCGTGTGACCACCGAGAGCCGAACGCCCCCGATACCCCGGAGCATACGACCCAAAACCGGTTGCACCGGCGTATACATACGCACGGTATGCTCGTCCGAGTCTCCCCGGAAGAGCGGCGCATGCATGTTGCCGATCTCCCAGCACGCATGCGCGAGCGCAATCGGATCCATGCGGTCGACTTCGACCAAATAGACTTCGGCGCTGCGCAGGCGCACGACAACCGCCACGGGTACCATGCCCGAGCGGTCAATGACGAGCACGTCGCCATCGGCAAGACGCTCGCCATCAGTGGCATCCAGCCGGGCATTCACCGTGCGCCCCAGCTCCGTCACGCCCACAAACAGGCGCGCATCAGCCTGGTCCCAATCGAGTAGCAGCTCGTCAACCTCAAAGATGCCACCCATCTCCCGACGAAGCAGGAGTTCATAGGACGGGTCGTTGAGATTTCCCAAGCGCTCCGTAGCTACCAGGTTCACGGACATCAACTAGTCCTCGACCTCGACGAGCTCGATATCAAAGTTGAGATCCTTGCCGGCGAGCTCGTGATTGGCGTCGAGCGTCACGGCCTCGGGCGTCACGTCGATGGCAACGGCAGGGACAGGCATGCCGCTCGGCGTGGACAGGAAGAGCTTCATGCCCTTCTCGATCTGCTCGATGTTGGGAACCTGCTCGGCCGGAAAGGTAATAACCATCTCGGGATTGTGCTCACCGTAGGCATCGGCAGCAGGAATGTGTACAGACTTCTTCTCGCCGACCTGCATATCAATAACGGCAGCGTCGAAGCCCTTGATCATCTGACCGGCACCGCAGGTGAACTCCAGCGGCTCGCCGCGATCGTAAGAGCTATCGAACTGCGTGCCGTCGTCGAGCGTGCCACGATAATGGGTCTTAACCTTCTTGCCCTGGTTGGACATGGTAACCTCCGTAATAAGGGCGGCACACAACGCGAGCCGCCATGAACATATGGCGCTAACTATACCCTAGTCATACAATTCAAAGGCAGTTTGCAAAGAAACGCTGCAACCGGAGGAACCATGGCATATCCCGTATTTGACTTGCACTGCGACACCGCCGACCGCATCGGCTGGGCCACACTCGATCTTGACCTGCGCTTTACCGCGGGCACCGACGGCTATTTCCCCGGCGACGAGACGCACCCGCAGGATTTCGACCTCATCGAGGGCAACGCCTGCGCCATCTCGCTCGCAAAGATCGGCAAAACTCCGTGGGCACAGTGCTTCGCCACGTTTGTCCCCGACGAGATTCCCGCCGCCCACGCAGCGCGCTTCCAGGCGCAGATCATGGCGCATATGAGTGGCCAGGCCATGCTCAATCACGACCGCATGGTCAACGTGCGCAGAGCCGCAGACATTCGCCCCGCGCTCAAAGACGGCAAGATCGCCTGCATCCACACCATCGAAAACGCCACGTTCTTTGCCGAGGACCCCGCGCTGATCGAGGTGCTCAAGAGCCTGGGCGTACTCATGTCATCGCTCAGCTGGAACGCGCAGGGACCGCTCGCGAGCGGGCACGACACCCATGCCGGCCTCACCGCCGCCGGCATCGAGGCGCTCACTCAGATGGAGCACGCCGGTATGGTACTCGACGTCTCCCACCTCAACGACGAGTGCTTTGACGAGGTTGTCGCCCACGCCACGCGCCCCTTCGTCGCTAGCCACTCCAACTCCCGTACGGTTTGCGGCGTCAAGCGCAACCTTACCGATGACCAGTTCCGCACCATTCGCGACATGGGCGGTATCGTCGGCCTCAACTACTGCAGCGAGTTCCTTTCCAACGACGCAACCGACGAGACCGCCGCAGACGTCACCTTCGACCAGCTGGCAGCACATATCGAGCACTGGCTCGACCTGGGCGGCGAGGACGTCATCGCGCTCGGCGGCGACTGGGACGGCGCCACGGTGCCCGCTTTCCTCTCCGATGCCAGCAAGATGCCCGAGTTCCAGAACATGCTCTCCAAGCACTTTGGCAAGACCGTGATGCAAAAGCTCTGCAGCGATAACGCCCTTGCCTTCTTTGAGCGTTATTAATTTCACATCCCTTGAGCGGGCCGGCATGCCGAGCGATCGACATGCCGGCCCGTCCCCAATCTGAAGGATAACTTTTGACGCAGCAATTTACGATTTCCGTATCCCGACCGGATGGGACGCCCATCCCCGTCGTCGTTACCAAAAAGCGCGTCAAGAACTTCAACCTACGCGTCACATCGAGCGGCAAGGTCCACGCCAGCGCACCGCTCGGCGCCAGCCGCGAGCATATCGAAGCGTTTGTGAAGCGCAACAGCGCCTGGATTATCAGCCGACTTGCCCAGCGCGAGCAACGTCAGACGACGGCACAGGAGTCGCTCAGCCCCTCGTCCATCATTGCACTTTGGGGCAAGCCCATCACGGTACAGGATGCACTCGACCACAACTTTGATCCCCCCGCACCGCGGCCCAAACAAGCCACGTTCGCAAGCTTTATGGGTACCGACGAGCCAGACGAACGTCCGCAGGCCAAGTGGAACGCGCCCCTCGACGGCTTAACGCCCAGTGAGATCCAAGCCCATATTGACCAGCTCTATACGTCCGAAGTCACATCGGCGCTGCGGGATATGGTGCACGCATACGAAATCGCAATGGGTGTCGCCGTTTCCCGCGTTTCCGTGCGCAGCATGAAAACGCGCTGGGGATCATGCACGCCCAAAACCGGCGCCATTCGCATCGCACGAGAACTTGCCGCCTACCCCGTCGAGTGCCTTGACATGGTTGTCGCCCACGAGCTCGTCCACCTGCTCGAGCCGAGCCACAACCAGCGGTTCCACGTCCTGCTCGACACATACTGCCCCAACAATAGAGCTCTGTCGCAGTGGCTCAAGCAGCCGCCCCTCAACAAGCTCTAGCGTCGACTAGCGCACGCGCTCGATCTCGACGCCGCAGCTTGCCAGGGGAAGACCGACGGGAGCCCAAGGCTTATCGAGCTTAACACGCACGCCAAGCAGCAAGGGGTAACGACGCAGCAGCATCTGGGCCACACCCTCGGCTGCCGCCTCGATGAGTTTAAACGTATGCTCGCGCAGATAGCCATCGACATCGTGGCACACCGAGCCGTAGTCAATCGAAGCGTCCAGGTTATCGTGCTCCCCCGCTGCACGCAGGTCGGCATAGAGCACCAAGGACACGATGAACTTCTGGCCCAGCGCGTTCTCTTCGGGATACACGCCGTGGTTGGCAAAGACCTCGAGACCGTCGATAGTAATGCGGTCAGCATGGCGCAGATCGTCATAGCTCACGTGGGGAACCGCCGTTGCGGTGGATATTTCGCCCCTTCCACGGCGGGCGAGCTCGGCGCCTTCAGTCTTGGTTGCATTCTCGGGCAGTTTCTTGTTGCTCATCGCGATCGTCTCCTTCGTTTAGAACCCCGACCGCGCAAACTAACTACACGCGAATCGACAGGTTCTTTTTATCATCGCTCCAGTTGCAAGCATTGCGCGCGGGGCATGCAAAGCAGGCGCGCGACGCTTTGTCGGCTGCATAGAGCAGGCGCTCGAGCGGTTGGCTGTTCACGCGCAGCTTTCGATGGCCCAGAATGGCCGTCTTAATGGCTGCGGCATCGGCCGGCTCAAACGCTACGTCATCGGGCATACCGCCGAGAATCGCATCAGCGACGCGTTCGCTTGCAACATCATGGGATATACCCGATTCATACTGTTCATCTTTGCCGATATCGTGAAGAAGTGCCGTGGCGTAGATGACCTCGCGGTCAAATTCGAGCTGTTCCTCGAGATTCTTGATCCACATAATGCGAGCGACATCCAGCAGGTGGTCAATACCGTGGCGGCAGAAGATGCGCCCCGATTCCAACTGTGCAATGTTGCCCAGGTGCCGCCGGAACAGACCGTTGGCACAGATGTAATCAATGCGAGGCATGGCACCAAAAGGCGCCAGGCCCGAAGCCATAAAACCGCGACGCGGCGTTCCCTCGTCAGTATTCGATGTAAAGTCGTTGACGACTCTCATAGTTAGCGTCCCAGCATCCTAAAGAATCGCTCCTCGAGCGCCGGATCGGCCTCAAAGACGCCGCGACGAGCGAGCGTCACGGTCTTGGTGCCAGGCTTTTGCACGCCGCGCATGGTCATGCACATATGCTCAGCTTCCATGAGCACAATCGCTCCCTGGGGAGCGAGATACTCCATGAGGGCATCGGCAACCTGTGCGCACAGCTGCTCCTGCAGCTGCAGACGACGGGCATAGACCTCAACCGTGCGGGCAAGCTTAGACAGACCTGCCACGCGACCGTTAGGGATATAGCCGATCGCAGCCTTACCATAAAACGGCAGCAGATGATGCTCGCACAGCGAGTAGAACGTAATGTCGCGCTCGATAACCAAATCGTTCGAAGCGACGGCAAAAGTTTTGGACAGGTGCTCCTCGGCGCTCTGGTCCATACCGCCGGCAATCTCGCCATACATACGGGCGACGCGTGCCGGAGTCTCCAGCAGGCCCTCACGAGTTGGGTCCTCGCCTATACCTTCAAGCAGCAGCTTAATGGCAGTCTCGACTTTTTCCCGATCGACCATCTGGGCCTCACTTTTTTCGATTTCGCGTTCGCGCTATGGTACCACGCCGGCACGCAACCTCTGCCAGCTACATAGTATGGGTCGAATAGACCGGATCGTCCCGCCAAAGCTCCACAGCATCGCAAAGCGCAACGCCCTCACGTGCAGCACGAGCGCGCGTGGCGTTCATGTCGATCACGCGCTGATTGCTCGAGCCCCTAAAGCGCAACGAGATATCGTACAGATCCTGAACGAACGGGCCGTCCACCAACATGTCGAGGCAGGCCAGGATACGGTCCGTCACCTCGGTATGATGACGGCCACCCGGCATAAGCTCCTCGAGCACGTCACCGGTAAAGCACCAAATGGTCTTGCCCGACCCAGCAGGATAGGCCGCACGCACGCGCTCGATAAAGTCAACAAGCCCCGCCTGATTCTCGGGCTCCATAGGCTCGCCACCCAGAATCGTCAGGCCATCGATAAAGGGATGATCGAGACTCTCGATAATCTTATCCTCGACGGCGCGATCGAACGGCTCGCCCGCAGCAAAGTCCCACGCGACAGAGTTAAAGCAATTCTTGCACCCACGACGGCACCCGCTCACAAACAGAGAAGTACGAACGCCTTCACCATCAGCAATATCGAAATACTTAATGTTCGCGTAGTTCATAAGTAACTCTCCCGGGAGGCCGGGACATATCTTCCCGTCCTCAAACATTCTCGGCCTTCGGCCTGCGAAACTGCGGGCGGGACGATATGTCCCGGCCTCATGCAAAGGGTAACTCAATGAACGAAGCGAACATCGAGCATAGGGTTCGAGGTCCAATAAATACTCAGCTGCAGCTCAACCGCCATCGCAAGTAAATCGCAGCTGCAGCTCAAATTATTTCCGCTAAGAACTTCGAGGAGTGAGCAGACCGCATGCCGCATCTCAGCTACATCAACTTGGCTGCCCGTAGCGAGGCCCCGGACCTTTGCTCGATATGAGTTCCGCACGAACAGGAGGCGCCAGTGGCGCCTCCGTCGTGAGCCAGGACTGTCCGAAATAGCGAGTAAAGGTCCGGGGCCTCGCTACGGGGCAGCCTGGGATGGTTATTAGAGATGCAGCACGCGGTCGCGGATCTCCTCGGTTCGACCCTGGTTCCAGAACTGGGTACCGATGTAGCCGCACGTACGACGAGCGACATTCATCTTCTCCTGGTCGCGGTTGCCGCAGTTGGGGCACTCCCACACCAGCTTGCCATCGTCCTCGACAATCTTGATCTCACCGTCGTAGCCGCACACCTGGCAGTAGTCGCTCTTGGTGTTGAGCTCGGCGTACATGATGTTGTCGTAGATGTACTGCATCACGCGAATGACAGCCTTGAGGTTGTCCTGCATGTTGGGAACCTCGACGTAGGAGATGGCACCGCCCGGCGAAAGCTGCTGGAACATACCCTCGAACTTGAGCTTGTCGAATGCGTCGATCTCCTCGGACACATGGACGTGATAGCTGTTGGTAATGTAGCCCTTGTCCGTCACGCCCGGGATAATGCCAAAACGGCGCTGCAGGCACTTGGCAAACTTGTAGGTCGTCGACTCAAGCGGGGTGCCGTACAGCGAGAAGTCGATATCGCTTTCGGCCTTCCACTCGGCGCACTTGTCGTTCATGTGCTGCATGACGGCCATGGCAAACGGCGTGCCCTCCTTCTCGGTGTGGCTGTGACCCGTCATGTACTTAACGCACTCATACAGGCCGGCGTAACCCAGGCTGATGGTGGAATAGCCGCCCACGAGCAGTTTGTCGATCGTCTCACCCTTCTTAAGGCGCGCCAGGGCGCCGTACTGCCAAAGGATCGGCGCGGCATCCGAAAGCGTGCCCATCAGGCGCTCATGGCGGCACAGCAGGGCCCGGTGGCACAGCTCAAGGCGCTCATCGAAGATCTTCCAGAACTTGTCCATATCCTGGTGCGAGCTCAACGCGACATCGGGCAGGTTAATGGTTACAACACCCTGGTTAAAGCGACCATAGTACTTAGGCTTGGTCGGGTCATAGTTCAGCGCGTTGGCAACATTGTTAAAGCCGTTGCCCGAGCGATCGGGCGTCAGGAAACTGCGGCAACCCATGCAGGTGTAGCAATCGCCGTTGCCGGCGCTCTCGCCCTTCGACAGCTTGAGCTCGCGCATCTTCTTCTCGGAGATGTAGTCGGGCACCATGCGCTTGGCGGTGCACTTGGCAGCCAGCTGGGTCAGGTAGAAGTACGGGGAATTCTCGTGAACGTTATCGTCCTCGAGTACATAGATAAGCTTGGGGAATGCCGGGGTAATCCACACGCCGGCCTCGTTCTTAACGCCCTCGTAGCGCTGGCGAAGCGTCTCCTCCACAATCATGGCAAGGTCGTGCTTCTCCTGAGGCGTACGGGCCTCGTTAAGATACATAAAGACCGTCACGAACGGCGCCTGGCCATTCGTGGTCATAAGGGTCACGACCTGATACTGAATCGTCTGGACGCCGCGACGAATCTCATCGCGCAGGCGATCCTCAACGACCTCGCGAACCTTCTCGGCAGATGCCGAGACACCGAGCTCCTCAAGCTCGCGAGCGACCTCGCCGCGAATCTTCTGACGGCTCACCTCAACAAAGGGGGCAAGATGGGTCAGCGAGATGGACTGGCCGCCGTACTGGGAAGAAGCAACCTGGGCGATGATCTGCGTCGCGATGTTGCAAGCGGTCGAGAAGCTGTGCGGCTTCTCGATCAGCGTGCCCGAGATAACAGTGCCGTTCTGGAGCATGTCCTCCAGGTTCACCAGATCGCAGTTGTGCATGTGCTGGGCAAAGTAATCCGAATCGTGGAAGTGGATCAGGCCCTCATTATGGGCATCCACGATCTCCTGGGGCAGCAGCACGCGCTGAGTCAGGTCCTTGGAGATCTCGCCGGCCATGTAGTCGCGCTGAACGGAGTTGACGGTCGGGTTCTTGTTGGAGTTCTCCTGCTTGACCTCTTCGTTATTGCACTCAATCAACGACAGGATCTTGTCATCGGTCGTGTTCTTCTGGCGCTTCAGGCTCTGAACATAACGATAGATGATGTAGTGGCGGGCAACCTCGTAGCAGTCGAGACGCATGATCTCGTCCTCGACCAAATCCTGGATCTCCTCGACCGAAACGGTGTGTCCGGCATTCTCACATGCCTCGGCAACGTTTTGTGCCGCATAAACCACCTGACGGTCGGTTAGACGAGAGCTCTCCTCGACCTCCAAGTTTGCGGCGCGGATGGCATTGACGATCTTATCGACGTCAAAGACAACCTCGGTGCCGCTGCGCTTGATGATCTTCATCCTCTTGCCTCTTTCGCCTCGTAGTCTCATTGCGCTTCAGAGCCAAACGATGCCCGGCAGAGCTTGCCCCTGTCTTGCGGCGCCGTCGCGCAATCTGTGTTCTCGATAAACCATAGGCCCTCATGCGGACAATCCTCGCGGCCGATCAAGCGGCTCAAAGGCGTGTCCAAATGGGGCGAATAAGGTCTTCGTTCTCTGTCCGCCATCTATCATACGACAAAGAGGCATCTATATCCTGTATTCTTTTTTTAGGTCAAACACAACATATAGTGTTTCAGCAGGTCAAAGCAATTAGTCATTTTGCAGACGCATTAAAAATGAGGGGCATTTGACAAGTCGGTAAAACGTTACCAACACGGCTACCTGCATGGCAGTTATAAAACCCCCTTAGTCAAGCCGCTGACAAATCCTACCAAAACCAAGCCGCTCACGCCAAAAGAATCCAAAAGATTATGCTTGACCAACATGTTGCGGTCACGATCGGCCAGGACGTATGCAATCTGCCGGCACCCCTACGGGATGCGAAGACCATTGTGTACAGGCCTTGGATCAATATTTGGTGGTTTATTTGCCGGCATGCTTGGCGGTATAAAACAAAACAGCCCAGAGAACATAGGGGGCGCGATCAGGGATTCGACGTCTCCACATCCCAGTCGGTAGAGGTCTGCGTCCGCAAGTATCTCGACAACCTGCAGGAGACAGGCGCGAGGGCAAGGTCAACTATGGCAACCTACCGGCACATGCTCAAGCACCTTGAGCGCAACCCCATCGGTAAAGTGCCCTTCAGGGAGCTTGACCCGAAGCAGGTCAAGGAATGGATGGTCTCCCCACGCGAGGCCGGCAAGTCTCCCGCCACCATCCAAAAGGCGTACAACGTCCTGCACGGAGCCTACACCCAGGCCGTCGAGCGTGATTAGTTCCCCTACGACCCCATCGCGAGCGTGTCCAGGCCAAAGGTTCCCATCACCAAGCGCAACGCAGTCAAGAAGAGCGACTGCCCAAAGCTCATCTCATACCTCGATCTGGTCGACGAGTCTCCCATCAACATGTCCATCATTCTTGCGCTCTACACCGGCATGCGTGAGGGCGAGATTTGTGCGCTGCGCTGAAGCGACGTCGGCTTCGACGAGGCCACCATCACGGTCATGCGCTCCGTGGCACGCGACGATGGCGCGACGTACATAAAGGAGCCCAAGGGCAAAAAGCCCCTCCACACCATCCCTATCCCTGCCGTCCCCAGAAAGCACCTTCTCAGCCGCAGGGAAATCATGCGAGACGATTGCGAAACCATGATCGTACCGTTCAAGGAATCGATGTATGTCACCGGCAAGCCCAGTCTATCGCCTAAAGCATACGAGGACCCTCATCAGGTCTGGCACGGCTGGAAATCGATAGCCTCATCACTGGGGCCCAGGGGCACGATGGGCAAGACTCCGACGTTCCACGACCTGCGGCACACCTATACGACCATGGCCATCGCAGAGGGGTCCAACATCAAGAGCGTCCAGACCATCATGGGGCATGCCAAGGCCCAAACCACCCTCGACATCTATGCAGACACCACGAGCGAGGCGATGCGTAAAACAGCCAATCTGACCGCAGTCGCGCTCAGGGCCCCCTCGGTCTCATCGTTCACCACAAGGCGCGAAACGGCCCCCAGAGAAGCGAGACCCCAGGGGAAACACTTCGCGGCATAGTTGGCGCCGCTCGGTGCATCCGTCCTCGTCCCACGTCAGCGGTACGATCATCCGGGCATCGTAATGCCGAACCCTCACCTTGCCGGCGTCACCGTCCACCCACAGGGCCCAGGCGCCAGTACCGAGGCCGAAGGCACGCACCAGGCACGCCTGCGCCGCCTGGAGGAACCCCGAGTCCTCAATCCACGCCGCCATCCACTCGGTTACCATCGCGTTATCGCACGCGCAGATCGTCTTGTCGTTCAGCAGCAGAGAGCCCCACTCGGTACACACCCGCATCGCAGGCTTCACCGAACGGCGATGCACCTCATACGAGCGGCCGAACGCATCCGTGTCGTAGTAGTTGTAGAAGCTGCCCTCAGACCGCATCCACTCATTCCACTCGCGAATATGTTCCTCCATCGGCTCCAGCGGCAGCACAAACCCGAGCTCACGCAAATAAGCACGCACATGCTCAGGCACCCAATACTCATCATCCACACCCAAAATCAGCCCAATCTCCCGCATCCAATATCGAGCAAATTGAACCGTCCGGTCACAAGCGCCGAGCCGTATAATGCACCCTCGGATTTAGCAGCCGAGAAGAAGGGTCGCCCGTGGTTACGTTTGAGCTATTGAATGAATCTGCCGAGGATCTGCTCTACGCCTACCACCCCGAAGGCGATCGCCACCACGCGGGCATCGTCACCTACAACCCCAATACCCACGCCACCCACATCATCGAACACGCCACCACCGACCACGGCGCCCACTACGCCCACCGCATAGCCCACCATCTGGCCACCTCACCGGGCCCAGCCCCCTCCGGCACCCTTGTCTAAGCTATCCTTGTCGTATCAAGAGAGGGGGCCGCATGGTAGACGTAAACAAACTTGACGAGGAACTCGGTGATGCCGATTCCGAGCAGCTTCAGTACATCTATGACACGCAGAAAGACCTGTATTCGGCCGAGGAACTTGCCTACATCCTCAAGCTGAAGGCAATGCGCGTCCAGGAGGAAGATGCCGAGGAAAGGGCCCTGCTGGCAAAAGCCGAAGAATACCTCCCCAAGGAGATTAACTGCCCCAAGTGCGACGGTCCCAACGATTTCCATAACGACGTCTGCCGGTTCTGCGGGGCAAAGCTCAATAAGGCCAAATACTATAACAGGGCCCGCAATATGGCCCTGGGTATTGAGGACGACGAGGATTCTACTGAAGAGCTGGATGATGAGGAGCGTCGTTCTTTCCTCGCGCAATATGTCATCAGCTTCCTTATTCCTCTCGTTGGCTGGATCATGGGAGGCATCTTTCTCACACGAAACGACTCCGAGGAGCATGATGCGGGCATCATCTGCATCATGCTTGGTATCGCCTCCGGCGTCCTTGTCGTCCTTCTTTACTTCTACATCATAGGAAGCGCTATCAATACGATTTAAGACAAAAACGGCCCCGATGGAACTGGTATTCCCTCGGGGCCTTGAAATAAATATGCCGAGCATTCTACCGTCGAGCATTAAGCTGTCGAGTATTCCACCGGCTACCATCACCCGCGCAGAACGTCGTCCATCATGGCATACCGCACCGCATCAATCGAGTGATCGTTGCCGTCCGGGATATCATCAATCCACGTCCCGTCCTTGTCCCGCAGATACTCCTTACAGGTGAACTCAGCATACGTCAGCGGACACCGCTCCGCATCGATGCAGATCTCGCGCAGGCCCGCCAGCCAGTCATACGACAGCCGCCGCATCCGAGCCTTACGCGCCGGACGCGCCCGCAGCCCAAAGTCACGCCGATACACCGCCATCGACTGCTTTCCATCCGGCGTATCATCGCACCAGATCAGCTCGTCATGAAAATAAGCGTCCTCCCCAGCCACGTCGCTATACGTCATCGCGTCCACGACCATCTGCCCCGTCTCCGCGGGCGTCTTCCTATTGGCACTCATCTCGCTATAAATGCTGAGCCTTCGCGCGCCCGGCTCCCATCCGCAGCGCACGAACCGCCAAGGGTCAGGGAACCATCCCCAGTCAACGCCGTTGCGCGTCCTCTCAAAGCCACGGCACCTCATATCGCTCATACGAATGTCGAGGATGTTATCGAACACGTTGCCGCCGGTGCCGGTGACCTCCCCCAGATACTCCCAGCGCCAGGCCTGCTCGCACGTCTCCCGCAGATACTCCGCTTCCTCAATAAAGGGCTCGCCGAGCCATTCAGGATGCGACTCCACCACATCCAAATACGATGAATGCCGAACGATCGTGTCGCAACGCCGACAACGTTCCAGGCGCTCCACGTTCACCCAAGACCACATCGTCTTGGGCGGGTTGTAGCTGTAGAAGATCCAGAACCTATCACCGCCGCGCCTCAAAGAGTTCAATATCGAGCGCACGGCCTCGATACCGTCAAACTGGTCCAGCTCCTCAAACCACACGACGGCGCAATACCCCTTGGTAAACTTCACCGACTTCAATTTCACCGGATCGTCTGCGCCTCTGAACACAATCCTCTGCCCCGTAGGCTTATAAATTATTTCCATTGGTGAGATTTTGCACTGGAAGTACCCTTCCAGCCCCAGCGCCTCAATAGCCCAAAGCATCTGCTGATACACCGAGTCGCGCAGTGTATTGCCGAACCGTCGCACAATGCAAGCATTCGCCTCCGGAAAGGCGACGATCAGCAGCACGATAGCCACGCTGATAAAGCTCGACTTCGTACTGCCTCGACCGCCGTGCATCCAGTAATGCGTATGGCCATGCGCCATCACATCACCCAGCACATCATGAAAAGACGGGATGACAAGATCGGCTGCCTTAACCATTCGTATCCGCCGAGTCGCCCGTAGCCGTGCGCACCTCGACGCCGAGAACGATCTTGGGCGCATCCTCGGTCTCGACGGCAGTCTTTCGCGTCTCGGGACGACTGAACTCGTCAGGATATGATCGAAGGAGGTCACAAAAAGCCATGCCGTTTGACCCCAAATAACGAACCACTCGTATTTGTTGCTCAACAAATCGAATGAACGTCCGTATTACAGTAAAGGAGCTGTTTAGTGTGCAATAAGAAAGGCCAACGATGAATCAACTGTCCAGAAGGGGCTTCCTCGCATTGATGGGCGCCGTTTCGCTTTCCATGGCAGGCTGCGGCAACGTCTCGAACGAAGATTACAACGCCAAGAACCATGTGACGTTTAAGGGCGCGTACGCCGTAGAGAATGCAGAAAACTCGACGGTTGAGCTGTGGGTGCTCTCGACCGTCGACGCCGACGAAGACGAGAACCTGAATGGCGTTTATTACGAAAACGCGGCAAAGGGCGGCGCATCCGGGACGTGTGGGCCTGAAATACAGTTTGACGACAAGAACTCCTATACCGACGACTACTACCTGAACAAGGGGCAGTACGATGAGCTGTTCGCAGGGACCGGCTATGGCTGCTGGAGCGGCATGGATACTCTTGTTGCGGGGTCCGGTGATAAATACCACATGGTAATGAGCTTCTCCTCGGTAGCCAAATCTGACATCGAGAAGTGCGAAAAAGCGAAAGTCAGTAACGTCTCGTATGATTTCAAGTTCGATACAAGCGACATTAAAACAGTCGCGTCGCGCGAGGAAGTTATCTCCGAAGCAATGAACCTCCAGTAGAGAACGACTCAATATCAGAAGACCGCCCAGGCAATGCAGCCTCAGGCGGTCTTTCTTTTATCGCTCCCGCTTCCCCTTCAACCCGTACCGCCGTCGCAGCCGCGAGTTCGCCTGCCTCAGCCGCGCGTACTCGCGCTGCAGGGCCTCAAGCTCAGCACCCTCGACACCCGCCGCCTCAGCTTGGAGGAGCTCGTTATACGCCCGCTCCTCCTCAACATGCAGCCGCTCGGTACACAGCAGGCACATTCCGGTCGTACGGACCAAGCGCACGCCGATCACCCCGCACTCGGGGCACTGGGAACGCACCTTCAGCGATACATGGATCCGGCTCGCATGCGCCTCGACGGACCGCACCGTCCGAAACACCCCGTCTCGCGGTAAATCGCCTCCCGCACGCCCGCGGCCCCCAGGTGGCTCTGCTCGCGCGCGATCTCCTCCTGCCGGCACGTCTAGGGCACGGCAGGACCCGGGCGGCTCATGCCCTCATCAGGCCGTTGATGGCCTCGCGCGACCCGTCGAGCATCTTCACGAGCCCATCGCTCGCGCACCCGTAGACCTCGCAGACCTCCAGAAAGCTCGCGATCGCGACCTTCATCGATGCACAGGCATAGAGAAACTTGGCCTCGTTCATCTCGTCGTGCTCAATCATCATCAGAAGCCTCCGCAATCTCGCGGTTACGTTACGGAGTGCCCAGCCTATATCTCTTATATATTTCTTACCTTTATAGAGAGATGGGAAAAGGGCGTCCGTAACCGTGTAACCGCGCCACAATCCCAGCTCAATAGGGTTACGACATCACATGCCAGACCGCAACCAAACTGCGCCGAGTTGCGCAGCGCTATCTCAGCCTAGCCGTCAGCTAATTGAGCTGCGGAGTGTTGCACCGGCGTAACAGTTTGTCACACTCTGATATGCAAAGGTTGAAAACGTAAACTATAGTTTACGCATAAATACAGAGCTATCCTGAATATTCTCAGCAGGGCGATTTTTATACATTTGTAGGACTTGTGAACAGCTCCAAAACTATATTAGAAGTACCCCCATTCGATCAAAAAGGTCGAATTTTGATGGTCTATTTTGTGGTGCGTTTTATGGTAAAACAAAACAGCCCAGAGACATAGCCTCTGAGCTGCGAACATTTGGTGGGCGTTAGAAGATTTGAACTTCTG
>CABSYR010000032.1:0-21308 GCA_902481895.1 uncultured Collinsella sp. | reverse complement strand
GATCGTCGGCAGCGTCAGATGTGTATAAGAGACAGCTTTATCCCCGTGCCCGAGGATGCCGGCATGATCGCCGCCGTCGAGGCCGGTGCACTTTCGCTCGAGAAGCTCGAGGCCATGACCTGCGTGTGCTCCGTTGGCCTGGACATGATCGCCATCCCCGGCGACACCCCGGTCGAGACCATCGCCGGCATCATCGCCGACGAGATGGCTATCGGCGTCATCAACAATAAGACCACGGCCGTGCGCGTGATTCCCGCCATTGGCAAGGGCGTGGGCGACTGCGTTGAGTACGGCGGCCTGTTTGGCCGTGCACCCATCATGCCGGTGAACCCCAACGCCGGCACCGTGCTTGCCCACCGTGGTGGACGCTTCCCGGCACCGCTGAACTCGCTGAAGAACTAGCTGAGGGGGACTGGCGAGGAGCCCCGGGGAGGGCAAATATATAAGGTCGCCTGCTCGGACAGTCCTGACTCACACGGAGAGCACATTAAGTGCTCTCCGGCTCGTGCGGAACTCGCGATCGACCTTATATATTTGCCCTCCCCGGGGCTCCCGCACAACGGGACCTCGGTTGGGTTCTATCCCGGTTGCAGTCGCTTCGCTCCTGCACCACTTGACTGGTGCGGTGGTTTGGCGTTGGAACGGTTCTTTTTCTGATATATGCTGGTTGCGGCTCTTCTTTTTGGGGGGAGTCGCTTTTTTGTTGCTAGGAGGTTGGCCCGTGGTTGATGGGGATTCTCGTTCTGAGCTGCTTTCTGCGGATTGGAATGGCGAATGGATGCGTCTGCAGGCCGCTCGGCATCGGGCTGATGATTCTTTTGAGTGGGATAAAAGGGCTCGGCATTTTCGGCCGCTTGAGACTGCTCCGTATGCCCGGGATTTTATAAAGCTGTTGGCGTTAAAGCCTGGTGAATCGGTGCTGGATATGGGGTGCGGGGCTGGGTCGATTGCTATTCCGCTTGCGCAAGACGGGCATCCCGTGATTGCGGCTGATTTCTCCCCTGCCATGTTGGGCACGCTTGATGCCGGCATTGAGTACTATGGGCTCGAGGATCGCATTACACCGCTTGAGCTTGCTTGGGATGATGATTGGGATTTGGTTGGGCCGGTTGCCAAGGCTGTTGACGTTTCCTTTGCGAGTCGCTCGGTTACTACGAACGACCTGAAGGGGGCACTTGCCAAGCTTGACCGTACGGCTCGCCGACGTTGTGCTGTCACGATGGTCGCCAACTCCAGCCCGCGCTATGACCTGCACGTAATGAACGCCATCGGCGCCTCGGTTACCTGTAGCAATGGTTTTGTGTACGCCTTTAACATCCTTATTCAGATGGGGGCGCTGCCGCAGGTCACGTATTTTGAATCGCCCCGCCGCGACACCTTCGATAGTCTCGAAGCGGGCGTGGCAGACTTTTCTCGCATGCTCGAGCATGGCAACGAGGATAAGATCGACCGCCTGCGCGACTATATCGCCCACCACATGATCGAGAACCCCCATGCCGGCGAGCCGGGATCCAAGGGCGTACCGCAGGGACGCTACATGCTCGACCACATCCGCAAAGTCCGATGGGCGTTTATCGCCTGGGAGCCGGTCTCCGTACCCCGCCCGTAGCCCATCTAAAGCTTGCATCGTCTTCCCGCGCGGCATCCGCATTCTTTGCGAACTGGGCAAACGCGCTCCACACCGCGCCGTTCCTGCGCTATCGTGGGACAGCTCACGTAGATTAAGGCCCCATCGCGGGGCGCCCCATACATAGAAAGCGAGAACCCATGGCACTGACAGGAGCCCAGGTCAAGCAGCTTCGCAGCATGGCCCATCACCTCAACCCCGCCATCATCATCGGTAAGTCCGATGTCAACGAGGGCACCGTCGAGCAGACGGTTGCCTACCTGGAGAAGCACGAGCTCGTTAAGTGCTCCGTGCTGGACGGCTCCAGCCTTTCTGCCCGCGAGGCCGCCGAGGAGCTCGCCGAGCGCTGCCACGCCGACGTCGTTCAGGTTATCGGCCGCAAGTTCTCGCTGTATCGCGAGTCCTCGCGCAAGGATATCGAGAAGATCAAGCTCGTCTAAAAACCCGCTGGTCATACCGAGCAAGTCTGCGGGCGCCCGATTGATTCGGACGCCCGTTTTTTATCGCTCGACAAGCACGCGCTTGAGTCTGCCTTCGACCAGGCGCTCATACAGACGCCTTGTCTCAGGCTCGGGCACGCCTTGAACCTGCTCTCTCAGGTGGTGCATGTGGCCGCTGTATAACTCGACAACATCGCGACGTCGTCCCGCCGCGCCGTAAACGCGCATGGCGCAGCGAACCATGTCCTCGCGCGCCGTCTCCTGGCGAAGCCCCGATTCCACGAGCCAAATTGCCGATTGCAGGTCATTTTCCTCGAGAGCGGCATTCGCTCCCCTAATCATGCAGTCGATGTACTTGGATTGCATAATGTGGCGCATGCGCGTAAAGAACGTGGGATTGCAACCGGTGGGAACATACAGCGGCCCCGCGTAGAGCTGCTCAACCTTAAGACAAAGCTCAACCAGGTGAGGTCCTCTCGCACCCATACGGTTTCCCAGAATCTCGCGGCTCAGCTGGTCAAAGAGCCTTACATCGGTCTTAACGTAGTCGCCGTTGAGCCCAATGCACTCGTTTTGGATGACCACGCACGACTTTCCATCTGGCGTTGGACCCAAAGCCGAGCGCAAGCGCGATACCGTCGAATACAGATTGTTGCGCGCGGCGTTAAACTCGGCATGGGGCCACAACTCCATGGCGATTGTCTCGCGGTCGACCATGGCATCCATACCCAGCGCAAGGCGTTCGGCAAGTGTTGCCGCCTTTTTGCGACGCCACATCTTATCCGTAATGGGAAAACCGTCGCGCTCGGCGCGAAACGCGCCAAACATGCGCATCTCAATATGACCGATGGTATCGACAGCCTCAACCTCGCCCGCCTGGAACAGGCGCTCGCTTTCGCCCTCAAAGTCATCGCGTAGTGAATACCGCGACAGCTCGCGCACCGGAAGCTTCTTGCGAATCCTGACGGCAGGCTCGCCCAGGCAATGCATCGCAAGACGCGCAAAAAGCCGATACGATGGGTCTAAAATCCCCGAGCGATTCATAGACATCCAGGCAGCAAGATCGCTATCGCGGCCCGCAGCGGCCAGATGCAGCGCCACGACCCAGGCTTCTGAGCCACCGACCTGCGTCTTGCTAATATCGAGCAGCTCCGCCTCTTCGCGAACCGATACCAGCGACGTATTGCGCAGATACGCCACGCGCTCCAGCAGCAAAGCGTTTTCGCGCATGTACGTAATCGATTCGTCGGCGAGCTTGAGCACCTGGACCGCGCGGAACTTTGCGTTGACCGGCCGCCCCTCCGCCAGCGATTGCCAGCCCTCCAGCAATAGCCCAAACAGCTGAATTTGATTGTCGCGAACACGCACCGCAAAGCGGTCGAGCTCGCCAAACGCCACATCGTCGGTCACGGGCAAGCCCGCGAGCAGGCGCCGCGCCGCCAGCACCATACGCAGCCAAATGGATGGCGCCTTAAGCCCGCGGATATCGAGCGCCTCGAGTATCCGCGCCATCTTGTCATCGCGCTCGTCGGGTTTAGCAAACGAGCCATCGAACAGCTCCACCAGCATATGGTCGGCCTGTATGAGAATCCCCGCGATGTCGAGCTCGCAATCGTAGGCCTTGCTCGTTTTGAGCTGCTGTAGAACGCCGCCGTCATCTCCCTGCTCGGTCAGGCAGCGCTTGACCTCGATATGCGCAGACAACATATCGAGTGCGGTATGGGATGTCTCAATTTCTGGCACGGCCAGGTTCGTAGGAAGCCCAAGCCCGTTGTCCCCATAGCAAACAGCCGTCAGTGTCTGGGCCACCCTCCATGAGACAGGGTCTATTTCGCAGGCCGCCCGTTCGCCCCCGCGCTCGATAACCGATGCCATATAGCGAGCGAGCTTTGTATTGGACACGCTGACCGCTGCCAGATATACGCCGAGCGCCTCGGCGGGCGTTGGCTCTGGAGCCGGATCGTCAGCATCGATCGTGCCCAGCGCTGCTCGGCAGATATCGGCCCCGTGCCCCGTCAGAGCAAGATCGACCCCATACTGTCCAGCAAGTTCAAGGACCGCTTCACGGTCCAAAAAGGCGTCCGCCAGGCCCATCGCCGCATCGCATCGGCCCGCCTTAAGCAAAATCCGGGCCGCCCTCGGAACAAGTTCGGGGCGAACCTCGGCCACCAACTTACGCAAACGCAAGCGTCCGTTATCCTCCGTGCCCAGACACGTAAAACTCCGCTCGGCGGGATCCAAGCCAAAAATCGGGTAGTCACGTACAAAGTAGGACTGGTCGACCATCGACAGCCTCACCCCGCAAGCCTCGAGTTCCGCGATATTGCCCTCGCCCATCAAAACCATGAGACATGCCACGCAAAACAGCGCATTATTGTCGAGCGAAGCCAGATCGGCAAGTGCCGCGCCATATACGTTGACAATCTCGTTTTCGAGCAGACCGGCTACGTCACCTTGGCCATACAGACCCGTCTGCAATGCCGAAACGAGCTCGGGCACGCCCTGCGTGAGCTGATAAAAGTCGAGCGATGTGCTGATCGAAAACGCCGATGCCCACGCCGAATACTCATAGGCATGCACCTTGAGCATCTGCGCATTGATCTTAACCGAATCGCCCAGCCCGTGAATCAGCTGACGATTTGAAGGACGGCAGGAGATAAAGACCCCTACCCCCATAGCGCGCAGGCCGCGAATCCTGTCGATGAGGTCCTCGGTATCGTGCTGATCGAGGTTTGGCACATTATCAATCGCGATAAGGGAATGCGGTTTGTCTTTGAGTTCTTCGGTAACCACCTCGAGCTGCATAAACACCTCGCGCCCAGTGGCGCGATCGGCCTCGATAATCCGCACGGGGCCTCGCGTCGGGTCGCATTTAACCTCATGGGTGTACTGCAGCAGCACCGAGGTCTTCCCAAACCCGTCGGGCGCATAAAGAACCACGATGCCGGCCTTTCGGCCCTTGGCGATAAGCTCATTCATCAAGCGTTCGCGTCGCACCATATAGCCTCCGCCCAGCGGCATCAGCTCGAGGTCGTCTATACCGCTCAAATCGTTTACCATGCCCGCTCCTCAACTCGACCGTATGGACACTGTAGCCGCAAGACCATACAAGCCGCGCTATGAATAGAGCGACCTTGTGTTTTAGGTTGTCTTTTGGTACGCAAGCGGCAAGTTTTTGTACAGCGAGGGCCGATTGTTATTAATCCCCCGACTAATCGGTCTTTAAGCAGGTAAATGAGCTTGTCAGCTTGTCCCATCTAAGCGGCAGTGTAACGCAGATGAACAAGGTTCAGCTATGTCATTCAACTCGCCTAGCACCCGCTACCGTCTACGACCTTCTAGTGGCATTTTTGCATAGAATCTGATATAGAATGAATCAAGCTGTTGGGCATCCGGCATTCGTCAAGCTTGCGGCAAGATTTTGGTCAAGTGGGCGAAAAGGGATAGCAAAAAGGCCCCCGCAAAGCGGAGGCCTTAGGCAAGGCTATGTCGAGCTGCAGGATTCGCGCTACTCGCAGAGCGAAAGGGCGGCCTCGTCGGCAACGACAACGCAGTTGGTGTGCAGCTGCAGGATCGAAGCCGGGCACTCGGGCGTAACCGGACCATAGCACATGTCATGCACGGCCTGAGCCTTGGCCTCGCCGTTGGCGACGACCAGGATCATGCGGGCATACATGATGGTCTGGGTACCCATGGTGTAGGCCTGACGGGGAACATCGTCGATGCTGTCGAACAGGCGGCTGTTGGCCTGAATGGTGCTCTCGGTGAGGTCGACGCAGTGCGTGCCCTTGGAGAAGTGGTCATCGGGCTCGTTGAAGCCAATGTGGCCGTTGTTGCCAATGCCGAGCAGCTGCAGATCCGGATAACCGGCGTCGGCGACAATCTTGTCGTACTCAGAGCAGGCAGTGGCGGCGTCGGGGTTGGAACCGTCGGGCACATGCGTGTTGTTCAGGTCGATGTTGATGTGATCGAAGAAATTCTCACGCATGAAGTAGTGATAGCTCTGGGGATCGTCGTGCGAAAGGCCGCGATACTCGTCCAGGTTGTAGGTGCTGACCTCGGCAAAGTCGACGTCGCCCTTCTTGTACCAAGCAGCGAGCTGCTTGTAGGCACCGATCGGGGTGGAGCCGGTGGCAAGACCCAGCACACAGTCGGGCTTGAGGATAACCTGGGCCGAGATGATATTAGCGGCCTTGCGGCTCATATCCTCGTAGTCTTTAGCTTTAATGATCTTCATTACGCGTCCTTTCTCGTACAAGAGAGGCAAGGCTCCCTTACAAGCACTTGCCCGCGGCCCGCGTCGGCCGCAACCAACGTGTGCGGCCACCAGGGCGAGGTCGCGTAATGTATGTGTCTCGTGTCTAGCCGCGTCGAGGCCCCTGCCCGTCCACGGTGACCCAAAGCCTTTTAGCTTCGGACAAATCCCATCTTGCCACTGAGGGCGTCCTCTTTCAAGGGCGCCCTCCGTAAACGTGTTTGAATTGTAGACTAATGGCCACGTGCACTTGCTAGCGCTCGCGAGCAACGATGAGCTGGTCCATCTCTTCGACATGCACGCCAACGGAGCCCTTGATGCTCGAGAACTCAACGGAGTTGCACACCAAGATGGGAACCGTCACATCGTAGCCCTCGGCAGCAATTGCCTCGCGATCGAACTCAATGAGCACATCGCCCTTATGGACGATGTCACCCACTTGCGCATGTACGGTAAAGTGCTTGCCCTCGAGCTGAACAGTGTCCAAACCAACGTGGATGAGCACGTCCAAGCCATCGACCGTGTTAAGCGCAACAGCGTGTCCCGTGGGAAAAATGGCCTCGACCTTGGCATCAGCCGGTGCAATCACACGCGTTCCGGTGGGCTGAATCGCCACGCCCTGGCCCAAAAGGCCGGTGGCAAACGTCTGGTCGTTTACCTCGGAAAGCGGAATGACGTCGCCCGAGATGGGAGCATCCAGCGTAAGGACTCGACCACGCATACCAAAAGACCTTAGGACTTTAGTGAACATGCTCCCCCTCGGACATACCGAACAACCAAAACAACCTTAACAGTTTACCACTTGGCACCCGTTTTTGACCATTAGGGAAGTTCGCGCTTGACAACCTCGACGATGTCGTCGACAACGCGCTGAGTCAGCTCGTGCGTCTCGGCCTCGGCCATCACGCGGACCAGCGGCTCGGTACCACTCGAGCGCACCAGAATGCGGCCGCGGCCGTCAAGCTCCTTCTCGGCAGCAGCAACGGCGTCCCAAATGGGCTGGCAATCGTCCAGACCAGCCTTGTTGTCGGAATGCACGTTGACGAGTACCTGCGGGTACTTCTTCATGATGCCGGCAAGATCGGTGAGGGTACGACCGGTGCGCTTAAGCACGGCCAGCAGCTGCAGAGCCGTCACCAGACCGTCACCGGTGGTGTTGTGCTCCAGGAAGATGATGTGACCGGACTGCTCGCCGCCGATGACGGCGCCGTCCGCGAGCATGCGCTCCAGAACGTAGCGGTCGCCCACGGCGGTCTGGACCATCTCGAAGCCCTGCTCCTTCATAGCGATGGAGAAGCCCAGGTTGCACATGACGGTCGAGACGATCTCGGAGTTGGCGAGCTTGCCGCGAGCGGCGAGGTCAGAACCGCAGATAGCCAGGATGTAGTCACCGTCGATCTCATTGCCCTCGCTGTCCACGAACAGTACGCGGTCGGCGTCGCCGTCGTGGGCCAGACCGATGTCAGCATGAGTGCGCAGCACGAGCTCGCGCAGGGGCTCAAGGTGAGTGGAGCCGCACTCAACGTTGATGTCGGTGCCGCAGTAATCGGTGTTGATGGCATGGACCGTGGCACCTAGGCGCTGCAGCGCGGCGGGCGTAGTCTGGCAGGAAGCACCGTGACCGCAGTCGACGGCAACGACTAGGCCGTCGAGCCTCAGGCCATCGAGCGTATCGATGGCGTGGTCGACGTATGCCTTGCGGGCGTCCTTCATCTTGATGATGTGGCCCACGCCGGCACCGGTCGGCAGCGTGTCGGCAGCCATGGCTTCCTCGGACATGACCCAGGCGCTGATCTCTTCCTCGACAGCATCAGGAAGCTTCATGCCCTTGCGGCTAAAGAACTTGATGCCGTTGAACTCCGGCGGATTATGCGAAGCGGAGATGACGATGCCGCCGTCGAGCTCGTTCTGAACGGTGAGCAGCGCCACGGCGGGCGTGGGGATAACGCCGCAGCAATGCGGGCGGCCGCCCTCGGCCATGATGCCGGCGGTCAGAGCGCTCTCGAGCATGGTGCCCGAAAGGCGCGTGTCACGACCGATGCAGATGTCCGGACCAAGAAACTTGGTCGCCGCGCGACCCAGACGAAACGCGAGGTCGCACGAGAGGTCGGCGTTGGCGACGCCACGGACGCCGTCGGTACCGAAGATGTTCTGGGGCATAGGATCGCTCCTTCCCTAGCAGGCGACATGCAACCGCCCGCCCTAGTCGAAAAAGAAAAGCGGGACCCGCCGAGGAATCGGCAGGCCCCGCTTGTACATTGTATCTCGAAAGGAGATAAAACCTTAGCGCTTGGAGAACTGGGGAGCGCGGCGGGCCTTCTTGAGGCCGTACTTCTTGCGCTCGACCACGCGAGCATCGCGCGTAAGGAAACCGGCCTTCTTGAGGTCAGCACGGTAGTCGCCGGCGTTCAGAAGAGCGCGAGCGATGCCCAGGCGCAGAGCGCCGGACTGACCGGAGATGCCGCCGCCATCGCACAGAGCGATAACGTCGAACTGACCGGCGGTGTCGGTCACCTTGAAGGGAGCAAGGGCGTTCTCAACGAGCTGATGACGGCCGAAATACTGCTCGGCGTCACGCTTGTTGATGGTCACCTTGCCGGTGCCGGGGACGAGACGGACGCGGGCGACGGCGTTCTTACGACGGCCGGTACCCTGGTAGACAACGGTGTTCTCAGCCATCTTTAAGCCTCCAGCTCAATCTTCGTGGGGTTCTGGGCAGCGTGCGGATGCTCGGCACCAGCGTAGACCTTAAGCTTGGTCATCTGGGCACGGCCGAGGGTGGTCTTGGGCAGCATACCGCGAACGGCGCGCTCGATGACCTTCTCCGGGTGCTTCTCCATAGCCTGGCGGAAGCTCTCAGCCTTGAGGCCGCCGTTGTAGCCGCTGTGGCGATAATAGGTCTTCGTGTCGGCCTTGTTACCGGTAAGCTGGACCTTATCGGCGTTGATGACGACAACGAAGTCGCCGCAGTCGCTGTTGGGCGTGAACTGGGGCTTGTTCTTACCGCGCAGAATCATTGCGATCTGGGTGGCAAGACGGCCCAGGACAGCACCATCGGCGTCGACGAGAACCCAGTTGCGCTGGACCTCGCCCTGCTTGGCGTAGTGAGTCGATTTCGAAATCACTTAGACTCCTCCATGTACAGTACGTGTTGTTACAGAGATTCACGGGGCTCTGCAAGTAACCCGTCCATATTACCCCGCTCGTCGCCCGAGTCAACAGGTATTTTGGCTCTGACCAGACTTTCTGCACATGTCGTCCATGGGTCATGACGTCGCGACACTAGCGCTCGACAAATGCCTCGATATCTCCCAGCAAGCGCTTTGCCTCCTGACGACCCTGGATATACAGGTCCAATAGCTTTGCTGAATCGTGCTCGACATGGCCGACCTCGACCGGCTTTTGCGGAGCGACGACCAACGCACGGCCCTCGCGCTCATACTTCCACAGGTGCATGCGCTGGATGTTGTAACGGTCGTGGCGCGTCTCGATTCCCTCGAGCAGATAGGGGTAGTCGGCATAGCGGGCGCGCGCGGCAGGCATAAACTCGTAAGGCTTTTTCTCGTACGAGCGGTCCTGCGTGACGATGACGACCGCACGGTCGAAGCCCGCCTCCTCCAGCACATGCTCGATGGGGATCGAATCGGCTACGCCACCGTCGACGTATTTGTGCCCGTCAATCTCGACCGGCGGCGTCACCAGCGGCAGCGACGTCGATGCGCGCACGGCATCGAGGTCAAGTACGGCGCTTTTGACCGGAAGGTACGTGGCGGTTCCAAACAGCATGTCCGTCGCAACGGCATACATCTCGATGGGGCTCGCGTCGAACGTCTCGTTGTCAAAGGGATCCAGGCGGTCCTGGACATCGTTGAAGATAAAGTCGTAACCCACAATAGAGCCCGTGGACGCAAACGATGCGGCGCCCATAAAGCGGCTGTCGTTGCAGAAAGCCAGGTTGATGCGGTTGGCACGGCCGATCTGGTGCGACTTATAGTTCACGCCGTTGAGGGCGCCGGCCGATACACCGTAGACAGCCGGAATCTCGACGCCAGCCTCCATGAGAACGTCGAGCACGCCCGCGGTAAACTGCCCGCGGAAGCTGCCGCCCTCCAGGACGAGCGCGACCTTGCCAGCGTTCTTTGCCTTATCTTCTGCAGTCATATTGACCTCCTGCGATTGCGTTTTGGCCTTCTTCTACCCAGTTTTGGGATGGCGAGAGCGCGGGTTTTTCAAGGCGGCAGGTGAAGCGGAAAGTGTGTCCCAGTTTGAGGCGGGATTCCGGGATGAACTTTCCGCTAGCCATTCATTTGGAAATTGCATCCCATTCCGAATGAGGATTCCGGGATGTGGTTTCCGCTTGAGGCGCCATTGGGAAAGCATATCCCACTCTACGGCTCGATTCCGGGTCGCAGTTTCCGCTTGATGTGCCATCCGGAAACTACGTCCCAGTCTGAGCGCGGATTCCGGGACGTGCTTTCCGCCTGGGCTGCCATCGGGAAAGCGTGTCCCGGTCTGCGTTGCCAAGGCGTTTTCTTTACGCCCGCGCCCTGCATAGAGTTCGATTCTCCGCGGGTTTGGGGTTCCGTTGATGCGGCGCATGGCCAGCTGAGATTCGATAAACATCGCATCCATATTGAGCTGATAGTTTGCGCGGAGAATCCGCGTATTTGCTTCGCAAATCCGCACCGGCTTCGGCCGCCTGCCGGCGTCCTCGCCCGCGGGCTAAAAACGCTTACGCGTTTTCTTAACGCCCGCGCCCTGCACAGAGTTCGATTCTCCGCGGTACGGACTAGAAATAAAAAGGCAGGTAGATACGAATATCTACCTGCCTGTTACTTATGGTGGAGGCGCGGAGAATCGAACTCCGGTCCACGAAAGCCCCCTGATTGGCATCTCCAAGCTCAGTCGCTGGTTTTATCTCGGATGCTTTGCGCGCAGCGACACGCTCGCGGCGTCCTAACCGGTTCAGTCTTAGCCTGCGCTATACCGATTACGTGCGCAGGAGCATTCCCCTAAAATGACGTCGCGCCGGTGTCGGGGAAATCACCGGGTTGACGCGCCGCTATAAACTAAGCAGCGAGAGCCATAGGCTCAAAAGAAGAGTTGTTGTCAATTCAATTTGACGGTACCCCTGTTTAACGAGGCGAGGAGACCTCGGCTTGCTTCCTCTCTCAGAGCTATCGTGTCGAAACCAGTCGCCCCCGAATGTCGGGAAAGTCTGGATAGCATTGGGCACGAGTACCCAACACCCGTCGACTTTTCAAGGAACATACGGGGCGAGCCCCGCTTGTGGAGTGTTATCTTACCACGTTCTGAAAGCGGACAGCTGTTCTATGCACGAGCTGTGAAGACCCCAATGTGCGCTGCACTTCGCACTTTTGCTACCGATCTCGTCACGTATATTTTCGCCAAGCACAACTGACCCGTCGAAAGGACCGTTATGGATACCAAGCAGCAACTCGTCAATGCCCTCGCAGGCCTGGGCTCAACCATTACCGAAGCTATGGATGTCATCGAGGGCTTTGTCCCCTGCGGACATCCCGCCCTCACGGTATCGAACGCACTCGTCGCGCTGGACGCTGACGATGATGCTGCTCTCGCTCAGCAGCTTGAGACCGTCGAAGGCTTTATCGACCATGTGAGTGAGAACCGCGGCGTGGCCGCCTACCACGGCATCGAGGTCGAGCTCGCGGGTCCCAAGGCCGATCTGCTCGCAGCAATCCGCGAGGTAGGCGCCCTTATGCAGACCGCAGGCGTCAAGAACACCCAGGTCAACGAGTGGGTCTACCGCAGTCTGGCAGCACTCGACAGCTCCGACGAAAAGGCAGCCGAGCAGCTCGCAGAAAGCCCCGCCATCATGGCCGAGCTTTTGTAAATAGCAGACGCGGGTCCCTTGGCGCATCGTCGTCCAAGAGGCCCGCAAACAGTTCGCGTCAACCGATAGCCGCGTCGCCGCGTTCGGCCAAAGCAAGAATCGGCATCATTTGGCGCGGGGTCTTTGCTGCAAGATCGGCATGTTCGAGCAGCTTGCGATCGTTAGTCACCAAGTAATCGACCTGTGCGCGCTTGCACGCAGCGAGCACCAAGTTGTCCTCGTAATCGCGATGGAGCGCTAAGTATTTGTCGGCAAGCCAAAGGTCCGACGCATCTGCACCCACGGCCGTGGCGTTTTCGGTCATGTTCCGCACAAACGCCAACGCCGCATCGCCAATCGCGCGGGCAGAAGCCTCGTCGAGCGCTCCCCCGCTGGCAAGAACGCTTCGCTTCAGCTCGTGTTGGACAACGTACAGCACGTCCTTAGCGATATGCACCGGGAAGAACAGTAACGCCCCCGTCTCCGTCGCCCGCCCAATAAACGCACGCGCAGCAAGCGACTCGGCATGGTCGACGCAAAACGAATCAACCCATACGTTGGCATCCACCATGATCTTGAGAGGCGCCCCACTCACTGGATCATCCCCTTTTGGCGATAATGCTCGTCCATGGCTTCGGAATAGATTGCGTCCCAGTCGCGATCGTCGGATACGGGCGACGTAGCAATGCCCAGGTCCGCATAAAGCTGATCCGCCGCCGCCCATGATGCGGCGAACAGCGAGGTGGCACCAGCACTAGGCAGTTGGTCGTCAACGGCCGACAGCACCTCTTCGCACGAACCGCCGCCCTGTGCAACCTTTGCCACGACCTTTTTGATAAGCTCGGGCAGCGAGGCGCCCGAAAGCCGCAGCGCCTCCTCGGCACGGTTCTTGACCTGGCGATCCACGCGAACGTTCACCTGCGCCATGCCGCTAACAGCACCCATCTCAACCTCACCTTCGACTTTTGCTATCTAAGCTAGCACAACTATATATTTCTGCTAGCACATGGTCAAACGCAAAAGGCCTGCATTCTGGCGGCTGCAACACCGCCCAAATGCAGGCCAAAAACTTAAGTAAAAGCGCTAGCGCAGATATGCCTTTGCGTTGCCCAGGCTGTACGCAATCGTCGAGCCGTTGTGCAGCAGCGACGACGTCTGCGGAGTGATCATGCCGGTAATACCCAATGCCAACAGCGCTGAGTTGGTGAGCATCACCTTGGAATACGAGCTCGTCAGACGGTCGATAAGCCCCTGACTCATGCGGCGCAGACGCACGATCGCGGCCAGATCCGTATCGGTCAGGATGATATCGGCGACCTCCTTGGCGATGTCGCTTCCGCCACCCATCGCCAGGCCCACGTCGGCCAAACCGAGCGCCGGCGAATCGTTGACGCCGTCGCCCACCATGGCAACGTGGCGCCCCTCGCGCTTAATCCGCTCCACGTAGGCGTACTTGTCCTCGGGCAGCAGCTCGGCCTTAAACTCGTCGACGCCCGCCTCGCGCGCAATGCGTGCGGCGGTGCGCTCCGAGTCGCCCGTGAGCATGACCACGTGCTTAACGCCCAACGCGTGCAGGTCGGCGATGGCCTCGCGGACCCCGGGCTTAAGTGGGTCCTCGATACCAAGCACGCCCACAACGGTGCCGTCGACCGCCAGATACAGCGGCGACAGACCCTGCATCTGGGACTCAATGCGTTCCTTGATGTCGGAATCGAGCTGCGCGCCCTCGTCCTCAAATACAAAGTGCGCGGAACCGATGATAGCGCGACGCTCCTCAATGGACGAGGCAATGCCGTGTGCCACGATGTACTCGACGGCGGCATGGCGCTCGCGGTGCTCGAGCCCGCGCTCACGTGCCGCATTGACCACGGCGCGTGCTACCGGATGAGGGAAATGCTCCTCCAGGCATGCGGAAAGGCGCAGGACCTCGTCCTCGCTCCAGCCATCGGTGGTGAGCACGCAGGCAAGACGCGGCTGCGCTTCGGTGAGCGTGCCGGTCTTGTCAAAGACAATGGTATCGGCCTTGGCAAACGACTCAAAGTACTTGGCGCCCTTGACCATGACGCCCATCTTGGCAGCATCGCTCATGGCGGTCATGACGGCAACGGAACCCGTGAGCTTGAGTGCACACGAGTAGTCGACCATCAGCGCCGCCGAGGTCTTGATGAGGCTACGTGTGGTGAGCGCGACAAGGCCCGCAAGCAGGAAGTTCCACGGGACGATCTTGTTGGCAAGGTCCTCCATATGCGACTGGCCCTCGGACTTGAGCGAGTCGGCCGTCTGCACGAGTGAGACGATCGAGCGCAGTTTGGTTTGCGCCGTATTGGCGCGCACACGCACCAAGATGCTGCCGTCTTCCACGACGGTACCGGCGAACACGTCGTCACCTGCGCTGCGCTCGACGGCCAGCGGCTCGCCGGTCAGGGTCGCCTGGTTGACCATGGCGCTCCCCTGCTCGACCACGCCGTCGATGCAGATGGACATGCCAGTGCGTACGGCGACCAGATCGCCGGGCTCGAGCTCGGTGGCGGCAACGCTTACCTCGGTGTCGCCGACCACTTTTTGTGCCTTATCGGGCACGTCGAGCAGCGAGTTGATGAGCTCGTTTTCGCTCATGGCGCGGGTGTAGTCCTCGAGCAGCTCGCCCACGTTGAGCAGGAACATCGTCTGGCCCGCGGTGTCGACATCACGTTTGACGAACGAAATGCCGATGGCCGAAGCGTCGAGCACGGGAACGGTCAGGCGCGGCTGCGCCAGCTCATGAAGGGCAGCGCGCAAAAATGCCATGTAACCGGCCACGACAAACACCGCACGCAGAGGCGTCGGCAAGAACCAGCGACGTGCGTAGTGGGCGCCGATAAGTGTGGCAAGATCCATGACGAGCTTGTGCTTGCGTGGCTCAAGCTGCATTACGTAACCCGTCTTTGCGTCGGCAATGGCCTGGGCATCGAGCGCACCCAAGGTGTCGAGCACGCTCGCACGACACCGCTCGTCATATTCGAGCGCCATCTGGCCAATGCGGCCATACACGCGCACCTTGTGCACGCCGTCGATATCGCCGCCGAGCTTAAGAAGTGCATCGAGATCGCTCTCTGGCACAGGACCCGCCAATTGAAGACGGGTCCTGCCGGGGATCTCGCTAATAATCGAGAATCTCATAGTTTGTGCCTGGGAGCGTTACTCGGCTGCCTCGTCAGCAGCGGCCTCGCTCTGGGTGATGTAGGCAGCCTCGGCAACCATGTCGTCGACATTAGCCTTGGCCTGCTCGACCATGTCCTGGTAGCAGTTCTTGACGCGCATACCGCACGCGATGCCCTGCACGCAGGCGTTCTTTACCGGAGCGCTGGTGAGCAGCTTGATGCCGGCCGTGCCAAGCAGAAAACCGCCACCGACAAGCAGGGTGTTAAACGTCGACTTCTTCATGTTGCTTCTCCCTTTTGCCGCATTGGACGCGGCACGGTGCCTCAGCACCCGAGTAAACAAGTTTGCTCGAGCACACTTTTGGAAAATAGTTTAGTTTATCTAACTATTGAGGTCAACAATGGTTAACTTTTTGGAAATCTTGGGGCGCGATGTGACCAAGGGACCGCCCCTGCGCCACATCCACAAAAAATGAGGGCACCAACGGCGCCCTCATTCACCAAATTCCATTCAGCCCCACCTGACCCGAACGGCCGAGTCGTCACGGAACCGAGGGGCCGGGCGCAGGGCCTTGCCTCTCAATGAGTTCCGCACGAACAGGAGGCGCCAGTGGCGCCTCCGTCGTGAGTCAGGACTGTCCGAAATTGAGAGGCAAGGCCCTGCGCCCGGCCCCTCGGTTCCCGCTTACGAGAGCGACGTTCTCAGCAACTCGTTGAAGAGCTTCGGGTTGCCCTTGCCGCGGCTCGCCTTCATGCACTGGCCCACCAAAAAGCCGATGACCTTCTGATTGCCGTCGCGATACTGCTGGGCCTGCTCGGCACAGTTAGCCAGCACCTCGTCCACGATCGGCTGCAGTGCGCCGGCGTCGCTCACCTGACGCATACCGCGCTCGTCGACGATCTTGTTGGGGTCGTCGCCAGTCTGGGCCATGGCCTCAAAGACCTCGTGCGCTTGGTTGGAGCTGATGGCATCGGTCGCCAGCAGCTTGGCCAGCGCCGCCACCTGAGCCGGCGCGATGCCGGACTCGGTCAGCGACACGCCCGCGCCCTTAAGATAAGCGATCATCTCGTTCACCAGCAGGTTTGCGACCGTCTGTGCCTCCTTGCCAGCCATACCGGCAGCGGCCGCCTCAAAGAACTCGGCAAACTCGGGGTCGCCGGCGATCTGCTCGGCATCGGCCGTCTTAATGCCAAAGTCGGCCTCAAAACGGGCGCGCTTGGCATCGGGCAGCTCGGGGATCTCGCCACGGCAGCGGTCGATGAACTCGTCGTCCAGATCGAACGGCGCCAGATCGGGATCGGGGAACAGACGATAGTCGTCTGCCGTTTCCTTCACACGCATGACAACGGTGCGCTTGCGGCTAGGCTCCCAGTGGCGGGTCTCCTGGTAGATAATGCCGCCCTCCTCGAGCACCTCGGCCTGGCGGCAGATCTCGTAGGCAAGGCCGTCGTGCAGGCTCTTGAACGAGTTGAGGTTCTTGAGCTCGGTCTTGGTGCCCAGCTTGGTCTCGCCGCGGCGGCGCAGCGACACATTGCCGTCGCAACGCATGGAGCCCTTCTCCATGGAGCAGTCCGAAATGCCCAGTGTCACAAAGATGCGACGGAGCTTCTCCATAAACAGGCGAGCCTCCTCGGGCGTGCGCAGATCGGGCTCGGTGACGAGCTCAATCAGCGGCGTGCCGCAGCGGTTGTAGTCGACGAGCGACTCGGCCGCGGCGGTAATGCGGCCCTCGGCGCCGCCCACATGGACCATCTTGGCGGCGTCCTCCTCCATATGGATGCGCAGGATGCGGATGGGCACCGTGTAGGAACCGTCCTCGCGACGCTCGGGCATCTGCAGGTTGGACGCGTCGTAGCTGGCCAGGTGACCGGCGCGCTGGTTACCCTCGCGCATGGTAGAGGACATGGACGTGGACAGGCCCTCGGCGTTGGCCGAGGCGCTCGCCAGGCTCTGGGCCTCGGCCTCGCCAAACGCGCAGTCGGGGCGCTCGGCGGCACCGCGACCGGTCACGTCCAGATCCAGGTGACCGTACATGGCAAAGGCGACCGGACCCTGCGTAGTCTGGAAGTTCTTGGCCATATCGGGATAGAAATAGTGCTTGCGGTAGAACATCGAGTGGCGCTGGATCTCGCAGTTGGTAGCAAGACCGGCCTTGACGATGCTCTCGATGGCGCGCTTGTTGGGCACCGGCAGGGCGCCGGGCAGACCCAGGCACACCGGGCACACGTTGGCGTTGGGTTCGTCATCGTGGCTGAGCTTGCAGTTGCAGAACATCTTGGTATCGAGTGCGGTGAGCTCGGTATGGATCTCCAGGCCAATCACGGCCTCCCAATCCTGCAGGACCTCGGAAAGCTCCTTCATTACAGCTCGCCTCCCTTCCCGGCAAAATCGGGCGCGACGGAAAGCGCGGGCGCACCCGTGGCGGCATCGGCAAAGCCGCGCTCCAGGGCGCGGGCAAACGTGAGCAGCTGACGGTCCTTAAACGCCGGACCCACCAGCTGGGCAGAAACGGGCAGCTGAGTATCCTCGCCCAGGCCCAGCGGCACCGAGATACCGCCGTTGCCGCAAATGTTGAGCGAGATGGTGTACAGGTCGGAGAGGTACATCTGCGTGGGGTCGCTGATCTCGCCAAACTTAAAGGCCGTGCGCGGCGAGGCGGGCATGAGGATGGTATCCACCTTGGCATACGCGGCATCGTAGTCCTGCGTGATGAGTGTGCGGGCCTTTTGCGCAGCGTAGTAGTACTTGTCGTACACACCCGAGCTCAGCAGGTAGGCGCCGAGCATCTGGCGGCGCTTGGCCTCGGCGCCAAAGCCGTGGGCGCGCGAAAGCGAGCTCTGATCGGACAGGTTAGCGCAGCCCTCCTCCTGATAGCCGTAGCGAATGCCGTCGAAGCGGGCCAGGTTGGAGAACGCCTCGGCCGGGCCGATGACGTAGTAGGCGGCGATGGCGGCGTCCAGGTGCGGCAGGTCGACCTCGACCAGCTCGGCACCCTGGTTCTGCAGCTCCTGAGCGGCGCGCTGAACAGCGGCCTTGACCTCGGGCGTCAGACCTTCGGCCTCCATAAACGCAGGGATAATGCCCACGCGCTTACCCTCGATGCTGTCGTTGAGACGCTCGGTAAAATCGACGGCGCAATCCTGGCTGGTGCAGTCGTACGGATCGTGGCCCGCGCCGGTAAGCGCGTTCATGGCCAGCGCGACATCCTCGACCGTGCGGCCAAAGGGTCCCACCTGGTCGAGCGACGAGCCAAAGGCAACCACGCCGTAACGGCTCACGGCGCCATACGTGGGCTTAAAGCCCACCACGCCGCACAGCGACGCCGGCTGGCGAATGGAGCCGCCGGTATCCGAGCCCAGCGAGAGCGCGACCTCGCCCGCGGCGACGGCGGCAGCGGAGCCGCCCGAGGAGCCGCCGGGCACGCGCTCGGTATCCCAAGGGTTGTTGGTGCGGTGGAACGCCGAGCTCTCGGTGGAGCTGCCAAAGGCAAACTCGTCCATGTTGGCCTTGCCCATGGGCAGGCAGCCGGCATCGAGCATGCGCTGGACGCAGGTGGCAGTGTAGACGCTCTGGTAATTCTCGAGCATGTGGGAAGCGCAGGTGGTGCGCGTGCCCACGAGGTTCATGTTGTCCTTAATGGCCAGCGGTACGCCCGCGAGCGGGGGCAGCGGCTTGCCTGCGGCACGGTCGGCATCCACGCGCGCAGCGGCCTCGAGCGCAAGCTCGGGCGACACCTGCAGGAATGCCTGGACCCCGCCCTCGCGCGCCTCGATGGCGGCAAGGGAGGCCTGGGCCACCTCGGTAGCGGTAAAGTCGCCGGCGGCAACGCCCGCGGCAATCTGGGCGGCGGTAAGGGAATCGAAGCTTAGCGCCATTACTCGCTCTCCCCCTCTCCCAAAATGGACGGCACGCGGAAGTAGCGGTCGCGCGCGCTGCCGGCGTTTTCGAGCGCAACGTCGAGCGGCAGGTCGCGCTCGGGCTCGCGCAGGTCATCGCCCATCACGTTGGACAGGCTTCCGATAGGATGGAACGTGGGCTCCACGTCGGGCAAGTCATATTGCAAGACGGGCTCGAGCATCTGGACGGCGTCGTTCATGTAGGACGTCATCTGGGTGAGCTCGTCATCGGTCAGTGCGATCTTTGCGTACTCGGCGATGCCGCGCACGTCTTTCTCGCTGAGTGCCATAGGCGCTCCCTTCCGCATAACAGATAAACCGCTCTAGTATACAAGGCAACGCCGCTTGGAGCAGGTGCTTTAGCCAAATGCAGCGAAAACGTAACGAGGGCGGCGGTTGGCAAGCGGCGGGCTGGCGATTCTGCAGCGAAACCGCACCGTCCATAGCGAAAACCGTGCCGTCCACAACGAAAATCGCGCCGCCCACAGCGAAAACCGTCGCGTCCGCAGCAAAAAGCATCACAACATTCGACGTTTTTCGTCAAAATCGCGATTTTCATCGAATGTTGTGATGGTTTGGAAGCCCCGACCACCACAAAGGTGTCTGTCCCCTTTGTGGCGGTTCTGAACGATGTCTTATGCCGAGGCCTTGGCCTTGCGGCGCTTGCGGACCGCGTGGATCACGATGTCCAGCAGCAACAGCACAATGGCTACGACCACGATGAGCATGGCAAACTCGCGCTTGCCCCAGTGGCGGCCGGCCAGCGACTTTTGCTTGTCGACGTCCTTCTTGTTGTACTTGGTGCGCACGCAATGCACCAGCAGGCGATGGTCGTTCACGCCGTAGGGCGTGCAGGTAACGAGCGTCACCTTGTCGGCGCCGGGCTCGATGGTCAGCGACTCCATCTCCTCGGGCAGCACCACCTCGGAGTCCACCATCTTGTAGGCGAGCGTCTTGTTCATGGTGTGCAGCAGCACCAGGTCGCCGGGCTCCAGCGAGTGGATGTCGTCGAACATGCTCAGGTTGCGCATGCCCGAGTGCGCGGTGAGCACGCAATGCGTCGAGGTGCCGCCCACCGGCAGGCTCGTGCCCTCCAGGTGGCCGACGCCCGCCATAAGGACTTCCTCGCTCGTGCCGTGGTAGATGGGCATGCTCACGTCGATGGAAGGGATCTCGACCCAGCTCATCATGGGGTCGCGGTCAAAGATGAGCTGCTGGGCGTAGGGCTCGATCTGGTCGGCGGGAAGCTCGGTGGCCTCGCCCGCCAGCTGCTCGTTAAAGGAGCGCGCCTGGAGCAGGATGCGCTCGCGCTCCTCGGCAGACAGCGCGTCCACGGTGCTGGACACGGTGCTGATCTGGTTGAACACGCCCGAGGCCTCGAGCCGGTCCAAGATCCACGGCCAGGTCATAAGGCCCACGCCAATAAGGATGATGACGATGGTGATGAGCCGGTCGGCCCAGCGCGGCAGCCGCTTGCGGCGGCGCTTAGGTTTTGGTTGAGGTTTGGGCTGAGGGCTTGAGCCACCGTTGGCCGCGGCGTTATTGCTCTTCATATGTTTGGCGCCCTGCACCATCACCGGTCACTCCTCTGCAACTCAAGTTGTCTAAACAAATAATAGCCGATTAGCGAGCTTCCACGCCGGACAACGCAGCTAAACAGCATTGCGCGGCGCGAGCATGGGCCCGCATTTGCGTTTTCAAAATGTCCCGGATCGGCGGGGCGATTCGGGATACAATGTCAATAGAAAACGACGCACCCCGCGTAAGTGTACGAGAGCGCGGGCGGCCTAGTTTTCAGCTTTTGTTAAATGCCCGGGATCCGACCCCCGGGCATTCTTATTTGCGCTTTCGGCGCAAATGCCTTCTACCGTCCGCACCGCGCGTGCGCCTACGGACCTTAAACCGAACCTCATACGAGTCAAGAAACGCGATGACGAACGAGCCCGCATCGGACGATGGAGGCTGGCTGCGTTATCCCAAAAAACGGGGCAAACTCCAATGCGGAGTCTGCCCCGAAAAGAGAATGGCAAAGCAAGAACGTTGTTAGCGTCGGAATAATTTAGCCAAATATAGTCGGCCGAGATTGACCAATCCC
>CABSYR010000031.1:0-22184 GCA_902481895.1 uncultured Collinsella sp. | reverse complement strand
ATGCGATCGTCGGCAGCGTCAGATGTGTATAAGAGACAGCCCTCCCTTGCTTCTTACACCACGACTGTGCGCGCTACCTAGAAAATCGCGACGTGGGGAACAACGGAAACAATTCGGGACCTTTGGGTTACGTTTCGCCCTCCCCGACCCATACGCCAGCGCCTTTAAGCGATACTGGTTGTAACGATCAAGGCTTACGCCGCACGGAAAGGAGACATTATGGGCATCTTTAAGAACGATGACCAAAAATCGAGCCAGTTTGGATTTGACGAGAAAAGCATGGCGGGCAAAGCCGTCAAGGCCGTACGCTGGATCTACGCCATCACGGGCGTCTTAGCACTCATTGCTGGTATCGCGCTGCTTTTTGCACCCGCCAAGTCCCTCGTCTTTTTGACGACCGTCCTGGGTTTTTACTTTGTAATCACTGCTGCCATCAGGCTGTTCACTGCCATTTTTGAGCCGCTGCTGCCCACCGGCTGGCGCGTGACGAGCATCATCTCCAACCTACTCATTATTCTGGGCGGCGTCATAATCCTGCGCAACCAGGCCTTCTCGACCGCGACGCTCACCACGATGGTGGTTATCGTGGCCGGCTTTGGCTGGATTGTCGAAGGTGTCATGTCCATTCTGGAGTCCGAGCTTTCGTCCAACCGTGCCCTCGCCATCCTGAGCGGCGCACTCTCCATCATCGCCGGCATGTTCGTGTTTATTTATCCGCTGTGGTCGGCCAAGATGCTCGTCATCTTTAGCGGCGCCGCGCTGCTGGTGTTTGGCGTAACGCTGATTGTTCGCGCTATTCAATTTGGCAAACTGGTGCACTAGATGCCGCGAACGCTCTTTATTGATGCCGACGCCTGCCCGGTCACGCGCGAGTCGATTGACTGCGCGCGGCGGGCGGGCGTCACCGTTGTTATCGCCGGCAACAGCACGCAAAACTTGGAACGGCACATTCGCCGCGACGACCCGCGCGATGCCGAGCACGCGCGACGCGGCTTTTGGGTCACGACGCTCGATGTGAGCGTGGGCGCCGACAGCGCCGACTTTGCCAATGTCGAACGCCTGCAGGCGGGCGACGTAGTCGTGACGCAGGACATTGGCTTGGCGAGCATGGTGCTCGGCCGCGATGCCGCCGCAATCGGTGTGCGCGGGCGCGTCTACGACAAGGCGACCATCGACATGCAACTGTTTATTCGCCACGAGGAAAAGAAGGTGCGCCGCGCCGGCGGACGCACTCGCGGACCGGCGGCATTTACCAGCGAAGACCGCGCTCGCTTTAAGCGCAACCTCACCGAGCTGCTGCGCTAACCAAGGTAGATTTTTGGGACATGTCCGGAAATCTGCTTTTTTGCTTTGGCGATTGACACGCATCCAACGCCCAGGTCATGGCGGTAGATTTTACGGCATGCCCCAGTTTTTACGGCATGCCCCAAGCATCTACTTAGAGGCCAAAGGCAGAAAGGATAAGACCCCAGCCCGCACCGATGACGTACATCATGATCAGGAACAGGACGTTTTCGCGGGCGCTGCGGTTGGTGCGGAACAGCACCAGGTAGCCCACACCTGCAGAGATGAGCGTGCCGGCGAGCATCGGGGCCAGCTGCAGCGCGCCTTCCAGGTACAGTTGCGTGATGACGACGCTGGCCGAGCAGTTGGGAATCAGGCCGACGAGTGCCGAGCCCAGGACCGCAAGCGTCTCGTTGCCGCGCAGGAACTGCTCGATTGCGGACTCGCCGAACGACTCGAGCACGGCGACCAGAATCAGCGTCACCAGAAAAATGAATACCGAGACCTGCACGGTGTGCGAAATCGCGCTGCGTATGATCGACAGGACAGGCGTCCCTTCGTGGGAGTGGGAGTGACCGTGGCCATCATGGTGTTCGTGCTCGCCCTCATGACCGTGATCGTGGCCATGTCCGTGGTCGTGCTCGTCCTCGTCTTCATCACAACCGCAATGGTCGCGCTCGCACAGCTCGTGGATGTGGTCGGCGCTCACGCCCGCCTCGGCCACCTCGTCGATGATGTCACCGCCAGTGTGGTCGTCGTGCGCGCAGTTCACGTGGGCCGGGTTGGCCGCGGTTCCCAGCACGGTGCGGCGAATCGCCGCATGCGCGCGAGCGTTACGACGCAGGCCGCGAATGGCGGCGTCCACGATAAAGCCCGTGACCAGCGCGATCAGTGCCTTCGAAGCCAAAAGCATCGCCATGGTCTGCACGGGCACCTGCTCGGCGAGCAACAGCGGCAGCATCTCATCGGAGGTCGAAAGGAACACCGCCACCAACGTACCCAAGGTCACGACACGACCGGCATACAGCGTGGCCGCCATTGCCGAAAAGCCGCACTGCGGCACCATGCCCAGCAACGAGCCAACCACGGGGCCCGCGGCTCCGGCACGCTTGATGGCGCCGTTAACGCGGTTGCCCGCAACATGTTCGAGCGTCTCGAGGGCCAGATACGTCACCAACAAAAACGGCACCAGCGAGAGCGTGTCCTTGCCGGCGTCGAGCAGAATATCAATCAACAAACCCATGACGGATGGAACCTTTCGTGTCTTTCGGCAGCATTGTAAAAGTCCTAGCGGTCAACTAGGGTATTGTAGTTATCCTAGGCGCGATGCCAATAGTTGCCCATGGTAAACTATCATCTCGCCACATCTTAATGACTCAAAGCCGCACGACGCGGCCCATCCAAGGAGCAGTTATATGAACGTTTCACAAGCACTCGAATACGAGCGCCAGCCGTTTATTCCCATGTTTATCTATGGCGATCATGGCGCCATGGAGTCCGAGCGCCAGAAGGGCGAAGAGGCCCTTAAGGTGCTCGAAACCGAGTACTTTACCGCCGAGGGCGACCCCAGCTTCGACTTTGCCACCGTGCGCGACCTGGCTGACCGCAACCGCGACCTGTGCGACCAGATTGGCGAGGCGCGCCTGCGCAACGTGACGCCCGCGACGCTTTCGCGCGGTCTGTCCGACGCCGACACCTGCGCCGCCATCGGCAAGATGCAAAAGCGCACCGCCGCGTCCGTCATGCGCGAGATCCGCGGCGACCGCGACGCGCTCGGCGTGGCGTACGCCCGCAAGCCTATCCAAGGCACAGTGCTCGGCATCGACATCGAGACCACCGGCCGTGCACCCGAGCGCGGCTACATCATCAACGTGGGCTGGGAGATCATGGAGCTCACCAGCGACGCCGTCCCGCACGACGCCGAGGCACACTACTGCGGCCTGCCCGATATCTACCGCGGCAAGGATGTGCCGCTGTCGAATATCCACCACATCACCTGGGACGACATCGACGGCAAAACGCCCTTCCGCGAGAACAAAGAGCTGCAAAAGCAGCTGCTCAAGCTTATGAAGAAGTACCCGTACATGGCACACAACGCCGCCTTTGAGGACAGCTGGTTCAAGATTCACCTGGACGGTTACGCCGAGGCGCGTCGTGCCGGCAAGATTATCGTCATCGACTCGCGCCAGATCTGCCGCAGCCTGGATGCCGACGTCCGCTCGCTCCCCCGCGAATCCGCCCCCGCCGCGCTCGAGAACTGGGCGCGCCGCCGTGGAACCCTCGCCGCCGACGCCAACGAGCAGCATCTGGGTCTGGACGACACCGACCTCATGCTCCGCACCGTCCAAGCCGAGTTCAACCTCAAGAACCTGTTTGACAAGTAGAAACGTCTACGACAAACTCCGGCGTAGATCACGGGCGGCCTCGCAGCGGGAAACCCCGCAGCGGGGCCGCCCTACGTTCCACAAATAAACCTGCCATCACAAATTCTGAACCCTCATTTTGAACGATTTCGGCCAATTCCCGACACGTAATTCGTTGTCGGATGGTGATGCATCACTATCAAATGTGCAGCAATTGAGTATTTCTATGCTATAGCCGAGCTGCGAAAACGTTTATTTAGGGCATACCAACTCATAATTGCGTCAAGCTTTTGGACAGCATTTGGTTAGACCTCTAAAACGGCTTTTCCACTCAGCGCCGTCAACACGGCATTAGCTGACACGATATATACCATGAGTATCGTATTGTCACATACCACTGCAAAAGCGGTCTACCAGGCCGCGCATTCGGTGTCTGCGAAAGGCATCGAGTCCTGTAACCCTACCGCGATTTACGAATCATGTCCCACCGTAACGCTCCTTGACGCAGCCGCAGAATGGCTCACCAAACATGATGTTTCCCTCGATGCAAATGATTGCCTCGAGGTGATGGTGTTTCATCGCAGGAATGCGCGCTATGCAATGAACTGTCAATGCCACGTGTCTTCAAAACGATTCTCGAACTCACGCTTTATAGAGCTCAAAGATGGCATCTTCATTGTTGGCGTTGAGCTTTGCGCACTTCAGGCCGCCACCTATCTTTCTTTTCGCGAACTAGTGGAGTACTACTTTGAACTGTGCGGCGCTTATTCCCTTGGAACCGACTCTTCCACCTCCTATACCGAGCGTTTCGCGCTCACCTCGACCGAGAGGTTAAAGCAGTTCTTTAATTCCATTACCAGATGCGACGGTCTGGCCCTTGCCCGAAAGGCGATCCAATGTGTACGCGACGGATGCCGGTCTCCCATGGAAACGACATTTGTCATGATGCTAACGCTGCCCAAAAGCGAAGGAGGGCTTGGTATTAAGGGAATTGAGACCGATTACGAGGTGCAGGTCACCGCCGCCGCAAAGAATCTCACGAGACGAAAGAAGTTCTTTATGGATGCGTATCTAAAGAAATCTCGCACAGACATTGAATACAACGGTTTTTATCATGACGCGGAAGAAGACCGCGCCATCGATGAGGAGCGCAAGAATGCACTTGCGTCCATGGGGTACGGAATCATCACCGTCAGCCGTTATTCCTTTATGCATGCCAGCTCTTTTGTTAGGGTCATGGAAGCAATCCAGCGGAAAGAGGGCGTACGCCCCTCGCGTCTGCCAAAAGACTTTCAAATCATGCAAGAGGACCTGAGACAGTTTGTGCTCAGAAGGTTTATAGAAGAGAAAAAGCGAATTCAGAAGCAGCTTCGCCAGGATTCCGAAGAGCGCCAACGAATCGACCTCGAAAAAGCAACACTCGAAGGCATCACGCTGGATGACCCGACAATTAATGAAGTTCCGGCAATCGATGACATGCAGACTGTCGAATCCGACAGCCCATCATTTGCCCAAACAAGCAGTCTCGCGCCCGAGGGCAGGGTCTTCGGGGCCGGAGACTAGGCCGGCTAACAAGGTGGGTACCCTATCGACGTGCAAAATTGCGAGTATTCAGCAGGGTCGGGTGTCTATCACCCTCGAGTGGATCCAAATGTGGAGCGAAATCACTCTTGCGTGAGAGCGTTAGGCAACATTTGAGGAAGAACTCATCGGATTAACACCCTAAGATAACTCTTGAACTGCATTATATGACCTGCAATAAATTAGCGGACCCCCTATAGTTGCAGAATACTCCATTTTTTGCACGGCACGAGGGTACCCACCTTGGCATCGACTATCAAAAAACGCTCAGTCCGGGATCTCGTCCACTATTCCCCATCATTTTGTACAACGAATTACCTGAACGTCATTGACATATGAACATGCACTCATATAATCGAAAGTAAATTATATGAGCGCATGTTCATATGAAAGGATATTGCAATGAGCATCCGCGTTAATGAAACGAAACCCGACACCGAGGCCACCGAGCCAGTGATCCCCACCACCTGCTCGCCCGAGGACCTTCCCGACGAGGAGCTTCTCTACGACCTCGCCGACCTGTTCAAGGTCTTCAGCGACACCACGCGTATCAAGATCCTCTACGCCCTCATGGGCCGCGAGCTCTGCGTGGCAGACATCGCCGAAGCGACCGAAACCTCGCAGTCGGCAGTATCGCACCAGCTGCGCACGCTTAAGCAGTCGCACCTGGTCAAGTTCCGCCGCGACGGGCGCAATATCCTCTACTCGCTCGCCGACGACCACGTCTACACCATGCTCAACCAGGGCATGAGCCATATCTGCGAATAGCAACCAACCACGGTACCAGCGCGGCCTGCACCCAAGCCGCAAAAACGGGAAAGGAACCCACCATGAAAAAGCAGTATAAGCTCGACGAGATCGACTGCGCCAACTGCGCACGTGAGCTTCAGGATGAGCTGGCCAAGCTCGATGGCGTCAAATCCGTGTCCGTCAACTTTATGACCCAGAAGCTGACGCTCGAGGCCGATGACGCCGAGTTCGACGAGGTGCTCAACCGCGTTGTAGAGTTTACGGCCGACGCCGAGCCGGACTGCGAGATTATTCTCTAGCCCAGGTTTACGCCAACCTGCAAGGCCGCGCTTGCTGCGGCCTTTGCTCGCGAAATTATATGAGCGAGTGTTCATACATTCAAATGGGAGGATACGAGTCATGGCCACCGCCGACCCCAAAAAGAAAAAGAAAAAGCGCAAGAAAAAAGAATCACTCGAGCATAAGCGCAACCGCATCCTGGTAGCGCTGGGCATTTTTGCCGTGGTGTACGCCCTCGATGAGCTCGGCACCCTCACTGCCGCATTCGGTACCCCGGGCGACATCTACGCCAGCTTTGTGCTGTTCCTCGTGCCGTTTTTGATTGCCGGCTACGACGTACTGCAAAAGGCATTCAATAACATCCGCCGCGGCAAGGCCTTCGACGAGAGCTTCCTCATGGCCGTCGCGACCATCGGCGCGTTTGCCATGGTGCTCTTCCCCGATACCGACCCGCACATGGCCGAAGGCGCCGCCGTCATGCTGTTCTACCAGGTCGGCGAGCTGTTTCAGGCGTACGCCGTGGGCAAGAGCCGCAAGTCGATCAGTGCCATGATGGACATCGCGCCCGACTACGCTAACGTCGAGCAGCCCGACGGCACACTCGAGCAGGTCTTCCCCGATGACATCGCCGTCGGCACCGTGATCGTGGTCAAGCCCGGTGAGCGCGTGCCTATCGACGGCGTCATCGTCGAGGGCGAGACGCAACTCGACACCGCCGCTCTCACGGGCGAGTCAATCCCCCGCCCCGCCAAGTCCGGCGACGACATCATCAGCGGCTGCATCAACATGACGGGCCTCATCCACGTGCGCACCACCAAGCCCTTTGGCGAGTCCACCGTCGCACGCGTCCTGGAGCTCGTGGAAAATGCCAGCGAAAAGAAGGCGCGCACTGAGAACTTTATCACGCGCTTCGCCCGCGTCTACACGCCCGCCGTCACCGGCGCTGCCGCGGTACTCGCGCTCGGCGGCGGCCTAATCACCGGCGCCTGGTCCGACTGGATCCTGCGCGGCCTGACCTTCCTGGTCGTCAGCTGCCCGTGCGCGCTCGTGATTAGCGTCCCGCTCAGCTTCTTTGGCGGCATTGGCGGCGCATCCAAGCTGGGCGTCCTCATCAAGGGCTCCAACTACCTCGAGACGCTCGCCGATGTGGACACCGTCGTCTTTGACAAGACCGGCACGCTCACCAACGGCACGTTTTCGGTCGTGGCGGTACACCCCGAAGCCGGCTATACCGAGCAGTCGTTGCTCGAGGTCGCCGCCCTTGCCGAGTCGTTCTCCGACCATCCCATCGCGCAGTCCGTGCGTGTCGCCTACCAGGGCGAGGTCGACCCCAAGCGCGTTAGCGACTCCGCCAACGACGCGGGCCACGGCGTGACGGCAACCATCGACGGCAAGCACGTCGTCGTTGGCAACGCAAAGATGCTCGCCGCGGCCGGAGTCGAAGCGCCGGACTGTGAGGTTGTCGGCACGATCCTCCATGTGCTCGTTGACGGCGTTTACGCCGGCCACATCGTGATTGCAGACACCGTTAAGGCCGACGCCGAGCAGACGATCCGCGACCTGCACGCCGCCGGCGTCAAGCGCACCGTCATGCTCACGGGCGACCGCGAGGAAGTGGCTGCTGCGGTGGCCAAGCAGCTGGGGCTCGACGAGTTCCACGCGCAACTACTGCCGGGCGACAAGGTCGAGCGCGTCGAGGCATTGCTGGCAGCCGAATCGGGCAAGGGCAAGCTCGCCTTTGTCGGCGACGGCATCAACGATGCGCCCGTGCTCACCCGCGCAGACGTTGGCATTGCCATGGGCGCCATGGGTTCCGACGCCGCAATTGAGGCCGCCGACGTTGTGCTCATGGACGACAAGCCGTCCAACATTTCCCGCGCGATCCGCGTGGCGCGCAAGACCATGGCGATTGTTTGGCAGAACATCATCTTTGCGCTGGGTATTAAGCTGCTGATTCTGGTGCTTGCGGCACTGGGCATCGCCAACATGTGGCTTGCCGTGTTCGGCGACGTAGGCGTGGCGATCATCGCCATCCTGAACGCTATGCGCGCGATGGGTGTCAAGAACCTGTAGCGTTCGTGGGCTGTCCGGCCGGGACGTAGGTGGCAGTTCTTGGGCATCGCTTGCTGGCGGGGTTCCTTTGCTGAAATGGACTTGGCCGAAAGGACCGCTGGTCCCGGTCGCTGGTTCGCGCTTTGCGCGAACTCCGCGCTACTGGGGGTTCGTTAGGATTCCGCCGCTTGGCCCGTCGCCTCGCCCCGGTTCAGCATCGCCCTCAGTTTCTCAAAGCTCTCCTCGCTCAGGCAGTGCTCCATGTGGCAGCCCTCTTGCGACGCGACCTCAGCCGAAACACCCGCATCCTCTAGCAGCCCCACGAAAAAGCAGTGGCGCTCCCACATTTGGCGCGCGACCTCCAGACCGCGCTCTGTCAGATGAACATCTCGTTTGCCCATTTCGACATAGCCGTTGCTTTCCAGCGTCGCCATGGCCTTGGAAACGCTCGCCTTGGTTACGCCGAGGTACTCCGCAACGTCGATCGAGCGCACGATGCCCTGACGTTCCGACAGAACGTAGATCGATTCGAGATAGTCTTCTCCGGATTCACGTAGGGCCATGGGCCGCCTTTCGCGATGATTGCTAGTTAGCCTTTGGATACTTTCCACGGCTAACTTTACCGCGAAAGTTGCCCATGTCTTACTACTTTGTCTAAAAGTTAGCCGTGTTTCACAAAACGTGCGGGACGAAAACAAAATGGGGACGCCCCGCAAGGAGTGTCCCCCAGCTGCCGGCAGAAAAGGAGCATCCCTAAGTGCCGAGCCGCAGTTATAACAGTCCAAAGTGCTTCGCGGCGTTGTAGATGCCATCGTCGTCCACGGCTGTCGTCACATAGGTCGCTGCAGCTTTCACCGTGTCCTGCGCGTTGCCCATGGCCACACTTGTGCCCACGGCGGCAAACATCGACAGGTCGTTCTCGCCGTCGCCAAAGGCAATCGCCTCGCTCGCGTCGATACCAAGCCGCTCGAGCGTCGCCGCCACGCCCAGGTCCTTGCCGCCGTTAGCGGGAATAATGTCGCAGAACAGGTCGCACCAGCGCGTGGTGAGCGAATGCGACACCGCATCGGTCACGATATGCTCGTCGGCCGGGTCCACAAAGGCGCAAAACTGGTAGACCGGTGCGTCAAACGCGTGTTCAAACGGCTCCTCGTGGTAGACGATTCCCGCGTTGCTGCCGGCCGTCACCACGCGCTCGGACAGACGGTTCACAAACGAGTTCTCGCCCTGCATGCACAGTGAGTCGTAGCGCCCCTGCGCCACCTGGTCCACAATCACCGCAACGTCGTCCGGATCGATCGGGCAGCTGCGGTAGACGCCCTTGGCATCAAAACAGTGCTGGCCCGAAAGCGTAACGTACGCATCCCAACCCAAGTCGAACAGCCAATCCGGCATCTGGTAGGTCGGGCGACCCGTGGCGATTACGCACGCAATCCCCTGTTCGTGAAAGCTATCGAGCACCCGCTGCGCCGACGCCGGAATCCGATGGGTCTTAAAGCTCAGCAACGTGCCGTCGATATCGAAAAACGCAGCCTTAATCATCCTCGCCTACTCCTCGCCCTCGAGCTTCTCGCTCGCCTCGAGCCACGCCATCTCCAACTCGTCCATGGCGGCGTGGGCCTCGTCGATCTTTGCCTGCTGCTCGCCCAGCGCCGTGTAATTGGTGGGGTCGACCTGGGTCATCGCGGCCTCGGCCTCCTCCACGCGTGCGCGCTGCGTCTCCATTTTGCGCTCGAGCGAGCTCACCTCGCGGCGGAGCTTCTGGCGTTCGGCGTTGGAAAGGCCATTGGGCTGGCCGCTCGACTTGGGCTTTTCGGCCGCAGCCGCCGCGGCACCGGTGTCAAACGTGCCGGTCTTGGCACTCGGCGCACCCACGGGCTCGCCCTCGGCGGTAGCGTTGCACAGGCGAAGGTACTGGTCCACGCCACCGGGCATATGCGTCAGGTGGCCGTCGAGCAGCGCCCACTGCTGGTCGGTCACGCGCTCCATCAAGAAGCGGTCGTGCGTCACCAGGATCAGCGTGCCGGGCCAGCCGTCGAGCAGATCTTCGACAATCGCCAGCATGTCGGTATCCAGGTCGTTGCCGGGCTCGTCCAGGATGAGCACGTTGGGTTCGTCCAGGATTGTCAGCAGCAGCGACAGGCGACGGCGCTGGCCGCCCGAAAGATCGCCGATGCGGCTCCAGAGCTGCTGCGTCGTAAAGCCCAGGCGCTCGCAGAGCTTCTCGGGCGAAGTCTCCTTGCCGTCGATGACGTAGTACTTCTTATAGTTGCCGAGCACCTCGCGGATCGTGTCGCCCATGTAGGGTTCGAGCTCCTCGAGCTGCTGCGACAGCACGCCAAAGCGCACTGTCTGGCCAATCTTCACGCGGCCGCGCGTGGGTTCAATCTTGCCCTGGATCACGTCAAGCAGCGTCGACTTGCCAGCGCCATTCTCACCCAAAAGACCATAGCGGTCGCCCGCACCAATGAGCCAGGTCACATCGGAGAGCACCTGCTTGGGCGCGCCGCCGGCATCCGCATAGCCGGCGTCCACGTCGACCACGTCGATAACCTGCTTGCCTAGGCGGCTCACGGCGAGGCGCTTGAGCTCCAGCTCGTCACGCACGGGCGGCACGTCGGCGATCAGCTCGCGAGCGGCATCAACACGAAACTTGGGCTTGGTGGAACGCGCCTGGGCGCCGCGGCTCAGCCACGCGAGCTCCTTGCGCGCCATGTTGCGACGGCGCTCCTCGGTAACCGCGGCCATGCGGTCGCGCTCCACGCGCTGCAGGATATATGCGGAGTAACCGCCCTCGAAGGGATCGACCTGGCCGTCGTGGACCTCCCACATACTGGTGCAGACCTCGTCCAAGAACCAGCGGTCGTGCGTGACCACGAGCATCGCGCCCTGGCCGCGCTGCCAGCGGGCCTTTAAGTGACGCGCGAGCCAGTTGATGGTGCGCATGTCCAGGTGGTTGGTGGGCTCGTCGAGCATGAGCACGTCGTAGTCGCCGATTAGCAGGCGCGCGAGGTCCACGCGACGGCGTTGGCCGCCCGAAAGCTCGCCCACCGTGCCCTCCCAGGGCACATCGCTAATGAGGCCGGCGAGGATCTGGCGCGTACGGGGGCTCGACGCCCACTCGTACTCGGGCGTGTCGCCGACGACGGCATGGTGCACGGTGTCGGTATCGACGAGGTTGTCCTTTTGGCCGAGCAGACCGATCGTCGTGCCGCGGCGATGCGTCACGCGGCCATCATCGGGCTCCAGCGTGCCGGCAAGCACGCTCAGCAGCGTCGACTTGCCGTCGCCGTTTTTGCCGACGATGCCAATACGGTCGCCCTCGCCCACGCCGAGCGTCACGCTATCGAAAATATGCTTGGTGGGAAACTCTAGGCTGACGGAATCGCATCCCAAAAGAATCGCCATATGCCCTGCTCCTTCGTAGAAATTCAACGTTGTCCATGATAGCAGCGAGCCCCACCCCAAACCACCACGAAGGTGCCTGCCCCCTTTGTGGTGGTCGGTCTGGCAGCGACACAAAAAGGCGGGCCATCTCGCAAAAGAGATAACCCGCCCCTCCAATCAGTCCCGTGGCGACCGTGGCCGCCGCGGGCCTCAAGCATGTCCCGGACTAGGAGAACATGCCGGTGAGGTAATCATTCAGCCGCTGATCCTTGGGCCGTTGGAAAATCTCGTCAGTCTCGTCGTACTCGACCATATCGCCCATGTAGAAGAACGCCGTGCGGTTGGACACACGCGAAGCTTGCTCCATGTTGTGCGTCACGATGACGATAGCGCGGTCGGCCACAATCGAAGACATGAGGTCCTCGATCGCCAGCGTCGAGATGGGGTCGAGTGCCGAGCAGGGCTCGTCGAACAGAATCACGTCGGGGTTGAGCGCCAGCGTGCGTGCGATGCACAGGCGCTGTTGCTGTCCGCCCGAAAGCGCATAGGCGCTCTTATCGAGCTTGTCCTTGACCTCGTCCCACAGTGCCGCGCCGCGCAGGCTCTCCTCGACCATGCGGTCGAGCTCGTCGCGGTCGGTAATGCCGTGGCGCTTGGGCGCAAACGTGATGTTGTCGCGAATGGACTTGCGGAACGGGTTGGGCTGCTGGAACACCATGCCAATGGAACGGCGCAGCTCGTAGGTGTTTTCGGTCTTGGTGTTCACGTTGCGCCCGCGATAGTTGATCTCGCCCTCCACGCGGCAGCCGCGAATCTCGCGATTCATGAGGTTGAGGCTACGCAAGAAGGTCGACTTACCGCAGCCCGAAGGCCCGATGAGCGCCGTGATCTCGCCCTTGTGAAAGTCGAGCGACGTGTCGTACAGGGCATGGTGGTCGCCATAGTACACGTTGACCTCCTTGGTGGAGAGCACGACCTCGTCGCTCACGGCCTTGCCGCTCACGCGCACGCGCTTCTCGCTCTCCCCCACGCTCGACAGGAAGTCCTGGGTCTCGGACGATGTCACTTCGGTTGCGGACGTTACATTCATCTCGCTCATTCGGCCGTCATCTTCCTTGCCAGTTGCTTGCCCACGATACGGGCAACTACGTTAAACAGCAGCACGCAGATCATCAGCAGTGCGGCGGTACCCCAGACGATCTGCTGGGCCTCGGGGCTGCCCTCGCCGTAAATCTTGTAGATGTGCACGGCGAGCGACTCACCGGGGCGGAACACGTTCCAGGCGCAGGTGGGGCTCGACAGGTTAAAGCTCAAGAAGTTCAGACGCACCGGCGAGCTCATGCCCGAGGTAAAGAGCAGTGCCGCCGCCTCGCCAAACACGCGGCCGGCCGAAAGCACGATGCCGGTCACGATGGCGGGCATGGCCTCGGGGATCAGGATGTGCAGCGTAGCCTCCCAGCGAGTGAGGCCCATGGCCAGGCACGCATCGCGCTGGGCCTGCGGCACGTCCTCGAGCGCCTGCTGGATCACGCGCACCAGGATGGGAATGTTGAACATGGTGAGCGCGACGGCGCCGGAGATGATGGAGTACTTCCAGCCCAGCTGCACCGAGAACACCAGGAAGCCGAACATGCCGACGACGATGGAAGGCAGCGAGGACAGCGTCTCGATGGCGGTGGAGGCGATGTCGCGGATGGGCCCGTCCGGCGCGTACTCAACCAGGAAGACCGCGCCGCCCAGGCTGATGGGCACCGAAATAATCAGGGTGATCAGCAGCAGATAGAATGAGTCGAACAGCTGGTAGAGTACGCCGCCCTGGGTTCCGTTGGCGCGCGCGGGCTGCGTGAGAAATCCCGGCTGGAACAGCGTCGAGATGCCCTCGAACAGGATATAGGCCACCATGGAAATGACGACGAGCATGACGATGGCGACGATCGCCGTCAGCGCGCCCGTGGCGATGCGGTCCTGTTTTTGGACGCGCCCGAGTCTCGCCTCGTCGATATGGATGCGCGTGCTAGCCACGAGCCTTCGCCCCCTTGCGGCCGATAAGGTGGATGATCAGGATGAAGATGAGGCTCATGCCCATCAGCAGCAGACCGAGCGCCCACAGAACATCGTCCTGGGCCGAACCCTCGGCATAGACCGCCATAGACGTGGTGAGCGTGGTGGTGATGGTCGAGGCCGGCGACAGCAGCGACGTCGGCATGGCCTCGATGCCGCCGATGACCATACGCACGGCGAGCGTCTCGCCAAAGGCACGCGTCATGCCAAGGATGACCGCGGTCATGAGCGACGGCATGGCGGACTTGAGCACCACGTGCCAGATGGTCTGCCAGCGGGTGTAGCCCAGCGCGAGCGAGCCCTGACGGTAGCTGTCGGGCACGGCGCGCAGACCATCGACCGAAAGGGTGGTCATGGTCGGCAGGATCATGACGGCCAGCACGATGGCGCCGGGCAGGATGCCCAGGCCCGTACTCACATGGAAAACGCTCTTCATAAGGCCGACGACCACGTGAAAGCCGATCAGGCCAAAGACGACCGAGGGAATGCCGGTCAAAAGCTCAATAAGCGGCTGAAAGATCTTGGAACCAAACTTAGGTCGAATCTCGACCGCAAAGATGGCAGAGCCGATGGCGATGGGCAGCGCGATGAGCGTGGAGAGCACCATGACCGCAAACGAGGTGACGATCAGAGGCAGGGCGCCGGTATAGGGCAGGCCGTTTTTAGCCGTGTTGGCCAGGTCCCACTTGGTGCCGGTAAAGAACTCGACGACCGAAACGCCGTCCTTGAGAAAAGCCGAGAGGCCCTTTTGGGCGACCATAAAGATGAGCGCGGCAACGACAAGCGTCACGAGCGCTACGCACGCGCCCGTGACGCCCAGGCCCACGTTCTCAAGGTCGCGCTTTGGCAGCTGTTTTGCCATTGCAAACCTTTCCGGGGCGGTTACTTATTTAGCAGAGACCTTGCCGCTGGCGTCCTTGACGACCTTCATGGCAGAGACGGGGATAAAGCCCTGCTCCTCGACGAGCTTGCCCTGGACATCGTCGGAAAGCATGAACTCCAGGAATGCCTTGGTGGCGTCGTCGGCGTCCTTTGCGCAGTACATGTGCTCGGTCGTCCAGATCTTGAAGGAGTCGTCGGTGACGTTTGCGCTCTTGGGCTCCACGCCCTCGACCTTGACGGCGTTGAACTTGGAGTCGTCGAAGTGCGAGAAGTCGAGGTAGGAGATGGCGTTGTCGGTGCTGGCCATCTGAGTCTGGACATCGCCGGACTTGTCGAGCTCGGCGTCGCCCTTAAAGTCGACGGCCTCGTCACCAAAGACGGCGGCCTCGAAGGTGGCACGGGTGCCGGAGCCGGCCTTGCGGTTGAGAACGACGATGGTGGCGTCGTCACCGCCGACCTCGTTCCAGTTGGTAATCTGGCCGGAGAAGATGCCCTTGAGCTGCTCGAGGGACAGGTCGTCGACCTTCACGTTCTTGGAGACGACGGGGCCCATGCCCACGACGGCGACCTCATGGTCGACGAGGTTCTTGACCTGGTCAGCCTCGAGTTTGGTCTCGGCGAAGACGTCGGAGTTACCGATGGTGACGGTGCCGGCGGCGACAGCGGTCAGGCCCTTGCCCGAACCGTTGCCCGAGCCGGAGACGGAGACGTCCGGGTTGGCGTCCATGAACTTCTCGGCAGCGGCCTCGACGAGAGCCTGGAACGAGGAGGCGCCGTCGTAGGTCACCTCGCCGGAGACGGACTCGGCAGCGGCGGCGCTACCCTTGTCGGCGGCGTCGGATGCGCCGGAGCCGCCGCAACCAACGAGGCCGAGGCCGACGAGGCTGGCAAGACCACCAGCGAGGCCGAGGAACTGACGACGAGAATAAGCCTGATCGAGCATGATCTTCCTTTCATACATGCGACTCGCGGGCACCCTGCCCGCTTTGCTGTTTGGAAAGATACGGCCCCGACCGGGCAGCGCCCGTGCCAACTGCGGTTTCTTACGGGCATTTGATAGACCCTTACCGCAAGCGCGGCTCGGCTTTACAAACGAATAACAAACCCGCCACCAAGCATGACCCACCTTTTACACCGATAAAAAGCAGTTGCGGTGAAATAGTTCCTGTTTGGCTGTCAGACAGCCGATTCTAGGAACTATTCCACCGCAACTTAGATTGGTAAAACCGCGTAACCTTAAAGCTCCAGCTCGTTCAAGCGGAGAATCGCAACAATATAAATCTTGAGCGCCTGCTTGAGCTGTTCCTCGTTGGCGCACTCGTTGGGGCCGTGCATCTGGCCGCCCCATGCGGGCAGCTCCAGGCCGGTCTCCTCGGGGCCAAACGAGACGGCGCGGGCAAAGTTGCGCGCGTACGTGCCGCCGCCCATGGCAAAGGGCTCGGCATGCTTGCCCGTGAACTCGTTATAGGTATCAATAAGCGCCCTCACGGCCGGATCGTCGGCAGACACCGAGAACGGCACCTTGGCACGACCCACGCGATACGTCACACCAAAACGGCCCACGAGCGGCTCGAGCTGCTCGCAGATGGTATCGGCGCTCGTGCTATCGGGAAAACGCACGTCGATGACCTGCTCAATGTGACCATCCGCCACACGGATGACGCCGGGGTTGCAGGTGAGCGGACCAAACGCGGGGCTCGTCGCGTCGATACCCAGGCCGCGGCCATAGGCGTCCGCGTGCACAAAGGCCAGAAACTTGACAAACTCGTGCTCGGCAGGCGTCAGCAGACGCTCGTCACGGGCGCCAAACGCGTCCTCGGCCTCGCGCAGATACGCCACGATCAGGCCGACGGCATTGATCGTTCCCTCGGGCATCGAGGCATGACCGCCAATGCCGTGGGCAAAAATCTGCGCATGGCCGTTATCGAGCGCCGTAATCTCCAGGCGGTCGGCGTTCTCGACCGGTGCCGGCAGCTCATCGGCGTCAATCGCGAGCTCGCAGATAGACTGCGACGGAATGGCGTTGCTCGCCTCGGCACCGCTCCACGATACGATGCGCCCGCCGTCAATCTTGGGGCTCACAAATGTCGCCCCAAACTGGCCCTTCTCGGCATTGCAGACCGGGAACTCGGCATCGGGCGTAAACAGAAAGTCGGGGTCTACGTGGTTCTCCAGATAATGGTGAACGTCGGACATGCCCACTTCCTCATCGCAGCCCAGCAGCGCGCGGAAGGTATAGCGCGGGGTAATGCCGTGCTTGAGCAGATAGGCGCCAGCGTAGAGCGACAGCACGGCCGGACCCTTGTCGTCGATAACGCCGCGGCCAAGCAGCCAGCCCTCGCGACGCTCCATCGCAAACGGGTCGGTGTTCCAACCGGGGCCAGCGGGTACCACGTCCACATGGCAGATAGTCGCAAGCTGCTTATCGCCGCGGCCCGGAATATCGGCAATGCCCACATAGCCCTCGTCATCGCTCGTCTGGTAGCCGAGCTTTTGCGCAATGTCGAGCGCGCAATCGAGCGCATCACGGACCGGGCGGCCAAACGGCGCACCGGGCTCTGCATCGGCAGCAACGGCCACGGACGGATAGCTCACCAGCTGCTCGATATCGGCGACGACATCTTCCCAGACCTCGTCGACATACTCGGCAACGCTCTGCTCCACCTGATTCATGGACGACCTCCTTACCAATGAGCAGCGGGCACGCCCGCCCCTCACATTACGTCATTAGATAGCGAAAAGTTTAGCAAGCTCGGCCACCGAGTGCACCACCGCATCGGCGCCCGCGGCCTCGTGCTCGCCCGGCGCCGCCGCGCCCGAATAGATGCCAATGCACGGCACGCCCATCGCGTGCGCGCCCTCGACATCGTTAAAGCGATCGCCGATCATCACGGCATCGTCGGCCGTCGCGCTGAGCGCCGCCAAGGCATCGCGGACCGAATCGGCCTTGGTCTCGCGACCCTGCGGCGGATTCATGCCAATCACCGCCTCAAACTGAGAGAGCCCGAGCTCACGCACCATGTCGATGCACTTGGCCTCCATGCGCGACGTCGCCACGGCCATACGCTTGCCCTGGGCGGCAAGGCCGTCGAGTAACCCGGGAATCCCATCGAACACGGGGTACTCCTCCGGTCCCAGCTCATCAAAAAAAGCGCGGTACTCGTCGGCCACCACCAGCGACTCCTCGCGGGAGAAGCCATAAAAGTCGTGAAAGCTCTTCCACAGAGGCGGCCCGATCATGCGGCGCAGATCACCCATCTGCGCCTCCGAAAACCCGCGCGCAGCCAGCGTCTTGCGCGTCGAGGTCATCACCGCCCGGCCCGTATCTGCCACCGTGCCGTCAAAATCGAACAGCACGACCGGCCGTTTGCCTATCTCCAACGCCTCCATCGGCATTCCTCTTCCCCAGTTGACGATTTCCACACCGACACTTCAAACTGTTGACTATTCAACAATTGAACCTAGTAATGTGGAACGACTCTACTATACTTGTCGCACTTTGCTCTCAGAAGGCGGCGCGCAAACGCCCCAACGAAAGGTGCAATTATGTCTTTTGCCATCATAACCGACTCCACGTCGGACATTTCCCCCGCCCGCGCCCAAGAGCTCGGCATTTACGTGATTCCGCTGCATGTGATTATCGAGGGCGAGGACCTGCTCGACCAGGTGCAGATTACCGCCGAGGAATACGTCGCGCGCATGGCCGGCTCCGAGCAGCTGCCGCACACCTCGCAGCCGAGCGCCGGCGAGTTCAAGGCACTCTTTGACCGCGTGCTCGCCGACGGCCACGACAGCGCCATCTTTATCTCGCTGTGCAGCGAGTGGTCCGCCTGCTATGCCAACGCCAGCCTGACGGCCGAAACGCACGAGCTCGACGTTCGCTGCATCGACTCGCGCACCGGCTCGGGTGCCGAGGGCCTGCTGGTGGAGTACGCACTGGCCATGCGCGAGGACGGCCGCAGCCTGGACGAGGCCGAGGCGCAAATCCGCGCGACGCTGCCCGACGCCCACCTGCTACTGATTCCCCGCACGCTCGAGAACCTCGTTAAGAACGGCCGCGCGCCCAAGCTCGCCGGCCAGCTGACGCAGATGCTCAACATTCGCCTGGCCGTTTCGCCGGAGTGGAAATCGGGCGAGATCAAGGCCATCAAAAAGGGCCGCGGCGCCAAGCGCATCGTCGCCAACACCATGGCCGATTGCCTCGCATTTTTGACCGAGCATCCGGGCTCCAGCGTGCGCGTGCTCACGACCGGCGCCGCCGAGGAGCAGGAGCTCGTCAGCCAAGCACTCGCAGGCCAGGATTACATAGACGCCGGCACCGGCCCCATCGGCTGCACCATCGCCACCCACGTAGGCGTCGACGCCATTGCCATCAGCTACTGCCCCCGCTACCAGCCAACTCACTAGGGACGCCTACATCAGTTGCGGTGAAATAGGGACTGTTTTTGGCTCATCAGCCGCAAATCAATCCCTATTCCACCGCAACTTAGAAATCGTCAATCAGCCCTGCGGGCCCTGGAACAGTTCCTCATGCGAGCCCATTCTGACCAGTCGGATCACAGGATTAGTCTTATGCGGCAAGTACAGAACGACCACGTCGACCAAGCCATCGGATAGATGGAAATCGATGTGGCCGTTGTAATTGCCGCCCGGGTTTGAAAGCTCATGGGCGCCATATTCCGCGGGAAGCGAGCCGCGAGCTGCAAGCTCTGCGACTGCCGCCTTAAACTCGGTTTTTAGCTGCGGATGGATGCGCATCGTCCGTTTGTAATCCGCCTTAAACTGAGCCTCGACTTTAATCTCAAACATCGCTAGTCCTCATCGAGGAACGATATAAGCTCATCAGCGTTAGTGAATGACGGGCTGTCGTCCGGCAAAATCCCCAACTCATGAGCCTCGGCAATCACCATGGCGCGCCTCGTCGCCTCGTTGGGAACTTCGGATCGACCAACGATCTCAAAAGGAATCTTTCGCTGATTTACCAGCTGCCGAACAGCAAGGTTGAGATACGAATTGAGACTCAGACCAACCGTATCCAAGAACTCAGTCGCCTGTTCCTTGAGCCCCTCTTCGATGCGAACCGTCGTAGGCTTAACCGTTGCAGTAGACATACGCGACCTCCTCGCCTTCGTCTTTTGCATCAGTATACCCAGTTTAGAAGGCAGACTGATGTTAAATAGCATCAGCCTGCCTTCTCATCACTACAACGACAGGCACGCTCGCCCTACATCAGCCCGCTCAGGGCGATGTCGACGGCCTCGTTGAGGTCGTCGGTGATGTGAACCAGCTCTGGATCGAGCGGGCTGATCATGCCGGCGTCCATCACCGGACCGTTGAGCCAGTCGAACAGGCCCTGCCAGTACTCGGTGCCCACCAAAACGAGCGGCATGCGCTTAACCTTGTGCGTCTGCACCAGCGTGAGCACCTCGAACATCTCGTCAAGCGTGCCAAAACCACCGGGAAACACGATGGCGCCCGAGCTGTATTTGACGAACATGGTTTTACGCACAAAGAAGTAACGGAAGTCCATGCCGAGGTTCACGTATTTGTTGAGCCCGTGCTCGTGCGGAAGCTCGATACCCAAGCCGACCGACTTGCCGTTGGCACTCGCCGCTCCCCTATTGGCCGCCTCCATGACGCCGGGACCGCCGCCGGTGATAACCGCCACGCCGCGCTGCGCGATCTTGCGCCCAACGACGCGGGCCGCCTTGTAGAGCGGATCGGTCTTGGGCGTGCGGGCGCTGCCGAAGATGGTCACTGCAGGACCAAGCTCGGCAAGCGCGCCAAAGCCATCGACAAACTCTGCCTGAATGCGCAGCACGCGCCAGGGGTCGGCGTGCAACCAGTCGGTCGAATCCTCGGGCGCCAGCAGGTTGGCGTACGTATTGTCCTTAGGAATCATGGGGCCGCGCATGACCACGGGGCCGCGTCGGTACGTCTCGTCGTAGGCGGGCTCGCCCTCGACGTTCTCATTCTTAATCATGGGTACTCCTATCGAGAAAAACGGGCGGGGTCGACGCCATGCGCCAAACACCCGCCCGAACATCAACTATTCGGTATGGTACCCACGATGCATCATGCGCTTGCAAGGCATCGGTCAGCGGTCGCGCAGCCGGCGTCCGCGAATGCGACGAGCGGCTGCCGCTCAGCCTTTGCCGTTGCCCACGCTCTGCAAGCGTGTCTGTCGCCCTTAGTAGTCCACCGCCGCAGGGCTGTTCATCCAGTCGCTCACAAACGCGCCGTAGCGGCCCTCGATAATGGCCTGACGGGCACGCTGCATAAGGTTGAGCAGGTAGTAGATGTTGTGCATCGAAAGCAGAATGCCGCCGAGCATCTCCTTCTGCGTGACCATGTGGCGAATGAGTGCGCGGCTGTAGCCGCCCGTGCACACCGGGCAGGTGCAGGTGGGATCGATGGGGCCGTCGTCGTGCGCAAAACGCGCGTTGCGGAAGTTGAGGCGACCCTCGCTCGAGAACGCCGTGCCCATACGGCCGGTGCGCGTCGGCAGCACGCAGTCGAACATGTCAATGCCCACACCCACGCCGCGCACGAGGGTGGTGGGGTTGCCGACGCCCATCAGGTAGCGCGGCTTGTGCTTGGGCATGTACTCGCTCACAAGCGGTGCCAGCGTCTCGAACATGGTCTCGTGGTCCTCGCCCACCGAGTAGCCGCCGATGCCGTAACCCGGGAAGTCGCCGCACTCCTCCAGATGGCGCAGCGAGCGCAGGCGCAGGTCCAGGTGCATGCCGCCCTGGACGATGCCAAAGAGTGCCTGGTCATCGCGGGTATGCGCCTTATAGCAGCGCTCGGCCCACATACTCGACAGCTCAACGGCGCGCTCAACGTAGGCGCGCGTGGCGGGATAGCCCGGGCACTGGTCGAGCTGCATGCAGATGTCGGAGCCGAGCTTCATGGCGATTTCCATGTTGTCCTCGGGCGTCCAGAACACGTGACGGCCGTCGTAGTCGTTGACGATAAAGCGCACGCCCTCGTCGGTGAGCTTGACGGCATCGTTGTGGCTGAACACCTGGAAGCCGCCCGAATCGGTGAGGATAGGGCCGTGCCAGTTCATAAACTTGTGCAGTCCGCCCAGCTCGGCGATGGTGTCCTCGCCGGGACGCATGGACAGGTGATAGGTGTTGGCGAGCACGATCTGCGCACCGAGCTGCTTGACGGTCTCGGTGGGAATACCCTTGACGTTTGCCTTGGTGCCCACGGGCATAAAGATCGGCGTCTCGATGTCACCGTGCGGGGTGTGCAGCACGCCGGCACGCGCATGCGTCGTCGGATCCTCGGCGATCAGGTCGAATTTAAAAAGGCTCTGGTCCATAAACTGGAACTCCTTGGTTGCGGTTCATACGCAAACCATTATACGGGCAACCCGCAAGAAGCACCGACTCGACAGAAACTGGTGCATTAAACGACTAGTCATTTAAGAACTGCCCCAACGACTACATCCAACAGCCGAGGTAACGCCGACGCTTTGTCAACGACAGACACTATGACCCAATCCGAGGGCACTAAAAAGATAGGAGCCCCCGCTCG
>CABSYR010000030.1:0-23786 GCA_902481895.1 uncultured Collinsella sp. | reverse complement strand
GCGATTGGCGAAAATGCGTTGGTGGAAATGGTGAAAATTATATTGACGCTAACACGAGACGCTGCACCAGGCCGAGCTCTGGGTCGAGCGCTACCTCGACTGGTGCGGGTTCTGGGCCGACTTCCTGGAGGACAGGACCGTGGTGGACGGCGGGAGGGTCTACACCCACGAGAGGCTGAGGCGGGCGCGCTCGTCGCTGTCGTCGCTGGTGTCGGCGGGGACGCTGTTCACCTACCTCGACCCCGCCCTGGCCAAGGCCGGCCCGCTGCCGTCGACCAACAACATGATCGAGGGAGGGGTGAACTCGCAGCTGAGGGCCGTCCTGCGCAACCACCGGGGGCTGACGTCGGTCAAGCGCGTGAAGGCGGTGTTCTGGTGGTGCCACGCGCACTCGGGGGACGCGAGGACGGCGCGCGAGAAGCTCGCCACGATGCCGACCGACGCGGACATCGACTTCCTGTTCAGCGTCTACTCCGCCTCGCCGTCGCGCGAGGACGGAGGGCCGGAGTGGGGCGACAGGGCCGTGTGGGAGGACCTCCACCACAGGGACCCGTACCCGTTCTGGCTGGATTAATGGATGGAAACGGGTGTTCTATCGGGACACACATTTTGTCCTATAAGCCTCAGCTCATGTTGTCCGTGGGACACGAGAATCGTAAGTACACTTTGGTGCGATTCTCACGCTGATACTGAGCCACCTGGAATAAGATACGTCGCGACAACACTTCGCTTCACCTCTGTCTCGACAAGATGACGTAGACTAAAGTTTCCTTTAGTAAGAGAACGAGAACTATATCTGAAAGCGTTGCGATGGCGTGAAGGCACCGAGTCCGAACCGCCTGAATGCTACGTGCATCTGCATCGCCTTTTTGTTATCTCTGCCAGTTGGGTAGCACTACACTTGTCATCATTTACCCTGGTACATGCTGCCTAAATCCACTACCCCTTCTACCGCGCCGACCATCTCGTCATCGTGAGAGACAACGATGATCAGCTGGCTTTGCTTGTTGCGCTTAACATAGGCCGCAAGCTCGGCGCGGCTTACAGCGTCTAACCCAGTCGTGGGCTCGTCGAGTACCAAAACTGACGACTTGCGTGAAATCGCCGACCATAAGTACACTCGGCGCAGCTCACCGCCCGAAAGCGCGGAGCAACGTTTCCCGAGCAACTCCTTCACGCTGTTTTCCAGCGAAAGTAGGCCATCTACACCCCGGTGATAGGAAGAAAAGGGCGTGTCGAAATACTCTAACAGCTCTTTCACCGTTTCGTCCGGCGCGAAGCACGACTGTGGGCAGCACGATATCTCTCTCGCACGTATGTAATCCAAGTCGCATTCTTCGATTGGTACGCCGTTGTATTTTACTTTGCCTTTCGATGAGTATAGCCCGAGCATCAAGTAAAGAAGTGACGTCTTGCCTCTTCCGTTTTCCCCAACTATGCAATATGTACCAGGACCGGAAAACTTGAAAGAAAACCCGCCGAGGACCTCTCGGACAGATCCGTCTGGAAGGGCAACCGAGAATTCCAAATCAGATACCGAAATGTCATTTATTTCATCGAGTTTAGCTAAATCGGTCCGATTCCACCCCGATCTCTCCTTTTCTCTCGTCGCGATAGCCGTCCTATCCCATGATGCTTTGGCATCTTGATAGGATTTGAACAATGACATCATACTTTTCAAAGTCTTAAAGAGAACCGCGAAGTATGTACCGATGATAGTGTACTCGCCTATTGACATAGTTCCGTTAATGATTCGTACTCCGGAAACAACAAGTATCACCGCTTGAAACAACGCTGCGAAAAGACCATCGAGCGATGTCAGAGAATATGATAGCTTTCCGGAGCGCAAAACTTTGGGAAAATAGCTCTTAAACCCAGCGTCGAGCGCTTGTTCGCTCTTGCCGTACGAAGATGCCAGTTGAATGTTGAGAATCTGATTAAGCTGCGATGCAATTGCGGCGTAAAAGGCGCTGTCCGCCTCTTTCTTCTCATACGTGACCCTATACAAAAGTTTCCTCAACCCAGTAATTACACAGAAATACACGATGAGGAGAATGATGGAAAACACCGCGAGAGTTGAATCAATTGACCATATGATAAGCAATACGATGGGAATAGCTACAATGGACAGCGGCGCACTGATGAAATTCGCCAAAACGAAGGATGAGACCACGCTGGAGTCGGAAATAATCCGTTGCGTTGTATAGGCTGGATCGATGGTCCGACTCACCAAGTAATCGTCTCTTTCAAAACGCAAGACGGCCTCCCTGAGAAGATCAAAGGAAAGTCTCGTGCTTATGCGAATGGAAAGTGTTCCTGCAAAATAAGTAAAGAGGGTGGAGAAAACTCCTATTGACGCAACCAGGAGTGCGAAGAGTGCGGCGTCTCTTTCGCTGCGGTTACCGAGAAGAAAATCTAAAAATTTTCCGTTCACGTATGGCATGGCATAGGAGAGAGCGGTTCCAATCACCGTGATAGCAATGAAGACGAAAGCCCCTTTTGCTCTGATGAACCTCGAGAGAACGCATCGAATCAAGGAAGGCCCCAATCTACCCGCCACAAAACATCAATCACTGATACCTTACACCTCAACACAACAGGAGCGAAGATTTGCCAATGAGACTGCTTTAAGATTGCCTTGGGCCAATACGGTCTCAAGCTCTTCCTACAAGAGAGTCGGAATCGGACATCTCCTCCGACGAATCTGGCAATCGGGCGATTGAAATATCTTTTTCAACCGCCCGATTGCCACAATAGATTGGAGCGTCCGCCCGCAAACGACCTCGTTTTACACCCACCAAATCCTTTGCCTTTTGTCGCCTAGGCTAGAAAAATCGCTCATAATAACGCAACCAGCCTGCTCGCTTGAAGAAACCTAAGCCCGTAATGTAGATGTGCAAACTTCCGGACGCCTTGCGCGGCATAGCGCGTATAAACTTCGTCAACCGCCTCAGAAATACCTGAGTATCGCGCCAGGGCAAAAGCATACGACGTCGCCGCCATACCCCGCACCCATTCGGAACGCGGACTAATTGAATAGCTGCACAGTATCATCATACATGCATCTAGACCTGATTCCCCAAGTAGCCGACGTATTGATGCGAGCATCGTGGGTCGCCCCTACGCCATCGTCGTCACCCCTATTAGCAGTATTTAGTGTTTTCCTCTAAATGCGTATCGCCACCCTTAAGAATATGAAGTGTTATATCCAGACCCGATTGTCCCCCATCCCCAACGAAGGGATAAGGAATCTCATCCGGAATCGGCAGTAACGGAGGATTCACAACGACAAGCGAAAAACATGAGTCATCTCACAGAGGGGAGTAAAGGCTCCCCTCAAGCACCCTAGTTTCGTCATCCAAAGAGTTGATGGCAGTGTTCTTCTTACAAAGGTCGACAACAAAAGGGTTGATTTCTACAGATGTTACATCCATGCCACAGTTGGTAAGTATCAGGCCCTGTATTCTGGGGCCAGAACACAAATCGAGAGCCTTCCGTGCGCTCTGCGGTGTAAGGCGCCAATCTCAGCAAATCTGTCCCACAATACTGCGCTGAAGAACAAGACGGAACCCCTGAGCCAAACTCCCCTATACCTTTTTAAGGCTAAGACAGGCAAGTTCACGCACCCGGCATATTCCAGAATAACATCCTATTGTTTTAGATGCTCTACAAGCATGAACAGCCGCGAATCGGAAAGATCTTCTAGTTTCGCCCCGACTGACCGCCAAGGGCCAAAATGGCCTCTCCATCCCCAGGCGACCGGCTCTGGCGCGCAGAGAAGTGCCCCCAAGTGCCGGCAGAAAAGGAACGCCCCTAACTGCCGGCTAGAGGGCACCGAAGAGAATGGCGTAGGTAGTGGATTCGCCGAGCTTGAGCTCGTCGCCGGGATTGAGTTGGGCGGAACGGCCGGGCTCGACCTGAATGCAGACGCGCGTGGCCCCGTTTACCACCACGGTTCCGTTGGTGGACGACAAGTCCTCAACATGCCAGATATTATGAGCATCGCACCAGATATGGGCATGGCGGGCCGAGACATCGTCGCCAACGTCGGTAATATCGCCCTCACCAGTGGCCAGCGCGCCAATCTCAACACCCTGCTCACTCGGCTGAATCCAGCGCGGGGCGCTCACGACAAAACTGTTTTGTACGCGCAGCAAGCCCAAGGGATGCGCCGGGGCGGGTTCGCGTTCGCCCGCGGTCATCGACATGCCAAGCGAACGCGGCGTGGAGGTGCCTCCGCCACAGGTCGCGTGCGCGTAGTCGATGGCATAGTTCACCGAGGACCGCACATCCGCCGAACAACCGACGGCGACAAACAGCACCAGCACGGCCTCGGCGCGCTCGGCGGGCATGAGTTCCGCCGCCTGGGACAGGCGATCGAGCGCGTTGCGATAGAGATTCGTGTCCTGGTGGCACTCTTCGAGCGCGCGTACCATCGGTTCACCTGCAGGACCGCACACCATATTGATCACAGCCGTGGAGTCCATGGGATTTCGCTGGCGCAGGGCCAGTTGCGACATAATACGCGCAGCCGAGGTACCGTATTCGGCAAAGTAGCGCTGCTGAAGCGTGCCGACCGGCGCGCGAACGATAAAGCGGGAAACCCAAGAGCGATCGGCGGCCCGGCTCTGCGGGCTGCGGCCGTCAGCAAGCGGACGGGACGAAAGCACCAAGCCGCACAGCTCGATATGGCTCAGATGCGCTGAGCGCTTAAAGATGTCAAACATGGCCCCGCATGGGGTGAGCTCAACTTGAGATGCCATGACCTAGGCCTCCTTGGTCGTAGAAATAGAATCGGACGATACTTCGACAGGTCCGCCAAAAGTACGGGCAGCTGCGGCTCCACCGGCAAGCGGAGTCGCCATCTGGGCTTTTGTGCGTCGCGGTGCCGAAACGGGAAGTTCAAAGGCAAAGCCCATCGCAAGCAAAAACCACGTAAGCGTATAGGTTGCAACCAGAGCGGCAACAAGGCCGCCCATCACGGCGCGTTGGGAAAATACGCTACATGCAGCCACAACCAGCACCGGAACCTCGCAGGCAGAAAGCGCAAGCACACCCTGCAGGAACCCCGAGCGCCGATTGCGCGCAAGTGCCCCCGTGGCAACGCCGGCTATGCCTGGCAGCGCCAACGCCAGTGCGGCAATAATACCCGGTAGCGACCCAGACCACACGAGCGATCCCAAAGTCGCCGTCACGCGAGCGCCCGACGCCAACAGCGCGGCCGAAACCACGACCACAGCCCAAACCACGCCACAGACAACCGCCGCGCCGACCATCAGCGCGCGACGAACCGCGCGGCCGGACGCATCCATGGGGCACGGTGTGAGCGGCTCGCCGCGGAGCGAACGACCGACATTTTGCGCATAGTGGTCACAAAACGCCGAGAGCGCCGCCTCGATCGCCGCCGGCTCGGGACGATCTTTTTGATGGCTGGACAGGCAGGCCATCACCACGTCGAACAGCTGGGCATCGACAAACGCCAGCGCATCGCGTAGCTCCTCGGAATCCGGCTCAAGCCCCAGCTGCTGGGCCTGCTCGGCCGCGGCGAGCGCCACATCGGGCTCACGACGAAGCAGCTGAGTCAAATCGCAACCGGGCGCATGGGCACCAATGGGATAGTCGGGCCGCGTGTCCATCTTGAGACGGTAGGGGCTGGCGATGTCACGCGTCTTTTTGCGCGAACCCGAGGTGCCCGAAGTGCTCGGCGCGGCTTCGTATGGCGCGACGCCGGCAATGAGCTCGTAAACCGTGCTTGCCGCGGCATAGACGTCAATCGCCGGCGACATACGCAAAGCGCGCAGGTCGGGAATATCGTCGGTGAGCATCTCGGGCGGAGCGTAGGCCACCGTCGCGCGACGCAGCGTGGCATAGCGCTCCGTAAACGACGCCTTGCCGCCGGTACCGGCCACGGCCGACGCAGGCTCAAGCGCCAGCGACGAGCCAAAGTCGATCAGGCACAGGTCAAAGGTGCCCTCGGCAAGCTGCCGGTCAAGCTGTAGGCGCGCCGTACGCACCATAATATTAGCGGGCGAGATATCGCGATGGACAAAGCCCTCGCCCACCAGACTCATACGGCAGAGCAGATCGAACAGGTCGCGACCCAGACGCGCCGCCACAAGCGGCGACAGACGTCCGGCATCGTCCACGGCAAGTCGCGAACGCAAGCGGGCAAGCGTCTCGCCCTCGACCCATTCCATGACAATTGCAGGCACACCGTCGACCTCGCCCCAGCCATAGAGGCGGGGAAAGCCCTTAAGGCCCGAAAGGGCGCGATGGCATTCGTATTCCTCGCGAAACGCCGCCTTGAACTTGGCGACCAGCGCCTCGTGAGCGGCATCGTCGTCAAACTCATCGCGCGTCGGCAAGATGAGCTGCTTGAGTGCCACGGCCTCGCCTTGGGCGTTGACGGCACGCGTCACGCGGCCGATACCGCCACGGCGCATGGTGGCATCGTCGGCAAACAGCATCGTAAAACGACGCAGATAGGCAGGCAGTTCGTCCTGACCGAGCGCAATGGCCGGCTCAAACCCGTCGACACGCGCCAGGCGCAGGCCGACCATGGGATCGCGACCGAGCGATTGTGGTGTGGTGGATGCAAGATCGGTCATCATAGGGCAAGCGCCGCCACGTTATTGTTGAAGTTACCGAGCGCGACGTCATCATCGCCGTAATGGCCGACCCATTGACATAGGTTGGTGTAACAGCCCCACAGATTGGCATACTGCTGATACCACTTTGACCGGGGCGAGAATGTCTGACGACCGAACTCGGCTCGAATGACAAACATCTCCCCGACCAGGCTGTCGCACGGTCTGGGATCTCCCGTAGAGTTATAGGTCGAGACCACGTCATTGGCACGAGAAACATAGCCGTCGAGCATGTTGTACTTGGTCACAAGCCAACTGTGAATGCTCTCTTCCTCAGCAGCGGAAAGGCCACCGGAGTTTGCATCGTTGTCAGTGTTGCCGCCCGTCGAGCCGCCGTTTCCAGACCCTCCGGTAGAGGAACCCGACCCAGAGCCGCCGCCCGAACTCGATGAATCCGAGCTACCGGGCTTGCCTGTCTGCTGGGCGTCCTGCCCCTTCTGCTGCTCGACCTTATTCACCGTTGCCGCCACGCTATTGTTGGACAACCGATCGATGATCTTGGTGTTGGTGAGCACGATGGTTTTGCCATTGGCAAGCGTGACTTCGTTGTCCGGGACCTCGGCGCCGTCCGCATCGTCGGTGCCAAACACAATATGCCCGACCACACTTGCCCAAGCATATCCAGTCGTGGTGCCCAGATCACTTTTGACCTCATGCCCCACGCGCGGTTCGCGTGCGGCATGCGCCTGTATCATGGACGGCACGGTCATGCCATAGGCAGAAACGCCAGCTATGACCAGCACCAACGAGCACGATAGCAGTGCGTACGCCCGCGGAGCCAAGCCCAGTCGGCATCGCATGCGCACCGCGGCGCCGCGCTTTGTCTGAGTGCCACCGGGCCGCATGCGTTCTCCTCCAACAAAAACACGCCGCTCGGGAGCGGCGCATTCATTCGAATCCATATTTGAGTGTATCAGCGAACCCAAAAGGTTGCGCAACGAATGAGCAAATTAAGGATGCGAGTGGAAGCATCCATGCGATAAGCGGATACGAAGCATCTTTGTTGCACAACAAACTTACAGTCGCACAGGGAAATTATGATTACCCCGTGCGTCGCGAGGAAAACATACGGCAGGAGCAGGCTCGCCACCTAAATCGCGCGACGGGCCTCGATGGCGCGGCCAAGCGTAAGCTCGTCGGCATACTCCAGGTCGCCGCCCACGGGAAGGCCGCTTGCCAGACGCGACACCTCGACGCCCAACGGCTTGATAGTGCGGGCCAGGTAGCTCGCCGTGGTCTCGCCCTCGATGTTGGGGTTGGTGGCAATGATGACCTCATGGATATCCTCGTGGCCCAGACGCGCCAGCAGCTCGCGGATGTGCAACTGCTCGGGACCAATCTTGTCCATGGGACTGATCACGCCGCCCAATACGTGGTAGAGACCGTGGTAGCTGCCCGTGCGCTCGATCGCCTGGACGTCGCGCGGCTCGCCCACAACGCAAATGCGAGTGGTATCGCGCATCGGGTCCTGGCAGATGGAGCACTCGTCGGCCGTGGCGTAGTTAAAGCAGCGGCTGCAAAAGTGGACCTCCTGCTTGACCTCCAGGATGGCCTCGGCCAGGCGGCGGGCCTCCTCGGCATCGGCCTCGAGCAGGTAATAGGCGATGCGCTGGGCCGACTTGGGACCAATGCCCGGCAGACGGCCCAGTTCATCGAGCAGTTTTTGCAGACTGTGATTTGCACTCATTTATATGTGTGTCTTAGAACGGCATGCCCGGGATGTTGAGGCCGCCGGTGATGGCGCCCATCTGCTTGTTGGCGAGCTCGTTGACGCCGCGGACGGCCTCGTTGACGGCAGCCATGATCATATCCTGCAGCATATCGACGTCCTCGGGATCGAGCGCATCGGGATCGATGGTGAGGTTGACGAGCTCCATCTCGCCGTTAACGGTCACCTTGACCATGCCGCCGCCGGCAGAGGCGTCGACGGTCTGGGACTTGAGGTTCTCCTGCGCGGCGGCAAGCTGCTCCTGCATCTTGCGAGCCTGCTTCATCATCTGCTGCATGTTCATACCGGCCATGATGGCTCCTTTACGTGCGGCCGCACGCCGAGCTGCAAGGGCAGCCGGAGCACGGCGGGACTTTCAAACTCAAAAATCGTACCACGGCGCGCGGCGAGAGAGCGGGGCGGACGTGTTACCTCAGTCGATATACATGTCCTCCAATACAAACCGCACTCAAAGATTATGCAAGGTCGAATTATGCAAGGTTGCATAATATCGCACACTCAATCTAGTAGAGCCGAATCCGGCATTTCATGTGCGCCACTAAATAGCTAAATGCCGAACCGCTGCTCGAGGCGGCGCACATGGCGGCAGGGTATAATTTGATTGCCATAGATAGTAATTTGGAGGTGCCCCATGAATGCCCCCAACGCGCTCCAAAACATCCGCTCAAAACACCCCGTTGCATATGTGGTTCTCTATCTCTTTGTCGGCTGGGCATTGCTGGTTGTCATCACCCATGCCATAGCTTTTGGAGCAGAACTGCTGATAGCCAGCTCGGACCAGCCCGTCGTCAAATGGGAGACGACCGATGAGTGCACCGACGGAACCCGAACCGTCTACTACAACAGCCCGTCCCTCTATCAAGAGTTCAAGGTCAAGATAAAGGACTTCAAGATTGTCGATGCCGAGCTAGGCGTTTATTTGGCAATCGGAGCAACCATTAACGCCGAGCAAGTCGAGTACACGAACAGCCATGCGACGTATCGTATCGACCTCAGCATCCTAGGCCGACCGTCACGCACCTGTCTGCTCAAATGCGACATACGCGGCACCACACTACACATGTCCGAAATACAGATGCGCCCGGACAAGGGGTCCTCTTCTTGAGCAGTATACCCGCCTGCACAGCTACTCCACCGGCTTGAAGATGGTGGCCTGGCCAAAGACGCTGCGGATGAGGGCCTTGGCCTCGTCCTCGGTCTGCGGGATGCTCGGGGCTGCGCCCTGATGGCCGAAGGGGCTGCCGGCGCCGGGGTTGGACTCCCAGGGAGCTGCAGGAGCGTCCTCCTCTTTGGGGGCAGTTGCAGCGGGCTTGGGCGCGGGCGTCGCACCCGGCACGTCGAACGGAGGCAGATCGTCCCCGCTCGCATCGCCTGCAAAGCCGCCGACCATGGCGTCATCGTAGGGCACCTGCTCGGATTCCCACGGTGCAGACTGCGCAGACGGCTGAGCCTTGGGAGCGGCAGAGCGCTCGGGCGCACGGGGTGCGGGCTCAGTCGGAAGCTTACCCGTGGCAGGAGCGCCGGCGGGGTTGTCGGAGCGTAGCCAGGGGGCTTTGCCCAGGTCAGACGACTTGGGCGCGGGCGAGGCGGGCTTGGGCGCGGGCGTCGGAGCAGCCGGTTTGGGCGCCGCGGGCTTAGGCGCCGACGGGGTCGATGCCGCTACCGGTGCCGTTTGCTGCTGCGACGCGCTGGCGCTCGAGAATGCAGGGGCCGCCGAGGACACGGGTTGCGGGTCCGCAGATGCCGCAGCCCGTGCAGATGGAGAATGCTCCTCATGTTGAGGAGCCGGCGTGCCACCCCCATCCAGGACATAGTCGACGGTACGACGACCGAAGACCGCGCAGACCGTCGGCAGGACCACCGACTGCGTATCGGCGCGACCGAGCATCTTAATGGCAAAAGTCGAACCCGCGGGGAACGAGACCGTGAGTTTGGAGCCGTCGTCGGCCGTGGCGCGGGCGTTGAGCAAAAGCCCTGCGTAGGAAGCCTGACGCGCCTTGACACGCTCGACAACCTCGGCCCATTTGCGCTGCAGCTCTCCGGCATCCTCGACCGCGGGCGTCTCGGCGGCACCGGCGGCGGCAACCTGGGCGGCGTTGTTGGACTGGGGCTTAGGTGCCGGAGCGGTGGCAGGCGCGGGGGCCGCAACGGGCTGAGGCGTCGGAGCCGGCGCAGGCTGAGGTGCAGGCGCTGCAGGCTTGGAAGCTGACACGGACGCAGAACGGGGCGCAGGCTGAGCCGTCGGAGCGGCAGCACCACGGTCCCAAGGCATACCGCCCTGGCGCGCGGACGTAGCAGCGGGGGCAGCGGATGCCGCCGGGGCGGCAGCGCGGGCGCCCGAAATGAGCGTCGGCTGTTGGGCAGCAGCGGGTACGGATGCTGCAGGCGCGGCGGCCTGAGCAGCAGCCACGCTCGCCGGCACGGCGGCGTTGGCAACCATGGCCTCCAGGCGTGCCACGCGCTCGGCCAATGCCTCAATCGTTAAATCAGCCTCGGGACGCGCCAGACGCGTGCAGGCAATCTCGAGCACCAGGCGCACGTCGCTCGCGCCCCTCATCTCCAGTGCGGCATCGTCGAGCACTGTCAGCACACGAGCCAGGCGGTCGGCAGGATGCTCGCCAAAGGCAGCGGCCTCGGCTGCAAGCGCCTCGCCCTGCTCGGCACCGCCCTCAAACAACTCGGCACGGGCACCGGCAACGCAGGCAACATACACGTCGCGTACGTGCGCCACCAGGTCGCGCGTCAGTTCCAGCAGATCGTTACCTTCCTCGACCTGCGCGCGAATAAGCCCATAGAGCTCGGCGACATCACGATCGGCAATGGCGCGCGCAAACTCGCCCAGAATCTGGTCCGAAACTTCGCCCAAAAGCGAGCGGGCATCGTCCGCATGCACGGTGCCGTTGCCGAAGACGCTCAGCTGCTCCAGCGTGGAAAGCGCGTCGCGCATGCCGCCCTTGGCATGGCGTGCCACGATGGCAAGCGCCTCGTCGTCGTAGTCGAAGCCCTCCTGCTCGCACACGTATGCCAGGCGGCGCTCGATATCCTCGTTACCGATGCGGTGGAAATCGAAGCGCTGGCAGCGCGAGAGGATTGTCTCCAGAATCTTTTGCGGGTCGGTGGTGCACAGCACAAAGATCACGTGCGCCGGCGGCTCCTCGAGCGTCTTGAGCAGCGCGTTAAACGCCGCCGTCGTGAGCATGTGGACCTCGTCGATGATATAGATCTTGTACTTGCCGCGCACCGGGGCAAAGTTGACGGAGTTGATGATCTCCTCGCGCACATTGTCTACGCCGGTACGGCTTGCGGCATCGAGCTCGTAGACATCTGGGTGGTTGCCCTCGGCGATGAGCTCACACTCCTCGCAGGTACCATCGGGCATGCAGCCGCTTGCACCCTCGGCGCGCGCCGCCTCGGCATTGCGGCACAGCAGTGCCTTGGCCAAAATGCGCGCCATGGTGGTCTTGCCCGTGCCGCGCGGTCCGCAGAACAGGTACGCGTGGGACAGGCGCCCCTCGGTAATGGCGTGCTCGAGCGTCGAGACGATATGCTGCTGGCCCACCACGGAGTCGAAGGTGAGCGGGCGATACTTTCGGTACAACGATTCCATGGGTGCTCCCCCGGGTATACTGAGTCTTGTTGCCGCGGCGGCCATGCGGTCGCACGGCATACTGCATTCATAATAACCCGTACGGCGAGCCCGCCGCGATAGGAGTCCAAAGAGCATGGCAGACGCAGAGAGCAACCTCGTTCCCTCCGAAGCAGCCGACCAGGTCGAGGTCGCGCTCGAGACGCAGGCAGCAGCCGATGACGGCATCCTGTACCTCAACGAGTATCAGTACGAAAACGACCTCGTCACCGATTTCGCCCGCTTGGTTGCCTCGCCCAGGCGCCGCGGCTCCCTGTACGTCGCCGCTGCGATTGCCGCGCTCATCGGCATCGGCATGCTGGTGGCCGGCGGCAACTGGATCAAGTTCGGCGTCGTCCTGATCGTGTTCGGCGCCTTTTTGGCCTGGTGGAGCAAAAATCTGCACCATACGCTCGCGCGCGACTTTATCGAAGCCGTCGAGGCAGACGAGTCCATGGGCGGCCGCTACCGCCGCGTCGCCGCCAACGAGGACGGCCTGATGGTCTGGGGCAAGAGCGGCAAGTCGCAGTTCTTCCCGTTTGAGAAGCTCGACCACGTTCTCGACGGCGAGCGCATCTTTGTGGCCATGTTCGCCGACCAGGGCGTGACGATCCCTAAGGACACCTTTGTGCGTGGCGATGCCGAGCAGTTTGGCTCCTTCCTTAAGGCGCGCATCAACAAAAAGCTGCGCATCGAGACCAAGAAGAAGAAAATGAAGGCCGAGAAGGCCGCCGCCGAGGCCAAACAGGGCGACAAGCCCCAGGAGACCAAGGGCAAGCAGCGCAAGCAGAAGAAGAACAAGAAGAAGCGCTAAGGGCAAGCCAGACAGGCAGCCTCGCATCCCGTTATCCTCGCCATCCGCCCGAGCGTGCTACACTAGCAGCATCTATGCCACCGCGAACGGCTCGGCTCCGCGCCCGCCGCTCGCAAACGAACTTTAAACGCACGAGGGTTGGCCATGCCGCTTTTCTCGCAACATACCGCCCGGTTCTCGCCGGACGTTCCTTTGGAGGGCACCAGCTCTCGCGAGCTGCTCAAGCGGTACCAGCCGCTCGAGACACTTGCGACCGGCGGTTTTGGCTCCATCGAGATCTGCCGCGACACGCACCTGCGCCGCCGCGTCGCCATTAAGCGTATCCCCCTTATCAACGGTGCCGGCATGCCCGCCAGCGACATCATGGATGTCCTGCGCGAGGCGCACACCGCCGCCATGCTTCAACATCCCAATATCGTGCAGGTCATCGACTTTACGCACGACACAGCCTATGCCTACCTGGTTATGGAATATGTCGATGGCATGTCTCTGGCCGAATTTTTGCATCGCGTGGACGGCCACTCACTTACCTTTGACGAGGCCGCGGCCATTGCCGATGCCCTGGGCCAGGCGCTCACCTTCGCCCATAGTAATGGCGTACTCCACCTGGACATTAAGCCCGCCAACGTGCTCATCGACCACTCGGGCAATGTAAAGCTCACCGACTTTGGCATGGCGCGGCTGTCGTCCGCCGGTGGCTTTGGCGGCTCGCGCGGCGGCACCATCGGCTACATGCCGCCCGAGCAGCTCGATATCGAGACCGGCACGGTCGATGAGCGCGCCGATGTCTTTGCCCTCGCCTGTGTGATCTACGAGAGCCTGTGCGGCAGCGCCCCCTTTATGGCGGCTACGCCCGCCGACTCGCTCGACCGCATCATCGGCGGCGCCACCTATCCCAGCGAGCTGATACCACACTTCCCCCCGGGAGCCGAGGCCGCGCTCATGAGCGCGCTCTCCCCCATGCCGCAGGACCGCCCCAACAGCATCGAGGCATTTTGCGACCAGCTCCTTGCCGGTCTGGGCAGCGTGCGCGAAGGCCGTCGCAGCCTGGAGCAAATGGTTGGCGAGCTTTCGGATGACGAGCAGGAGCTCGACGATATCGAGCCGTCGCACTACGAGGACGACGCCATCGAGGTCGACCCCGCACTCGGCTGGGCGGGCACGCGCTGGAGCCATGCGCGCGACTACACCATGCGCACTATCTCGGCGCTAACGTGCGGCACCTTTAGCTTTTTGTTGATGCAAACGGCCGGGGTCGCGGCGCTTCCCGGCCTGGTCATTGCGGCTATCGCGATCGGAGCGGCGGCTGGCCTGGCCCCCCAGATCGGCTCGGCCATCTCGGCTGTGGGCTTTTTGGTGCTCATGGCCAACGCCACCATGCAGGCACAGGGCATCCTGTCGATGCTGCCCGTCGCGGTGATCTTTGCCGCCGCCATGTCCGGTTGGTGGATCGCCTGGGGTCGTACCGAGGCTGCCGCGAGCGCCGCACTCGCCTGTGCGCTCGCGCTTGGCTGTCTGACCGGCAATACCTTCCTGGCAGCTGGGGTCGCCGCCGGCGTCGCGTCATTTTGGCTCGGCCCGGCAAGCGCCGCCGCGGCAACGGGCATGGGCGCGCTTTTTGCCCGTCTGGCCACGGTCGCGCTTTCAGCCGGAGGCGTGCTGGGGCTCGGTAACGTTGCCGCAGCGCTGGGAGACCCGCTCCTTTGGGCTGCCTTTGTGCTGGTCGCGGCAACTGCCGCGGCGTCATCTGCGCTGCTCAATGTCCATGCCAAGCGTGCCAATCAGGGCTCAAACCTTGCCGCAATCGCCGCCATCGCTGTCACCAGCATCGGCTGCGCAGCGGCGTCCTGTCTTGCACACCATATGGAAATTGCCAGCCTTGCAGCCGCGGTCATCGCCAAGGCGGCGGTTGCGGGAATCCTATCCTCTATAATCGTTGGGATATGCCTATATTTGCTCGGATACCAAAGAACCTATACGGAGAGTGATCTTTCGTGAACTTCCTGAACATCTTCGAGGACCACGTGGCCGGCATCTTCGGTGCCACCCGTGCCCCGTTCTCCTTTAAGAAGCTTGCCAAGCAGGCCGCTCGCGACATGGAGGATCAGACTCTGGTGATTAACGGCGTCAACACGGCGCCGGCACTCTATACCATCCTCATCGCCGCCGACGACGATCCCATGCTCGCCCCGTTCTACCCCGAGCTTTCGCGCGAGGTCCGCGAGTTCGTGAAGGCGCAGGCCGAAAAGCGCCGCTATGTCTTTGTCGGCGAGCCCCTCGTGCGCTTTATGATCGATCCGCAGCTGCGCGCCGGCAAGTTCTCGGTCTTTGCCGAGAACGTCGATGCCCCCACGCTCGGCCGCCTGTACGAAGAAGAGCGCGCCTATCAGAACGGCCTGGGCCAGAACAACTCCGCGGCAAGCCGTGCCGCCAGCGCCCCGCGCGCCGGCCAGCAGCAGTTTGCTGCCCCGCAGCAGCAGCGCCCCGCCGCCATGCCCCAGCAGCAGCCGACGCCTCGCGCCACCGCTCCCGACCCGCTTGCCGTGGCAGACCCCTTCGCGCCTAGCGTCCCCGACCCCGCCGCCGCACCCATCCCGGTGCCGCAGACCGTCTCACGCGACGCGCTTGCCGGCATGGGCGGAGCCGCCGCGACCGGTGCCGCCGTGGGCCTAGGCGCCGCAGCCGGCATCGCCTCCAACATGGCGAGCACTCGCGCCCCGCAGCGCCCGCTCGCCCAGCTCGTCGACGTCGTGAGCGGCGAGAGCCATAGCATCACCTCCGCACAGGTGACCATCGGTCGCGAGCGCTCAGTTTCCGATATTGCCCTGCGCGACCCCAACGTGTCGCGCCGCCACGCCCAGCTCACCTTTACGGGCTCGGATTGGTCGATCGAGGACCTCAATTCCACCAACGGCACGCTCGTCAACAACCGCCGCATTACGCGCTGCCCGCTGCGCAACGGCGATCTGCTGACGTTTGGCCTGAGCACCTTTGAATTTAGGGGATAGTCGCTTATGAACATCGATATCGTCCTTTTTGCAGGCCGCATCGTCCTGGTTGCCCTGCTCTATATCTTCTTGTTCGCCGTCATGAAGACCGGCGTGGGACTTGTGCGTGGACAGCGCCGCGACTCGGCTATCTGGACGATCGATGTGGACAAGGGTCCGCGCGGTATCCGCGGCATTCACGTAGACATGCTCGGCCCCGTCATCGTCGGTCGCTCGCCATCTTCGGACATCTGCATCAACGAACCGTTCGTTTCGGCCTCGCACGCGCGCTTTTCGCTGCAGGGCCCGGCGCTCATCATCGAGGACCTCAACTCGCTTAACGGCACGCTCGTCAACGGCCGCCAGCTGGTAGAGCCCGCAACGCTGCGCGAGGGCGACGAAGTCCAGATTGGCGATGTGGTCATGAAGGTGAACCGTCGATGATCGACGAGGAGAACAAGTCCGCAACTATGACCGAGGCACCGGCTGCCGCCACAGCTGTGCCGGCCCACGCCGCTCCGGCGGGCTCCGCACCCGTGGAGCCCGAGGATACCGTGTTCTCCCTGCCTCTTTCGCATGTAACGCATGATATTTCGGATCTCGCCGATAACGAGGACGAAGAGGATGCCGTAGCGGCGCCCATCGGCGCACATGCTGCGGAACAGCCTACAGCGCCCGAAGCAACCCCGGCGCCGGCTCACTTTGCAGAGCCCGTCGCCGCGGCAATCAACGAGAGCGCTGCGATGTTTGCGGCACCCGAGCCCGCCGCGCCGGCGTTTCCCATAGCCCCGGCATCCGAGGTTACGCCCGCGTCTACGCCGGCGCCCGAGGCAGGGCCATCCCCCGAGGACGGCCCTGCACCCAAGACCCCGCAGCCCGCGCCCGCAAGCGAGTCCGATGCCGTGGCCGAGCCCGCCGCCCAGTCGCAAAACACGCCCGCGCCATCGCACTTTGCGACGCCCGAGCCTATAGACATCAGCCCGCAAGATGACGAGTCGACCGCCCGCGTGTCCGAGGAGCCCGACTCCCCGGACACCGGCGATTCCGAATCAAACGCCGAGACCGACACCGTCTCTCCCGGTGACACAGCCGAAATCGACGTTGCCGCCGTTGAGGCCAAGCTCAAAGACCCCGGGTCGACCATGAGCTTTGAGCCCCTGACCGAGGAGCGCATCGAGACCGACTCGACCTATGATGCCGGCACCACCACGCAACTCATGTGGGGCGCCCGCTCCGACGTTGGCTGCGTGCGCCCGCACAATGAGGATTCCTACCTGGTGCAGTCGCCGCTCTTTTGCGTATGCGACGGCATGGGTGGTCACGCTGCCGGCGAGGTAGCCTCTTCCATCGCCGTCGAGACTATTGCCAAGACGGCCCCACAGTCCGCCGACGCAGCACGCCTGGCCGCAGCCGTCGAGGCAGCCAACGCCGCCGTAATCGAGGCGGCCCTGAACGGCCTGGGCAAGCCCGGCATGGGCTGCACAGCCACTTGCGCCTATATCGAAAACGACACGCTCGCCATCGCCCACGTGGGCGACTCGCGCGCTTACCTGCTCCACGAGGGCACGCTCATCCGCGTGACCCGCGACCACTCCTATGTGGAAGAACTCGTGGACGCCGGCGAGATTACGGCAGACGAGGCTCGCGTCCACCCCAACCGTTCGGTCATCACCCGTGCGCTGGGCTCGGACCCCGCCATGTATGCCGACCACTTCACTCTGCATATCGAGGAAGGCGACCGTCTGATCCTGTGCTCTGACGGCCTTTCGAGCATGATTCCCGATAGCGATATCGAGAACATCGCCACGCAGTCCTCAACCGCGCAAATCTGCGTCGACAACCTAGTGGACGCGGCGCTTGCCGCCGGCGGCCACGACAACGTGACCGTAGTAGTCGTTGACCTGGTTGACGATGGCGTCATGCGCGAGGCGCAACGCGTGCGTCGCCGCAACGTTACTATCGCCGCCATCCTGGCCCTCGTCTTTGTGCTGGCAGCTGGCATCTGGGCCTACACGGGTGTCACCGGCTCGTACTACCTGGGTACCTACCAGGGCAATGTCGCCGTCTGGCGCGGCCTGCCCGGCAAGCCACTCGGACTCAAGCTCCACTGGCTCGAAAGCGAAACCAGCATCAAGCTGTCCGACCTGCCCGAAGACACGCAAAACCGCCTCAAGGCGGGCATTCCGCAAACAAGTGTCGACGATGCGCAGGACACGATCTCCAAGTACCGTCACCAGATCGACGAGGAGCAGACCCGCCAGGTGATCGACGCGCAAACGATTCGCGACAACACCAATCAGGGATCGACCTCCGAATCAGATTCCGAGAAAACCGCCGAACAGTCCGCCGAGGCCGAAGCCTCCGATAAGAATTAGAAAGGGAGTGCCGCTTATGAGTCGCCGCAACACCGAGCTGCTCTTGCTCATCGCCTCGGCGTTCCCCGTCATCCTGCTGTATGCGATGTACGTCCTCACCGCGGGCGCTGCCATCTCCTTTGAGACGCTCGCCGTACCGATCGGCCTCTTTGCCGCCTTCGCCGCGGCACATATCGCCGTGCGCATCTTGGCACCCGGCGCCGACCCCGCCATCCTACCCATCGTATTTATACTTTCGGGCATCGGCATCACGTTCGTGACACGTCTCGCCCCCGCTCTCGCCATCTCACAGCTCATCATCCTGTTTGTCTCGGTGGCCCTGATGGTGGGAACGCTCGCACTGGTCAAAAACCTCGACGTGGTCATGCGCTACAAGTACACCTTTGGCATTATCGGCATCATCCTGCTGATGCTGCCCATCTTTATCGGCACCACGATCTCGGGCTCCAAGCTCTGGATTCGCATCGCGGGCTTTACCATCCAGCCCGGCGAGTTCGCCAAGGTCTTTATCGTGCTGTTCCTGGCCGGGTACCTGGCCGAGAACCGCGAGCTGCTCTCCATCTCCAACCGCAAGATCTTGGGCTTTAAGATCCCTCGCCTGCGACTGCTACTGCCGTTGTTTGCCGTGTGGGGTGTGTGCCTGCTCGTCGTCGTCTTCGAACGCGACCTGGGTTCGGCCGTGCTGTTCTACACCATCTTCTTGCTGATGCTCTACGTTGCCACGGGGCGCTTTTCGTATGTCGTCATCGGCCTTGCGCTCTTAGCCGTTGGAGCCGTGGGCGCCTACAAGTTCCTGTCGCACGTTCAGGTGCGTTTCCAGGTTTGGGTCGATCCGTTTAAGGACGCCCAGGGTCAGGGCTACCAGATCGTCCAGTCGCTCTTCTCGCTTGCCGATGGCGGTCTGGTCGGTGTTGGCATCGGCAACGGCATGGCCAACAACATCCCTGTCGTCGAGTCCGACTTTATCTTCTCGGCTATCGGCGAGGAGATGGGCCTTTTGGGCGGCGGCGCCGTGCTCATCCTGTTTATGCTCTTTGCCGTGCGTGGCCTCACCACAGCTGCCCGCGCTAAATCCGACCTCGCCGCCTTTAGCGCCACGGGCCTTACGGCCGCCATCAGCTTCCAGGCCTTCTTGATCGTTGGCGGCGTAACCCGCCTGATTCCGCTGACCGGCGTCACCCTGCCCTTTATGAGCCAGGGCGGCTCCTCGCTGCTGGCGAGCTTTATCATCGTCGCGCTCCTGCTACGCGCCGGTGACGAGGCGACCGGACGCGAGGCAGAGCTTACCGGCACCGGCACCATGGCCGCCATCACCGATGATCAGGTCGCATCGGCCGCCGCCCCGACGGGCACACGCTTTGCCACCTCGTCTTCCTACGGCAGCGGTAGCCATTCCGTCGGCTCGCGCATGCGCCGTCGCCTGCTCGACACGCCTGAATCCGGTGTGCTCGGCCGCGTTGCGCTTGCCAACCGTCTAACCCGCGCGGTGCTCGCCTTTACGGCGCTGTTCGCCATCCTTATCGGCAACCTCACCTATGTCCAGGTCATCAAGGCCAAGGACTATCAGGACATGCCGACCAACAACCACACCATCGCCCGCTCCAAGTACATCCAGCGCGGTTCCATCATCACGTCCGACGGCGTGACGCTGGCCGAGTCGCTGCAGCAGGAGGACGGCACCTACGTACGCTCCTACCCCAACGGTAACCTAGCAGCGCACGTGGTTGGCTACGTGAGCCAGCAGTATGGCACCACCGCCATCGAGAGCGTCATGAACGACACGCTCACCGGCTCTAAGGATTACTCCAGCTGGAACAACGCCATCGCGTCGCTCGCGGGCCAGACCCAGCCGGGCAACACCGCCAAGCTCACCATCGACTCGCGTATCCAGACGGCGGCCGAGCAGGCACTCAAGGGCTTTAAGGGCGCTGTAGTGGTCATCGACCCGCGTACCGGCGCGGTGCTCGCATGTGCCAGCTCGCCCACCTACGACAACACCAACATCGATGCCCTGCTGCAGACGGGCGGCGGCGAGGACGGCTCCATGTACAATCGCGCCATGGACGCGCTGTACACGCCGGGCTCAACGTTTAAGGTCGTTACGCTTTCCGCGGCACTCGAGACCGGTACCGCCAGCCTTACCAGCACCTACCAGGCGCCCGGCTCCATGGACATCGGCAACGCACCGGTCACCAACTATGCCAACGAGAGCTACGGCACCATCAGCCTGCAGCAGGCCTTTGCCGTGTCCTCCAACGTCGTCTTTGGCCAGGTGGCAAACGAAGTTGGCGCAAACACGCTCGTGCAGTTTGCCAACGCCTTTGGCTACGGCCAAAAGCTCGGCCAGGACCTGACCTCCGCGGCCTCCATCATGGCCGACCCGTCGCTCATGACCGAGTGGGAGACCGCCTGGGCCGGCGCCGGCCAGCCTGTCGGCATGGACCACACGCCCGGCCCGCAGACCACCGTCATGCAAAACGCCGTGATTGCCGCCGCCATCGCTAACAGCGGCGTGGTCATGGACCCGTACTTTGTAGCCCAGGTACTCGCCCCGGACGGAACCGTGGTCAAGACCACGCAGTCCCGCTCGCTTGGTCAGGCCGTCAGCTCCGCCACGGCCGACCAGGTCAAGCAGGCCATGCTTGCCGTCGTCCAGTCCGGCACCGGCACCGATGCCCAAATCCCCGGCGTCAAGGTCGCCGGCAAGACCGGCTCGGCCGAGACTGGTGGCACCAACGTCAACTCGATGTTCGTTGGCTTTGCACCTTACGATTCACCCACGGTCGCCATCTCGGTGGCCTTGGAGGATTTCGACAAGCATGACGTCAAGGCCGCCAAGATCGCCGGTATCGTCCTGACCGCGGCGCTTGCCGCACAGGGAGCGTGATGCCCATGATCGAATCGGACACCCGAGGCGCGCCGCGGCCTAAGGGTTAGCGGCAACGCGTCACACGGCCCCAGCGGCCACATCGTAGGTACTACACACATCGTTGAGCGAATAGTTATGTTAGGAGCAGGAATGGAACAGAGGGTCCTCGGGGGAAGATACCTCCTCAAGGATAAGGTGGGAACAGGCGGCATGGCGACCGTCTACCGTGCACAGGACCAGGTTCTCGACCGCACGGTAGCCGTCAAGATCATGCTGCCGCAGTATGCTGGCGACGCGACCTTCGCCGCACGCTTTAAGCAGGAGGCCCAGGCAGCAGCCGGCCTCTCCTCCCCCTATATCGTGGGCGTCTACGATTGGGGCAAGGACGGCGACACCTATTACATCGTCATGGAGTACCTGCGCGGTACCGACCTTAAGAGCGGCATCAAGAGCCACGGCGCCCTCGACCCCAAGAAGGTCGCGCAGATCGGCTCGCAGATCAGCTCCGCGCTTTCGGTCGCCCACAAGCACGAAATCATCCACCGCGACATTAAGCCGCAGAACATCATGGTGCTGCCCGACGGCAACATCAAGGTGATGGACTTTGGCATCGCGCGCGCCAAGAACAGCCACCTCACGCAAGACAACAACGTGCTGGGAACCGCCCACTACGTCAGCCCCGAGCAGACCCGTGGTCAGGACCTCGGCCCCACCTCGGATATCTACTCGCTGGGCGTCGTGATGTATGAATGCGCCACCGGCCGCGTGCCCTTTGACGGTGACGACGCCATCTCGGTCGCACTCAAGCAGGTCAACGAGCTGCCTATTCCGCCGAGCCAGATCAACTCCGGTGTCGACGCCGACCTTGAGCGCATCATCCTCAAGTGCATGGAGAAGGACCCGGCAAACCGCTTCCAGACCGCCGACGAACTGCGTCAGGTGCTCAACAGCTACCTGTCGGGCCGTGCCGTCAACGTCTCGGAGCCCACGCGCATCATCGGTGCCCCCGGCGAGCTGGGCGCCACCAAGACTCGCGAGCTTTCCGATCAGACGCGCGCCATGGTGCGTCCCGTCTCGGGCGTGAGCGGGCAGAATACCACCCGTAGCTCGGTTTCGGGCTCCACCGGCTCCTACGAGGTCGAAGAACCCAAATCCAACAAAAACAAGATCATCGCCGCCGTGGTGGCAGCGGTTGCCGTCATCGGCATCGTGGTGGCCTTTGCCACAGGACTCTTTGGCGGCGAGCAGGTCACCGTTCCCGATGTACTGGGCAAGGACCAGCAGACTGCCGTCGAGCTGATCAAGGAAGCCGGCCTCGAGGTCGGCACCATCGACCAAAGCTACAACGACGATGTCGACGAGGGCAAGGTCGCCGAGCAGACGCCCAACGGCAACACCAAGAAGGCCAAGGGCACCAAGGTGAACCTGGTAATCTCCAAGGGCCCCAAGCCCTCCGAGAAGGTTGAGGTTCCCCCGCTTGTCGGCCTGACCAAGGACCAGGCAGAAGCCGCACTGGCAAGCGTTGGCCTGAAGGGCAACGCCTCCGAGGAGGCCAACGAGGCCGATGAGGGCCAGGTCTTTGAGCAGAGCACCGAAGCCGGTAAGGAAGTCGCGAAGGGCACGACCATCTCGTACAAGGTCTCGAGCGGCCCGGATACCACGTCCGTCCCCGACCTGACCGACATGACCGAGGCCCAGGCGCGTAACGCCCTCGATATGGCAGGCTTTGGCGTCGACGTGAGCTACCAGGAGAACGACTCGGTTACCGAGGGCACCGTGATCAGCTGGAACCCCAGCGGTAAGCAAAAGCCCGGCGCCACGATTACCGTCGTCATTGCCAAGAAGTCCGGCAAGGCCACCGTCCCGGGCAACCTGTACGGCAAGAGCATTTCCGCCGCCGTTACCGCGCTCAACAACGCCGGTTTCTATAACATCGGCTTCTGTGACCAGAACGGCAATCCCGTGAGCGGTAACGAGGATGCCACCGTTACGGGCGTCTCCCCCACCGGCAAGCAGTCCACCGACAGCACGATCACGCTGACGGTCGCACTTTCTGGCTCGGGTTCGGGCTCGGGTTCGGGCACGGGTGACGATTCCGGTACGACCAACTAGTCGCCACCCCACCGCTCATCACGGCTCTCGCCGCAAACATATTCGCTCACAGGCGCCCGCTTGCTTCCCCAGCAAGCGAGCGCTTTCTTTATCTGAAGCAGCGAATACTACGGCATGCCTTAAACCAGAAGAGCCCGGCACCGTAGCGGTACCGGGCTCGATATTCCTCTGGTGCCCCCGGGCGGATTCGAAAACTCCCCCCGCGGGGAAATGAGTGACGCGGGTGTCGACGGTCCGAATCCTGCCTTTAGACCAGAAGAGCCCGGCACCGTAGTGAACTGCCTCCCATTTCTTGGACATGAGAAATGGGAGGCTTTCTTTATGCGCGTTGATTTGAGGGTGAAGCATGATGTCGAGGCCAGGAAGGCGGCCATAGGGCTCTTCGAGCTCGGACACGGGTATAAATCTGCCGCGATCGCCCTTTCGCTTCCCGCGGAAGCCGTGAGAAGATGGCAGGAGATATACCGCGCATTCGGGAGCGAGGTGCTGCTGCGCATGGACGGAAAGCAGGGCAGGTACACATACGAGCAGAAGGTCGCCGCCGCCTCCGCCGTCGTCGACGGCGGCATGACGTGTGTTTCGTCAAGAGGATTTGAGCAAAAAGAGCATCGGAAATTGAGCAGCCTGA
>CABSYR010000029.1:0-25751 GCA_902481895.1 uncultured Collinsella sp. | reverse complement strand
ATTGACCTTCTGGTCATGCCGCCGAAGTTGAAAGGCAGATTGCCGCTCTGGCGGGCTTGCAGCGTCGACCGATCCGCCGTTCGTTAGAACGGCGGAACCAACCCTACATCACCATAACGTAGCGCGATCCCACGTAGTACTGCTTACCCATCAAAACCGGCTCGTCATCGGGACCGGTAAAGCCGGCACGCAGGTTGAGCAGCGGATCGTGCGGAGCAATGCCCAGCTCGGCCGCCTGCTCGGCGTTAGCTCGAACGGCCTCGACCGTACGGTAGCCAACCGAGACAATCGGGATTCCGCCAACACGCTCGACCTCGGCAAAAATAGACTTGTCCTCAAGATCGGCCGTCAACAGCTCGCGGTAGGCATCAAACGGCACAAAGATGTTCTCCTCAAAGATGGGCTCGCCGTCGGCCGTACGCACGCGCTTGATATGCAGCAGCAGCGCATCCTTCTGCAGGCCAAAGAACTCCATCTCGTTTTGGCGCGCCGGAACGATCTGGCGATCGATCACGTGCGCACCGGCCTTCATGCCGTTGCCGGCACACAGCGCGGTAAACGTCTGCAGCGTCGAGGCGTGAAACTGGCGATTGATGTGCGGCGTGGAGACAAAGGTGCCACGGCCCTGCTGCTTAACCAGGTAGCCATCGGAGCACAGCTCCTCGACGGCGCGGCGCACCGTAATGCGGCTCACGTCGTACTGCTCGGCTAGCTCAAGCTCGGACGGAATACGCTCCTTGGGTGCATAAACACCTTTCTCGATCGCATCCTTGATTTCGTCGTAAATCTGCTGGTAAAGCGGTGCATTTTTGGGCGCAGGCATATCTAATCACTCTTATCGAAATATCGAAATAACTAATACGTATATAACGTCTAGTTTCATATTACCTCATAATGATAAAACGATACACCCTCCCTACCAAAAAGCGACAGCTTCATTTTGGTAGGTTTTATCTGGGCAAACGAGAGCCTCTCGAAAGCAACGGGGCTTTCGGGGGGCTCGTTCGGATGGGTTGCGCAGGACCGGCAAAATGCCAATACCCTACTTGCCGTCGTCCTGCTGCAGGCTGTCCTGCTCGCTGAGGCGCGCCTGTCTGCTGGCCATACGCGCGGGCTTGTCGGGATCGGGTACGGCCGTGGGCATGGGCTCGTCGACATGACCGCCCCACCAGCCGCCCACAAAGTTGAGCGTGTGGAACACATTGATCACGGCGTCGGGATCAATGTCGCACACCAGCTTGATAATGTCCTGGCTCTCGTAGGTCGATACAACGGCGTGCAGCAGGTACATCTTTTCGCGGCTGTATCCGCCGATGACCTCGGCGCAGCTAATGCCGTGCTGAAAATGGTCAACATAGGCGGTCATGACCTCGTCAGCCTTGCGCGTCGTGATCTGCAGCGTCACGCGGTCGTAGCGACGATAGAAACTGTCGATAGTCTTGGTCGAAATAAACTGGAACACGATGGAATACGCCGCCTTGTCCCAGCCAAACATAAAGCCAAAGATCGCCAGGATAAAGCAGTTGAAACCAAAGATGACGCCCCAGATGGTCTTGCCCGTGTGGTTGGAAACCCACAGCGCGATAAAGTCGGTGCCGCCGGTGGATGCGCCGGATTTAAGCGCGATGGCAGCGCCCAGACCCGAGACCACGCCGCCAAAAATGATGAGCATGATCTTGTCGCCCAAAAACGGCGCGAAGTGAAAGACGTTGAGGAACAGCGATGAGAGCACGACCTGCATCATCGAGAAGATGACGAAGCGCTTGCTAATGCCGCTCCAACATAGGAGCGCCACGGGGATGTTGAGCGCGAGCATGCCGAGCGAGATGTCGATATGAACGCCACCCAGCGAGGTAACGCGATCGAGTAGGACCGCGACGCCGGTAAGACCGCTCGGAAGCAGGTCGGCGGGCTGAATGAACGCCTGGATCAGAAATGTCTGGAGAACGGCGGAAATGGTGACCGCCACAGCGGTAATGGCACGGCGGACGATGGTGAGGCGGCCGAGCACGAGCACGCGGTCCGTGAGCTGATCGATGGCGTTCGCCACGCAGGCTCCTTTCGAAGGCAGATGTAGTTGTGGGGTATGTCCGCGATTGTAGCATGGAGCGTGCGGGGGCGCTTCAATTCACCCTCTCTCGACAACCAAAGCGGGACCAGCAACCCCACGACCAAAGGCCCAAATTACAAGTGAGTAGACTTTACGCGACCTGCAGAGCACACCCAAAACCGCCACCCCTGTGACCTGCGGTTTTACAAAGGAAGATATGCATTGTGCTCGGCCTGCGCCAAAAAGTCTACTCACTTAGTCCGAATCGAAGCCAAACGGATCAAAATCGAAACCAAATTGAGCCAGTCCACCGCAAAAAACGTTTGAACCCGTGCTTCTCGCGGCGGATTGACACTACAAAGCGGCCAAAATGTCGGTCAGATTATCAATAACGGCATCGGCTCGCGATTGATCGAGGTTGACACCCTCGTGCGGACGCAGCGCCAGGACGCGGGCGCCGGAGCGCTTACCAGCCTCGATGCCCAAAGGCGAATCCTCGATAACCAGGCACTCGGCAGGCTCCACCCCCAGTGCCTCCATGGCACGCAGGTAGATCTCGGGGTCGGGCTTAAACGCACTGCACTCGTGACCGCTGATGGTGTAGTCCAGCACGTCGGGGATACCGGCAATCTCCACCAGCTCGTCGATCAACTCGCGATAGGACGAGCTCGCGATGGCACACTTCACGCCGCGCTCGTGCAGTGCGCGCATCACCGGCTCCGTCTGCTCGTTGAGCAGCTCGGCATACGGAACGGGATGGTCCGGGCTATAGACCTGCTTGTACTCCACGCGCAGACGCTCGCGCAGCTCAACATCGTCGGGCACCAGCGCCTCCCAAATGGCCGGCTCGTTAGACCCCGAAAGATCGGGGATCTCGTCAAAGTGGAACCCCTTCTCCTCCATAAACGCCACGCGACGACGGTTGTAGAACCACTCGGTATCGACCAGCACGCCGTCCATGTCAAACAGCACTGCTTTGATCATACGCATCTCCTCCCACCTGCCAAAAAGGGACAGGTTTATTTTGGTAGGTTTTATCTGGGGTTTTGTGGCGCGACGGATACGCCCTCCCCAGAGCAAAAAAGGGGACGGGGCGCAAACCCCATCCCCTCTCAATCAACCCGTAAGGTCTACTTACTTGTGATTAGTAGGAAAGCTTCCACATGTAGCGACGCATGGTCAGCGGGTGCTGACGGGCCTCGGCGATCTGGTTGCCGTACTCGCGCATAACGGCGAGGTGCAGCAGCGGGTTGAAGTAGGTGATGACGCTCGCGGGCACGGCGTCAGCCAGGCCGTAGTCCTTGGAGTCGATCAGAGCGACCTTGGCGCCCATGCGCTCAAGGAAGGTGAGGGCGCGGGCGTCCATCGGACGGGTGGCGCCATCGGACATGAAGAAGACGTAGGGCTTACCCTCGGTGGAAACCTCGAACGGGCCGTGGAAGTACTCGCCGGTGTTGTAGGCGGCGGCGTCGATCCACTGCATCTCGGTGAACAGGAAGGCGGCGTGAGAATAAGCCATCTTCTCGGAGGCACCGGAAGCCATGAAGTAGATCATCTTGTCGTCCTTGAAGTCCTCGGCGAACTTCTTGGCGAGCTTCTTGCAGTGCTGAGCGGCGTTCTCGCAGAGATCGAAGATGTTGGTGAGGCCGGTGATCATGTCCTCGTAGTGGTCATAACCCTCGGTCTGCTGAAGGATCTCGACAGCAAGAGCGATGGCGTAGCCGGGCTTCTCGCACTTGGCAGCGAAGTTGGCGTGGAAGCCGTGAACGATGACGTAGTCAGCGTCGACGGTCAGAGCGGAGCCAGCCTTGTTGGTGAGGGAGACGACCGGGCAGTTGTGCTTCTTGGCGGTCTTGTTGGCCTCGACGGTCTCGGGCGTGGAGCCACCGAGGGAGCAGGTGATCACGAAGGTGTGCTCGTTGACCCAGGAAGGCGTGTCGTAGTTGAACTCGTTAGCGGTGAAGATCTGAACGTTCAGCTTGTCCGTGTTGTTGGCCAGGAAATACTTGGCGGGGTAAAGGTCGGACATGGAAGCACCGCAGCCGACGAAAGCGACGCTGTGGATCTCGTGGTTGGACAGGACGTCAGCGACGATCTGCTTAGGGAGGTTAAGGTCGATCTCGTACATCTGACACATTCCTTTCGATTTTTGCGGCGCCACATTGCCGGGCGCTCGCAGGGTTACCGTGGTTTGGACCGAGTCGCCGGCCCGTTGAGGATGCGACAAAGGGGCTGTCCCATTGTCACGTATAGGGATGGAAGCCTGCCTGGGGTATGGGATGCCAGGCAGGCCCCCGGGGGAAAGCGGTTAGACGCTTGGTCGCGACTAGGCCAGGATGCCGGCCGCGGAGAGGGCGATGCCGCCCACAATGGCGATCACAAGAAGCCAACCGGTGTTGACGTTCTTCTTGATGAGCCAGTACATAAGGCCGGTGAGGCCAAGGGAAATCATCTGGGGCATCATGCCGTCCAGGATGTCCTGGATAACGACGGTACCCTCAGCGAACTGCAGCGGAGTGGTGGCGCCGATCAGCGTGGCGATCATGCCGCCCACGGACATAAGGCCCACGATGCCGCAGACATACATGAGCTTCTCCATGAGGTCGCCGCCCTGAAGCTTGCTCAGGTACTCGTGGCCGCCCTGATAGCCCATCTTGGCTGCGAACCAGGTGATCAGCACAGAGGGGACGATGGAGATGAGCATGGCCAGGATCGGGCCCATGATGGAGCCCTGCTGAGCCAGCTGAACACCCAGGCCAAAGGCGATAACGCGGATGGTGCCCTGGAAGAAGGAGTCACCGATGCCGGAAAGCGGACCCATGAGGGAGGTCTTGACCGCGTTGATCGAATCGGGATCGAAGTTCTCGGGATCCTTGGCGTACTCCTCCTCCATGGAGGCGGTGAGGCCTAGGATGAAGGCGCTCGTCTGCGGGGTGCAGTTGTAGAACGCCATGTGACGGTGGTAAGCCTCTTTCTTAGCAGCGAGCTGCTTGGGGTCGGACTCATCCGGATAGAGGCGATCGAGCGTGGGAACCATGCCGTAGAGGAAGCCCATGTTCATCTGACGCTCGTAGTTCCAAGAGGCCTGGATGGCCCAGGAGCGCCAGAAGAACTGGCTGACCTTCTTGTTCAGGGACACGTCCTTGGTTGCGGTTGCCATAGTGTGTTCCTCCTTAGTCTTCGTCGTCTTCGAGCGGATCGTAGTCGGAATCGACACCGGCGGCTGCATGGGAACCGTTGAACTTGAAGCCCATGAAGACGACAGCCAGGCACACACCGATCAGAGCGACCGCGATGACGGACAGGTTGAGGTAAGCGGCGAGCAGGAAACCGATGAACAGGAACGGAGTCATACCCTTCTTGATCATCATGGTGAGCAGCAGGGCCAAGCCGTAGGCGGTCATGATCTTGGTCGAAACGTTAAGACCAGTGGACAGCCACTCGGGAACCATGTTGACGATGGCCTGAACCAGGTCGGTGCCAACAAAGACGGCGAGGAAGATCGGCAGGAAGTACATGACGGCGTACAGACCGGAGCCGGCGCAGATGTGCATACGGTAGGCGGTCTTGAACTTTCCGTTATCGATCGCGCTATCTGCCACATGGGTGAGGGCGGCGATGATGGAACGGAACACGATGCCGAGGAGCTGACCCAGGACGGCGACCGGGATGGCGATCGTCATGGCGGTCTCGGCGGAAGCATCGGTCAGGCACGCAAAGGCAGCGGCCACGATGCCGCCCAGGACCATATCGGGCGGAACGGCGGCGCCGACCTGCACCAGGCCCATGGACACGAGCTCGACGGCGGCACCGACGGCAAGGCCGGTGGGCACATCGCCCAGCAGCAGACCGACGAGCGTAGCGCCAACGAGGGGCTGCTCGAAGTTAAGACGACCGAGCAGGCGGGAGTCCCACATGCAGAACACGCCGACGAGGCCGACGAGCACCGCACTGATGAACGTATTCATACCCTTCTCCTTTCAGTCAGGCAAAAGCCTGGTTGATTACAGCTTGGCGTCGATGTCGACGCTCTGATACGTAGGGGTCTGCTGAACATAGAGCTTGATGCCCATGTCGAGCAGCTGGTTGACGTCTGCCTTCTGGGTGGCGTCGAGGAAGACGGAGCTGTCCTTGCCGCCGACCTGATCGGCACCGTCGTGGTTGGCGGTGGCGCCCAGGTTGATGGCGTCGAGCTTGTAGCCCTGGCAGAACTGCAGCATCTCGGCCGTGTTGCCAAAGACGAACATGACGCGCTCGCCGAGGGTGTTGAGCTTGTCCATCTTGGCGAGGGCACGCTCGACGGTGAAGACGTTCAGACGCACGCCCTGGGGCTTGGCCAGCTTAAGAGCGCCCTTCTTGATGTCATCGTTGGCGGCGGCGTTGTCGACGACGATGATGCGCTCGGCCTGAACCTTGGTGGTCCAGGTAAAGACGACCTGGCCGTGCAGCAGACGGTAGTCAAGACGTGCGAGGACGATCTTGGCGGGACCGGAGCTGTGGCGGGACGCCTTGGCCTTCTTGGCGGGAGCCGCGGCAGCCTCGACCGGAGCATTGGGGTTGGTCAGACCGGTGCGGGCCTCGTTGATGAGGGCCGCGAGCTCGGCGCCCTTGACGGGGACGGGGCTCATAGCGAGCGTCAGCGCCAGCGGAATATTGAAACCGCTGACAACCGTGAACTTCGTGCCGTTCTTGGAAAGCTCGACCACGTTGTTGTTGACCGAGCTGCCGAGCATATCGGTCAGCACATAGACGGTGTCGTCCGCGTTGAACGTGGCGATCAGAGCCTCAACCTTATTGGTGATGGGCTCCTTGTCGTCACGAGCAAGCGACACGACGTGGACGTTCGACACGTCGCCGAGAACCATCTCGAGCGTGTCTTTGGCGCCTGCGGCCAGGCCGCCATGAGATGCGAGAATGATCTGATTCATCTTGCCTCCTCCTTTTCGTTATGGTCATTATAACGTCTTATACGTTGCCTATATTGCTAATTAGTATAAAGACCGTTCGCGGGTGAAAATCGACCGTTGACGGGTTTAACGTACTTGAAACGTTGGGGCTGGATAGGCCGGCGCTGGCTGGATAACCCCAGGTCAGACGCCGCGCACAATCCTCTATCGCACGAAGTACCAGGGGCTTTCCTGCACGGTGGGTTCCAGCGCGATGCCGGTGCGTTCCTTAAACAGATCCATGTCCTGAGATTTTTCGGTCCACCACGCGTTGGGCTTAAAGGTCATGCTCTCAATGACATGACCGACAAACACACTGTTGCGCAGCTTGGAGAAGTCGGTGTTCATGATCAGGATGGACGCGAGCACAAGCACAATGCCCAGAACCTTGATCGCGCCGGCGGACTCGGCATAGACACCAATGCCCACCAGTACGGTGACGACCGTCTCGAATGACATTACGACGGGAACTTTCGATGTCTCGAGCCCCATGGACAGACCCTGCATATATAAGATGTAGGCCACGGCTGTGGGGATGAGCCCAAAGCCAAGGAACAGCAGCAGCAGCTGTGGCGACATTGCCGCGGCGACATCCGGCCACGGAGCCGCGATAGCCGCCATAACCGCACCGCCAAAAACAAAGCCCCAAAACGTGACAGCCAGCGGGTGGACCGTCTTGGTTGCTATTCGGCTAAACACCGCAAGCGACGCACCACAAAGGCCTGCAATCACGCCCGACGTGACGCCCCAAACCGAAAAATGGAAACCGGAAAGGTCGCCATTGGTCACTGCAAGCACGCAGCCAACGATGTTAAAGATAATGGCAACGAGCTTGTTGGGGGTCACGTCCTCGCGATAAAGCACGCGGCCGAGCACGACGCCAAACACCGGCGAGGTGTAGAGCAGCACCGAGGCCGTGGACATGCCCACCTCGCCCATGCACTCGTAATAGCAGGTGTTGGCGGCGGCCAGGCCGACGATACCGACAAGCGCGCAGGGAACAAGCTCTTTAGGGCTTGCCTTGAACAGGGCCAGCGGACCCTGAGCCACGGTAGACCCCTCACCCGGACGGCAGCCCATAAACATCAGGACCGGCGCCAAGATAAGCGCTCCGACCAACAAGCGAAAGGCCGCCATGCTCTGAGACGAAACACCCAGGGCCGATATTCCGTTAACAAAGATTCCGATGCTGCCCCACATAAGCGCGGCGACCAGCACCAGCACATAGCCCAGATTGCTTTTCTTCAACGCAGCCTCCTCGGTATTGTTTCCAATATGTTTCACACTACGTTATAGTCGTTATATACATTTTTCAAGACACAAATCGGCGAGCGGAAAAATCTGCTCTACCGCTACAACCCATTGGTGCAAAGGGGTCAGGTTCATATGCGCCAACTTGGTGTAAAGTAACCTGTCCCCAATGACTAGGACTGTCCCCAAGTGCCGAACGTCTCCAAGTGCCGCATCTGGGCCAAGGCGACGCCGATGCTTTGGCAACGCCAGCGAAAACCCACCTGAGCAAGCAAGGTGCCTTGAAGCGAAGCGGCATTGACCTTCTGGTCATGCCGCTGAAGCTGAAAGGCAGATTGCCGCTCAGGTGGGTTTGCAGCGTCGAGCCGTTACGGCGTTTGGTAAAACGCCGTAACTAATAATCCAGCTTCCACATGTAGCGGCGCGTCATGTAGTCCTTGTGAGTAACGGCAGAGAGCGCGCGCATGTACACGTTGTTGAGGATCGGGGCAAAGATCAGGTGGTTGAAGTACTCGCTCACGCTGTCCTTGATGTCGTTGAGGCCGAGCTCCTTGGCGTCGAGCTGATAGACGCGCTCGCCACCGTACTGGTTGACGAAGCGGATGCCGCGCTCGTCGTTGCAGCGGCTGCGGCCGACGCTGATGAGCTGGAACAGCGAGGTACGCTTGTCCAGGATCTCGAAGGGACCGTGGAAGAAGTCGCAGGTGTTGATGGTGCAGGAGTCAATCTGCAGCATCTCCTGCACGTTGCAGATGCTAAAGACGTAGGCGGCACCAAAGAGCGGACCCTGAGCCATGACGTTGATGCAGGGCTTGTCGGCGTTCTGCTCGGCCCACTTGGCAGCAAGCGGACGGGTGTACTCGACGGCCTTGCGATAGATGGGGTCGACCAAGTCGAACGCGGCCATAGCGGTCTCGTACTCGGCATAGCCCTCGGTCTGCTGCGTAAGCTCCATGGCGATCATGGTCACGACGGCGGAGTTGGTGCGGCCCATGCAGGACTCGTCGACGGCCAAGCTGTCGTACTGGATCTTGTAGTCGCAGACCTCGGTGAGGCCGGACTCGTCAACATAGATGGCGATGGTGCTGGCGCCGTGGTCCTTGGCGACCTGGGCGGCGACGATGGTCTCCTTGGTGCCGCGCATGGACACGACGACGGCCAGGGTGTTCTCGTTAACGTAGGCGGGGGTTGCGTGCACGAACTCGTTGCTGGTGTAGCTGGAGCTCACGACCTGCGTGGCCTCGTGCTCCATAAAGTACTGGGCAGGATAGTTGCCGCCGTTGGATCCGCCGGCGCCAATCCACACGACGCGCTTGATGCCGCCCTTGTCTGCCTTGTCAGCCAAAACCTGGGAGACGACATCCTTAACCTGTTCCTGAGTAGTCATCGTGCATCAGCCTTTCTTCTCGTTTGATGCTCTCGATGGCATACAAGTTACATACATGTTTTGGTTATGTCGACTAGTTGTATGCTATATTTGACTTAGAAATTCTGCTGGTAAGGTTTTCGACTTCCCGTTACCAGCAGTTTTGTTGTTGTATTGAATACATGCTTGATTAGACTCGCATACAAGTTAGATACAGGTTGATCACATGAACGCTTCGTCTAAAAAGAAACTGAGCCAATACGAGCGCTTGGCGGGCATGTTGCGTGACCGCATCGCCGCCGGTATCTACGCACGCGGAGACAAGCTGCCGTCCGAGATGGAACTCATGGACGAATCGGGGCTGTCGCGCAGCACCGTGCGCCACGCCCTTAAGGTACTCGTTGATGAGGGCCTGGTGCGCACCGAGCGCGGGCGCGGCGCCTTTGTGGCCGACACGCCCGCGCTCCACGAAAACAACCTGGTGTTTTCGAGCTATACCAAGCAGGTCGAAGGCCAGGGCATGAAGCCCACCACGCGCACGGTGGACTCGGGCTTTACCAAGGCGGGCGGCAGCATAGCTAAGTTCTTTGATGCCGCCGTGGGCAGCAAGCTCGTCAAACTTGTCCGCCTGCGCTACCTGGACGACGTGCCGCTGTGCCTAGAGACCACCTACCTGCCGCCAAGCTTCGAGACGCTCATCGATCGCGATATCAACGGTTCGCTCTACGCGACGCTGCGCCAAGAATTCCATCGCGCGCCAGCACAGGGACATAAGACCTTTGAGGTGTGCTATGCCTCGCAAAACGAGGCGTTTTTGCTCAACGTCGAGCGCGGGCAGGCGCTAATCCTGATCACCGACTACGTCTACGACACCGACGGCCGCCCGCTCCATGTCTCCAAGCGCATCCAGCGCACCGACCGCGCCAAATACACCGAGCCCATCGGCTAACCTGTCAAAACCACCGCAAAGGGGACAGGCACCTTTGTGGTGGTTTTAGGCGAGGAGGTCGGGGAACCAGGTTGGTTTGGGCTGGTTGGGCGTGCGCTCGGCCAGGACCAACTCCATCCAGCACATGTCGTACCAGCGGCCGAACTTTTGGGCACAGCGATCGAAGGCGCCCACCAGGCGGTAGCCCATATGGGCATGGAAATCCTGACTGTTGTGCGTTAGATACTCGTCGTCCTTGTCGTGCGGCACGGCAATGAGCGCGCACACGTTGGTAATGCCCATCGCGATCAGGCATTGCTTGAGCGCATCGTGCAGCTTGCGGCCCAGCCCGCCGTGGCGCACGTCGCGCGCCAGGTAGATCGACGTCTCGACCGACCAGTCGTATGCCTCGCGGCTGTTGAGCGGACTCACATAGGCATAGCCTACCGGACGCCCGTCCAGCTCCATCACCAGATACGGATAGCGCCTGAGCGTACGCTCGATGCGCCCGGCGAACTCCTCAACGCTTGGCACCTCGTATTCGCAGGTAATCGCCGTCTGGCGCACATACGGCTCATAGATGGCAAGCAGCGCCGGCGCATCATCGGGCGTCGCCAGGCGAATCGTCGGCTCGGACATCTCGGTCATACAACCCTTCCCCCTCAAAAACAGAGGCCGCCTTGCGCCAAACCCAGCGCAAGGCGGCCCCTCGTCATTACATCAGGCTACAGGACAGCCGCCAACGCGTCGATATCCTCCTGCGTCGTGGCCCAGCTGGTGCAAAAGCGCACCACCGTGTGGGTCTCGTCGTACTTTTCCCAGTACTCGATCGCCGCATACTCGCGAATGCGCGCTATGTCCTCGTTGGGCAGAATCACGAACTGTTGGTTTGTGGGCGTCTCCAAAAAGAACTGGTAGCCGTGCTCGTGCAGCACGCGACGAAGCGCCTGCGCGGTCTCAATCGCCTGGCGACCAATCTCAAAATACAGGCCATCGGTAAAGAGCGCCTCAAACTGCACGCCCGTCAGGCGGCCCTTGGCCAACAGCGCGCCGTGCTGCTTAATACGCGGAATGGGATGCGCCGGGGCGTGCATGCCGCAGAACACCACAGCCTCGCCGCAGAGCGCGCCGCACTTGGTGCCGCCGATGTAGAACACGTCACACAGCTGCGCCAGCTCGGGCAGGGTAATGTCGCACTCATCGGCCGCCAGCGCATAGGCCAGGCGAGCACCGTCCACAAACAGCGGAATCTCGCGCTTCTGGCACACCGCGTGAATCGCCGCGAGCTCGGCCTTGGAGTACAGCGTGCCGTACTCGGTCGACAGACTCACGTACACGGCGCCCGGGAACACCGTGTGCTCGTAGCTCTCGTTTTCATAGAACACCTGGATATAGTTCTCGAGGTCCTCGGCGTGCATCTTGCCCTCGTAGCCGGGGATAGTGAGCACCTTGTGGCCGCCAAACTCAATGGCGCCCGCCTCATGGCAGGCGACGTGGCCAGTCTCGGCAGCAACGACGCCCTCGTACGGCGCGAGCAGCATATCGATCACCGTCGCGTTGGCCTGCGTGCCGCCCACCAGAAAAAACACGTCGGCATCGGGGGCCTGGCAGGCCTCGCGAATAAGTTGCTTGGCACGCTCGGTATGCGCATCGGTACCGTAGCCGGGCTGCGGCTCCATATTGGTGTCGACGAGCGCCTGCAGCACCGCCGGATGTGCGCCGTGGGAATAATCGTTGTTGAACGCGAGCATGGCAATCCTCTCTTACCGGGTATCGGCCAGATGATTCAAACGGAGCTATTGTACGCCGTTGGGATAGGCAATGCGCGCGGCAAGGCACTCAAGCGCCAGCACCAGGGCAAAGCCGCAGCTCACGTCGCTCAAAAAGTGAGCTCCGATCACGATACGGCCAAAGGCGACGAGCGCCGCGACCACAGCCGCCGCCCAAAAGATCACGCGGCGACGCGAAGGTTTTTCCTTAAAGGCCGCCGCGGGAAGCCCGGCGAGCATAAGGCCGATCGCCGCGTGCGCCGTGTGTCCACTCGCGAACGACTTAAAGCCGTCCTTGATTACGCCGGCCGCAATATAGCTCCACTTGTCGGGGCTGCCGATTACCCACCACGGCTGAAACTCGAGCCCCTGCGTCACCTCGATCACGCGCATGCGCGGGCGCGACCACAGCGGCTTGACGATCACGTTGAGGATAATGGCCTGAGCGACCCACACGGCAAGCACCATCAACGCCCAGCGCGTAAGCTCGTCGGGCGCGGTCGTGCGCGTGAGGCGATAGACGATAAGGTTGGCAGCGATGACCAGCACAAACGTCAGCACCAACTGAACGGCAATGAGTTTACCGCCAACCCGCAGGGACGAAACAATCTCGTAGCCGGCCAAGCCAACGTTGACGAGGATGCCGAGCACGGCGAGCCATTTGCTCCCTCTGGAATCGGGACGCACCGCGCGCACGAGCATAACGCCTGCGATGCTCGCTGTCAGCTCAAACGGCAGCTCGCCGGCAGCCTCGATAAAGCGGCCGTACATGCTGCCGATGTTGAACAGCGCGCACGAGATCTGATAATCGAAGAAGCTGCCCGCGCCCAGACAAAGACACAGGACAACCGCGATAATGGCGACATCTCTCTTATAGATGTATCCGAACATGCTTTCCTTTCGGTCGGGCGAAGGGTCGACCCGCAACGTGGTGGGGCAAAGATAGCTTTGTCCCATAAATACCCTTACAGGTTGAGCATAAGTGAGCGAAAACGTTCCATTTGTGGCAAGGTGGCCCGAAGGAGGAGGGAAGCGTACTTGCGTACGCGACCGACGAGTGAGGGTCAGATTGCCCAAATGGAGCGTTTGCAGCGTCGACCCGTTAGTCGTCGTCGCTCGCACCCAGCTGTTGCAGCAGCATGAGTGCCGCGGCCACGGGGCCGGTGCCGTCGTTGGCGTCGAGGCCGCGACCCAGGCCGCTGCCCGCGCCGGCGCCCGCCTTGTAGGGCACCGACAGCTTGCGGCTCTTGGGGAAGTTCACCGCGCCATAGCGGGTCTTAAGCTCAAAGGCCACCTTCTTGGGCACGTCGACGCCCAAAAACGTGATGCGGCCGCCACTGAGCGTGACGCTCTCGAGCCCCAGGCGCTCGCCGCGAATGCGGATTCGTGCGCGATTGAACAGGTTGAGTCCCGCCAGCGGCAGCTCGCCATGCGCGGCCTCGGTCTCTTCCTGCACCTCATCGATGCTCTCCAGGTCCTCGGCCGCTGCGAGCTTACGGTACACGAGCACGCGCTGATCCACCGCCGGCAGGTACTCCTCAGACAAGAAGTAGTCGGCCGGCAGGTTGATGCCCACGCTCGCCGCCTCCACGCCGGCGTCGTCATCGCCGCGCGCCTCGGCCACGGCCTGGCCCAGCATCTGCGTAAACAGGTCAAAGCCCACGCTCGACAGGTTGCCGTGCTGCTCGGCACCCATGAGCGAACCGGCACCGCGGATCTCCAGATCGCGCATGGCGATGCGCATGCCGCTGCCCAGGTCCTGGAACTCGGAAAGCGCGGTCAGACGCGCCGTAGCCTCCTCGGTGAGCGGCAGCTCACCCGGGAACATAAAGTACGCGTATGCCTGCGTGGCCGAGCGGCCAACACGGCCCTTGAGCTGGTAGAGCTGTGCCAGGCCCAAGCGCTGCGAGTCCTCGATGATCAGCGTGTTGGCCGTTGCGTTGTCGATGCCGCTCTCCACGATGGTCGTGGCGATGAGCACGTCGATCTTCTTGGTCGCGAACTCGATCATCACGTCCTCGACCTCGCGCGGGCTCATCTTGCCGTGCGCCACGCCCACGCGCGCCTCGGGCGCGGCCTCGTGCACGCGCGCCACGGCATCATCGATGGTCTTGACGCGGTTGGACACGTAATACACCTGACCGCCGCGGCCCACCTCCAGGCGAATCGCCGCACTCACCACGTCGGGGTCGTACTCCCCCACGTGCACGATCACGGGACGACGCCCGGTCGGCGGCGTCGTGATCAGGCTCATGTCGCGCACGCCGCTCGTGGCCATCTGCATGGTTCGCGGAATCGGCGTTGCCGAAAGCGTGAGCACGTCAATCTGCTCGCGCAGGTTCTTGAGCTGCTCCTTGTGCTGCACACCAAAGCGCTGCTCCTCGTCAATGATCACCAAGCCTAGGTTCTTGGGGTTCACATCGGCCGAAAGCAGACGATGCGTGCCGATGAGCACGTCGATCGTGCCCTCGGCAAACGCCTTGAGCGCGCGCTTCTGCTGCGCCGGCGTGCGGAAGCGGCTGAGCACCTCGACCTCGAGGCCAAACGGGGCAAAGCGCTCAAAGAAGGTCTCGTAGTGCTGCTGGGCCAGAATGGTTGTGGGGCAGAGCACCATGACCTGACGGCCGGAGTCCACGCACTTAAACGCCGCGCGCAGGGCAACCTCGGTCTTGCCGAAACCCACGTCGCCGCACAGCAGGCGGTCCATAGGCTTGGGCGCCTCCATGTCGGCCTTGATGTCGGCGATAGCCTCCAGCTGGTCACGCGTCTCGTCGTAGGGGAAGCTCTCCTCCATCTCGATCTGCTCGGGCGTATCGGGCGGACAGGCGATACCGGTAATCGACGAGCGGCGTGTATACAGGTCGACCAGGTCAAACGCCAGCTTTTTGGCGTTCTTGCGTGCCTTGTTGGTGGCACGCGTCCAGTCGGCGGTATTGAGCCTGGTCAGGCGCGGCTTGTCGCCGTCGGGGCCAACATAGCGTGTGATGCGGTCGACCTGCTCGAGCGGCACGTAGAGCTTGTCGCCGTCGGCATATTCCAGCAAAAAGTAGTCGCGCTCCTTGCCGCCCACTTCCTGGCGCGCGATCTCGCTAAAGAGCGCGATGCCGTGGGTGGCGTGCACCACGTAATCGCCCGGCTTAAACGGGAACGTGATCTGCGTAATGTCCACCTTGCGGCGGCTGCGCGCGCGGTTGGCGTCCATGCGGGCGTTGAGGTCGGCGATCGAGAACACGGCCAGGTTGGCATCGGGCACCACCACGCCCTGCGGCAAGGCGGCATCGACAAAGGTCACACGTCCGCGCGAAATAGTGGGCACGGCGGCGCCGGCGGCAGCCTGCGCGGCGCCCGCCTCGAGCGAGCGGGCGTTGAGCGCGTCGGCCTTACGCTCGCGAATGGAAGCATGGGCCTCCTGGCGTGCGGCACGGTCGGCGGAATCCGCCGCTGCCACGCGAACGCGGTCGCCGATAGCGCCGACATTTTCGGGCGCCGCGGTCAGCGATTCCTCAAAGGTAATGCCCTCGTCGCCAAAGGTGAGCTCCATCGACTCGCGCGCACCGCGGTCGGGGATGGCAAACACGCAGGCATAGCGCTTGCCCACGACCTCCTGGATGCGCGTCATAAAACGGTTGTCCGAGCCTGCGATGGCCGGCTGCTCAATCTTGAGCTCGGCCGTCACCGCACCGCCGGCACGGATGAGGCTCACGTAGTTCAGGCGCTGCTGGGCACCAAAATCGAGCTGTTGGGCGCGCACGTACAGACCATCCAGGCGGTCAATCCCTGCCTCGCCGGCACGGGCCTCAATATCCTCGTAGGCGCGCAGGCAGTCGTCGAACAGCGAGCGCGGCTCGGACAGAACCACGAGTGCCTTGCCGCTCACGTGCGCCAACGGGCTTACGGTCTGGCCGTACATCACCGGCAAAAAGCGGTCGAGCTCGGGCGTGACGATGCGCGCATCCACCATCTCGAGCAGCGCCGCCAGCTTGCTGTCGTCCTGGCTGGCACGGTAGAGCGCCACGTGCATGTTGTGGACGGCATCGTCGGTAAGCGCCAGCTCGCGGCAGGGGAAGACCTCGATACTGTCCTCGTTGCCGATGGTTTGGCCCGTGGAGCTCACCATACGGCGGATGCGGTCAATCTCATCGCCGAAAAACTCAATGCGCACGGGCGCCTTTTCCTGCGCGGGAAACACCTCGACGGTGTCACCGTGCACGCGGAACAGACCGGGCGCATCGGCGGCACCGGCATTGGTGTAGCCCATGCCCACCAGGCGCTGCGGCACCTCGTCAAAGGGAATCTCCTCGCCCACCGCAAAGGTCGTGGACTCCCAATAGTGGCTCTCGACCGGCGGCACGCAACGCAGCAGCGCGCGAGCCGAGGCGACCATGATGCAGTTGTCTCCGCGCACGATGCGTCCCAGTGCCTCGCAGCGCTGCGCCACCACGGCATCGTCGGGCGCCTGCTCGCGCCACGGATAGTCCTTGCGCTCGGGAAAACGGCACACGTGCGCTAGGCCCACGTAGGCGGCAAGGCTGCGCGCGGCGCGATCGGCCGCATCCTCGCCACTCACAATGTAGACCGTGGGACGCGGGCGGCGCGCAAACTGGGCGGCCGCCATAAGCGTGCGGCCCGACTGCGACACAGCCAGCGTCACGTCCTCGCCGGCATCGAGTCCGGCCTCGACGGTCTGCAGCGCCTCGGCAGTGTAGAGCTGCGCGGCTATACGGTGAATGAGCATGCTGTTCCTCCGGCATTGCAACGCCAAAAGCCCGCCGGGGCAAGCTCGGCGGGTCGTACGTCAAATACATTGTCTGTCATGGTAGCGCATGGAGAGGACTCCGGCTCAAGGGCAAACCCAGCCCCGCAAAAAACGCCAGACGAAGATGCGTTCCGCCCTACCCCGCTACGCGCACGCTGGGGCACAAATCTGCCAGCGGGCACTCGTCACACTTGGGTTTGCGGGCGTCGCAGATCTCGCGACCGAAGGTGATCCACTGATGGTTAACCGACTCCCAATACTCGTGCGGCAAAATCTTGAGCAAATCCTGCTCGGTCTTGAGTGGCTCCTTTGCATGCGTCTTGGGACTCAGCATCAGGCGGTGCGCAATGCGGTTGACATGCGTGTCCACCGCAATGCCCTCCACGATGCCATACCCCACGTTGAGCACGATGTTCGCCGTCTTGCGTCCCACGCCCGGCAGCTTCACGAGTTCCTTCATGTCGGCCGGCACCTCGCCGCCATAGTCGGCGACGATCATCTGCGCGGCCTCGACGGCATGCTTGGCTTTGCTCTTGTAGAAGCCGAGTGACTTGATGGTGTCTGCCACGTCAGCCACGCTCGCCCCAGCCATGGCCTCGGGCGTGGGCCACTGGGCAAACAGCCGCGGCGTCACCTTGTTGACCTGCGCATCGGTCGTTTGCGCCGAGAGCAGCACCGCGATCAGCAGGCGGAAGGGATTCTCGTGGTCCAAAAAGCACTCGACCGGGCCATAGCGACGGTTGAGGCGCTCACACACCTCAACGGCGCGCTCGCGCTTGGCGGCATTGGTCTCGCGTGGCATAACGACTCCTCGGCTCAACGGCACAATAAACTTATGGGCACAATTGTCCCACGTCCGAGACGCTTACGCCTCCAAGAATGCGCCGGTCTGACGGCTCCACAGGCTCGCGTACTCGCCACCCGCCTCGACGAGCTGCGCATGCGTGCCGTCCTCGACGATCTCGCCATCGGCCAGCACCACAATGCGGTCGAGCGCCGCCACGGTAGACAGGCGGTGCGCCACCACAATGGAGGTGCGGCCGCGCATCAGGTTCTCGAGCGCCTCCTGCACCAGCGCCTCGGACTCGCTGTCGAGGGCAGAGGTCGCCTCGTCGAGCACCAGAATCGGCGCGTCGGTTAGGATGGCGCGGGCGATAGCCACGCGCTGACGCTGGCCGCCCGAGAGCTTGACGCCGCGCTCGCCCACCATGGTGTCAAAGCCACGAGGCAAGCGGTCGATAAACTCCAGGGCGTTGGCCAGGCGCGCGGCCTCGCGAATCTGCTCATCAGTGGCGTCGGGACGACCGTAGGCAATGTTTTCGCGAATGGAGCGGTGGAACAGCAGCGCCTCCTGTGGCACGTAGGCAACCTGGCGGCGCAGGCTCTGCTGCGTACAGCGCGAGACATCCTGGCCGTCCACGAGCACGCGGCCGCCCTGAACATCGTCCAGGCGCAGCAGCAGCTTGGTGAGCGTCGTCTTACCCGAACCCGATTTGCCCACCAGGCCCACGCGCTGGCCCGCCGCCACATGAAGTGTCAGGTTATCGAACACGCTCTCGCCCGCCGCAGCGTCACGGTACGCAAAGCTCAGGTGCTCAAAATCAATCGCGCCCTCGGTCACTTTGAGCTCAGGGGCGTCCGGGTCGTCCGCCACCAAACGTGGCTCGTCCAGCACGCGCGTCATCTCGGCCGCATCGCCGAGCGCGCGGTTGATGCGCTGCATCATGGAACTCACGTAGTTCAGGCGCATGGTGAGGTTATAGGTGTAGGTAAAGATCATGACGAGCGAGCCGGCCGAGATGCCAAACCACGCGTTGCCGCCCGCCACGAACACACTCACCACGGCCATGGTGATGACGATGAGGCCCGAGGTCGTAAAGTTGCGCTGCATCATGGCGTGCATCGAGACCGTCTCGGCGTCGCGCGCGGCACGATCGGCGGCGTCGAACAGATCGCGCTCAAAGTCCTCGCGCCCACAGGTCTTGACGGCCAGGATATTCGTGACCGCGTCGGAGAGCACGCCCGAGAGCTTGTTCTGCGCGGCGGACGTCGCGGCCGAAAGCGGCATGATGCGCTTGTACATAAGCCAGACAAACGCGATGTAGACGGCCATGATGCACACCAGGATCACGGTAAACGTCGGCACCACCGGGGCGAGCGCCGCCACCGTGCAGATGACCGAGGTGATGGTGGGGATGAGCGAATACACCGTCACGTCGACCAGCCCCGTATAGCCGCTCATAAAACGGCTCGTCTGGCTCACGAGCGATCCGCCAAAGCGGCTGGTGTGAAATGTCATGGATTGATTGGAGAGCGTGTCGAAGCACAGGCGCGCCAGGTGATAGTTGCCCGCAATCTCGAGCTTGTAGACGGTGTAGTCCTGCAGCTTGGAGAGGATTTGGCCCACTAGGTTAACGAGCACGAGCGCCAGAATGTAAGGACCAAAGACCTCAAACACCTGGTCGCCTGCCACGGGACCGGCCTGGACGCGGTCGACGATGAGGGCCATCACATAGGTGTTGGCAAACGTGAGCAAAAAGATGTAGCCCGCCGACGAGAACACCGAGAGAAAGACGATCAGCGGCTGCGTGCGCGTGACGTCCCAAAAACGCTGCAGCGTGCGACGCACGGTGGAGCGTTTGAGCGGACTGGTGTTTCTCTGAGACATGGGCTTCCTTTCGCGTCTGATAGGGCGAAACGCCATTGTTGCACACTAAAGCGCACTTCAGGCAAGTGCGACGCGAAAAGCGCCCGCGCCCCGCGCTTGCGCAGGCGCCCCGCCGTCAGATGAAGCTAGTCCTCGTCTTTTTGGTCTGCGAGCAGGCTCGCAGACGTAAGCCCCAAGATCTCGTCGGCCTCCTCGGCATCTTCCAGGGCGTCGATGTCCTTGAGCTTGCGCTCCATGACGTTGGTGCGCGTGGTGATGATGCCCTCGACCGTTTTGCCCGCGGTCTCGATCTGCTGCTGGGCGCGGCGCAGCGCCTTTTGATAGCGCGGCAGCTCGGCCTTGACAGCGGAGAGCACGCGCAGTACATCGTCGGTGCGTTTTTGCAGCTTAAACGTTTGGTAACTCATCTGCAGGCTGTTGAGAATGGCCGCCATGGTGCTGGGGCCGGCAACGTTGACGTGATAGTCGCGGCCCAGGGTCTCGATAAGCCCGGGGCGGCTGACGACCTCGGCGTACAGTCCTTCAAACGGCACGAACATGATGCCAAAGTTGGTCGTTGCCGGCACACTCAGGTACTTTTCGCAGATATCCTTGGCCTCGCGCTTGACCATGGTGTCGAGCGTCTTGCGCGCAGCCGCCACGGTCTCCGCATCGCCCGACTCCTGCGCGTCGAGCAAATGCTCGTACGCGTCGCCCGGAAACTTGGAGTCAATCGGCAGCAGCACGGGATCGCCCTCGTCCACCGGCAGCTTGACGGCAAACTCAACACGCTCCGAGGCTCCGGGCCTGGTGGCAACGTTTTCCAGATACTGGTCGGGTGTGAGGATGTCCGTCAGGATCGCACCCAGCTGCACCTCGCCCAAAATACCGCGCGCCTTCACATTGCCCAGCACGCGCTTAAGATCGCCCACGCCGGTGGCGATGGATTGCATGTCGCCCAGGCCCTTGTACACGGCCTCGAGCTGGTCGCTCACCTGCTTAAACGATGCCGACAGGCGATCGTTGAGCGTGCGGGAGAGCTTCTCGTCCACCGTTGCGCGCATCTGATCGAGTTGCACGTTGTTGTCTTTGCGGATAGCACCCAGCTGGGCATCGACCGTCTCGCGCACCTTGTCCAGGCGGTGCTCGATGCCCTCGCGGTTGGCACCGAGCTGTTGGGCCGTCTCGCGGCGCAGGTCATCCATCCGGTCACCAGCTTGCGAAAACTCACGTGCGATGGTCAGGTAACGTTGCTGCTCCACGGCCGCATCTGTCGTCTGCTGCTGCGCGATGGCATTGGCCGTGCGGCGAGTTTCGGCCAGCGCGACGTTCAGGGCATCGAGCGCGTTGTTGGCCTGCTCGAGTGCTGCCAGCGTTTCCGCGCTACTGTCGCCACGCTCCCGCAACTCGGCACGCAGGCTCTTGAGCTGGAGGGCGCAAGCCACAGCAACCCCCACCGCCACCAAGGCGATCGCAACAAGCACAATATCAATAGCAGACATAAACTCCGCCCAACAAACCCAATCGAGCACCAATCAAAACCGCGATCAATCTTACCCCGCCACACGCACGGATCACCCACTGCCTTGCAGACAAATTTCTCTTAGAGCCGCGGACGCTAAAACGCTAGCTCTCCCAGCCGGTGCGAATGGTTGTCATGACGTCGCCTAGGCGCTGGCCGAGGGCTGACAGATGTTGGAGCACCTCGTTGGGCGATGCGCCGTTGAGGATGCACGTGAGGGCATACGACGCCAGAAAGATGGCCGCAAGCCCTAACGGGATGAGCACGATCATCGCCAATGTGCGCAAGCGCTGGCCCACACGGCGACGACGCGCACGACGCTTGTCGAACGCGAGCTCCTGCGCATATGAATCTTGCTGTACGGAATAGGCCTCTGGCGCCGATTCACACCCGGGCACAGCTGCAGGTACAGCAGCGGGCACGACATTTTGCGCAAAGGGCTGGACTGCCGCCCCTTGCATTTGTATCTCCATGAGTCGTTGCTGCTGACGCAACATGCGCTCGGCTTGTTGCTGCGGAGTCTCAAGAAACAGATCCATGCTGGCCTCCAAAATCGGAGCATTCGACGCTTACGACCAGCATCCCGCACCGCCATGACCGCGCCAACGCAATCGCCGGCAATAGCCACAAAGTTTCTTTTGCTCAAAAGCTGTCGAAAACCTCAACAACTCCCCTACCAGCACTTTCTCTGAGCTTTTTTCGCCAGCAATCTTTTGGCCTTCCACCCTTACACCAACTGACCAAAATCTAACCAAAAACTTGACGGAAATTGTGAAGACAGGGACCCCATACAAAAACGTGCCGCCCCAAAAGGGGCGGCACACAAACTTAGTTATCAGCTTTTCTGTAACGAGCATGCGACGACTCAACGCCGGAGCGCAGGGCGGGGAAACCTTTGCCTCGCGCGACCCTGCGAAGCCGTGAGCGAGAGGGAAAGGTTTCCCCGCCCTGCGCTCCGTGGTCGGTGAGGACAGACTACATGCCCGCGAGACCGCGGGCGGCGGTGGCGCACAGAAACGCCAAGGCTAGAATCACGAGCGAGCCCGCGATGTCTGCCAGCACGCCCATTGCACGGCGTTCAAACAACCAGCTCTCAAAGTGCGGGGCGACGTTGCGCCAAACACGCCACAGCAAGATGCCCATACCGATGACGCCCGGGATATTGAGCAGTAGGATCTCGGAGCACAAAAGACCGATCAGGTTACCGGCGGCAAAGCCCGCATCACCCTCGCAGTATTTGCGGTAGACCATATACAGCATGTACGCCACAAACGGTTGCAAGCACGCAGAAATAAACGAGACCACCATCGAGGGGTCCTGCGAAAAGACCTCGGTGAGTTTATCGACACTCGTGGCGTCCTTCGAAGCCAAGAATAAACCGATAACCACAAGGGGCACCACGCCCAAAATTACCTCGACCAGAGTAAACAACTTGGCAGTCAAATCCTCACTAGCCGAATTCAAATGAGGCGCCCACTCAGGATGAGCATGCGCGCCGACTTTCTTGTCCTTCTCAGCACGATCGGCCTTTTTACCCTCGGCAACCCGACGACCAGGATCCTTGCGAGTTCCCGCCGCAGCAACCCGAGCTCGAGACTTCTTGCCCATAAAAAACACCCCATCAGGTAGTAGATAAACTAAAAGTCGCTACCCAGTGTACCCCACCCATGAACGGCGCCGTCCCAACCAGTCCCCATACAAAAACGTGCCGCCCCAAAAGGGGCGGCACACAAACTTCTAATCAGCTTTTCAGTAACGAGCACGCGACGACCCAACGCCGGGGCGCGGGGCGGGAGGCCGGATTGCCTTCCCTCAACGCGACCCTGCGGAGCCGTGAGCGGGGAGGGAAGGCGATCCGGCCTCCCGCCCTGCGCCCCGCAGTCCACGTTCGTATCGGCGCTAGTAGTTCACCACCTGCTCCTCAAAGTACGCCTTCGGGTGGTTACACACCGGGCACACCTCAGGCGCCTCGGCACCAACGTGCAGGTGCCCGCAGTTCAGGCACTTCCACACCTTCACGCCCTCACGCTCAAACACTTCGCCCGACTCGATGCGCTCGACGAGTTTGTTGTAGCGCTCCTCGTGGGCCTTCTCGACGGCGGCGACGCCACGGAACTTCTCGGCGATCTCGACAAAGCCCTCCTCCTCGGCGGTCTTGGCGAACTCGTCGTACATCGTGGTCCACTCGTAGTTCTCGCCCGCGGCGGCGTCGCGCAGGTTGTCCAGAGTGCCCGGAACGGCGCCGTCGTGCAGATACTTAAACCACAGCTTGGCATGCTCGGACTCGTTGCCCGCCGTCTCGGCAAAGATATTCGAGATCTGAACGTAGCCGTCCTTTTTGGCCTTGGATGCATAGTAGCGATACTTGGTGTGTGCCTGGGACTCACCGGCAAAAGCAGTCTCGAGGTTCTTCTTGGTCTGAGAGTTCTCAAAATCCATAGGTGTACTTCCCTTCAACACGTGCCGCCCATAGGCTTTGAGCGACCTTGTCTTTAGGATGCCCTCAAGCCGCGAATTTAAACCTTACAATCCCGTTCTTCAGATTTGAGCGGGCTACACACTCAACCAACGATCGCCCTCGGAGCGGCAAAAGCCCTCGCGCTCCAGATCGGCAAGAATGCTTGCGACCAGCTCGCACTCGACCGGCCCGCGACCGGCTGCCGTCTCCATCTCGTTAACGCCCACCACGGCATCAGCAAGCGTTATCCCCGCAGGATGCCCATCGCGCGCTGCTAGCAGCATGCGCACAATGTGGGCGCGCTTTTGGCGACGCGAGCCCTCAAACTTTGATTGACGGCTATAGCCCGCCGAGCGCCTGGACGGATTGGGCAACGTCTTTTTTAGATATGCGCCGTAATCTAGCAACGCGTAATACCACGCGCGCGGCGTGTCGGCATCATCGAGCGGCACGGCAAAGGGAGCGATCTCGTCCGCCGACGCACCGGGGGCCGCCGGACAGGCTGCCTGAATCAGCGGCACCAGCTCGCGATCGGGAACGGCCGGCACATCGGGAAAGAAATGATGTAGAAAGACCGTGCGCACGTTGGTCTCTAGATACACGCCTGGAAGATCAAACGCAAACGAACGGATGCCCTGCGCCGTTGCCGGGCCAATACCGGGCAGCGCGACCAGATTGTGCGTCTCGCGCGGAAACTCCCCGCCCCAATCCTCTACGACCCGTTGAGCGGCCCCATGAAGCGCCAGAGCGCGTCGGTTGTAGCCCATGCCCTGCCAAGCGTCCAAAACATCGGAAGGCGCGGCCTGGGCAAGCGCCTGCACAGTCGGAAAACGATCGAGCCACACCGGCATGCGCGCCTCCACACGCGGCACCTGCGTTTGCTGCAGCATGACCTCAGAAAGCCAAATGATGTACGGATCGCGTGTGCGGCGCCACGGAAGGTCGCGATAACGCAGGACCCCTTCCGAACGAATCATCGAACGAAAGGGGTCCTGAATCATGGCTATGCTCCTTATGCGGCGCTATTCCTCCCGGTAAGCGCACGCGCAGGTGGCGTACTCGGGAAACGCTTCGCGGTCGGCGAACTTGGGATCGACGGCCGGGAACTGGCGGTGAGCGACGATGTCGCCGAGCGAAACGGAATCGAGGTAGTCGCGCATCAACGCCTGAGCTCCGGCCCACAGGGGATGATAGCAGCACGCGCCCATGCGCGCACAGTCACCATCGGGCGCGGTGCAATCGTTCATAACCATAGGACCCTGAACGGCCTCGACGACCTGGCGGATAGTGACGTCGTCCGGACTGACCTTGAGACGCATGCCACCGTGAACGCCACGCAGGCTCTCCACAATACCGGCCTGGACCAAACCGTGCTGAATCGAGCGGGCAAACGAATACGGAACATTGACCTCTTCGGCAGCGGTGCGAACAGAAAGTAAGCACTCCGGATCCTCGGCAAGCATCGCCAGCATACGAAGGGCGTAATCAGTCTTCCTCGATATGTCCATTTTTCCCCTTTCAAGGAATACGAACAGCTCGAACGAGCTCCGGGGCCGAGCTTGTGTCGAGACGCTAAATGACCGCCAGGACATCCAAATGGTAAATCGGATATCCACTGAGTGCCGCGCTTGGAGCGAAATGCATCAGATGCGGCGCACAGTGCAATTTAGTATAACCTAACCCCCTGGCTCGTAGAACAGGTGTTGCGCAACAAAGCTGTTGTTCAGACAGATATACTTATTAGATTTTACTTGCGTTCCCGAAGGCGCGGGGGTTCTGGGCGAAGATGCACCAGGGCGATCGTTCTATCAAAACAAAGTGCATCAAACGCAAAAAGCCACGTCCGAAGACGTGGCTTTAATTGCGTTGGCGGGAAGTACGGGGCTCGAACCCGCGACCTCCGACGTGACAGGCCGGCGCTCTAACCAAACTGAGCTAACTCCCCAGGCAGACGTTCGCGTTTGTTTCCGCTCGCGTGCGCTGCGGGGATTAGTATACACAGAAGTCTGTCCGGCGCGCAACAACTTTTTTGAAAAATTTTTTGGGGCCATCCGGGAG
>CABSYR010000028.1:0-27312 GCA_902481895.1 uncultured Collinsella sp. | reverse complement strand
GCGCTGGTTCCCGGTTCCACCGGGCCGCGCGGCAAGGAGATATATTGCCAGACCGCGAAGCTCTGTGGGACGTCAATTCCACTCTTCACAAGTCCTACACAACATATTGCTTTCTATAGGTAATAGAAAGACTGGTGCGGATCTTCCGCACGTATCAGATGATGACCCTTTGGTTCAGGAATATATAGAGATCGGTCACCTGTAAGTGTTTATCTACCCGCGCTTTTAGCAATGTAAACCGCGCTTCAGATAAAAAGAGGGAGCGCCGCTACAACGCGACACTCCCCTAGCGATTCAAGAGAATCTATTAGGCCTCGAGAGCCTTCTTGGCGATGGTAGCCAGCTCGTTGAAGGACTCGATGTCCTCGTAAGCCATCTGAGCCAGGACCTTGCGGTCGAGCTCGATGCCGGCAACCTTCAGGCCGTGCATGAACTGAGAGTAAGAGATGTCGTTCAGGCGAGCAGCAGCGTTGATACGAGTGATCCAAAGAGAACGGATCTCGCGCTTCTTGTTGCGGCGATCACGATACTGATACTGCAGGGAGTGCTGGACCTGCTCTTTAGCATGCTTGTAAGTACGCGAAGCGGCACCGTAGTAACCCTTCGCACGGTGCATAACGGTACGGCGCTTCTTCTTGGCGGCAACAGCGCGCTTAATACGTGCCATGTTCTATCAACTCCTAGACGGTAAAACGAAAAACGGGAACGCGAACTTAGGCGAGACGCGACTTGATGACCTTGCGGTCGGCAGCGGCAATCTCGGTCTCCTGACGGAAGCCACGCTTACGCTTGGTGGACTTCTTGCTCAGGATGTGGCTCTTGAAAGCCTTGGCGCGCATAAGCTTGCCGGTACCAGTCTTGCGGAAACGCTTCTTGGTGCCGCTGTGGGACTTCATCTTAGGCATGAAATACTCCTTAATCGGTTACAGAACACTAGTTACTTGGTATCGCTTGCCGCTTTATCCTCATCGAAGGCGCCCTTAATCGGGGCGAGCAGCATAAGCATGTTACGGCCTTCCATCTTAGGCTTGGACTCGACCGTAGCGTAAGGCTTGAGATCCTCGGCGAGACGCTCGAGAACGTTAAGGCCCTGCTCCGGGTGAGCCATCTCACGGCCGCGGAACATGATGGTGATCTTAACGCGTGCGCCCTTCTTGAGGAAACGCAGAACGTGGCCCTTCTTGGTCTCGTAGTCGCCAACGTCGATCTTGGGTCGGAACTTCATTTCCTTGACCTCGACCTTGGACTGGTTCTTACGAGCAGCCTTGGCCTTCATGGCCTGCTGGTACTTGAACTTACCGTAGTCCATGACCTTGCAGACCGGCGGCTCCGCGTTGGGAGCGATCTCGACCAGGTCGAGACCCTGATCGTCGGCGACGCGCTGGGCATCACGGATGGCGAACAGGCCGAGCTGAGAGCCATCGACGCCAATCAAACGGCACGAAGATGCAGTGATCTCGTCGTTGATGCGGGTGTCATCAGACTTAGCTATTTTCCCTACCTCCATTCATAAAAAAATAACCCGGCGCTTCTCAGCAACCAGGTCGTACACATAGACTTCCTCGATTTGAGGAAGGGAATCTAAGTTGTATGACCAGTCAGCTGCTCATTGGCGCCAAAAGGTGGGAACCCTCGGGTTCCTCTTTAGGGCATTGCGAGAACAACGCCTTGCGAATAATAACACGTACAGCGCGTTATCACATTACGTACACGAAAAAGGGGCCTTGACCCCCTTGAACGCTCGCTTGCATGTATGGTGCCCGAGGCGAGACTCGAAGGGCCTTCGCTTCGCGAAGCCCCGGGCTTCGGGCGCGAGGCGCCCTCGCCACGCTCCGCTACAAACAGGCCGCAGGCCTGTTTGCTTAACGCTTCGCGCGCTCACGCGAGTTCGGCACGAAAAAGGGGGCCGCAACCCCCTTGAACGCTCACTTGCATGTATGGTGCCCGAGGCGAGACTCGAACTCGCACGTTGTTGCCAACGGTGGATTTTGAGTCCACTGCGTCTGCCAATTCCGCCACTCGGGCACGTAATGCGTGAGTTAGTTTATCACAGCTTTCTACCGATTAGTCCGAAAATGGAACTTCGATCATTTCGATGAGTTCGACCGTGCGTAGCATCTCGCGCTGACGGCATCCGCGACCGTCGACCGAAGCCTCACCCATCTGGTTATCGTAAGGGTCCTCGCGCATGCCGTCGAAAGAGGGCTCAAACTCTGCCTGGAATCGATTGTTGGCCACCATACGCCATGGGTCGAGATTGCCAAAGTAGTGACGGCGGCGCCACTCCTCCCCCATCCTGCGAGCAGAAGATCCAAATGACACGTCGGCGTTGAGCCAACCGGTCTGCGGCGTATAGAACTCTGCCCAGTCGTGCGACCCCACCGAATCGGGCGCAACGTAGAGGCCGCTCTGCCAACGGGCAGGCACGCCCGCGATACGGCACATGGTGATAAACGTGAGCGCCATAACGCCGCAATCGCCACGGAGCGAATGCGCGCAGTCATCGGCAATAGATCCCAAAAGCAAGTACGGCGGCTGATAGCGATAGTCGATATACTGCGTCAGGTAATCATAGATAGCACGGGCGCGATCGAGCGGATCCTCGAGTCCGCCAACAACGCTGGCCGTCAGCTGCTGCAGATACGGCGTAAATGCAATGTGCGGACGGTCCTCGGAAATATCCTCGGGCAGAGGCGCGTCCATACGCGGATGAACCGGAAGTGTGCCACCGTAGACATCACAATAAGCAGCATCGATGTGATAACGATAAGTCACCGAGAATGAGCGCTCACTCGAAGAAGACCACGAGGCGGTACGCGCCGAAGCGTTCGCGGGAGCAACAGCACCCTCCGGCGTCATGTCGAGAATCTCGACCTGAGACTGTTGGCGGCAGGTGGCGGCTACGGGAAGCCAAGCGCGAACGGTCTCCCCCTCTAGAGCGCCGGGGACAGACAAGGACGCCTTAAGCGTAATAACGCGAGTCAATCCGTTTTGTGACTCCATCTCCTTGAGCATCTCGTTGCGCAGTGCAATTCCGTCCGTAGGATCGGGACGCATGCCGGGAACCTCTTTGGGATATACGCGAAGCGAATCGAGGAAGTTGTCGAGAACGAACAGCTCGCCATCGATAAAGCGCCAGTCAATACGCTTACGGTTAATCAGATCGTCAAACTGCTCCTCGGTAAACTCAGGCCACTCCTCGCGAATCATCGCAATAGCCCGATCGCGCGACACCGAAAAATGAAGCGGCGTCTCAAGCATGCGATACCGCTCGGCACGAACGCAGGCAGCAAGCGAGGGATCGGGATTCTGCCCCAAAAGACGATCACAAGCCGCAACAGCCTGCGTCAAATATCCGGCATCCTTGAGACGAAGAATCTCGGGCGGCAGTCCAATATCGAGATGACGGAAATCATCACAGCAAACATCAACAGAGCAACCAACAGGACCCTCGTCAATGACCTTCCCATCCGAAGGCAGCACATTAATAACAGCCATACCAAAACTCCAAGTCACTAGAACGCTTGAAGCCCATTGTAGCGAGATAAAAAGAAAGCCCCAACAAGGGAGCCATCAACACCGCCGAACGGTAGTCAAAAAAAATGAATTCAGCCCAGTAACCCTGCGGCGTTAAACGAAGGAAGCCCCGTCCCCCGGAACTGTTTCCTTGGCGCGACTTCTGGCGAAGCCAGGTGAGCGCAAAGGAAACAGTGTAGGGAGACGGGGCTTCCGGCGGGAAGTTTAGCGACGCTTACGCCTTGTTGACGGAGCCAAACTCCTCCATGAGCTCCTTGGTGCGGGCAACGATGTTGTCGCGACCAGGCTTGAGGAGCTTGCGGGGGTCAAAGCCCTTGCCCTGCTGATCCTTGCCAGCCTCGATGTACTCGCGAACGCCCTTGGCGAAGACGAGCTGCAGATCGGTGTTGACGTTGATCTTGGAGATACCCAGGGAGATGGCCTTCTTGATCTGATCCTCGGGGATGCCGGTGCCACCGTGCAGGACGAGGGGCAGGTCGCCGGTCTGAGCCTTGATCTCGCCCAGGCGCTCGAAGGAAAGGCCAGCCCAGTCGGCAGGGTACACGCCGTGGATGTTGCCGATACCGCAGGCGAGGAAGTCGACGCCCAGGTCAGCAATCTGCTTGCACTCAGCAGGATCAGCGAGCTCGCCGCTGGAGGTCACGCCGTCCTCGGTGCCGCCGATGCCGCCGACCTCGGCCTCGATGGACATGCCCTTGGAGTGGGCAAGCTCAACGAGCTCCTTGGTGCGGTCGAGGTTAAGCTGGAAGGTCTCCTCGTGAGAGCCGTCATACATGATGGACGTGAAGCCGGCCTCGATGCACTTGAAGCAGTCCTCGTAAGAACCGTGATCGAGGTGAAGGGCGACGGGAACGGTAACGCCCGTGGCCTCGACGGCAGCCTTGACCATGTCGGCGCAGACCTTGAAACCGCCCATCCACTTAGCGGCACCAGCGGTGCACTGAAGGATCAGCGGAGACTTGGCCTCCTCGGCGGCCTGGAGAATAGCCAGGGTCCACTCGAGGTTGTTGGTGTTGAAGGCACCGAGACCGTACTTGCCGGCCTCGGCCTTCTTGAGCATGTCTGCTGCGTTGACGAGCATAAAAGAAACCTCCTGTAAGGTTGCTCCGATAACGCCTGAGATTTTACCACGACATACCCGAGCATAAACGTTCGTTTGTTCACGAATACCATCCGATTGGACAAATTTTGACCGTTTGCCCCACAGAATCGACCCACTGGGGAAAATAGCTTGACGATTGAGCGGTCTTCGTGGTTCGAAAGACGGCTTCAAGCCTACATCTGCATAAACGGGTTCTGCATAAGTTCGCGCGCCATCGTGGTCGAATCGCCATGGCCCGTCAAGCAAACGGTATCGGGCGGAAGCGTCTTGGCAAGTTTGGAGAGCGAGCGCATAATCGCCGCCTCGTCACCGCCGGAAAGATCGGTACGACCGTGACTGCCCGGGAAAAGCGTGTCGCCCACAAAGGCGATGTTCCCCTGCTCGGTCGCGGCGAACAGGACGATGCCGCCCGGCGTATGCCCCGGCGTCTCGATCACCTGCAGGCAGACGTCGCCCACCTCGATTGTATCGCCCTCGGCAAGCAAACGCGTCGGCTCACCCGGATCGGGCGTCTCGATACCCCACATGGCGCGCTGCTCCTCGATATTTGCGCGAGGTACCGTCACGTCCTTAGCGCACAACTCATATAGTGCGCTGTCGCCAACGACAGCTCGAACCCCGGCAACCCCGCCAACATGGTCGGCATGACCGTGCGTGCAGACAGAGCCGAGCACGCGCACCTCGGGATGCGCGGTGCGGATATGCTCCACAAGACGCTCGCCCTCCCACGCCGGATCGACGATTAAGCACTCGTCATTCGAAATCACGGCGTAGCTGTTGGTCTGAATCGGGCCGTTGACGAGCGCCTCAATCGAAGCCGCGCCTCGGGGTGTCAGGTCCAAAGTCATATCGCCCATGCGCATACCCTCCTTCTAAAATACGTTCGAGGCACCAAACGATGCCTCGAACGTAACCAATATCTATGATGCTGAGAGGCTCTCGCACCTACACACGGCGCTTGAGTTGCGCTCCGCCCTCGCCGGGCATAAGACGGCGAGCGTCGTAGACCGAGTCGACGCTGCTGATGGAAGCCAGCAGCGGATCCAGGCCGCTCGCATCCGAAATCTCGACCATAAAGCGCAGGGTCGCAATACCCTCGCGGTTGGTCGAGGTGGCGGCGGAAAGGATATTGCCGCCTGCATCGCCAATGGCAATGGTGACGTCCTTGAGCAGGCCCATGCGGTCCAGGCACTCGACCACGATCTCGACCTGGAAGAGAGTGTCGGCAGCACCATCCCACTCTACGTCAATCATGCGCTCGGGGTGCTCCATGAGGCCCTTGACGTTGGGGCAGTTGGCGCGATGCACTGAGACACCTCGGCCGCGCGTGATAAAGCCGACGATGTCGTCGCCCGTCACGGGGTTGCAGCAATGAGCCAGACGGACTAGCAGGCCGCTGTTGCTCTCGCCCTTGACGATAATGCCGTTACTGGCGCTCTTGCCGCGCTTTTGCGGCTTGCGGTTGGAGCCGCGAGCAGGCTGTTTCACGACCTCGGCGATAGCCTCGGCCTTGGTGAGCTGTTCCTCGGGCTTTGGGTCCAAGATTTGCTCGACCTTATTGCCCACAGCGCGCGGGGCAACCTTGCCGGCGCCGACGGCGGCAAACAGGTCCTCGAGCTGCTTGAAGTTAAACTGCTCCGCCACGGCATTGAGCGCGCGCGTCGAACGCGGCGTAGAAATGCCATAGCCACGCTTACGCAGGTCCTTGGCCAGCATATCGCGGCCGGCGGCAGCGTCGTCGTCCTTGGTCGCAGCGGCAAAATAGCGGCGGATCTTTGACTTGGCGGAAGGCGTCTTGACGATCTTGAGCCAATCACGCGACGGTTTGGAACTCTTGTTAGTCAGGATTTCAACGCGGTCGCCCGTCTTGATCTCGTGCGTGAGCGGGGCCACCGCACCGTTGATCTTAGCGCCGACGCAGTGGTTTCCCACCTCGGTGTGAACGGCGTAGGCAAAGTCGAGCGGCGTGGAGCCGGCACGAAGCGCCATGACCTCGCCCTTGGGCGTAAAGACGAAAATCTCCTGATCGAAGAGGTCGACCTTCAGCGAATGCAGGTATTCCTTGGCATCGGTGATTTCGTCGGAAGCCGCCCAATCGAGCGAATGCTTGAGCCAGTTGATCTGGTCGTCCAAACGTTGAGCGTCATTGGTCTTGGAAGCAGACGATCCGCCCGACTTCTTATATAGCCAGTGGGCGGCAATGCCATACTCGGCCTGCTCATGCATCTCGTAGGTTCGAATCTGAATCTCGAGCGGACGAGCCGTGGGGCCGATGACCGTCGTGTGGAGCGACTGGTAGTTATTGACCTTGGGCATGGCGATATAGTCTTTAAAGCGACCAGGCATGGGATGCCACAGCGTATGCACCGCACCGAGCGTGGAGTAGCAATCGCGCACCGAATGGGTAATAACACGCAGCGCCACCAAATCGTAGATCTCGGAGAATTCCTTGCCCTTGCGCTTCATCTTTTGGTAGATGGACCAATAGTGCTTGGAGCGGCCGTTGATCTGGAAGCCCTCCAGGCCAATGCGGTTGAGCTCGTCGGTGAGCGTCTTGATGGTCTCGGCCAGATAGCGCTCGCGAACCTCGCGCGACTCAGCCACCATGCGCGCGATGCGCTGGTAGGCGTCGGGCTCAAGGTAGAAGAAGGACAGGTCCTCGAGCTCCCATTTAATGGAGCTCATGCCCAGACGGTCGGCCAGAGGCGCATACACGTCCATGGTCTCGCGAGCCTTAAACAGGCGACGGTCCTCACGCAGGGCTGCAAGGGTGCGCATGTTGTGCAGACGGTCGGCAAGCTTAACGATGATGACGCGGATGTCCTTGGACATGGCGAGGAACATCTTGCGCAGCGTGAGGGCCTGTTTCTCGTCCATGCTGTCGACTTCGATGTTGGTGAGCTTGGTCACGCCATCGACGAGCTCGGCCACCGTATCGCCAAACAGGCCGGAAACATCGGCAAGCGAAGTCTCGGTATCCTCGACGGTATCGTGCAGCAGCGCGGCGCACACCACGTCACAGTCCATCTTGAGATCGGCCAGAATGATGGCCACCTCGACGGGATGGTTGATGTACATCTCACCCGAGCGCCGCTTTTGGTTGCAATGCTTCTCGGCAGCAAAGCAGTAGGCCTGCTCAACCTTAGAAAAGTCGTCCTCATTCATATATTTGAGGCACAGACGCTCCAGCTTGTCGTAGCTGTCCGCCATAATCTCGGGCGGCAGCTCATCGGCATGCTTATAGTGCTCCATCTCCGAAAACGGCTGGAGGGTGGAATCATGGGCGGTACGGGCTGCGGCATCCATCGAGGTCCCCTTCCCCTAGGCCCGCGGTACGATCGGGCGGTTAACTTTGGCTAGCATATCAGAAGCGCACGAATCGAGCGCCCAGCTCCGGAAAGCCGAAAACTCCATGCGCGAGCGCAAGCCCTCCAAATAGCGAATTGACCTGCTCAATTGCACGCGGCCGGGGTTTTCGGCCATCGCGATGCGACGGGTGTCGTCAAACCCCGAAACGCGACAGAAACCAAGCTCTTCGAAGATTCCTAGGCCGCTTTCCACCGAGCGCTCGTCGACCGGCGTGCGGGCATCGATGGCAAGGCACATCTGCGCGATGTCGATATCGCTTGCGCAGAATGAATCATCCCCGGTCTTGCCGCGGTTGGAGCGCCACATGGTCTGCAGCGCGCGATAGAGTGTGACGAGCTCGTCGCGCTCGGGTGCGTAGCAGTCGAGCAGGCGCTCGTTAATGCGGGCATCGCGCGACGAATAGAGCAGGTGGATCACGGCGGGCTGGCCATCGCGACCGGCACGGCCGCTCATCTGGTTAAACTCAATGCCGCCAAACGGCATGTGATAGAGCACGACATGGCGGATATCGGGCAGGTTGACGCCCTCGCCAAAGGCAGATGTCGAGACGATGCAGCTGAGGCTGCCGTCTCGGAATGCTTCCTCCACGCGACGGCGATCGGAACGCACAAGCCCCGCGTTATAGAACGCGATATGGGTTGCGCAATCGGGCACACGCTTGCGCAACGTCTTGGCGAGCGCCACGGACTGGTCGCGCGAATTGACGTAGATGACGGTCTTTTCCCCCGTCGCCACAATCGACACCAAACGGTTCTCGCGACTTGCAAGATCGCGGTCGTCCTCGAGCCGCAGGTTCTCGCGCACCGTCTCGTCGACCACCGTGCGAGTGATCGGCAACATGCGGGCAAGCTCGGCCACAACCGGAGCCGTCGCGGTGGCCGTCGCCGCCATAACGACCGGATCGCCCAGGGCCTTGAGGATATCGGGCATGTCGAGGTATGCGCTCCGGTCGCCGCCCTTGGCAAGACCGGCATGATGCGCCTCATCGATAACGACAAAACCGATGCGCCCCGAACGCGCAAAGCGGTCGCGGTGAATGGACAGGAACTCGGGCGTCGTGAGCACGATGCCGGTGCGGCCCGAAGCCAAGCCGGCAAACACGTCATCGCGCGCCGCCTCCACGGTCTCGCCGGTCAGCACGCCCACGCCAATGCCGAGCGCGGCCATCGTCGATGAGAGATGATAAGCCTGGTCGGCAACGAGCGCACGCAGCGGATAGACAAAGATGCTCGCCCGCCCACGAAGGACCGCCTCGCGCGCGGCGTGCACATGGAAGATGAGCGACTTGCCACGTCCCGTCCCCATAACGGCCAAAACGCTCTGGTGGTCGGCGAGCGCGTCGAGTGCCTCGACCTGCGCGCGATGTGGCTGGTTCGAGCCGATAAAGCTATGGATAAGCGAGCGCGTGAGCTCGGTATAGGAAAGCTGGGCGAGCGTCTCGCGCTTGCGCGACTCCAAGCGCAGGCCGGAATCCGCCGGCTGCACGCCACGACGAAGCTCGCATGCCGGATCGTCGACGCTGGGCAGCGTGGTATCGCGGACCAGAACATCCTTGACCATGAGCTTGGGCTTCACACGACCCTGCCAATGCTCGGCAACGGCCTCGAACACCAAGTCGACAGCGCTATCGCAGTTGATGAGCTTATCGATTTGCGGCACGCGGAACATAATGGCCGGCACACTCGCGGCGCCATCGGTCGCCACAAAGCGCATGTGCTCGCCGGTCTTACCCACCACGGCGCGATCACACATCGTCACGCCCTCGGCAGCCAGCAGCGGCACCTTATTACCCTGGCCAAACGGCTCAAGGCGGGAAATCTGCTCGATGGTCTCAATATTCAATTCGGAAAGGTCGACCGTGGCGGCAACCTCGTCGGTGTCCTCAAAGTCCTCGGCGGGAAGCTCGGACAACACGGCGGAAAGGCGACGGCGGAACTCGTCGAGCTTGGATGCCTCGATAGTCACACCCACCGCACCGGCATGTCCGCCGCGACGAATCATCAGGTCGGAACAGCGCTCGATGGCGTCAAACAGGTTAACTTTGCCCACCGAGCGACCAGAGCCGCGCGCGATACCGTCCTCGATCGAGAACAGCAGCGCCGGCACGTGGTAGCGGTTGGTCAGACGGCTTGCCACGATGCCCTTGACGCCCTCGTGCCAGCCTTCGCCGCCCACGACGATCGCGCGTCCGCCGTCATAGGTCTCCTCGACCTTTGCCATGGCATCGCGCGTGAGCTCCGCCTCGATCTCACGGCGCTGGCGATTGATTTCCTCGAGCTCGGCGGCAAGCGCGCTCGCTTCGATGGGGTCGCGGGCAAGCAGCAGGTCGAGCGCCAGCTTGGGATCAGCCATGCGGCCGGCAGCATTCAGACGAGGGATGAGCGAAAACGACAGGCCGTCGGCCGTAATGGTAGAAAGGTCGGCCTTGGCAAGTGCGGCAAGCGCGATATAACCGGGGCGGGCCGTCACGCGCATCTGCTGGATGCCCTCGGCGACCAGTGCGCGATTCTCGGGCGTGAGCGGCATCATGTCGGACACGGTGCCCAGCGCCGCGACCTCTATCAGCGAACGCCAATACGACGGCTTGCCCAAACGCTCGCCCAGGACCTGCACCAGCTTAAGCGCCACACCGGCACCGGCAAGCTCGCGCGAGGGGCCCTCGTTCTCGAGCTTGGGATCGGTCAGGGGCACGCCCTGCGGCACCTGGTCGGACGGCTCGTGATGGTCCGTGACCACCAAATCGATCCCCAGACTCTCCAGATAGGAGACCTCTTCCTTGGCAGCAATGCCGTTATCGACGGTCACAATCAGGTTGGGTTGAGCGAGCTCGTTGACGCGGTCGAGCGCCGCACGCGACAGGCCGTAGCCCTCGTCAAAGCGGTGCGGAATAAACGGCGTGACGTTGGCGCCAAACGAACGTAGCGCCTCGGTCAACAGACAAGTCGACGTAATGCCGTCGACGTCAAAATCGCCAAAGACGGCGATACGCTCGTGGCTGCGAATAGCACGCTCGACGCGGTCGGCGACGACCACCATGCCCGGAATAACGAGTGGGTCCGCCCAGTCGCGATCGAGCGAAGGCGTCAAAAACAGCTGGCCTTCCTCGATGGATGTAATGCCGTGCGCAACCATAATGCGCGCCACCAGCCCGGGTATGCCCAGGCCAGCCGAAAGCTCCTTTTCGAGCTCGGGGTTTTGCTGAGCGACCGCCCAGCGATGCGTCGTCTTAAGCGATGACATAGGCGCCCACCCCCGATAGGGGCAGGTCGCCGCGATACCTCTCACGGTTCATAGCGATGAGTCCTCTGTGCATGCCCGCTTCGGCAGGCAGATCTGTTGAACGGATTTATTATACCGTGCAGCGCGGACGCACAACATCCAGCACGCCGTGGTTTCGATAAACGAGGGCGGTAATAGCCTCGAAATAATCGAGCGTTTCAGCCACACGGACGCATGCGAGCGTCTAGCATATCCATTCAAAACGGATTCACGAGCAAAGGGAGTCACAAGAGCATATGAAGCAATGGGTTGGACTGGGCAAATTTCTCGCAGGACATATGCAGGTCATCGTTCCGATTTGCGTGGCGCTCGGCATGCTCTTTCCTCAGCAGATCGGCGTTCTCAAGCCCATCGTTCCCACCCTGTTTGCCTTTATGACGTTCCAAGGCGCGCTCAGCAACACCTTCCACCAGGTGGCTGAGGTGTTCCACCGTCCCCTGCATCTGATTTTTGCGTTATTTGTCTCGGCGGCGCTTATTCCCATCGCGGCCTATGCCATGGGATCGTTGTTCTTTGGTTCCAACCCCAACCTTGTCTGCGGCATCGTGCTCGAGTACAGCGTACCCGTGGCAGTCACTGCCTTTATGTGGATCAGCATGTTCGGCGGCAACGGCCCGCTCGCGCTCACCATCATCCTGACGTCCTCGGTTATATCGCCCGTGACGATTCCGCTCACGCTCAAGCTCCTGTTGGGCGCCACCGTCGCAATCGATGTTCCGAGCATGATGCAGAACATGGCCTTTATGATCGCCATCCCCGCTGTGCTCGGCATCGTGATCAACGAGCTCACGCGCGGCTGGGGGCACGAGAAACTCTCCCCCGCGCTCTCGCCCGCCTGCAAATTTATGATGATGGGCGTCATCGCGTCCAACTCCACCGCCATGAGCGAGTACGTGCTACACATGAACGCGGTGCGCCTGGAAGTCGCCCTCTTTATTCTGGTGTTCGCCATCAGCGGTTTTGTCGTGGGCATTCTGGTCGCCCGCGCGCTGCATCTGCCATATAGCGAAACGACCACCATGTGCTTTACCTGCGGCATGCGCAATATCTCTTCGGGCGCCGTCATCGCCACGCAATACTTTCCGGGCGAAGTTGTGTTTCCCGTCATGTGTGGAACGTTGTTTCAGCAGGTGCTCGCCTCGCTTATCGGGCACTTCTTTGAGCGTCTGACCGGCGAGGAGCGCGCCGCCCAGCGCAAGCGCGTCGAGGCCGGCCGCGATGCAATGGCGCGCTAAACCGTCCGCAGTGTGCGGGCGCTCACTTTACGATGTGAGCGCCTCCAGATGTGCGCGGAGTCGCTCCGCATCGACATCGAGCGTGGTCTCAGCATTGACCTGAGCCAGCCGATACCCGACAAAGTAGGGCGAAACCACCCAACGTGGAAGCGCCTTGGCAATGGTCCGACCGTCCATGTGGTAGAAGAACAAGTTGTACGACTCTGCGCGACCACCATGGTGCTCGTTCAGGATATAGCGCAGAGCTACCTGAATCGCATCGGCGAAGAGGTCCGTCTCGGCTTGGTCTCGCGCGCCATCGCTGGCGGCGATTCCCTGCGGGGCTGAAACGTTGACCTCAAAGAACCCCATGATCGGTTCGGTTGAGATGTCGACCGAGATTCTCCCCTGTTGCCAGACACTGATGCCTTCAAAGTTGGCTGAGGTCAGCGCCGCATAGCCGTCCTCCTGTTCCAGGCCCACAATCTGCATGTGTGGATGGACGAGGCTACCGCCCGAAAGTGGGCCTTTGTTCTTGTACATGAGCACACTGCGGTACTGTTGGGAATCGATCATCTGCTGCCAACAGCCCAGGGCAAACCGCATCACATGATGCAGCTCATCCGGTTCATAGGTCACCAGGTCGGCGTCGTGATTGGCAGACTCGATCAATACGGTCTGACGTGTGGCCCGCAAGGTCTTGAACTTATTCTCGAGCCAGATACAGTCACCATCGCGCTGGATGATATTGGCAAGTCCCTCCGTGTCGCAAAAGGGGCACGCGGTGCCAGGGCGACGATTATCGTCGGGCTTACCGCTCGCCTGCTGAACGTCAAATACCAGCGCCACGGGTTATACCTCCAGCGGCACGATCTTGGTGCCATGGAGCTCGGAGACGCCTAGCGCCGCCGCGACCGCGTCGCGATTTGCCGTAGTGATGCCGCCGCCGGGAAGGATGGTCAAACGATCACCCGCATACTCGATTAAACGAGCCAGGTAATCGAAATTATCCTCGATCGACGTACCGGCAGCGCCGCCATGCGTGAGGATGCGCGTAACGCCGCAGTCGGCAAGTGTATCAATCGCATCGAGCTGAGCCTCGGGCGAGAGCTGGTCAAACGCCATGTGGAAGGTGATGTCGATGGGCTCACGCTTGCATTCCTCGGTCGCGCAGCCCGCGGCCATCACGAGGGCGCCCAACGTAAGCTCGTCGAGCGCCCATCCGCCAGCGCAGGGCTTGCAGCAGCCAAAGACCAAGCCGTCAACGCCGGCGCTTACGGCAAGGCCCAGGTCCATCTCCATCATACGCAGCTCGTCCTGGTTGTAGTGAAAGTCGCCGCCACGCGGGCGAATCATGCACATCACCCGTGCATCGTGCTCGTGGGCATAGTTGGTCGTAGCGCTGATAACGCCGGCCGAAGGCGTGGTACCACCAACGGCAAGGTTGTCGCACAGCTCGATACGCCTTGCACCGGCATCGATAGCCGCCGGCACCCGCTCAAAGTTCTCGGCACAAAACTCGTACAGCATAGATGGACCCCCAGATGACATTTCTATTTCCACACGGCATTGTCGCACTTTAAAAACCAACCCGCATGACAGAGCAAAATGATTTGGTGGGGACGAAGGAAAACGTCCCCAACGACTACCTCCAACGCCGCAGGCAGACGACGGACAGCGAGCGGGCACCAGAGCGAACAAATTGGCATGAAAAGAGGACGGCATAGACCTTCTGGTCATGCCGCCCTCTTTGAATGACAAGTTGTCGCTCTGGTGCCCGCGCAGCGTCGACTGGTCCGCCGTTCGGTAGAACGGCGGAACCTCCTAGCCACCCAGATAGGCCTTACGCACGTTATCGTCGTGCAGGAGTTCTTGGCCCGTGCCGGTCATGGTGATCTTGCCGGTCTCGAGCACGTAGCCGCGTGTGGCGATGGAAAGAGCCATCTGTGCGTTTTGCTCGACCAGAAGCACCGTGGTGCCGGCCTTGTGCAGGTCCTCGACAATCTGGAAGATCTGTTCGATCAGAATCGGTGCCAGACCCATGGAAGGTTCGTCGAGCATAAGCAGTTTGGGGTTACTCATAAGGGCGCGCCCCATAACGAGCATCTGTTGCTCGCCGCCCGAAAGGGTGCCGGCGACCTGGCGACGACGTTCCTTCAGGCGCGGGAACTGCTCGTAGACGCGCTCCAGGCCCGGAGCCACCGTGGACTTGGGCTGCGTATAGGCACCCATCTCCAGGTTCTCCTCGACCGTCATCTGCAAAAAGGCGCGACGACCCTCGGGAACCTGAGCCAGGCCCTTACCAACCAGCTTATCAGCGGGCGTATGAGTAATGTCCTCGCCCATAAACTTGATGGAACCGGTCTTGGAACGCAGCAGGCCCGAGACGGTCTTGAGCGTTGTGGACTTGCCGGCACCGTTGGCACCAATCAAGGCCACGATCTCGCCCTCGTTAACGTTAAAGGAGATGTCCTTGATGGCGTGGATGGCGCCGTACCAGACGTTGATGTTGTAGACGGAAAGCATCGGCTCTGCCATTTAGTTCTCCCCCTTATCCTGCTTGCCCAGATATGCCTCGATAACAGCGTCGTTGTTCTGGATTTCCTCTGCCGTGCCCTTGGCGATGACCTTACCAAAGTTGAGCACGCAGATGCCCTCGCAGATGTTCATAACGAGCGACATATCATGCTCGATAAGCATGATGGCAATGCCAAAGGTGTCGCGAATCTTGACGATGTTCTCCATGAGCTCCGCGGTCTCGGACGGGTTCATGCCGGCAGCAGGCTCGTCGAGCAGCAGTAGCTTGGGGTTGGTGGCAAGCGCGCGGACGATCTCCAGACGACGCTGAGCGCCGTAAGGCAGCGATCCGGCCTGCTCGTTTGCCAGATGCTCCATATCAAAGATGGACAGCAGCTCCATGGCGCGCTCGTGAGCAGCCTTCTCGTGCTTCCAATACGTCGGCAGGCGCAGCACGCCCTCAAAGCCGGAGTAACGCTCCTGGTTATGCAGACCGACCTTGACGTTATCCTCCACCGTCATGGTGTTGAATAGGCGAATGTTCTGGAAGGTACGGGCAATACCCATGCGGTTGACCTGGTAGACCGACTTGCCCGAGGTGTCCTCGCCGTCGAGCAGGATGGTGCCATGCGTGGGCTGGTACACCTTGGTGAGCAGGTTGAAGACCGTGGTCTTGCCGGCGCCGTTGGGACCGATCAGACCGGCGATCTCGGTCTTGCCGATAGTCAGGCTAAAGTCGTCGACTGCCTTAAGGCCACCGAACTCAATGCCCAGGTGGATGCACTCGAGTGCAGGGCGTTGGCCCAAGTCGCGGTCGGGAACGATGGCGCCAGAAGGATACGGGACCATCTTGCCCTTCTTGAACTCAAATTTACTGGGCATCGGCTGCCACCTCCTTCTTGGGAGCAAAGCGGTCCTTGACGCGACCGAAGAACGCCTTGAGCTGCGGGTTGTTGGTAAAGATCATGACCAGGATCAGCACGATAGCGTAGATGAGCATGCGGTAGTCCGAGAACTGACGGAGCAGCTCGGGAAGTACCGTGAGCAACGCCGCCGCGATAACGGAGCCGCGCATATTGCCCAGGCCGCCCAGGACCACGAACACCAGGATAAGGATGGACGTATTGAAGTCGAACTTAGTGGCGGAAAGCTGCGAGAAGTTACCGCCGAAGAGAGCTCCGGCAGCACCGGCGAGGGCAGCGGAAACCACGAAGGCGATCATGCGGTACTGGGTGACGGAGATGCCCACGGACTCGGCTGCAATCTTGTTGTCGCGCACGGCCATAATGGCACGGCCGGTACGGCTGCGAACCAGGTTGAGCACGATCACGAGTGCGGCCATGACCAGGATGGCACCGGCGAGGAAGGTCGAGTAGGTCGACACGCCTGATGCGCCCTGCGCGCCCTTGATGATGGCGGTGCCGTCCTCGAGCAGATGCAGGTCGTCGATCGTGGAGTTGCCCGTGATGTTAAAGATCACATGCAGGCCGCGGGAGTCGACGCCCACGATAAGGCAGGTGACGATCTCTTTGATGATCTCGCCAAAGGCCAGCGTCACGATGGCCAGGTAGTCGCCGCTCAGGCGCAGGACCGGAATGCCGATCAAGAAGCCCAGGATGGCGGCGGCGATAGCACCGACCACGATGCTGATGATAAGGCGCACCGGATCGGAGGGAACGGCGCTCTCCAGCGCGACGGCGGTGACGATGCCCGTGTAGGCACCGACACTCATAAAGCCCGCATGGCCCAGCGACAAGTCGCCCGCGATGCCGACGACGAGGTTAAGGGAGATAGCCATGACGATGTAGGCCGTAATGGGAACCAGCTGACCGGCGATCATGCGCGGAATCATGTGGTTAGACTGCATAAAGAACACGATGGCGAACGCCACAAGGCACATGGCGTACGTAACAAAGTCGTGACGCGTCTGCTTGTCTTTAAGAAACTTCATAACGCTCACCTACACCTTCTCGGGGACGTACTTGCCCAAGAGGCCGGCAGGCTTGACGAGCAGGACGATGATCAGAACACCAAAGACGATGGAGTTGGCAAGGCTCGTGGAAATGTAAGCCTGCGCCATCGCCTCGATGATGCCGATGAGAATGCCACCGACAAAGGCACCGGGGATGGAGCCGATGCCGCCGAAGACGGCGGCGTCGAAGGCCTTGATGCCAGGCATGGCACCCGTCGTGGGCTGCAGCACCGGCGAGTAGGAGCACAGGAGCACGCCGGCGATGGCGGCAAGCGCCGAGCCGATGGCAAACGTCATCGAGATGGTGCGGTTGACGTTGATGCCCATGAGCTGAGCGGCGGCCTTGTCCTCGGACACGGCGCGCATGGCCTTGCCCATCTTGGTCTTACCTGTAAAGAACATCAGGCCGGCCATGATAACCAGGCAGGCGACGATGGTGACGAGCGAGACGGCGCTTACGTTGAACTTGGCCAAGAACTCCGGCACCTGGAAGGTGACGAGCGAAGTGAAGTTCTTGGGCGTGGCGCCCCACAGAAGCTGCGCGGCGTTCTGCAGGAAGTAAGACACGCCGATAGCCGTGATCAGAACGGCCAGCGGGCCTGCTTGGCGCAGCGGCTTATAGGCCAGACCCTCGATGAGAACACCGAGGACCGTGCAGACCACACAAGAAAGAATTACAGATGCCCAGCCCGGGAGGCCGAGATACGACGTGGCACAGAACGAGACATAGGCACCGACCATGATAACGTCGCCGTGAGCGAAGTTCAGCATCTTGGCGATACCGTAGACCATGGTGTAGCCCAACGCGATGATGGCGTAGACGCTGCCCATGGACAGGCCGTTGACCAGGTATTGGATAAAGACCGTCATGTTCCACATCCCCCTTTCGAATAGGTTTCCAGTTAATGTATGAAACAGGGACGTTACACTGTCCCTAGATACCAAGCAAGCAGGGAAGGCCAAAACCTCCCCTGCTTGGGATCAAAACCGCTCTATGTAAGGCGGCCAATTAGGCCTGTACGTACTTGCCGTCGGTGATGACGTACGCCGTGGGCTCCTTCTGGACCTGGCCCTTATCGTTCCAGGTGAGCTTGCCGGTCAGACCGTCAACGGTAATCTTGAGCATAGCCTTGGACAGCTTCTCGGCGGCCTCGGTCGGGTCGGCGTCGACACCAAGACCGGCCTCCTTGAGGGCCTCGGCCACCGCGTGCACGCCGTCGTAGGCGTCGGCGGCAAACTGGTCGGGGGTATCGCCGTACTTATCCTTGTAAGCGTTGACGAAGTCGGCGTTCTTCTCGTCGTCGGCGGAGAACGGAGTCATGAGCAGCAGACCCTCAGCAAGAGAGGTGTCGAAGCCCTCAACGCCCAGGATGCCGTCCATGCCGTCGCAGCCCATCATCTTGACGTCGTAGCCCATGTCCTTGGCGTTCTTGAGCAGGACGGACGCCGGCGTGTAGTAGATCGGCGCAAAGATCATGGTGGCGCCGGCCTGCTTGGCCTTGGTCAGCTGGTTGGTAAAGCTCGTGGCGGAGTCGTCCTTAAAGGTCTCCTCGTCAACAATCTCGAGCTTGGACTCAGCGGCCTGGGCCTTAAAGGAATCTGCGATGCCCGAAGAATAGGCGTCGCCGGAGTTATAGAACAGCACGAACTTCTCGTCCGCATACTTCTGCGCCAGGAACTTGGCAGCGTTGACGCCCTGGTTGGGGTCGGTGAAGCAAACCTGGAAGACGCAATCCTTGCCGTCGGTGACGTCCTCGGAGGACGCGGACGGGGTGATCATGAACGTCTTGGGGTCGTTACCGCACTCTGCGGCAACGGCAACCGACGCACCCGTGGTGGTCGGACCGACGAGGGCCTGCATGCCCCAGTCGAGCAGGGTGTTGAAGGCGTTGACGGCCTTCTCGCCGTCGGCCTGGTCATCTTCGGCCTTGCTGGCAAGCGGCAGCTCTTTGGTCGAGAAATCCTTACAGCCAAGCTCGACACCCTGGGTAACGGACTTGCCGTAGGACGCGTTGGCGCCGGTCAGCGGGCCGATGGTACCGATCTTAAACGAAGCGTCGCTCGAAGCGGAACCGCTGTCGCCGCCGTTGGAGGAGCAGCCGGCTAGAATGGACATCGCCCCCAGACCTGCTGCGCTCGCGATAACGCTCCTGCGATTCATAACAGGGTTCAATGACTTACCGGTGAGGCTCGACATGCGGCTCTCCTCTCAAATCTCGTCGGGTTTCGGTTACCCGACAGGCCATCCTTCGCCGTGTTCGGCGTTCGCAAAATACTAGACGCTTTAGTTAAGGAAAGTGGCGATTATTTCAACTTTTCTTTTGCTTTGTCCATTTATCCATATTTATGCGTATTTCTATCAGTTTATACAGTTTAGCCACTTTATTATGTGAAAGTAATGTTTCTGTTCTGTTACAAGCGTCCTTGCCTTGCATAAAACGGCCCCACCAGTCTCGTTATATTCACTTAGGCGGCGATGTACTTGCCGTCCTGAATCACATAGGCCGTAGCGGGCTTTTCGACTTGGCCCTCGTCGTTCCACGTGAGCTCACCCGTCAGGCCCTCGATCTTGATCTTGCGCATGACCTTGGCAAGGTCGCCGGCGATGTCGGCACCGTCAGCCGTAATGTCGATGCCCACCTTATCGATAACCTCGGCGATGGCGTGGACGCAATCGTAGGCGTCGGCGGCAAACTGGTTAGGCGTCTCGTCGTAGGCATCCTTATAGGCCTTGACGAAGTCGGCGTTCTTCTCATCGTCGGCAGAGAACGGGGTCATGAGCAGTACCCCCTCGGCAAGAGAGGTATCGAAGCCTTCCACAGAGAGCAGGCCATCCATGCCGTCGGTGCCCATGAGGGTCATGTCGTAGCCCATGTCCTTGGCGTTCTTGAGCAAAACGGACGCCGGCGTGTAGTAGATCGGGGCAAAGATGAGTGTGGCGCCGGCCTCCTTGGCCTTGGTGAGCTGGTTGGTAAAGCTCGTGGAGGAATCGTCCTTAAAGGTCTCGGTATCGACGATATCAAGTTTGGACTCCTTGGCCTGCTCGGCAAAGGCATCGGCAACACCCGAGCTGTACGTATCGCCGGAGTTGTAGAACAGGGCGATCTTGGCATCCGCGTACTTCTCGGCCAAAAACTTCGCAGCGCTGGCGCCCATGGTGGGATCGGTGAAGCAAACCTGAAAGACCGTGGTCTTATCCTTGGTGACGTCGAGCGACGAGGCCGAAGGCGTGACCATGAGCATATCGTCGGCGATCTCACCCGAGACGGCGACGGCGGCACCAGTCGTGACGGGGCCGACGAGAGCCTGCATGCCCCAGTCACACAGGGTATTGAAGGCGTTGATGGCCTTCTCGCCGTCGGCGACGTCATCCTCGGACTTAAGCGAGAGTTTGAGGTCCTTGGTCGAGAAGTCCTTGGCGGCAAGCTTGGCGCCCTTCTCGGCCGAGACGCCATAGGTTGCCGCAGCGCCGGTCAGAGGGCCGATGACACCGATCTTGAAGGTCTTGCCGTCATCGGCGGAGCCGCCGTCCGAGCTACCCAACGAGCAACCAGCAAGCGCGACGGTGCTGCCGAGTGCTGCGGCGCCGGCGAGAAAGTTCCTACGGCTGAGCGTGCTGTTGATGTTGAACATGGTGTCCCCTTTTTTCGCTGGCCGCAGCGCGGCCGTCTTGCGGTACGGGGCAAACCTTATGGCGCAAACGTTGACAGTTTGTTACGGAGTTCCGTTTGTAGCGAGCATGTTTCCAATGTTTCCGCAGCGTTTCGGGGGTGCCGTTTTGTGCGACTCCTGTTGCCTGGCGAGCACGCGCCCTCGGTTCACGCTAGAATGCACTCAACCTTTAAGCGGTTAATCCATCCATAAGATGCACGAAGGAGCTATCTATGAGCGAACCCCTGCGCACCGTGAACGTCGGCCTCATCGGTCTGGGAACCGTCGGCGGCGGCGTGGCCCGTCTGATCAAGAGCCACCACGATGAGTACCTGGCAGCCTACGGCATCGACCTTAAGCTGACCCGCGCCTGCGCGCTTGCTTGGGAGCAGGCCGAGGCGGCAGGCATTGAGCGCGAGGCCTTTACGAGCGACTGGCACGACGTCGTCACCGACCCCGCCGTCGATATCGTCGTCGAGCTCATCGGCGGCGAGCACCCCGCGACCGAAATCTTCACCACCGCCTTCGAGAACGGCAAGCACGTCGTCTCTGCCAACAAGGCCCTGCTGGGCCGTCATGTCGAGACGCTCGCCGAGAAGGCGCGCGCGTGCGGCGTGCAGATTAAGTGCGAGGCCAGCTGCGGCGGTGGCATCCCCATTGTCAGCACGCTCGAGCACGACCTGGTGGGCAACAAGATCCTGACCATCGCTGGCATTCTCAACGGCACCACCAACTACATCCTGTCGCGCATGGACGCCGAGGGCGCCGATTACGCTGACGTGCTCGCCGACGCCCAGGCAAAGGGCTATGCCGAGGCCGACCCGTCCGCCGACGTCGACGGCTTCGATGCCGCCAGCAAGACGGCAATCCTCGCCTCCATCGGTTTTGGCACCCGCGTTACCACCGACGATGTTTACCAGCAGGGTATCCGTACCATCGGCGCCGAGGACATCGCCCAGGCCCGCGAGCTCGGCTACACCATTAAGCTGCTCGGCATCGCCCGCAATACCGACGCCGGCGTCGACGTCCGCGTGCATCCCACGCTGATCCCCGCCGACCACATGCTTGCCAAGGTCAACGGCGCCATGAACGCTGTCTACGTGGTAGGCGACGCCGTGGGCGAGACCATGTTCTACGGTGCCGGCGCAGGCTCCTTCCCCACCGCGAGCGCCGTCGTGGGCGATATCCTGTCGCTCTCCGAGCAGATCAGCCGCGGTGTGGCTCCGCTGCCCGAGATTGAGCCCTATGGTCACAACCTCGCCTTTAAGCCCATGGACGAGCTCCAGACCAAGTACTATGTGCGCCTGAAGGTCGCCGACCGCGTAGGCGCCCTGTCCGAGACGGTCGACATCTTTGCCAAGCACAACATCTCGATCTCGCTCATCAACCAGGTCGAGGACGGCAAGTCGGGCGTCAGCGATGCCTGTTCGGTCATCTTCCTAACGCACCGCGCCCTCGAGAAGGACGTCCAGGCTGCCGCCGCCGAGCTTGCCGGCGTCGACTGCGTGGCCGAGGTCGCCAACGTCCTGCGCATCGAGGACGTTGAGGCTTGGACCGAAGGCGTCATGGCCAACTAACCCAACGCTCGCCTAGCAATACGCGCTTTGAGGGCTCCCGTCCGATGTGGGATGGGAGCCCTTTTGTCTCCGGCCCTAAGCACAACGACAGGGCACATTTGCGCGAGCCGCTCATCGGTAACGCGGGCTACCGTTCACCGATATGCAAACACGGCCGATTCCGGTTACGGCTACGCTGTGCTGCGAATGTCCGCCCGCGATGAGAGGAAATACCATGTTGCTCGAGGGCAAGAAAGCAATCATCACCGGAGGCACGCGCGGTATCGGCTATGCCATCGCCTGCCGTTTTATCGAGGAGGGCGCCGCCGTCACTGTCTTTGGCTCGCGTCAGGAGACCGCCGATGCGGCCGTTGAGAAGCTGACAGCCGCCTATCCCGACGCCAAGGTCTGGGGCCGCTCCTGCGACCTCACCTCACTCGAAGCCGTGACCGAGGCCTTTACCCAGGCTGCAGCCGACATGGGCGGCTTGGACACGGTCGTCAACAACGCCGGAATTTCCCAGCGCTCGCCGCTGCTCAACTACACGGCTGAGGAGTTCGCCAAAGTTATGGACCTCAACGTCGTCGCCGTCTTTAACGGCCACCAGGCTGCCGCCAAGATCATGACCGAGGCCGGCCACGGCGGCACCATCACTACCACAAGCTCGATGGTCGCCAAGTACGGCCAGCCCTCCGGCGTTGGCTATCCCACGTCCAAGTTTGCCGTCAACGGTATGGTCCAGTCGCTCTCGCGCGAGCTCGCCCCCATGGGCATTCGCGTCAATGCCGTCGCACCCGGCGTGACCAAGACCGATATGGTCGCCAACCTGCCCGAAGAGGTCATCAAGCCCATCATCGCCACCATTCCGCTGGGTCGCATGGGCGAGCCCGAGGATGTCGCTAACGCCTTTGTTTTCCTGGCGAGCGACATGTCCTCCTACGTCACTGGCGCCGTGCTCCCCGTCGACGGAGCCGCCCGCTCCTAAAGGTCGCAAGCCACGATTTCGGACCTCAACGGAGCTCAACGCAAAAGGCGCGCTGTCTGCATCAACCGCAGGCAGCGCGCCTTGTTCTGTTTGTAAGGGAAACTGCGTCCCGTTTCGAACGCCGATTCTGGGACACCGTTTCCGCAACGGGTCGGGACTGCGGAAGCTACATCCCAATCTGGATATCCATTCCGGGACACAGTTTCCCGAAGGGCGGTTGAGTCATGCCATCCTAATCAAAACGAAACCGTATAGCACCCCTAAGATAACCAGCTCTCATTCTGGAGCAAGCACATCAGGCAGCGCGACCGCTCGCCGACATGCAATTTGTTGCACAGTAAAATCGGCTAGTGGCACCCTTATCCTTTATTTAGCAAATAAGGTCAAGGAAGGGAGAGTATCATGCCAAGACGGCAAACACCGCTCGAGGTCATGTTCTCCCTGTTCAAGACTTCATTTACCCTGAGCCATCGCGCACTTGCTGAACTGTTACTATCCGATCTGCCGCTAACAAATGGACAGCCTACCGCCCAAATGGCAAAGGACACCAGCTGGCTTTCGCGCACGATTGTGCACTCGCAGCCGGGCTCCCTAGAAGATCGCTACTTTACCGACTGGTCCTGCGCATCGAATCAAATCCTGCACAAGCTACAGGAAAAAGGGTATTCGAACGCCGGCATCTATACCATGATTGCGGCAGCGACTGACGCGATGGCTCAAGCGCTCAGTGCCTGTGGACGCAATGGGCTCCTTTACCGGAACGCCGCCTCGCGCCTCGTCAGCTGCCAGCCAGACAAAGATGACAGGGCTCTTATCTCAATCGCGCTCGTCGTTTCGACCGCCTGTTGGTGCAATCCGGCCCGTGCTATCGCGTACATCAGGAACCGCTTTGAATTCGCAGAGAATGTCAGGTCGTTTACCCCCTCAAGTATTTCTTTCTGTCCATGCGATTTAAAACAAACGGGCACCGAACATGCGATCGGCCTTATCAGGATCGATAACGAACTCGTCATCGGCGGCCCTTATGTCATTGAGCCTTCTGCCATGGGCACCACCATCGGAGCGCTCGCACTCGAAGACGGCGCTGTCACCGATGTTGGGCTGGATGTCTCCGCCAGACATCTCCGTATCTTCGCCGAGAACAATGCTTGGTACGCACAAGACCTCGGTTCGACCAACGGCACGCATCTGATTCGAACAGCCGACAACAACGAACTCGACATCAGCACCGGAGCACCCGCCCGGCTGTACCCCGGCGACATCCTGCGCCTGGGTCTCAGCACCACTTTTGCCGTCGTAGCAACGACGGCTATCTTAGCAAATCAACATTACTAACCATGGAAACAAGGTGACTATGAGCATCACGGATGTCATCAAATATGAGGGCAACAACCAAACTTTTATCTGGAAACACCCCTCAGAAGACTTCAATACGGGCTCGCAACTCATTGTTCACGAGACCCAAGAAGCAATTTTCTTCCTTAATGGACAGGCCCTGGATTCTTTTGGACCAGGCAGGCATGAACTTGAGACTCAAAATCTACCGTTACTGAACGGCATTTCGAAGATAACGACCGGTGGTGTCAGCCCGTTTCACTCAGAGGTCTACTTTGTTAACCTCATCGAGCAGATGGGCATCCGCTGGGGAACCAATTCCAAGATTCAGTTCATGGAACCGACTTATGGATTTCCGCTCTCGCTCGGGGCGTCCGGAGAGATGGCTCTTGCTGTAAAAGAGCCCCGCAGGCTCCTTCTCAAGCTTGTTGGAACCGAAGCTTTGCTCTCCCAGGACAAGCTGATCAGTTATTTCAAAGCTTTCCTGCAAACTCGAATAAAAACTCATCTTGCACAAGTAATTACCGAACAAAAACTCTCCATTTTCGAACTTGATGCACACCTTGAAGAGTTATCCGACTCGCTTAAGAACAAGCTGCTTCCCGACTTTGCCGCATACGGCCTCTCATTAACGCAAATGCTGGTCACCGCGATCGTCAAACCCGAAGGTGATCCGGTATACGAGAAGTTTAAGGACATCCATTTCAAGCAATATGCCGACGTACGCGAAGCACAGATAAAACGACAGGTCAGCATTATCGAACAAGAAACTGCGGCGCAGCGCACCGTAATCTCCGCAAAAGCACGCGCAGAAAAACGGCAAATCGAGGGCTATACCTATCAACAGGAACGCAGCTTCGATGTTGCCGAAAAGATGGCCCAAAACGAAGCGACTGGCGAATACGCAAACATGGGAATTGGCCTGGGCGTAATGGCCGGTGTCGGCGGAACCATGGGGTCAGTTATGACCGATGCACTCTCACAAGCGACCGGCACGTCCGCGACACAGCCCATCCCTGCGGATAGCAATTCGCAGCAAAGTGCTGCAAAGTTCTGCTCCGAGTGTGGATATCGCTTCTCTGGAACCGAGAAGTTCTGTCCCGAGTGCGGAGCACGGAGGTCGTAATGAAGAACACACAGGCATATATTGCAGCAATCCCCGTAGCCCTCTTCATAGCTATCGAAAGCGTGACAATACTTTTATTTGGACCCTCAACCACTTTTTGGATTGAGAGCGCATTCTCTTTGGTTGCGCTCTCCTTGTTGGTCGCAGTCCTCCTTCATGACCCCGCAAAGAAACTAAGGCTGCTTGGTATTTCCAAGACAGTCCTCATGGGGGCTTCATTTGCAATCCAGCTGACCCTAGTTCTTTTCGGAGCAGCGCTAAAGGCCGATGCGTTGTCCGTTCTTTCGGGTTTCAGCATCCTTTTACTTGGCACGTCAGTAATTACGCTGTGTGTAGCAAATGCATCCGAGAGTCAAACCTCAGATGTCGAGGAACATGTCTCGACACTTACCAATTCAATGAAATCAAACAAAATCAAACTCGAACTGCTCCTAGAAGAAGCACCTAGCGATCTGAAACCGGCAATCGCAGACGTTCTGGAAACTATGCGCTACGTAAACCCCGTTTCAGATAAAACGGAAAACCGGCCCCTTTCAAATTTGATACCTATCGCTATCGAAAATCTCGACAAAGCGGTAAAAGCAAATTCGCTCCCCGACACCCAAGATACTTGTAAGCAACTAAAAGCATATATCCGTCAGCAGGAAATCATAAATAAGCTCTAGAGGAAGCCGGGTATGGGAACCAATAAATCACACGTCAATGAAAACTATCAACACGCCTGCGACAGCACTAAATTCAAACTCGAAGGTTGTCGAGCCCCTCTATCAGATTGCTTTACGCCAGACGAGCTGTCAGAGCTATTTCGGTTCTACGTTTTGCAAGCACCCATCGCAAAAGATAAGACCGCTTTGTCGACGCAGCGGACGTTGACGTCATTAGGTTGGAACGGACCCTCCATCAAGATACTAGAGAGAAAGCTATTAAAGGCGTCCGGGATAACCTCTTTCATTTTCATAGGAAGCCAGACCATTGATGGAACTCTGGAGAACATGGCCCTAGATAAAGAAATATGCGCCGAACACCCAAGAGCGGTTCTACACAAAGATGTCAAACTAACGCTCCGAGAGGACAACTCCATCGAGCGCCGCAGCGGTGATGAAAACAGAATGCAGTGCCTATTTCGCCATCTACGAAATGGGATTGCACACGGACAGACATATCTGTTTCCAACCGGTTTGGTGCTAATCGAAGATCGCGACGGCAAAAGAATTACTGCCCGGATTCTCATTCGCAAAGAAACGCTTCTTGCATGGATATATATCGTTGAAAAGAAAGAGGTCTAGCTTCATGAAAGCCCTGAAATGTGAACTTTGCGGCGGCACCGAAATCGTCAAAGATGGGGATTTCTTCGTCTGCCAAAACTGCGGTATGAAATATACGCTCGAGTCCGCAAAGAAAATGATGGTCGAAGGCGTTGTTCAAGTCGAAGGCACGGTGAAAACAGACAAGACGGCTGATGCAAAAAGGCTGCTCACGTTGGCCAAAACTGCATGCGAAACTAGAAACTTCTGCGAAGCCGAACGATATGCGAACAAGGTGTTAGAGATTGATTTAGACAACATTGATGCTTGGGCAATCAAGTCAATAGCAATCGACTGGCAACTGACAATTAGGTAGTGTCGAAAAAGTTGGTGTAAGGGCCCTTGCGGCCCCTGTGTCCGATATC
>CABSYR010000027.1:0-29962 GCA_902481895.1 uncultured Collinsella sp. | reverse complement strand
GTCGCGCCCTTGAAGTTGAACGTCAGATTGTCCAAATGCGGCCCGCGCAGCGTCGAGCCGTTACGGCGTTTGGTAAAACGCCGTAACCTACACCCGCTCCGCGATCTCGTGGATGAGGTAGTCGGTCTTTTCCCAGCCCAGGCACGGGTCGGTGATCGACTTGCCAAAGACACCGCCGTCGACCGGCTGGTTGCCGTCTTCCAGGTAGGACTCGATCATAAAGCCCTTGACCAGCTTGGAGATGGACTCGTTGCGGCGGCAGCTGTCGAGCACCTCCTTGCAAATGCGATACTGCTCCAACGGACGCTTGCCCGAGTTGTCGTGGTTGCAGTCGATGACCGCCGCCGGGTTGGCATAGCCGGCGTGCTCGGTATAGCGCTCGGCCAGGCGCTCGAGGTGCTCGTAGTGGTAGTTGGGGTAGGTGCGCCCATCGAGACCGATGTAGCCACGCATAACGGCGTGCGCGAGCGGATTGCCGCCGCACTCGACCTCCCAGTTGCGGAAGATGAAGCTCTGGTGCGCCTGCGCGGCGTAAATGGAGTTGAGCATAACGGTGGTAGAGCCGGCAGTGGGATTCTTCATGCCGACGGGCACCGAAATGCCGCTCGACACCAGGCGATGCTCCTGGTTTTCGACCGAGCGCGCGCCGACGGCAACGTAGCTCAGCAGGTCAACGAGGTATTGGTAGTTGGACGGATAGAGCATCTCGTCGGCGGTGAAGAAGCCCGTTTCCTCAATAACGCGCAGGTGCATATGGCGGATGGCCTTGACGCCCTCGAGCAGGTCGTCGGGAGCCTCGGGGTTGGGGTTGTGCAGAAGACCCTTGTAGCCGGTGCCCTTGGTGCGCGGCTTATTGGTGTAGACGCGCGGAATGATGATGAGCTTGTCCTTGACCTCTTCGGCGGTCTTGGCCAGTCGGTTCATGTACTCGAGCACCGAATCCTCGCGGTCGGCAGAGCACGGGCCGATGATGAGCACCTTACGTGCGTCCTCGCCGGTAAAGACCTTGGCGACCTCGGAGTCGAATGCCTGTTTCTTAGCGGTAAGCTCGGCGGAAAGCGGCATTTCCTCGCGGATCTCCATGGGGATCGGCAGCCTGCGTTTGAATTCCATGGCCATAGGGGCCTCCTCAATCTATAGAAAGAGCAATAAGCGTATTCTCGAATGCTCGGCATTATCCGCTGTCGCACGCTAAAGTGCAAGCCCTTGCCACCCCGAAACCTGCCAAAAGGGACAGGTTTATTTTGGCAGGTTTTATATGGGGGAACGTCGGCGGATACCGGGAGGGAGTGGCGTCGCGCGGGACCCTAAGGCTATTGTCGGTTCCCCAGGAAACACCCTGTGGGCAAAAAATGCCAAATATGAGTACGGTTGCTAGCTTAGTAGCATATTGCCTTCGCAAAATAATAGACATAACAGCAAAATATGTTCATTAACGCAAACACATATAAGTCCGCTATAGGGCTGTTTGATCAATTTAGGGACGCGTGTAAGCCGTGAAAACGGCATTTGGGGCTGTTTTGGCTGTTACTAAAAGGGTAACAGTACTCATATTTGCCATTTTTTGCCCACGGGGCCTCGAAGGGGCTGTCAATCAGGTCCCAGGGGAGGCGGTTTGAGGGTCGCAGAGCAAAAACGGGGGCGCAGGTTGTCCTGCGCCCCCGTTTTCTGGGCATTGCGGTTGTTTGCCGCCGGTTGTTACGCCGCCTCGTCGAACTGCGAGTTGTACAGATCGGCGTAGAAGCCGCCCTGGGCGAGCAACTCGTCGTGCGTGCCCTTCTCGACGATATCGCCGTCGCGAATTACCAAGATCACGTCGGCGTTGCGGATCGTGGACAGGCGGTGCGCGATAACAAAGCTGGTACGGCCCTGCATCAGCGCATCCATGGCACGCTGAATAAGCTCCTCGGTACGAGTGTCAACGTTGGAGGTTGCCTCGTCCAGAATTAGCGCCGGGCGGTCGGCCAAAATGGCACGGGCAATGGTCACGAGCTGGCGCTGGCCCTGCGACAGGTTGGTGCCTTCCTCGTTGATCATAAAGTCGTAGCCGCCGGCGAGCGTATGGATAAAGTGATCGCAGCGTGCGGCGCGTGCAGCGGCTTCGACCTCGGCATCGCTTGCATCGGGGCGTCCGTAGCGGATGTTCTCGCGGATGGTGCCGTTAAACAGCCAGGTATCCTGCAGCACCATGGCAAACTCGCCGCGCAGCGCCGCGCGGTCCCAGTCGCGCACGTCGACACCCTCGACGCGCAGCGAACCGCCGTCCACATCGTAGAAGCGCTGCAGCAGCTTAATGAGCGTGGTCTTGCCGGCGCCGGTAGGACCGACGATGGCGATGGTCTGGCCGGGCTGCGCCTCGCAGCTAAAGTCGTGGATGATGGTCTTGTCGGGCGTATAGCCAAACTTGACGTGATCAAACTCCACATGCCCGGGGCGCTTTTCGGGAATCTGCGCGTCGGCTTTCTGCTCCTCCTCGGGCGCGGCCAGGAACTCAAAGACGCGCTCGGTGGCAGCGGCCATCGACTGCATCGTGTTGCTCACGTTGCCCAGCTGCTGCACGGGTTGCGTAAAGTTGCGAACGTACTGGATAAAGCTCTGAATGTCGCCGGGCGTGGCATTGCCGGTCAGCGCGAGCTGTGCACCCACCACGACGACGCCCACGTAGCCCATGTTGCCCACCAAGCTCATAAGCGGCATCATCAGACCCGACAGGAACTGCGAGCGCCAGCCACTAATAAAGAGACGGTCGTTTTGGCGGTCGAACTCCTCGATCGAGGCCTCGGCGCGGTCGAACACCTGAATGACGTTCTGGCCGGCAAAGTCCTCCTCGATAATGCCGTTGACGGCGCCCAGAACCTGCTGTTGCTCGCGGAAGTACGGCTGCGAGAAGTGAATCATCACGGTCAAGATAATCGCGGCGGCCGGCAGCGTGAGCACGGTGACGCCGGTAAGCGGTAGGCTGATCGAAAGCATCATGACGAGCACGCCGATAATCTGCGTCACCGACGTGATGAGCTGCGTCACGCTCTGGTTGAGCGACTGACCCAGCGTATCGACGTCGTTGGTGATGCGGCTGAGTACGTCTCCCTTGCTGTGACCGTTGAAGTAGCTCATCGGCACGACGGCAATCTTGGCGGCAATCTCCTTGCGCATGCGGTAGCAGATCTTTTGCGTGACACCGGTCATGAGCCAGCCCTGGATCAGGCTGCAGGCAGAGCTCGCCAGGTACAGGCAGAGCAAAAAGCCGAGCGTCTTGGCGATCCAGTTAAAGTCGACATCGCCGGTGCCGTTGACCTTGGCAACCAGGCCCTCGAACAGCTTGGTCGTAACCTGACCGAGCACCTTGGGTCCCACAATATTAAAGATGACCGAGCACACGGCAAAGGCGACGGCGGCAAACACGGCAATCTTGTGCTGGCCGATATAGCCGAGCAGCTGCCTCATGGTGCCCTTAAAGTCCTTGGCCTTTTCGCCGCGACGCATGCCGCCCATGCGGCCCATGGGGCCACGCTGGCGGGTGGGCTTGGGAATCTGAGTCTTGGTCTCGTCTGCCATTAGCGCTCGCCTCCTTCCGTGACGGCTGCAATTTCTTCTTGAGTAAGCCCCAGCTCCTCGGCGGAAAGCTGCGACTGTGCGATCTCCAGGTACGCCGGGCAGCTGCGCAGCAGCTCCTCGTGCGTACCGGTGCCCACCACGTGGCCGTCGTCGAGCACGATGATCTGGTCGGCGTGCATGATGGTCGCGATGCGCTGGGCCACGACCACGAGCGCGGCGTCGGTAACGTTTTTGGCAAGCTCTTCGCGCAGGCGAGCGTCGGTCTTGTAGTCGAGGGCACTAAACGAGTCATCGAACACCACGACCTCGGGCTTCTTGGCCAGGGCGCGGGCGATGGCCAGGCGCTGGCGCTGACCGCCCGAGACATTGGAGCCGCCCTGGCTGATGGGGGAGTCGTAACCGCCCTCGCGCTCGGCGATAAAGTCCTCGGCCTGTGCGATGCGCGCGGCCTGGCGCATGTCATCATCGCTCACCATGTTGCCAGCAAACTTGAGGTTGCTCTCGACGGTGCCCGAGAACAGACGCCCCTGCTGCGGGATGTAACCAATGCGGCGGCGCAGCTCGGAAAGGGTCATGTCGCGCACGTCGATGCCGTCGAGCGAAATGCTGCCGCCCGTGACGTCGTACAGGCGCGGAATCAGCTGTACGAGCGTGGACTTGCCCGAGCCCGTGGAGCCAATGATGCCGAGCATCTGACCGGCATGCGTGGTGAAGTTCACACCGCTAATGACGTCGGCGCGGGCATCGGGGTACTGGAAGCTCACGTCGCGGAAGGTGAGCTCACCGCGCGGCGAGCTGGCCGCGGGCAGTTTGGGCGAGGCAGGGTCGTTGATGCTCGTGGGGCAGGTGATGACCTCATCTACGCGCTCGGCTGCGACCTCGGCACGGGGCAGGATGACCGAAACCATGGTGAGGATCATAAACGCCATGACGATCTGCATGGTGTAGGAGATAAACGCCATCATGTTGCCGACCTGCATCACGCCGTCGGACACGCCCTGCGCACCAAACCAGACGATGAGCACGGTGATGCAGTTCATGACGAGCATCATGAGCGGCATCATAAAGCTCATGGCGCGGTTGGTGTAGAGCTGCGTGGTCATCAGGTCGAGCGATGCCTTGTCAAAACGCTCGAGTTCATGTTCCTCGCGGTTGAACGAGCGGATGGGCATAAGGCCGTCGAGCAGCTCGCGGGCGGTAAGGTTCACGCGGTCAACAAAGCTTTGCATCTTTTTGAACTTGGGCATGGTGAGGCCCATAAGCACGCCGACGACGGCCGAGACCGCGATGATGGCAACGGCGATGGTCCACTCCAGGCCGGTATGGTTGGCCAGGACGCGCATGACGGCGACGATGCCCATGACGGGGGCCATCAGGCACATGCGGATAAACAGGGTTGCGGCCATCTGGATCTGCTGAATGTCGTTGGTGCAACGAGTGATGAGCGAGGCCTGGCTAAACTTGCCCACCTCGGCCGGCGAGAAGTGCATAACCTTGTTGAAGGTCTCGCGGCGCAGGTCGCGGGCGATGGAGCAGGCGGTGCGCGAAGCCACGGCACCGGTCAGGATGGTGGCGACGAGCGACACCAGGCACAGCCCAAACATCGTGGTCGCCATGCGGCTCAGGTACGCGTTCTGCACGTCGGCGGGGTCGATGCCCTGCGCCTTGTACTCGTCCTGTACATAGCTCACGGCGCGCTGGGTGACGATGGAGCCCGACATGGAGCCCATTTTGTCCGCCATTTGGTTGGCGCCCTCGACGAGCTTGCTTTGGTCTACCAGACCGCCCTCGACACCCAGGCGCAGGCTCTTCATAGTGATCTTACCGCCGTCGGCATCAATCTGCTTTTGCATGTTCTGCGCCGCCGCGGCCTTCTGCTGCATCTCGGCGAGCTGCTCGGGCGTCATCGCTGCCATTTGCTCGGGGGTGGGCATGGCCTGGGCAGCGTTGTCGTCTTTCTCGCTGGACGAGCCCATCATGTCGCCCATGGAGTTGGCGTCGATGCCCTGGTTGAGCGAAAGGACAACAGTCTCGGGCAGGCTCATAATGTCGGCAATCTTGCCTCCATCGGCACGCTCTTCCTCGGTGCCCTCGTACGTTCGAATGTCGTTTTTGTCAGCCTTGCTAAACACGGCCTCCACAGCCTTGGCGTCCTTGGCGCTCATAAAGAGTTCGAGGTCGTCGAGCGATTCGGCGCGGATGGTGTCGGGTACGGGCGACGCGATGCCGCCTTGCTGCACACCCACGTCGACGATGTCGCTCATATAGGTAGGCAGTGCCAGATCGGCGTTGCAGCTGATTACGATAAGTACGATAGCTGCGAACAGTGCCAGGATATGTTTTTTAAAGAGCTTGAGAATCCTCACTCGGCATCTCTCCTTTCTTGATTGCGGTCGATAATTTCGTTGGCACGTCTAAGAAGGCGCACCATCTCTTGGGTATCTGTTTCGCCAAGCTGCTCGAGGAAGGCCGCGGTGCGGTCCTCGAATTCCCGACGTTTGATTTCGATAACCTGGAATCCTTTGTCGGTCACCGTGACGTGTACGCGACGACGGTCGGTCTTTGAGTGCTCGCGCTCGACCCAGCCCTTGGCCTCGAGGGCGCGCAGGATATTGGCGATGCGGGCGCTCGAGACCCAGGCGCGATCGGCGAGTTCGCTCGGCGTGAGCGAGCCGCCGGCGCGCATGAGGGCGCGCATGACGGCCATCTCGCCACCCAGAGCCTGGTCGGCAAAGCGCGAAACGCGCTGGTGCATGCTGCCAAACTCGGTAAAGAGCTGACGCCCAAGCTCATGGAAATCGGTATCTTCCACCGAAAACCCCTAACACTAGAAACTATTTTCGGTGGAAGATGATACCCCCATACGCGGGCCTCATACAATGGGCAATATTAAGAGCTCATTAAGACTTAAAATCATTCAATTGCTAAAGCGTTTCAAAGAACTAGTATGCACGCGGTTAGGCGAGGGGTTGTCACCACCATGACGACTGGGACTCATATAATCGCCACGTGCGATGCTCCAACTTCCCGCAAGGAGACACCTTACATAAAGGGGGATGGAGTCATGGCATTTGACTTCACGGGCAAGACCGCGATTGTCACGGGCGGCACTCAGGGCATTGGCCTCGAGATCGCCAAGGGCATCGTCGCGGGCGGCGGACATGTCGCGCTCATCGCAAGGAACGCTGCTAAGGGCGAGGCCGCAGTGGCCGAGCTTGGCGAGGGCAACAAGTTCTATCAGCTCGATGTCGCCGATGCGCCCAAGGCGCGCGAGACCGTCGAGCAGATTTTTACGGACCTGCCGCAAACCAACATCTTGATTAACTGCGCTGGCGTCATCAGCACCAAGAAGTTCGACGAGATCGATGACACCGAGTGGCGCCGCACTATCGATATCAACCTCAACGGTACCTTCACTATGATGAACGCCGTGTACCCGCACTTTAAGGCGGCGCATGCCGGCACTATCGTCAACGTGAGCTCCGTTGCTGGCAAGATCGGCGGCGGCCTGCTTGGCACAGCCGCCTACGCCAGCTCCAAGGCCGGTGTTAACGGTCTGACCAAGGCAGTCGCCAAGGAAGGCGGCAAGTTCGGCGTCCGCTGCAACGCCGTGTGCCCGTCGCTCACGTTGACCGATATGACCTCGATTCTCTCTGACGAGAACTCTCAGCGCATCATCAACGGTATCCCTCTGGGCCGCGCCGCCCAGGCCAGCGAGCCTGCGCAGATGGTGCTGTTCTTCGCTTCCGACCTCGCCAGCTTCGTGAACGGCGAGATTGGTGACTGCGACGGCGGCATCGTCCTGGACGGGTAATACCCCACGACGATTATTCGGCGACGGCCCCTGCGACTCGGGACCGTCGCCTTCTTTCTGACATAGGCGCGTGCGGCTACGATTCGCATGCATCCAAAGGAGATATATATGAGTGAATCGACTGCGGTGGAGGCGCCGGCGGCAAAGGAGCCGTTCTTTAAGATGTCCTCCATCCCGGGTGCCAATATTTTGGTGCCGCTTTTGTTGGGCTGCCTGCTCAACACGCTGTTCCCTGACCTGTTCAAAACGCTCGGCAGCTTTACGCTTGGCATGACCCAGCAGGGTGCAGGTCCGCTCGTGGGCGCTTTTTTGCTCATCGTCGGTACGACGATTTCGTTTAAGAGTGCTCCTGCCGCCGCTGCCCGCGGTGCCATCATCATCGCCGTCAAGCAAATCGTGGTCGTTGCCGTGTCGTTGCTCATCCTTTATGTGTTCAACGACAACCTGTTTGGCATCTCTGCCATGGTGATGCTGGCGGCTTGCACCGGCGCCAACAACGCTATGTACGCTGGTCTGATGGGCACCATGGGCAATGAGGCCGAGCGTGGCGCCGTCGCCATCACCACGCTGGTTGTCGGCCCTCCGGTCACGATGATCGTGCTCGGCGCTGCCGGTCAGGCTCCGATCGGCTGGTCGCTCGTGGGTGCCATCCTGCCGATCGTCGTCGGCATTATTCTGGGCAACCTCTTCCCGAGCTTTAAGAAGATGATGGCACCGGCACTTTCCGCCATCATCGTGCTCGTCTTCTTTGCCATGGGCTCGACCATGACCTTCGGCCAGCTTATCAATGGCGGTCTTCCCGGCATCGTGCTCGGCGTGATCTGCTCGGTGGTCTTTGCAATTCCCGTTATCGCGGTCGATAAGCTCACGGGCGGTACGGGTGTCGCAGGTGCGGCCATTTCGAGCTGCGCCGGAGCCAATGTGGCCACGCCTGCCGCCATGGCAAGCGTCAACGAGGCCATGTACGGTGGCGCCGTGCTCGCGACGGCTACGGCACAGGTTGCTGCCTGCGCAATCGTGACGGCTATTTTGACCCCGCTGGTCACCAGCTGGTGCTACAAGCATTTTGAGGGCCAGGGCAACGGCGATAGCAAGGCAACGACCGACAAGGCCGCCGCAGCCGCCTAATGCCAGGCGGCAATCAAAGCTAAAAACTAGATACGCCACAGGGCGGCCACGGGGGATCCCGTGGCCGCCCTGCAGTTTCTGTAGGGTCTCTGGGACACTTTACCCTGCTAAAGCTGGCATAACAGCTAGAGCGAACGTCGTACAAAGGCAAGGAAAAATAACATACAAATCGGTGAACGGTAGTTGTTCGCGCTCGCATTTCCTGCGGGTTTGTAAAAAACGCCTTTATGATATAAAAAAAGAAACATATAACAGCCCGGATGGAGAGGGTCGCTATGTTATCCTTCTCAAACGGGTGAAATCTTGGGTTTTGGGTTGTAGTTCCAAGGTGGACAAACGTTTTCCCTGCACCAACGTGTGGTGAAGAACGGAAGAAGCCGGTAGTGCAAGCCGAACATTCAAGAATTCAATAAGCAGCGGTGTGAGAGAGCGCCGCATTACACGTAACTAGGAGCGTGGTTACACAATGCAGGAGGCATGGGAAGGCTTCAAGGAAGGCATTTGGACGGGAGAGGTTGACGTCCGAGACTTCATCCAGAAGAACTACACCCCCTACGAGGGCGACGAGTCGTTCCTCGTAGGTCCGACCGAGCGTACCAAGGAGCTGTGGGGCGAGGTTCTCGACCTGCTGCTTAAGGAGCGCGAGCAGGGTGGTGTCCTCGATATGGACACCAAGACCGTCACGGGTATCGTGAGCCACCCCGCTGGCTACATCGATAATGCCCATCGCGACAAGGAGACCATTGTTGGCCTCCAGACCGACAAGCCGCTCAAGCGCGCTCTGCACGTCAACGGTGGTATCCGCATCGCTTGCCAGGCTGCCAGCCAGCACGGCTACAAGGTCGACGAGAACGTTGTTGAGCGCTACACCTTCGAGCGCAAGACCCACAACGCTGGCGTCTTCGATGTCTACACCCCCGAGATGCGTGCTTGCCGCTCGGCTCACATCATCACCGGTCTGCCCGATGGCTATGGCCGCGGCCGCATCATCGGCGACTACCGTCGTGTCGCCCTGTACGGTGTCGACTACCTGATCAAGGACAAGGAGGCCCAGAAGGCTTCCACCCCGACGGTCATGACCGCCGACAACATCCGCGATCGTGAGGAGCTGCAGGAGCAGATCCGCGCCCTCGGCGAGCTCAAGATGATGGCCGAGACCTATGGTTTCGATATTTCCAACCCTGCTACCAACACGCAGGAGGCCATCCAGTGGATGTACTTCGCCTACCTTGCTGCCGTCAAGGAGCAGAACGGCGCCGCTATGTCCATCGGCCGTACCTCTACGTTCATCGACATCTATGCTGAGCGCGACCTTGCCAACGGTACCTTCACCGAGGAGCAGATCCAGGAGTTCGTGGATCACTTCATCATGAAGCTCCGCATGGTCAAGTTTGCCCGTACCCCCGAGTACCAGGCCCTGTTCACCGGCGATCCGCAGTGGGTCACCGAGTCCATCGGCGGCATGGGTGTTGACGGCCGTACGCTCGTTACCAAGATGAGCTACCGCTATCTGCACACGCTCGAGAACATGGGTACCAGCCCCGAGCCCAACATGACCGTTCTGTGGTCGACCCGTCTGCCCGAGAACTTCAAGAAGTTCTGCGCCAAGACTTCTGTCGCCAGCTCCTCGATCCAGTACGAGAACGACGACCTCATGCGCGTTTACCACGGCGACGACTACGGCATCGCCTGCTGCGTGTCCTCCATGCGCATCGGCAAGGAGATGCAGTTCTTCGGCGCCCGCGCCAACCTGGCCAAGTGCCTGCTGTACGCACTCAACGGCGGTGTTGACGAGGTCTCCAAGAAGCAGGTCGGCCCCAAGTATCGCGCCGTCGAGGGCGATACGCTCGATTACGACGACGTTGTGGCCAAGTACAACGACATGATGAAGTGGCTCGCTGGCGTGTACGTCAACTCGCTGAACATCATTCACTACATGCACGACAAGTATTGCTACGAGCGTATCCAGATGGCTCTGCACGACAAGCACGTGCACCGCTGGTTCGCTACGGGCATCGCTGGCCTTTCCGTCGTGGCTGACTCCCTGTCCGCCATCAAGTACGCCAAGGTCCACCCCGTCCGTGACGAGAACGGCATCATCGTCGACTTCGAGACCGAGGGCGAGTTCCCCAAGTACGGTAACGATGACGACCGCGTCGACCAGATCGCTCACGACGTTGTGCACCAGTTCATGGAGTACATCCGCATGAACGACACCTATCGCAACTCCGTGCCCACGACCTCGGTTCTGACCATTACCTCCAACGTCGTGTACGGTAAGAAGACCGGCTCCACGCCCGACGGCCGCAAGGCTGGCCAGCCGTTCGCCCCGGGTGCTAACCCCATGCACAAGCGCGATAGCCACGGCGCCATCGCTTCGCTGTCTTCGGTTTCCAAGCTCCCGTTCCGCGATGCCCAGGACGGCATCTCCAACACCTTCTCCATCATCCCGAGTGCGCTCGGCAAGGAGGACCAGGTGTTCTTTGGCGATATCGACCTTGATCAGCTGGGCGAGTAACTATTGTTAGTGCTATACTAACAATAACGATTACTGATTAGTGCGCCGGTTTCGGCCGGCGCCTATTAATCGAAGGAGACACATTATGAAGGTTTCTGAAGTTTCCGAGACCCAGGCCGATAACCTGGTCCACATGCTCGACGCTTACGCCGAGAAGGGTGGCCACCACCTGAACATCAACGTCTTCAACCGTGAGACGCTGCTCGACGCTCAGGCTCACCCCGAGAAGTACCCGCAGCTGACCATCCGCGTTTCCGGCTATGCCGTGAACTTCCACACGCTCACCAAGGAGCAGCAGGACGAGGTCATTGCGCGTACCTTCCACGACAAGTTCTAAAGGGACTCAACTCCCGCAGGATCGCCGGGGCTGTTTGGGCTACCTCCCAAAACGTCCTCGGACATGTCGGAAGCCCCGCTGCGCGCTACGCGCGGCGGGGCTTCCTCCGTCCTGCGGAATGTTTTGGGAGGTAGCCCAAACAGCCCCGGCTGGGGTCCTGTGTAGTCACCCTTTAGGCGGAACTCTCCTAATTATTTGGATGAGTCGTTTACCTACTTGTGCTGTTACCGTCTTCCCGCTGTTGTTGGGGTATGCTTTGTTCGTATGTAAACGTATGACATGTTGATGGGGGAGGGTGCTATGGCTCGCGAGAGTGCTCGTTCTAAGGATACGGCTAAGCCTGGCATCAAGGAAGTTGCAGCGGTGGCGGGGGTTTCGCCTACTACGGTATCTCGCGTGCTTAATAATCGCGGCTATATTAGCCAAGAGACCCGCGATAAGGTCCATGCCGCGATGAAGCGCATCAACTATACGCCCAACGATATCGCCCGTGCCATGCTCAACGGTCGCCTGAATCTTATCGGTATGATCGTCCCCTATGTCAGCAGTCCGTTTCATGCCCAAGTGGTTCAAGTCATTGAGCATACCCTGGCCGAAAACGGTTTTAAGATGCTGCTGTGCAATAGCGCCAATCGACCCGAGCTTGAGCGCTCTTATATCGACATGCTTCGACGCAATATGGTTGATGGCGTCATCGTCAACTCGCTTAATATCGGTGCCGAGGCGTATGCCGAGATGGGCTTGAGTCTGGTTGGTATCGACTGCGACCTTGGCGAAGCCTCTGTTCAGATTGCGAGCGACAGCTATAGCATCGGCGAACTTGCCACGCGTCGCCTGATCGATGACGGATGTTCACGCATCCTGTGCCTGCGCAGCAATAGCCGCATGCGCATGCCTGCCAATAAGCGTACCGATGCCTACCTCGATGTTGTTGAGCAGGCCGGTTTGCCCGCGCTTGTCCGTGAGGTCGAGTTCGTTAAGCCCGACGACGAAAAGAGCGCGGTCGTTGCGAAGATCCTCGATGAGAACCCCGATATTGACGGCATCTTTGCGGGAGACGACACGATGGCGGCTATCTGTCTTAACGTGATGAAGCAGCGCGGCTTGAGCGCTCCGGGCGATATTAAGGTCGTGGGCGCGGATGGTGCCCGCCGCACTATGACGTTTATGCCTGACTTAACAACCGTACGCCAAGATATCGATCGCATCGGAGAGCTCGCGGCGCAATCCATCATTGCTCTTATTAACGGCGAAAAGCCCGAATCGAATATCAAGCTCCCCGTTGAACTCATTGAGGGTAAAACCGCGTAGTTCATCCCGTGCCAAAAGAATTCCTCAAACACCTCTGATGACCGTTCGCCGGCATATGTCAACCGTTTGCCGACGACTGGAACTGCGAAAAGACGTATTGGTGTGAAAACGTTTGACATATGAAAACGATTGACATATCTTGCAGTTGTACCGAGTTAGTATCTCGTGAGAAAGGAAGTCTCGGATGCACAAGGTGTATTACCAGCCTGAGGGAATTTGGGTAGGCGACATCATGCCGTACGGCGAGGACGGCACGTTCTATCTCTATCATCAGCGTGACACGCGAAACCCCGGACCTTTCGGAGAGCCGTTTGGCTGGGCACTCGCGACAACCAAGGACTTCGTCAATTACAAAGACTTTGGCGAGAGCCTTGAGCGTGGCGGCGACGAGGAAGTCGACCAGTATGTTTATGCCGGCACGGTGTTTAAGGTGGGCGACAAGTACCATGCGCTCTACACTGGTTGCAATCGCGATAAGGTCAAGGCACGCTTGATGAAGCAGGTTCTTCTTCACGCAACGAGTGACGACGCCGTCAAGTGGGAGAAGAACATCGCCGAGACGCTGCTTCCGCCCCAGGAGGGTTACGATGACCGCAACTGGCGCGATCCCTTTGTGCTTTGGGATGAGGAGAACGAAGAGTACATGCTCATCCTCGGCACGCGTGTGGGCGAGGACAAGCGTCTGATGACCGGTCGTCTGGTCAAGTTCACCTCCAAGGACCTGGATACCTGGGAGTTCCAGGGCGACTGGTGGAATCCGGGCCTGTACACCATGTTCGAGATGCCTGATCTCTTTAAGATGGGCGACTGGTGGTATCTGGTGTTCTCTGAGTACAGTGATGGCAACAAGACCCGTTACCGCATGTCTCGCTCTATCAACGGTCCCTGGATCACTCCTGCGGACGATTCCTTCGATGGCCGCGCGTACTATGCCGCACGTACCGCATTTGATGGCGAGCGCCGCGTTCTCTTTGGTTGGGTTCCTACGCGTGACGAGGGTGGCGATCCCAGCTCTTACCTGTGGGGTGGCACCTTTATGCCTCTCGAGATCGTTCAGCGTGCCGACGGAACGCTCGGCACCAAGCTCCCTGACAGCATGCTTGGCGCCTTTGGCGAGGCTAAGGCAGTCGAGGCCTTTGAGCTTTCCTGCGAGTCGGGCAAGGTCGAGCAGGTGCTCGCCGCGGATGCCGGTTCCACCTATATGCTCGATGCCGACATCGAGCTCGCCGGTGACGCTGCCGGCTTCTCGGTGAAGCTTGCCGAGGACGCCGAGTCCGGTCTTGCCTATGAGTTCCGCGCCAACCTGCGTGAGGGCAAGCTCGAGTTTACGGCGGCCCCCCAGTATCCGTGGTTCCAGGTCAACAACATGGGCCTCGAGCGTCCGTTGTTCTTTAAGGGCGAGGGCACTCATCATGTGCGCCTGGTCGTTGACGACGATATCGCGACCATCTTTGTCGATGATGTTGCGCTTAACGCTCGATTCTGCAATAAGCAGGGCCAGGGTGTGGCGCTGACGGTCACCGACGGTACGCTTAAGTGCGCAAATGCAACGATCGCGTCTCTGTAATGGCATCAAAACGTCTTATGATTTCGTAAAGGAATGGAGAGGAACATGGACTACAAAGTAGTGTCTCAGCAAGTCGTCGATAACGTCGGCGGTCTGGAGAACATCGAGGGCGCCACGCATTGCGTTACGCGTCTGCGTCTGGTGCTCAAGGATACGAGCAAGTACAACAAGGCCGAGCTCGAGAACATCGATGGCGTCAAGGGCGTGCTGTACAACAGCGGCCAGCTCATGATCATCTTCGGTACCGGTACCGTCAACAAGGTTTACGATGAGTTTATGGCTCTGACGGGCGTTAAGGAGATCAGCGCTTCCGAGGTCAAGGGCGCCGAGGCGGACAAGAAGGGCAAGTTCTTCTCGGTCCTCAAGGTATTCTCGGACATCTTTATCCCCATCATTCCCGCTTTCGTCGGCGCTGCTATCATCATCGGCCTTAAGTCGCTGATCGTTGCCAACGGCCTCTTTGGCATGGAGGGCAGCCTCGCCGATCACAGCGAGTTCCTCAAGAACCTCGCAAGCTTCTTTGCCATTATCGCCACCACGTTTGACTACCTGCCTGTCCTGGTTATGTACAGCGCGGTGAAGCGTTTTGGCGGTAACCCGATTCTGGGCATCCTCGTCGGTATCGTCATGGTTCACCCGAGCCTTATGAACCGCAACACGTTCGTTATGGACCCGACGGGTGCTGAGTACTGGAACTTTGGTCCGCTCTCCATTCCCATGGTTGCTTTCCAGGGCGGCGTGTTCCCTGCAATCCTGACTGCCTGGTTTATGGCCAAGGTCGAAAAGATTGCCCAGAAGTACATCCCCGAGGTCGTTTCGTTCGTCTTTGTCCCGACCGTTACCCTGATTCTAGCTAACGTCGCCCTGTTCACCGTGTTCGGCCCGCTCGGCAACCTGATCGGCGACGTCCTCGCTGGCGTAATCGATGTCCTGTACAACAGGATGGGCGTCTTTGGCGCCTTTGTCTTCGCCGCGTTCCTGCAGCCGCTCGTCGTTACCGGTACACATCAGTTCATCCAGGGTATTGAGGCCAACCTCGTTGCCACGACCGGCTTCAACTACATCCAGGCCATCTGGTCGGTTTCCATCATCGCCCAGGGCGGCGGCGCCATCGGCATGTATCTCATTCACAAGAAGCATTCCAAAGAGCGCAACATCTGTATGTCGTCCTTTATCCCGACGCTGGTCGGTATCTCCGAGCCCGCAATCTTTGCTGCAAACATGCGCTACTCGATCATCCCGTTCGTCTGCGCTTGCATCGGTGCAGGCTGCGGCGGTGCCTTCGTGAAGCTCTTTGAGGTGCGCGCTATCGGTCAGGGTCTGACCGGTGTGCTTGGCCTGCTCATCGTTACGCCCGAGACGCTCGTGTGGTATGTGGCCGGCAATCTCATCGCCTTTATCGTGCCGATCGTCTTGATTTTTGCCTACAACAAGGCAAAGGGCGTGCCGACCACCGATGAAGAGGGCGCTGGCGCTGGCTTCGACGTTAGCTTCTAGTTGAGCCGTTCGGCGTAATCTGAGGATAAGTCCATTTGAGGAAGGGCGTTCGACTCGTGTGAGTCGAGCGTCCTTCCCCATAGACGAGAAAGTCAACGGCGATGTTTAATCAAAAAAATAAGGTGACACGCGCGGACTATGAGCAGTGGCGTGCCGGACAGGATGAGACGGCGGGTCGCATCGCGTCCGACCCCGATAGGCTCCTGTTCCATGTGGAGCCTGAGCTTGGCTGGCTCAACGACCCCAACGGTTTGGTGCAGATCGGTGATACGTATCACATCTATCACCAATACGATCCATTCGATGCTGCGCATGGCGGTCCAGTGCTTTGGAATCATCTGACGACAAAGGATTTTGTGACGTACGAGAATCGCGGCCCTGTGCTGTTCCCCGATTCCGATTTGGATGCGAGTGGAGCGTATTCTGGCTCTGCCTTTGTACACGACGGCAAGATTCACTACTTCTATACCGGCAACGTCAAGCATTTTGACCGCGATGATTACGACTACGTGTTGACGGGCCGTGAGCAAAACCAAATTCATATGGTTGCCGAGAATCCCGACGAATTGGGCGAGAAGCGCATAGCTGTTGGGCCGGTCGATTACCCCGACGATATCGGTACGCACGTGCGCGACCCCAAAATCCTTGAACACGACGGTATCTACTACATGGTTCTCGGCGCTCGTACGAAAGACAATCGTGGCTGCGTGCTTGTCTATGCCTCGCACGATCTAGAGGACTGGAGCTATGCGACGCGCATTGAGCTGGGCGAGAAGTTTGGTTTTATGTGGGAGTGCCCTGATCTATTTGAGCTTGATGGCGAGCTTATTCTCGTCTGCTGTCCGCAGGGCGTGCCCGCCGATGGTTGGTGTTACCGCAATCCGCACCAGTGCGTGTGGTTTCCCATCGAGGCCGATTGGGAGGCGCCGAGTTTTAAGATCGCCGGGCAGGGCATGCCCCCGATGGTCGATGCCGGCTTTGATTTCTACGCACCGCAGTCCTTTGAGGATGCTGCGGGTCGACGTTTGATGATCGGATGGTCGGGTTGTCCCGATGCGACGGCAGAAAGCCCGACGGTGGCACGCGGGTGGCAGTGCGCGTTGACGGTGCCGCGAGAGCTGAGCATGCGCGATGGTAAGCTCTGTCAGCAGCCGGTGCACGAGATTGAGAGGATGCGCGGCGACTGCGTTTGCGCGACAGGCGGTGAAACCGTTGAGGAGCCGGGCCGCCTGTTTGATCTTGTGGTTTCCTGTGAGGGCGCCCAGGTGATCGAGCTCGAAATCCGCAAGGGTGTCTTTGTGCGCTATGCAGACGGGATGCTTACCCTCGACATGGGTGACGAAGGCTATGGGCGCGACCAGAGGTCGATCGAGCTCAGCGAGCTTCGCGACCTGCGCGTGCTTTCGGACACTACGATGGTCGAGATTTTTGCAAATGGCGGCGAGGCGGCACTTACGAGCCGTACCTATTCGCCGGCGGTTCCGGCGATGGGGCTGCACGCCGAGGGTGCGGCATCGATGAATTTCTACCGCCTCGTGCATTAACCGTGCGTGGAGCACGATTGGATTTGCTGGACGGAATGTGTCGCAGTTGTCGCGGCCAACTACCGCTTACCGCATATAGCGACCGTTTGCGGAATAAGTAACCCTCCTTAATAAACCGTATGGAATCCTAGATAAGCACGGAGTTTTCCAAGGAGACGCTGTCCTTTGTTGTGTGCAAGGGGCGGCGTCTCTTTGGTGCTTGGACACTGTTGTACAACAGTGCGGCGGCGCGTGCCATGTATTGAAAAGCCAATGTCGAGATGGGTCGTGATAAGAATGGGCAAGTACGTAATCGTGGTTGAGTCTGGGTCGGATGTGACGCCGGAGCTCTGCGAACGCTATGGCATCGTGCGTGTGCCCATGCATGTTACGATTGCTGACGAGACCGTTGAGGATGGTTCGATCGATCCGCTCGAGATTTACTCGCGCTGCAACGAGTTTGGCGTAATGCCCAAGACCAGCGGCTGCGCGCCTGCGGATTTTGCTCACGTGTACGACCGTATCCATGCCGAGCAGCCCGATGCGACCATTCTGCATCTTGCGTACTCCGAGGCCACGACCTGCTCGCATCAATCATCGAAGATCGCCGCCAAGGGGCGCGACTACGTCTACTCCATGGACACGCGCTTTGTCTCGGTGGGCCAGTCGCTCGTTGTCGTCGAGACTGCCAAATACATCGAGGCTCACCCCGATGCCACCGTCGACGAGATCTTCGCCTTCACGAACTCCGTCATGGACCGTGTGCTGCTGGGCTTTGTTCCTACCGACCTAGCCTTCCTTAAGGCAGGCGGTCGTCTGTCCAACGTGGCATTCCTTGGCGCCCATCTGCTCAAGATTAAGCCCTGCATTGAGGTGACGGGCGGCAAGTTCGTGGCGACCAAGAAGTTCCGCGGCTCTATGCTCAAGTGCGCCCGCGCCTTTATTGACCACATGGTTGCGAAGGGCGAGATTGACTACTCGCACATTGGCTTGGCGTATTCGGTGGGCCTTTCCCAGGAGCTGCGCGATGACATGGAGGTCTATGCGCATGATCTGGGCTTTAAGGACGTTACCTGGACTCAGGTCGGCGGCGTCATCTCGAGCCATTGCGGCCCGACCGCCTTCGGTGCGGTGCTCACGCTTAAGGCGTAAAGGCCGCAGGCGAGCGTTCTTCAGCCTGACATCTCGACGTAGCCCCCAGCCATGGTGATGGGGGATAGATTAAAACGTGCCGTTCTAGTCCGAGACGTTTAAACGCAAACGCATGGGCTAGAATGACTCTGGCATTTTAATTGGTTGCATCCAAGGAGAGGCAAGGTAGCGCGAATGGCAGAAATGACGCTTGAGGGTGTGGACGCTCGTCCCGAGGACTCTGCGTTTGCCCTTGGCCGCGTGCATTCGATCGAGACGATGGGAACGGTCGACGGACCCGGCATCCGCTTTGTGGTGTTTGTTCAGGGCTGTCCCATGCGCTGTGCGTATTGCCACAATCCCGATACCTGGTCGGTCAACGGCGGCACCATGGTGACCGTCGAACACCTGATGGATGAGTTCCAGAGTAACCATGAGTTTTACCGCAGCGGCGGCATTACCGTTTCGGGCGGCGAGCCGCTCCTGCAGCCCGAGTTTTTGGCCGACCTGTTCCGTGCAATGCACAACAACCCCGATGGCCGTGTACATACCTGCCTAGATAGCTGTGGCTATGCATTTGACCCCAACCACCCCGAGAAGTTCGATGCCGTGCTCAACGAGACCGACATGGTACTGCTCGATATTAAGCATGCCGACCCAGTCGAGCATAAAAAGCTGACCGGTTGCGATCCCGCACGCATTCTGGCGTTTGGTGATGAGCTCGCGCGTCGCAAGATTAAGGTCGTTATCCGCCACGTGGTGGTGCCGGGCATTACCGACACGGTGGAGGAGTGCGAGAAGCTCGGTCGCCTCATCGCTCCATGGCACAACGTGGTGGGCCTGGAAATGCTGCCGTATCACACGATGGGTGTCGTCAAGTACGAGCAACTGGGCATTCCCTATAAGCTCGAGGGCGTGCCCCAGATGGATACCGCGCGCATGCCCGAGCTGCGCAACGCTGTCATGACGGGCATGAAAAAGCGCCGCGCGGAGCTAAAAAACGCCATCGGCTAGCAAGTCATTTTGCTCCTCTACGATACCCGCGCTGCGGTGGTCTAGCGGCTTCGTATTGCGCGGTTGAGCCAAAATGCTGGTACCATACCGTGGATAGCAGTTTTCACGGGTTTGGGGGATGGTATGCCTACCATCGCAATCATCGGTGCACTCGAAAAAGAGGTTGCGCAGATTAAAGAAGAACTGAACGGCGCTCGTGTGGTACAAGAGGCGGGCTTGACCGTTGTCAGCGGCGAGCTCGACGGTTTGTCCGTTGTTGCTACGACCGCTGGCATGGGAACCGTAAACGCCGCGGCGGCAACGCAGCATCTCATCAGCAAATACGCCCCGCAGGCCGTTGTGTTCTCGGGTATTGCGGGCGGCCTAAACCCTAAACTCCATATTAACGACGTGGTTATAGGCAAGTGCCTGCGCTATCTGGATACCGATACGGCACTCATCGCCGAGTCCGCGCCGGGGCTCGAGGAGTTTGTCTCGACGCCGGCGTTGGTTGATGTTGCCGCCGCCGTGCTTGCCGAGCATGGATTTGTGGATACCTCGGCGGATGAGAATTCTGCGGAGAAGGACCCCAAGCAGTTCCTGTGTGGCACTATCGCCACGGGTGACCGCTTTGTTACGGGTGACGCCATGCGTAACGCTGCGATTGAGGCCACGCATGCCGATTGCGTCGAGATGGAGGGCGCGGCAATTGCGCACATCGCGGCCAAGAATGGTGTCGATTGCCTGGTGCTGCGCGCTATCAGCGATAATTGTGACGAGGCATATGACGCGTTTTGCGAGCGCGAGTTCGATCTGGACGAGTACGCTCGCACCGCGAGCGGCATCACGCTTGACATCGTTCGTCGTATCGCTGCCGCGCAATAGCACGCCCGTTTTGTAAGAACCTACGACCAAGGAGTGTCCATGGCCGATTCAATTAACTACCAGCTTGCCAAGTTCGTCGCCAGCTACGGCAAGGTTTCGCAGATCCCCGAGTCCACCTGTCCCGAGGTGAGCTTCGTTGGCCGCTCAAATGTGGGCAAGTCGTCTATCATGAACAAACTCTTTGGCCGCAAGAACCTGGTCAAGGTTTCGAGCACGCCGGGCAAGACGAGCAACATCAATTTCTTCGAGGCCGACGACGTGCACTTTGTGGACCTGCCGGGCTACGGTTTCGCGCGTCGCTCCAAGGCCGAGCGCGACCGCTGGGCCGAGCTGATCGGCGACTTCTTCGACTCCGAGCGCAGCTTTAACCTGGTTGTGTCGCTGGTGGACATTCGTCACGACCCCAGCAAGCTCGACCACGACATGATCGACTACCTACAGGGCAACGAGTTCAACTTTATCGTCTGCCTCACCAAGGCCGACAAACTCAGCCGTACCCAACAGGCCCGCCAGGCGGCCGCTATCAAAAAGCAGCTCAACGTCCCGGCCGAGAATGTAATCATCACGAGCTCCCAGACCGGCACCGGCATCGATGAACTCAAGCGCCGCATTGCCGAGGCTTGCCTCTAGTAAGTGCCCCTTACCAGCAAGAGCCCCTGCCAATAAAAATCAACTATCAGCCTGGCGCCCCTTCAAAGCGTGGGTCCCTGTAGACATCCTCAGCAAGGTAGGCGCAGGGACGGTCGGGATGTTCCCTCAAAATCATTCCGCAGCGCGAAGGCCCCTTGTCCGTCGCTCCGTAGGAGCAGGACAAGGGGCCTTCATGCGCGAGGACGATTTTGAGGGAACATCCCGACCGTCCCGGACAGGTATATGAGGAGGATGTCTACAGGTACTCGATTTGAGCGCCTTCCGTGTCGCACGTGAGGATATGCGTGTCGCACTTGGGGAACTGTTCGCGCAGCTTGACCTGCAGGAATTTTGCCACGATGGTGTCGTCGGTCACCGCCATAAGGGTCGAGCCCGAACCGCTGATCCAGATGGTCTTGGCGCCGCCGTTAAGGCAGGTGTCGCGCACGGCGTTGTAGTCGGGAATCAGACGGCGACGATAGGGTTCCTGGATGCGGTCGTCATTGGCGGCGGCAATCAGGTCGAGGTCACCAGTCTCCAAGCCGCGCGTCATACCGGCGATGCGGCCCATCTGCCACACGGCGGTGGAGAGCGGAATCTCCTGCGGCACGACCTTGCGCGCCTCGCTCGTGTGTACCTCGTAGGGCGGAATCACGGTAATAAAACGCAGGCGATCGCTCACCTCGTAGCGCAGGCACTGGGGGAGCGAATCGGTCGGCGTAAAGGAGCAGACGGCGCCGCCCAGGATGGCGGGGGCGACGTTATCGGGATGGCCCTCGACTTCGGTGGCAATGCGAACAAGCTCGGCGCGGTCGACGGTGTGGCCTGTCAGTGCGGCGGCGGCCATAATGCCGGCGACGACGCAGGTGGAGCTGGAGCCTAGGCCGCGGGCGACGGGAACGTCAGTCTGAATGTCGATGGCAACGGGAAAAGCCGGCTCGCCCCATGCGGCCAGTGCATCGACAAAGCTGACGTAGACCAGGTTGTTCTCGTTTTGGAACTCCTCGGGGCATCCGGTGATGGTGAGCTTGTCAGCGCGCTCGAAGGTGAAGTGCGAGTAGAGGCTGACGGCCATGCCGAGGGTGTCGTAGCCGATGCCTAGGTTGGCGCTGGTTGCTGGGACGGTGATTTTGATCATGTGGGTCCTCCTGGGCGGGTCTGACCGTTTAGTTCGCTGCTCGGGCAGTCCTGGCTCGCTCGGAAAGCACATTAAGTGCTTTCCGGCTCGTGCGGAACTCGCGACGAACTAAACGGCCAGACCCGCTCGCATGCTCGTCATCATCCCGAAAGCTAAATAAAAAGAAGGTGCGCCGGCTTTCGCCGGCGCCTTATATGGGGTTTAGTTGGTAGCCATCTTTTTTGCTGCAGACTCGACGTAGCTTGCCATCTCGTCGACGTCGCAGACGTCTTCGAAGCGGACGGGCTTGGACTCGAGCTCGGCGAGCTGTGCCGGGGCGACCGTATTGGTGGCCTGCTCGAGCACGCGCATGGCCTCAAAGTCGTCCTCGGGAACGTCGAGTCCCAGGGCGTCGCAGCAGGCGCGCGGGAACTTGTAGGGGCTGGCGGTCGAAAGCAGCACGCGGGCCTTGGCGCCCTCGACGGGGGCGACCTTTTCGAAGACGTGATAGCCGCAAGCGGTGTGCGGGTCGATCACGTAGCCGTTCGCATCCCAGCAGCTCTTGATGGCAGTGCGGACCTCGTCCTCGCTGGCCCAACCACAGCCAAAGATACTCTGAATCTTTGCCAGCAGGTCGGCGGGAATCTCGTAGCGACCAGTCTGTGCCAGCTGCTCCATAAGGCCGGCAATGAGCTCGCAGTCGCCATCGGACAGGAAGTACAGCATGCGCTCCAGGTTGGAGCTAATAAGGATGTCCATCGACGGCGAGATGGTCGTGAAGAACGGACGGTTGCGGTCGTAGACGCCGGTGGTCAGGAAGTCAGCCAGCACGTTGTTCTTGTCGCTCGCGACGATGAGCTTGGCGACGGGTAGACCCATGCGCTTGGCATAGTAACCGGCCAGGATATCGCCAAAGTTGCCGGTCGGTACGCAGAACTCCACGGCGTCGCCGGCCTCGATGGCGCCGGCGCGCAGCAGCTGCGCATAGGCGGCAAAGTAGTAGACGACCTGCGGCACCAGGCGACCGACGTTGATCGAGTTGGCGCTTGAAAGCACCGTGCCGGCGGACTCAAGACGCTCGGCAAGCTCCTTATCGGCAAAGATGCGCTTGACGGCGCTCTGGGCATCATCGAAGTTGCCGCGGATGCCGCAGACGGCGACGTTGTCGCCCTCTTGCGTGGACATCTGCAGGTTCTGGACGCGGCTGACTTTGCCTTCGGGATAAAAGACGGTAATACCCGTGCCCGGAGCGTTGGCAAAACCGGCGAGTGCGGCCTTGCCGGTGTCGCCCGACGTGGCGGTGACGATCATGATGCGCTCGGCGCCGCCGTCCTTGGCGGAAGTGCGGGCCATCAGGCGGGGGAGCATCTGCAGGGCGACGTCCTTAAAGGCACTCGTGGGGCCGCCAAAGAGCTCCATCACATAGGTCTGAGGGGCGTCAGCGCCCGGCGCAGCGTCGAGTTTAACGAGCGGCGTAACCTCTTCACTCGCGAACGTGCCGCGGTATGCCTCGTCGACACACGCCGAAATTTCTTCGGCCGTGTAATCATTCAGTAACATTCCCAACACATCTTGAGCGATTTCAAAGTACGATTTATCTGCAAGCGAGCTGATATCGACCTGCTGGGTGCCGAGCTCGTCCGAGACAAACAAACCCCCGTCGGGAGCGATGCCGGTACGGATTGCCACCTTACTTGAGCACGATAAAGTGCGTCCTCGTGTACTATGATAAGTTCCCATATAACACTGCTCCTCGGATGCCTTGGTCCCAATCGGTGAAACCATGGTATCAGAGCGCGCAAAATAGGTTCGCAGAGGCTTTTTAGAAAGGTAACCTCCAGCCCATGATTAAGATTGCCAAGTTTGGCGGCTCGTCGGTCGCCGACGCCGAACACTTTAAGAAGATCAAGGCCATCGTCGATGCCGACCCGGCTCGCCGTTTTGTGGTGGTTTCTGCCTGCGGTCGCCGTTTTAAGGGCGACACCAAGGTGACCGACCTGCTCTACTTGGTCAACGCGCACGTCAAGTACCACGTGTCGTGTGAGGAGCTGCTCGAGGACATTGGCCAGCGCTATTTTGATATCGCTGACGAGCTGGAGCTTACCTATCCCATCCGTGAGGAGTTCGCGGCCTTTGCCGAGCGCGCCCGCTCGGGCGGCTACTCCACCGAGGAGCTTGTGAGCCGTGGCGAGTACTTTACCGCCCGCCTGATGGCCGAGTACCTGGGCTTACCGTTCCTGGACGCCGCGACGGTTGTGGCGTTCCATCACGACGGTACGCTCAGCATGAACCGCACCTCCGAGCTGGTGCAGGAGTACGGTCAGCAGGGCGGCTTTGTTATGCCCGGTTTCTACGGCGCGACGCGTGAGGGCCAGATCAAGCTGCTCGATCGTGGCGGCGGCGATATCTCGGGCTCGATTTTGGCTAAGTGCCTGGGCGCCGACCTTTACGAGAACTGGACCGACGTCTCGGGTTTCTATTCTGCGGATCCGCGTATTGTTCCGGAGGCTCAGCCCATTGCGCGCGTTACCTACGAGGAGCTGCGCGAGCTTTCGTACATGGGCGCAAGCGTCCTGCACGAGGAAGCCGTGTTCCCCGTGCGCGAGGCAGGCATTCCGCTGGTCATCAAGAACACCAATGCGCCGCAGGACCCCGGCACCATCATTAGCGAGACGGCTGATGAAGGCGAGGCGGAGCCCATCATTACCGGCGTGACCGGCAAGCGCGGTTTTGTCGCCATCAACGTCGCCCGCGACCGCACCAAGCCCCGCGTCGGCTTTATGCGCCGTGCGCTTTCGGTGTTCGAGCGCTATGACGTTTCCGTCGAGCACATGCCCACCGGTGTCGACCGCTTTGGCGCCGTGGTGCAGGAGCGGGACGTTCACGATTCACTGTACTCGCTCGTGGGCGACATTCAGCAGGAGGTCGAGCCGCTCGAGATCGAGGTTGTCGAGGGTCTGGCACTTATCGCGACCGTCGGCCGTAACCTGCGCGGTCGTGCCGGCATCTCGGGCCACCTGTTTGGCATGCTTGGCCAGGCTGGCGTGAGCGTGCGTATGATTTCGCAGAGCTGCGACGAGATCAATATCATCATCGGTGTGGAGGAGAAGGACTTTGATCTGGCGATTCAGACCATTTACCGCGCCTTCTCCGACGAGAACGGCATTGTGAAGGTCTCCGATCTGGAGGCTCCCGCGCCGGTCGATCCCGCTCTGGTCGCGCTCCACAAGTAGCTGCTATCCCAGTAGATTTTTGGACTTGCCTCAAAAATCTATGGCGGGGCGTTTCGTTTCGGTTTCGTTTCGACGGGGCGGGTTTCGTGCCCGCCCCGTTCTTGTATACACTGGCAACAATAATCGGCCTGCTTGGCGTGCGGGCAAAAGCCACAACCTTTAAAGGGGGAAGCATGAAACAGTACACGGTTGCTATTTTGGGCGCGACGGGAGCCGTGGGCACCCAGATGCTCGAGTGCCTCAACGAGCAGGAGTTTCCGGTCGGTAAGCTCAAGCTGCTGGCGAGCGCACGCTCTGCGGGCAAGACCGTCGAGTTCCGCGGCGAGCAGATCGTGATCGAAGAGGCTTGCCCCGAGGCCTTTGAGGGCTGTGACATTGTGCTTGGTGCCGCCGGCGACGATATCGCGAAGGAACTGCTGCCCGAGGCCGTCAAGCGCGGCGCCGTCGTAGTCGACAACAGCCATGCCTTCCGCATGGACCCCGAGGTGCCGCTGGTCGTGCCCGAGATCAATGCCGACGATATCAAGTGGCATCACGGCCTTATCGCCAATCCCAACTGCGCGACCATTATCGGCCTGGTTCCCACCTGGCCGCTGCATCAGCTTGCCGGCGTAAAGCGTATGATCGTCTCGACGTATCAGGCGGCTTCTGGTGCCGGTGCTCCCGGTATGGCCGAGCTCGAAGCGCAGCTTGCCGCCCTGGGCCGTGGCGAGGAGATTCCCGAGCCGCGCGCTTTTGCCGCCCAGCTGGCGAGCAACCTGATTCCGCAGATTGGCGGCGTCAAGGAGGAGGGCTTTACCTCCGAGGAGATGAAGCTGCAAAACGAGGGCCGCAAGATCATGCACCTGCCCGAGCTGCGCGTGAACTGCACCTGCGTGCGCGTGCCCGTGCTGTGTTCGCACTCCGAGAGCATTACGCTCGAGTTTGAGCGCGATATTACGGTCGAGGAGGCCCGTGCTGCGCTGGCTGCCGCTCCCGGCGTCAAGCTGGTTGACGATATGGCTGCCGAGGATGCGCACGATCGCTTCCCCATGCCGATGGACACCTCCGACCAGGACCTGATTTGGGTCGGCCGCGTGCGTCGCGACATCTCGAACCCCGAGGCCGCGCGCGGTATCACCTTCTGGTGCTGCGGCGACCAAATCCGTAAGGGCGCGGCAACCAACGCCGTCCAGATCGCTAAGCTGCTCTGCGAGTAGTGTGGCCTGTCCGGCGGGGGCCGGACTTAGTTTTCAGAACGTCCTCGACCATGTGTGGCGCCTTGTCCTGCTCCTTCGGAGCCGCGGACAAGGCGCCACACTGGTCTGCGGAGTGTTCTGAAAACTAAGCCCGGCCCCCGCCTGCGGTGACGCGGCTGCGAGCGGCCTGCGATGGGGTCGTTGTTGGTTGGGGCCGCTGGGCTGATGGGGCACGTGGCCGTTGCGGGCCCTGATCCCGGCGGCGGCCTCGGCGCTTTGTGCCTGCCGCCTTTGGGGGCCGCGGAGCACGGCCGGCAGCTGCGGCGCTGTCGCGCCTGCTGCCTGAGGTGACTTTGGGGTCGATTGGGGTTGTCTGCACAATTCGCGGTATTATGTTGCGGAGTTTTGAAAGGAGCCGCTGGTGGTCACGACGACGTTTGCTTCGCCTTTGGGCGAAATCCTGCTTGCCGCTGATGGCCGCGGTTTGACGGGGCTTTGGTTTGAGGGGCAGGAGCACTTTGGCTCCACGCTTCTCAAAGAAGATCCCGAACATGTTGAAGGCGCCGATGCGGTTTCTGGTACCGGTGGGATGTCTTCGGTGAGTCCGGCAAATGGCGCGGCTTCTTCGGTGCTTGAGCGTTCTTGGGCTTGGCTGAATGCTTATTTTGCGGGGCAGGAGCCTCGGTTTACGCCGCCGTTGCATATGATTGGCACGGCGTTTCAGCGTGAGGTTTGGTTTGAGCTGCTTTCTATCCCGCGTGGCGAGGTCGCTACGTATGGTGAGATCGCCCAGCGTGTTGCGGCTCGACATCGTGTACCGGGAAACGAAGCACCTGTTGTGTCTCCCCGTGCCGTGGGGGCCGCGGTCGCGCGGAATCCTATTTCGATCATTGTGCCGTGCCATCGCGTGGTTGCCGCCGACGGCTCGCTTAACGGATATGCCGGCGGGCTTGACCGCAAGGAGTGGCTGCTTCGGCTCGAGGGCGCGTACGAGGAATAACGTTCGAGCACTTTGCATAACTAGGACGCCGTGAAAGAACGGGACACGCTTTCCGAATGGAGGCTCAGACGGAAACTACGTCCCGGAATTCCGTTTTAAAGCGGGATGCGCTTTCCGAATGGCGTCCCAAGCGGAAACCGTGTCCCGGAATATAGCCTCAGAGTGGGACGCCGTTTCCGGTTGAGACCACCTGCTTGGACATCTTTCTACGCCCGCTCCTGCAGAGCATAGATCGATTTGTCCATGTTGAACAGATATGCCACAACGCAGACGATGAAGAACGCCGGCAGATTACCGAAACCGAAGATCTCGCAGCCAATGAGGATCGGCGCGAGTAGCGTGTTGGTGGCGCTGCCAAAGACGGCTGCGTAGCCCAGTGCGGCGCAGAGCTCGACGGGCATGCCGAGTTGAGCCTCGTTATGGCGACATCTTGGTAACAGAAAGGCCCGCGTTCCTCAGAGGCAAGATAGGCAATTCTGCTTCTGAGGTAGATCTCAATTCTGCCGACCGCACTGCCGACCGCATCAAACATTAACTGCCGGAGGGCTCGGTCAAATTCATGCGTGTAGATGATGGTTTCGAATGTTGTGCCTTCGCGAAAGATGGTAATCCCGGACTTGCATTTGGTTTTGTAGGGAAACCAGTAGGCCGACAGTCTGTAGTGGTTGGCTTCGACCAAAACTCGCTCGAGTTCGCTTTGATCAGAGCACTTAAGACCCTTGTTTTCTGTCAATAGTGCTATTTGTTCGTTGATGGATATCCGCGACTTCTGGTATTTCATTAAGCCTCTTGATAGAAAAAGAGCTGGAGTTGCGCATCGTTGAGAGGCTTTCCAGCTTTAGCAAAACAAACTTATAAGATGCGACGGGCCGCGTCAAGATAATTACCGGACGGCCTAGGAGGCGGCTGGTTGGCTGGCTTAAAACCCAGCGCGTGAAATGACGCTCCACGCTATTCAGCGCGCTTGATAGGATGACGAACCACAGTCTTAAGTTTCTCCGGCGCACACTTGCGTGGATCGGAGAGATAGATTTCGTGATGGAAACGGGTGTCTGAGAAGTCGGGAACATAGCCCTGCTCGGTCGTGTATTCATGCATAGCGTCTACGGTCGCCGGTTCGTTGTCGTAGGGCCCGGTGTGCATGCATTGAACGCAGAGACCCTCGTCAACTTTAAGCAGCTCGACGGCGGAAAAGTCCAGTTTCTTTTTGTTCGTGGCTTCCACGACTGCCCAGTCAAAGTCATCTCGGGTGACGAAATCGGGTAGGCGGATGCACGAGATAAAGTTGAAATCGTCCTTGCGTACATAATCGATGTCACCGCTCGGGGAATCTTGCCACCAGAAACCCTCGAGCGGCGGTACCACAAAGTCGAAATAGCCCTCGATACTCCTTGAGCCTTTCTTCGACATCTTGACGGTATAGGCGATTCCGTAAAGCAGCGGCAGGGCGTTTTGATACTCGCCACCTTCGGTATTTGGGTCGCCCTTGCCGCGAACGGCAACGTAGCTCATAGGCGGGACAGTTACGATACTCGGCTTGCTTGCAGGTTTGTAGAGCTCCTTGCATTCCTTCTTAAAGTCGAACGCCATGTTGGCCGCCTTTCTGCGTATTGGCCTGCTTAGATAGCGGAATCATATCATAGAAACGAACAGCTGTTCGAATGATTTGGCTGACAGATTGAGATGCATGCGTTGTGTTTGGCGGTCGGCCTGACCCCGTCGATGATTTCTCTGCCTCCCCGGCGCCTCATCTATAGCTGCCGTTTCCCCATATAAAACCTGCCAAAATGAACCTGTCCCTTTTTGGTCGGTGCGAAATGGGTAATACTAAAGAGTTATCCGACCAGATGGGAGGTAGCGCGCACAGTCGTGGTGTAAGAAGCAAGGGAGGGCCATCGCCTAGAATCGTCAGTGCCTAGATATTCGACGAAAGGAAAGACGATGGCCCACAGCGACATTCTATCCCAGCCGGACCGGGGGCTCGGCCTCGACCGGCCCCAGACCGAGGCCCTGCTCGCGCTGTTCTCGCGGTGCGACGACCTGAGGGAGTTCGGCAGGGAGGTGATCCAGTCCGTGGTCAACGCCCTGATGGACTCCCAGGCGCAGGAGGCCTGCGGCGCGCCCCGCGGCTCCAGGTCGCCCGAGCGCGTCAACAGCAGGAACGGCTACCGCGAGAGGTCCCTGTCGACCTCCCTCGGCGACCTCGAGCTGCGGGTCCCCAAGCTGCGCGAGGGGACCTACTTCCCCGAGGGCATACTCGAGCGCTACACGCGCGTCGAGGCGTCCATGGTCGCGCTCGTGCGCGAGATGTACGTCGCTGGCGTGAGCACCCGCAAGGTCGGGCTCGTCGCCGAGGAGCTCGGCGTCTCGTCGCTGTCCAGCTCCGAGGTGTCGGCGCTGTGCGCCGGGCTGGACGAGGAGGCCGAGGCGTTCAGGACCCGGCCGATCGAGGGCGAGCACCCCTACGTGTGGCTCGACGCGACCTACATGTGTTAGCGTCAATATAATTTTCACCATTTCCACCAACGCATTTTCGCCAATCGCG
>CABSYR010000026.1:0-30667 GCA_902481895.1 uncultured Collinsella sp. | reverse complement strand
CTTGCGTTTGGCGGTCAGCCGCCGGCGCGCTTACACCAACATTTCCGACGCGATCAACGAATCATCGTAGCGCTGGTCTATCTATGTGATCCGTTTTCCTTCATCCCCTAGGGATCATTTGGGTAGACTCTTGGGATGTAAACGGCAATCGATAGTTAGGAGGCGCCATGGGGCGCAATAACAAGCATAAGCGTGGAGCTCGCAATCGGCGCGGGCCGGTGCGCAGCGAACGCCGTCCGAGCCTGACCGGGCGCGTGCAGCTCCATGAGCATAGCGCCTACGTTGTAACCGAAAACGGCGACTACAAGGTCATGGGCCGCGGTAAGCGCGAGATCATGGATGGCGATACCGTTGCCGTGAGCATTAAGAACAGCCCGCACGGTGAGCGGCGCGCCGTGATCGAAAGCGTGGTTGAGCGTGCAGCCATAAGCGTGGTGGGCACGTACCAGACCGCCGGTCCGCTCGGTGTGATCGAGCCGCTCGATTCGCGTCTGAAGGCCGACTTCTTCATTCTGCCCGAGGATACCTCGGCGGATCGTCTGGGTGTCCACCCGGGTGATGCTGTTGTCGCGCGCATTTTGACCTACCCGACGCGCCTGGAATCGGGTACCGTGACGATCGAACGCCGCATTGGCGGAGATGACGCGCCCGATTTGGGCGTTCAATATGTGATGGCGCGTTACGGCTATACCGATAGCTATCCCGAGGCCGCGCTGGACGAGGCCGAGGGGCTTTCGCTCGATGTGTCCGCGGCGCTTAAGGACCCGCTCCGCCGCGATCTGCGCGACCGCTTTGTCATCACGATCGACCCAGTCGACGCGCGCGACTTTGACGACGCCATTTCGCTGGAGCGCACGCCCGAGGGTGGCTACAAGCTGGGTGTGCATATCGCCGACGTTTCACACTATGTGGCTTGGGACGGGCATATCGATCTTGAGGCTCGCCATCGTACGACATCGGTGTATCTGGCCGATCGCGTGCTTCCCATGCTGCCCGAACGCCTGTCCTGTGACCTGTGCTCGCTTCGCCCTGACGAGGACCGTCTTGCGTTTACCGTTGACATTGAGCTCGATGCACAGGGTCGCGTGCGGCATTACGATCCGTATCCCAGCGTGATTCGCTCGCGTGTGCGTATGGACTATGACGGCGCCGAGGCGCTGCTGGTGCGTGCCGGCGCGGTTGAGTATTCGGTGCTGGAGGGTGCGGCCGAGGATGTTGCGGCTGCCGAGACCTCGCGCGAGGAAGCGCTTGAGCGCGGTCTTGCGTGCGAGGAGGCCGCCCGCGGCTACAACGTCGACCTCGGCGATTTCCTTGTCGCCGCCAACGAACTCGCCGAACTTCGCCGTCGTATTCGTCGCGCCCGCGGCTCAGTCGATTTTGACACGGCCGAGATTCGCGCTCTATTGGATGAGGACGGAGTGCCCGTGCAGATTGTGGCGCGTGAGCGTTCGTGTGCCACGTCGCTTATCGAGGAAGCCATGCTGCTCGCCAACGAGTGCGTTGCAGAGTGGCTGGCAGACCGTGATATCGAGGCCTGCTATCGCGTGCATGAGGATCCGAGCCCCGATAGCCTGCACGGTGCCGCCGTTGCGCTGGCGCAGCTAGGCATCATCGACGATCGCCGTGCTGCCGGTATTGCCCTGGGGAGCCCCGATGAGCTGCGGGCTGCAGTCGATGCTGCCGCCGGTACGGCCAACGCACCGCTCGTCAACACGCTGCTTCTGCGCAGCATGCAGCGCGCGCTGTACAAGCCGCGCAACGAGGGCCACTTTGCGCTCGCCGCGCCGTGCTACTGTCACTTTACGAGTCCCATCCGTCGCTACCCCGATCTGGTGGTGCACCGCGTGCTCAAACTGCAGTTGGCCTATGAGCGGCTTGGCGGCAAGGACGCCTTGGTCCGTACGCCGCGGCTGATCGGCAAGGGGCGCGAGTCGCTGCCACGCATTCTGCCGCAGATCTGCCGCGCATGCAGCGATGCCGAGCGCGCGGCAGATGCCGCCAGCCATGCGACGCAAAAGATCAAGATTGCCCAGTACTATGAGGACCGTCTGGGCGAGCGCTATGCCGGAACCGTCTCGTGGGTTAGCAGCATGGGCCTCTTTGTGCGCTTGGACCTAACGCAGGTCGAAGGCTTGGTTTCGATCAAGAGCCTGGGCAACGAGTGGTTCGAGTTTGACGAGGACGCGCTTACGCTGACGGGCGCCGACACGGGGACTCGCTATGAACTGGGTCAGCGCGTGATTGTCGAGGTCTCGCGCGTCAATACCACGCGGGGGCACTTGGACTTTAAGCTTATCCATTAGCCAAATCCCGACTCATGGTGGGGGAGCGGAGGGCGGCCTTTCGGGACCGCCCTTCGCATTTGAATCGTGACTACCTTGCCGTCTGCTCGGCCGCCCGCTTACCTGCTGTTTGAGAGGTAAAACCTACCAAAATAAACCTGTCCCTTTTGGCAGGTTTACAAGAAAGCGGGGATGAGATGGCGACGGTGTACGGTTATGCGCGGGTGAGTTCGCGCGATCAGAATCTGAATCGGCAGCTGGATGCGCTGGGCGCCTATGGCGTGGGCTCGGCGAATATTTATGCCGACCATGCGAGCGGCAAGGACTTCGATCGACCGCGTTATCGCGAGCTGCTGCACGTCCTGGGAGACGGGGACGTGCTGGTGGTGCTTTCTATCGACCGACTTGGCCGTAATTACTCCGAGATTCTTGAGGAATGGCGACGCATTACCAAGGAACTCGGGGTTGCCATTGTGGTGTTAGACATGCCATTGCTTGACACGCGCGCTAGGGCCAGCGGCGCGCCGGATGTGACCAACGTCCTGATTGCCGATATTGTGCTGCAACTGCTGAGCTACGTGGCGCAGGTGGAGCGCGAGAATATCCATCGGCGCCAAGCGGAGGGAATTGCAGCGGCGCGGGCGCGAGGGGTCCGTTTCGGTCGACCTCGCAAGCCGTGCCCTCCTCAGTTTGAGCTGGTGCGCGATAGCTATGAGGCAGGCGATATTACCCGCAGCCAGGCAGCAAAGTGCCTGGGCGTGTGCGTGGGGACGTTCGATCGCTGGATGCGCGAGGCGGGGTAGGGGTTTGCGTCGCTTTGTCGCTTCCTGTTGCGATTCAAATTTTGATACGGTGACGATGCCATTTGGGGCTACACTCGCTGATATTCAAAAAAGAGGTTGGCCCTTGGCGCGAGTAAAACAAATAATCGGATTGACCGCGATCGTTCTGTTCGCTGCAACGCTGGCGGGCATCTGGGTGCTGACGGAGCAAAATGCGGTGGAGACGTCGTTGCTGAGCGAGTCCACCGCGCGTGTGGTGGAGGGCCAGGCTACGGGCGTTCAGGCTGTCGATGCCACGGGTGAAGCCCAGACGGAGTACGGAATGACCGGGGGCGCCGATTCGGCTGCCTCGAATGTCCGGTCTGGCCGACTTGCTTCCATTCGCATGTGGGTGGGCACAAACGTCCGTCGCGTTGCCCATACCGTAGAGTTTTTCTTCGTCGGATTGTTCGCCTCCGTGGTCGTGGTTTGCTTTTCCAGGCGTCCGTGGAGCGTATGCTCCCGTTGCGTGCCCGTATTGCTCTTTTGCGCCGCCTGCTCCGTTGGCGATCAGGTGCATAAGATCTTTGTTCCCGGAAGGCATTTCGACGTTATCGATTTAGGATTCGACGCTGCGGGCTATGTCACCGCCATGCTGTCGGTATTGCTGGCGGCGGCGTTGGTGCGCCATGCGACTCGGCCGATCGGCGCCCATGCGAGGCGCTAGCCGGTAACAAACCCGTTTCTGATAATGCGACCTTGTTGAATTATTTTGTGTCGCGCGTATTTCCGAGCGGTCGGATTTGAGGGGCGAGCGGTAGAACGCTCGCCCTTTGTGCGCCACGATGCGGCACAATGTACCGCAAAAGCTGTTTGTATCCGGTACGAATCGTTCGTTGGTCTTTAATTCTTCTCAACGGAGGTGTTTGAGATGGCAAACGGATTGCTTTTGCGGCTTCGCGAGCGTGAGCTCAGCGCGAGCCCGGCGGAACGCAATGTCATCGCATATGTAAGCGCTCATCCGCACGAGGTGGTCGGGCTGTCCGTCCGCGGTCTTGCCGATGTCACGTTCTCCTCGCCCTCGAGCATTTTGCGCTTTTGCAAGCGTTTGGGTTTTGCGGGCTACAAGGAGTTCCAGCGCGAACTGATTGCCGAGCTGGCGCTCTTAGGTGACAAGAAAGACGTAGCCCTCGAGGACATCTCCATGGATGACAGCGTCGAACGTATCGTGGGGAAGGTGATGAAAAGCAACGTGCGCACGATCGAGGCGACGGCGCGAACGCTCGATTACACCGTCTTGGAGCGATGCGCGGCCCGTCTTAAGCGGGCACGCGCGGTCAATCTGTTCGGTATTGGTGCTTCTCGTTTGGTCGCGCATGACCTGGCGCAAAAGCTCATGCGTGTCGACAAAGAGTGCCGTCTGTACGACGACTGGCATGATCAGCTCTTATGTGCCAAGAACATGCATGAGGGCGATATGGCAATCGCCTTTAGCTACTCGGGCTTGACGCAAGAGGTGCTGGACTGCACCGCCGAGGCTCAACGTCACAACTGTCCCGTTGTGGCCGTTACCAAAGTAGATGGATCATCCAAGCTTGCCACCATGGCCGATGCCGTGCTCGGCGTCGCCGCGAGTGAACCCTTGGTCCGCAGCGGTGCCATGGCTTCGCGTATGGCCCAGCTTATGGTTGTCGATGCCCTGTACGCTGCTTACGTTGCCAGCGACTACGAACGGGCGACGCATGTCATTAAGCAAAACTACATCGAGAAACAGGAAAGATGAGGTGAATGAAATGCTCGATTTAACAAAATTCACGACCGAACAGCGTAATCAAAGGTCAATGGACCTCGATACGATGACATCGCTGCAAATCGTCACGACGATGAACGATGAGGATCTTCGTGCCGTCCAGTCGGTCACGAAAGTGTTGCCCCAGGTTGCCACAGCAATCGACTGGGCTGCTGAGACACTCGAGCGCGGCGGGCGCGTCTTTTACATGGGCGCAGGCACCAGCGGTCGTCTGGGCGTACTCGACGCTTCGGAGTGTCCGCCCACGTTTGGCGTATCGCCCGATCTGGTCGTCGGGCTCATTGCCGGGGGCGAGACGGCGTTTATCAAGGCTGTCGAAGGTGCCGAAGACAGCGAGGAGCTTGGCGCGAGCGACCTGCGGGAGCGTGGACTCTCGGACAAGGATCTTGTCGTTGGCCTGGCGGCAAGCGGTCGTACTCCCTATGTGGTGGGCGGCCTTGTGTACGCCAAGGCAACTGGGTGCAAGACCATTGCAATTGCCTGTAACCAAGGGTCGAAGATCGGGGAGAGCGCAGATCTTGCCATTGAGCCCGTGCCCGGTCCCGAGGTGCTGACCGGCTCAACGAGGCTCAAGGCGGGAACGGTCCAGAAGCTCATTCTCAACATGATTTCGACCGGTGCCATGGTCAAGATTGGCAAGGTGTACCAAAACCTGATGGTCGATGTGCAGCAGACGAACGAGAAGTTGGTGGTGCGCGGCCAGAACATCGTGATGGAGGCGACCGGCTGCACGCGCGAGCGCGCTGTTCAGGCGCTTGCAGATGCCGGCGGCCACGTAAAAACCGCTATTGTCTCGGTACTGCTGGACTGCGATGCCGAGCAGGCTGCGGTGGCTCTTGAGCGGGCGCGAGGCCATGTCCGTGCTGCGGTGAGTGGCCATGAGAAGAGCAATGCCGATGCCCAATAGGTGCGCGGCGCGAGCTGATATGACATCCAGACGAGATACCCAATACAAGGAGGAGTTATGACGAACAAAGAGCTGGCTCAAAAGCTGCTGGACCTTTTGGGCGGTAAAGACAACGTGCTCGCAAACGCGGCGTGCATGACGCGCCTGCGCGTGACCGTCAAAGACACGGGCAACGTCGACACGGAGGGTATTAAGGCGCTCGACGGCGTGATGGGCCTGGTCGAGGACGACACGATGCAGATCGTGCTGGGTCCGGGCAAGGTGAATAAGGTACTCGAGGAGTTCTCCAAGCTCACCGGCCTTGCGAAAGGCGTTGCCGACGAGAGCGTGGTTGACGCTGCGGCCACAAACAAGGCCGCGCAGAAGGCCAAGTACGAGTCTAAGCCGGTTCAGGCCTTCCTCAAGAAGATTTCCAATGTCTTCGTCGCCCTGCTTCCCGGCATCATTGCGGCTGGCCTCATCAACGGTATCTGCAACGTCATTAACGTCTCGACGGCAGGCGCGCTTGCAGGCGAGTGGTGGTACCAGGGCATTCGTTCCATGGGCTGGGCCCTGTTTGCCTATCTGCCCATCTTGGTGGGCTATAACGCGGCACGTGAGTTTGGTGGCTCCGCTGCGCTGGGCGGCATCGCCGGCATGATGTGTATCGCCAACAGTGCCATGCCCCTGCTTGCGCCTGGCGCGGCTGATCCTGCCACTGCCATTCTACTGCCGCTCACCAGTGCGCAGTACAACCCCGCAGCGGGCGGCATGATCGCGGCTCTCATCGCTGGCGCATTTTTTGCCTGGATGGAGCGTCAGATTCGCAAGGTTATGCCCAACGCACTCGACACGTTCTTGTCTCCGCTGCTGGTGCTCATCATCGGCGCCTTTGCTCTGATGCTCGTCATCCAGCCGGTTGGCGCATGGCTGACGACTGCCATCTTTAGCGTTTTGACCTTTATCTTCGAGAAGCTGGGCGTCCTGGGCGGCTATATCCTGTCGGCAGGCTTCTTGCCGCTGGTTTCCGTCGGCCTGCATCAGGCGCTCACGCCGATCCACGCTATGCTCAACGATCCCGACGGCGCTACCAAGGGTATCAATTACCTGCTTCCCATCCTTATGATGGCTGGCGGCGGCCAGGTCGGTGCCGGTTTGGCGCTGTACTTTAAGACCAAGAACGCCAAGCTCAAGAAGTACGTCGCAGAGTCCATTCCCGTTGGAATCCTGGGTGTGGGCGAGCCTCTGATGTATGCTGTTACGCTGCCGCTCGTTCGTCCGTTTGTGACGGCCTGCCTGGGTGCCGGATTTGGCGGCGCGCTCGCGGCGCTGCTTCACATCGGCACGGTTTCTCAGGGCGTTTCCGGTCTGTTTGGCCTGCTGATCGTCGTTCCTGGCCAGCAGCTCGGCTACGTTGCCGCTATGCTGCTTGCCTATGCCGCCGGCTTTGTCCTGACGTGGTTCTTTGGCGTCGACGAGCAGAAGATCAACGAGTTCTTTGGCGAGTAGTTTGATATCGCGAGCCGTGTTGCTCGGGGTTCGCGGCGCGCGGCAGATTTCTTGATGTTATGGTTGTGCCGGCGGGCTAGCTGCTCCGCCGGCCTTTTTTAAAGGAGCGTTGAAGCGTGAAAACGGGTATTTCGATTTATCTTTCCAGCCCTCTGCAGGATATTGAGCGGACGATTGAACATGGTGCCGCGGCGGGTGCGCGCTATGCGTTCACCTCGCTGCATATTCCCGAGGATGGGGGAGCGGCGTATGCCGATAAGGTCCGTCATGTGCTGTCGCTGCTTTCCGCCCGCGGCATTGCGCTCATTGCCGATGTGGGGCCTCGCACGTGCGATTTGCTCGGGCTTGAGCGCATCGAGGACCTGCGCGATCTGGGGTTGGAATACCTTCGTTTGGACTATGGCTTTAGCGCCCAGCGGGTCGCGGAGCTGTCCGGTGTATTTCACATTGTGGTCAATGCATCGACGGTGAGTTCTGATGAAATCGCATCGTGGCGTGAGGCCGGTGCCGATGTGACTCGTTTTGCCGCCTGCCACAATTTTTACCCCAAGCCTTATACCGGTTTAGCTCTTGAAGATGTTGCTCGGACGAATCTTCGTCTTGCGGCGCTTGGATTCGAAATCATGGCTTTTGTGCCGGGTGATGCTAACGTTCGCGGGCCGGTATTCGAGGGACTGCCGACGGTCGAGGCGCAGCGCGGTCGCGCGTCAAAGGTTGCTCTCAATATGCTTGAGCTTGCACATGGCGCCGATTGCGACATTGTGTTGGTCGGCGACCCCGATCTTTCCGATGCGGGCTGGGCGCAGTTTGCTCAAGTTTCCGCCGGATACGTGGACCTGCAATGCGAGCTTGAGCCCGGTTATGCCTATGTGCGCGGGCAGATTCATCACGACCGGCCCGACTCGAGTGTCCTCATCTTTAGGTCTCAGGAGTCACGTACGAAGCTTAAGCCGGATTCCGTGCCGACGGATGCCGGAGCCGGCCTGCCGCGAAAGGCGGGGTCGATCGCTGTGAGCAATAGCGGATATGGGCGCTACGAAGGCGAGCTTGAGATTGCGCGGGTCGATCTTCCCGGTGACGAGCGCATGAACGTTGCGGGCCATATCACGCCCGAGGCAATGGAACTGCTGCCGTTTATCAAGCGCGGATTCGGGGTACGGTTCGTTTAACGTGTGACCCGCGGGCTACAATTGGCCCATCATACGAAGGCGCCTCGTGTGGCGTGTGCCTGCGTTGGCCGATCTATATTCGGAGGATTCCCATGACTGTACTGTTTGTTGAATATCCCAAGTGCTCGACCTGTAAGAAGGCCAAGGCATGGCTGGACGAACATGGGGTAGAGTATATCGATCGCGATATCGTTTTGGACAATCCCACGGCTGATGAGCTTGCGACCTGGATTGCTCGTTCGGGGCTGCCGGTGCGGCGCTTCTTTAATTCGTCGGGCATGAAATATCGAGAGCTGGGCCTGAAGGCGCGTCTGGATGCGGGCATGACGGATCGGGAGTGCTACGAGCTGCTGGCGACCGACGGCATGCTGGTCAAGCGTCCGCTGCTGGTGGGCGACGACTTTGCGATTCCCGGCTTTAGGGAAGCGGCTTGGGCCGAGGCGTTGCTGTAGCGGCTGCGGAAAGTGCGGCCCGGAATTCGCTTCCAGAATGGGATGCGCTTTCCCAAAGTGGCCGGTTGCGGAAAGCACGTCCCATTCTGAGCTTCGATTGTGGGACACGGTTTCCGGTTGAGGGCTCGACGGGAAAGTGGGGACCAGTTTGAGCTTGAAATCTGGGACGCACTTTCCGCCGGCGGGCCTGCCCCAGTCAGTCCGCCAGCTGTGCCCATTCGTGCGGATCGTAGACCTTTACGTGTTTGTTGGGCTTGCCGCTCCAGTACTCCTCGTCCATAAAGGGCAGATATGCCTGAACGCCGGGGCAGATAAAGGGAATCCGCTGCTGTTGCAGTCGCTCGCGCTGGCGCTGCTCCAGGTGCGCCTCGGATATGACGGTTGGCATGCCGGACAACTCGACGAGGCTTGCCTGGATTCGCTTAAGGTCGGGGAGTCCCGCGTGCCATGACATCCGCATGATCAAAAAGGATGCACGGCGGTATTTTGCCTGCACCACAGTAATGGCGGGGCGCAGTGTGGGATGGATTTTGTCCCGTTCGGGCCAAAGGTCGGCAGTGATCTCAAGGCCCAGGGTCTCCCATAGGTAATCAAGCTCTTCGTCCATGGCGCCTCGATATCTACGTGATCATTGATACTTCGATTGTGTTGCCTGGTGCTATCGTTTTCGCGGTAGAATCTGCCAACGGTTGACGGCTACCGCTCGCGGCGTTTTGCCCTTCGTGTACAGCGGTCGGCTTCACAGGTCCTTCACGGGTTGGACTTAATTAGGCCAATTTGACTGAATTTCAAAAAAGTCAAAATTGGGGCTTGCGTCACGGCGAGACTTCCCGTATATTTCTTTCTTGCGCAAAGGCACAGCCGAGCGCAGCGATGCAGTCATTGGGATGTCGTCTAATGGCAGGACAGCGGATTCTGGTTCCGTCAATGGGGGTTCGACTCCCTCCATCCCAGCCATTGCATTTGCTACATATGGCCCGTTCGTCTAGCGGTTTAGGACGCCGCCCTCTCAAGGCGGAGATCACCAGTTCGAATCTGGTACGGGCTACCAAAATTGAACGCCCGGGCCTCGTAAGAGACCCGGGTTTTGTGTATTGACCGTATATACGGCGCCTGCCGTGTTTCGCTCAGATCGAGGAGTAGCCATGGATCTGCCCATCAGCTTGCAAGACATCACGTATGCCGAGAACTATCTGGCGCAGGGCGACCTGGCTACGGCGACGCCGCTGCTGGAGCGTCTGGTGGAGCTCGCCGAGGAGTATATTGATGCTGAGTGCAAGACGGAGGAGAAGCGTCAATACTTTAGCTTCGATAGCAAGTTTGAGCGCTTGGCCTATCGCCGCGTGGAGAAGGATCCGCGCGAGCTCGTGCAGGTCGAGGTGCCGTTTGACCGCCTGTACTCTGACATGGCGTTTGCCTACATTCGCCAGCAGGATTATGTAAGCGCTCGTAATGCCCTGATGCAGGCTGTGCGTTGGGACCCCATGAACTGCAACTATCGCTTGGATTTGGCCGAGCTGTTCCGCGCACTCGAGGACAAGCAGGAATGGGCATCGCTCTCGTTCTCGGTGCTGGAGCGTGCAAGCGATGGCAAGTGCGCCGCCCGCGCTTACGCCAATCTAGGTCAGTACTTCTTGGAGTCCGAGACCGAGAACGTTTCGGCTGCCGTGGGCTGCGCGCGTCTGGCGCTGCGCCTGGCGCCCAACGATGCGCATACGACGCGCCTGCTCAACAAGATCCATACCACCTATCCGGATGCCGCGGACGAGAGCGACGACCATGTGATGGGTGAGCTCGCCCTGCAGGGCGTGCCGACCTCGCCTTCGGCCGAGATTGCCATCTGCCTGATCATGTGTGCGACCGATGCTGCAAGCGACGGCGACAAGCAGGAGGCGACGCGCCTGACGGTGCGTGCTCGCGACTTGGTGGGCGAGGAGGCCTGCGCGGCGATTATCAAACTGGTGCGCGAGAGCGATGCCGAGCTCAATGCCGAGCGCAAGGCAAAGCGCGAGACTGCGGGCTCAAACGTCGATGGCGCCAAGGAGGTCGGCGATGCCCAGTAAGCGTGAACGCAAGCTCATTTCTAAGAATCGCTCGGCGCATCACGAGTACTTTATCGATGAGACGTTTGAGTGCGGTATTGAGCTGAGTGGCACCGAGGTCAAGTCGATTCGCGAGCGCGCCTGCCAGATCACCGATACCTTCGCGCTGATCCGCGGCGGGGAGTGCTGGCTCGTCGGCCTGCATATCCACCCTTATAGCCATGGTGGCGTGTGGAATCGCGATCCTGACCGTCGGCGTCGTCTGCTGCTGCACCGCAAGGAGATCGACTTTCTTGACGGCAAACTTCGCAACCGTGGTTATGCGCTGGTTCCGTTGGAGCTCTACTTTAATACCGACGGCCGCGTAAAGCTGCTGCTGGGTCTGGGTCGCGGCAAGAAGCTCTACGACAAGCGCGAGGACATGGCCAAGCGTGATGTCCAACGCGAGATCGACCGCGCCCTTAAGGAACGCAACCGCTAGGCACTCTGTATAAGTTGCGGTGGAATACGGACTGTTTTCCTGTTTGAGGGGCTATTCAGTCCCTATTTCACCGCAACTGCGGGCGTCTCATCTTTCTTACTGTTCTGACACATATGTCTTAAAGGCGGCGTCCGTTATGGGTGCCGCCTTTTTTGTGGGTACATACATTCATGAGGTTCCAACCCGAGCTAGGGGAGTGATCGTTATGGACAAAACTGCGTTCTTTACCATGCCGAGCGGTCTGTACGTGGTGAGCGCTGCGGCAGACGGGTTGCGCGCCGGCTGCGTCATCAACACTGCGGTGCAGGTGACGTCCATGCCGCCGCGTATTTCGGTTGCCGTGAACAAGGACAATGTCACCTCGGGCGTCATCGCATCGGCCAAAGCGTTCGCGCTGACCGTGATCGATCAGACTGCCGACATGCTCTACATCGGTAACTTTGGGTTCCGCACCAGCAGCGATTATGACAAGTTTGCCAAATACGAGACCCGCGAGACGGCTCTAGGCATGCCCTATGTGCCCGAGCACGCGGCGGCCCTGTTTAGCTGCCGTTTGATCGACACTGTGGATGTGGGCACGCATCTGCTGTTTATTGGCGAGGTCGAGGATGCCGAGCGCCTGAGCGACGAGACGCCGCTGACGTACGACTACTATCACAAGGTGCTAAAGGGCAAGACGCCGCCCAAAGCCTCGTCGTATCAAGGCTAGAAATGTTCTAAAAATACTTGCATTATATTATTGAGAATATATACTACTAAGCAAGTACACCAGCAGTCACGTTCGAGAGGAGAACATCATGGCTGAGGAGAAGAAGACGTATAAGTTTGTGTGCACCGTTTGCGGTTACGAGGTTGAGGTCGACACGCCCGAGCTGCCCGAGGACTACGTGTGCCCGGTCTGCGGCGTCGGTCCCGATCAGTTTGAGCTTGTCGAGGAGTAGCTCGTAGACACACGGCGATTAGCCATACAGAGCTCTGTCCAAGGGTCCCGGCTGGATATTCCGGCTGGGACCCTTTTGATTTATCTGACGGTTTAAAACGGCCTTACGTGTTACAGATTGAGACGCTATATCTGGACAGCCACGCCATCCCAATTACATCCCCGTTAGCAGCACGATGTCGAGAATCGTCACGATGACGCCGATCCCTACGAGCAGCGCGTTGAGCGGGCGCGAGTTGGCGTATTTGCCCATGACGCGGGGCGAACTGGTGAGTCGTATGAGCACAAAGACCGTAATCGGCAACTGAAGCGACAGCAGCGCCTGACTCCAGATGAGACCCTCAAAAGGATTCGGGACGATCAGGCACGCCGCCACTGCGCCGACGAAACAGACCGCCACTCCAATCGATGAGTGCCGGTCGTGGATGTCGTATTCCTCATCGAACATGCCCGCGGTGATGGTGCCCGCTGCCATGCCCGCCGTCACACTGCTCGATAGGCCCGCGAACAGCAGCGCCACTGCAAAGATGGTCGAGCTTGCCGGGCCCAGAATGGGGGAGAGCGTGGCCGCTGCGACGGCGAGGTCGTCTACGACAATGCCGTGCGCAAAGAAGGTCGTTGCGGCCAGGATGACCATGGCCGAGTTGATTGCCCAGCCCACACCCATCGAAAAGAGCATGTCGAAGAGCTCGTAGCGCAGACGTTCTTCGATAACCTGCTCGCCTTGGCCTTCGAAGTGCATGGATTGGATGACCTCGGAGTGCAGGAAGAGGTTGTGGGGCATAACGACCGCGCCTAGGACACTCACGATAATCGCGGCCGAGCCGGTGGGCATACGGGGTGTGATCCAGCTTGCGGCGGCTTGCGGCCAGTCGACGTTGACTAGTGCAAGCTCGGCCAAAAACGAGAGTCCTACCACGCCCACGAAGGCGATGATCCAGCGTTCGGCACGCTTGTAGGAACTCGTCATGAGCATCGCCATCGATACTGCCGCCACGATGACGCAGCCCGCACGTACGGGCAGCCCAAAGAGCATTTGAAGGGCAATCGCGCCACCCAAGACTTCGGCCATGGCGGTGGCGATGGTCGCGAGATAGGCACTGGCGAGCACCGTGCGTCCAACGAAGCGGGGGAGGTAACGTGTCGTGGCCTCGGCAAGACAGGCGCCCGTGGCGATGCCAAGGTGCGCCGCGTTGTGCTGCAAGACGATCAGCATAATCGTGGACAGCGTGACGATCCACAGCAGCGCGTAGCCAAACTGCGAGCCCGCGGCCATATTGGAGGCCCAGTTGCCCGGGTCGATAAAGCCGACGGTCACGAGCAGCCCGGGGCCGATATGCCGCGCAATGTCTAGGCCTCCGTGACCACCGGTGCGCCGGGAACCAAAGTGTTGTTTGAGATGGTTGAGCATGGTGCACTCCTGCGTGCCGTTTGTTTGACGCCGTAAAGGGTACCCGTTTTAGGCTTAAAGGTTAACCGAGACTAACAAAATTGTTGTATTTGAATAGGATGGGGAAAGGAGTTGCCGAAATGTCTTGATCTGTAACAACTAGGGATGGAAATTGGACCTAGGTGTTACAGATCGAGACAGGAAGAAATGGTCCTATGGAAAATCTCGATCTGTAACAGTTAGCTGCAAAAACCGGCCCTTCGTGTTACAGATCGAGACAAACCAAAACTGTCCTGCAGAAAATCTCAATCTGTAACAGTTAGTCGTCGAAATTGGGTCTTACTGTTACAGATTGAGATGTTTGAAGCGGTGAGCTTACAGGTCGAACCTGGGGGCCTTGTCGTCGTCCTTGAGGTCGGCGGTGTCCACTCGTAGGGCGTGCGTTACGCGATTGTTTCGAAACGGGCGGGAAACACAACGGGCCGGCGATGCTCCTAGTATGCCTATTCAACTGACTGTCTAATATCTAGGGGAGGATCGCGATGCAGGCAGATTCCGCTCAGCAGCAGGGCCTTTATCGCCCCGAATTCGACCACGATGCATGTGGCATCGGCGCGCTTGCCGATATCAACGGTGAGCGCCATCACCAGATTCTGGACGATGCGCTGTCCATTCTGGTCAACTTGGAGCACCGCGGCGGTACGGGACTCGAGAAGAACACCGGCGACGGCGCCGGCATCCTGTTCCAGGTTCCGCATCATTTTTTCCGCAAAGAGGCTCAAAAGTGCGGCCAGATTCTGCCGGCAGAGGGCGACTATGGCGTGGCCATGCTGTTCTTCCCGCAGGACGACAAGGGCGTAGAGGATGCCCGTCGCGTGTTTGAGGAGGGCTGCGCCGAGGCCGGCGTGCCGCTGCTCTTTTGGCGCGAGGTGCCGGTCGACCCGCACGACCTGGGCGAGACAGCCCGCGCCTGCATGCCCACCATTTTGCAGGCTTTCCTGGGCCGTCCGGACGACACGCCCGCCGGCGACGCCTTCGAGCGCCGCCTGTACGTGTGCCGCCGCACCATCGAGAAGAAGGCTGACGCCGAGTTTGCCCTGCGCAACAAGATCTTCTATGTGTGCTCCATGAGCTCGCGCACCATTGTGTACAAGGGCATGCTGGTCGCCACACAGATGCGCCGCTTCTTCATCGACCTCAACGACGCCGCCGTCAAGACGGCCGTGGCGCTCGTACACTCGCGCTACTCCACCAACACCACGCCCAGTTGGGAGCGTGCGCACCCCAACCGCTTTATCATCCACAACGGCGAGATCAACACCCTCAAGGGCAACGTCAACTGGATTCGTGCCCGCGAGCCCAACCTGTACAGCCCCGTGTTGCAGCATGATCTTGAGCGCGTGATGCCCATCATCAACCGTGAGGGCTCCGATTCCGCGATTCTGGACAACGTGCTCGAGTTTTTGGTCATGAACGGTCGCCCGCTCACGCGTGCCGCGTCCATGTTGCTGCCCGAGCCGTGGGACCACAACGACAGCCTGAGTGAGGAGCGCCGCGCCTACGACGCTTACCAGTCCATGCTCATGGAGCCGTGGGACGGTCCTGCCGCTATCGCCTTTACCGACGGCCGTACCCTGGGTGCCGCCCTCGACCGTAACGGCCTGCGTCCGGCTCGCTACTACGTGACGCGCGACGGCCGCTTTATGCTGGCGAGCGAGGTGGGCACCATCGAGGTGAGCCCCGAGAACATCCTGACGAGCGGCTGTCTGGGACCGGGCCAGATGCTCGAGGTCGATTTTGCCCGCGGCCGCGTCATCTACAACGACGAGCTGCGCGCCCGTTACGCCAAGGAAAAGCCCTATCGCGACTGGATCGCCGAGGAGACGCTGACCGTCGACGCGCTCGACAAGCCCGTCGCGCCCGCGCCCGCCGAGGACGCCGAGGTGCCCGCCGCCGTGCGCATGGCCAAGCTCGGGTATCACTGGGATGATGTTGACGAAGTCGTGCGTCCCATGGCCCAGCAGGGCAAGGCGCCGCTCGCCTCGATGGGTATCGATGCGCCGCTGGCCTGCCTGTCCAAGAAGACGCGTTCGTTCTTTGACTACTTCTATCAGCTGTTCGCCCAGGTCACGAACCCGCCGATCGATGCTCTTCGCGAGCATATGGTCACCTCGACCACGCTCTACCTGGGCAACCACGGCAACCTGCTCGAGGACTCCCGTACGGCCTGTCAGCTGGTGCGCCTGGAGCGTCCGCTGCTGAGCGAGGAGGAGTTCGAGCGTATCTGCGCCATCGACCGCGTGGGCTTTAAGACCCGCCGTTTCCGTGCCGTCTACCGCCGCGATGCCGGCGAGGGTGCGCTGCAGGCTGCGCTCAAGCAGCTTGCAGAGGACGTTGAGGCCGCGGTCCGCGACGGCGTGAACATCGTGGTGTTGAGCGATCGTGCCGCTGCGGGCGAGGTGCCCGTACCGTCACTGCTCGCCGTGGGCTGCGTGCACAACCACCTGATCCGCGCCGGCGTGCGTACCTTTGCCGACATCGTGGTGGAGTGCGGCGACGCCGTGTCTCCGCACGACTTTGCGGCACTGGTGGGCTACTCCGCGAGCGGCATCTATCCGTACAACGCACATGCGTGCATCCGCGATCTGGCGGCACGCGGCGACCTGGACGTGACGGCCGAGCAGGGCATCGCCAACTACAACAAGGCTGCGACCGCCGGCATCGTCTCCATCATGTCCAAGATGGGCATCTCCACGGTGCAGAGCTACCATTCGGCGCAGATCTTCGAGGCCGTGGGCTTCACTCCGGAGTTCGTCAACGCGTACTTCGCCGGCACGGTGAGCCGTGTGGGCGGTATGGGTGTCGAGGACGTTGAGCGCGAGCAAAACGAGCGCTACGACGCCGCACTCGCTATCCTTAAGAGCCCGGCTCCCGATCAGCTGCCCACGTTGGGCCTGACCAAGTGGCGCCCGCTCGGCGGCGAGGATCACCTCATCGATCCGCAGACCGTCTACTTGCTGCAGACCGCCTGCCGCGAGGACAGCTACGACACCTTTAAGGAGTACAGCGCTCGCCTGCACCGCACCGGCCGTGCCGTGCGTCTGCGCGACTTGCTGGACTTTGATGCCAGCGGCCGCACTCCGGTGGCACTCGACGAGGTGGAGCCCGCGCTCAACATCGTCCGCCGCTTTAACACCGGCGCCATGTCGTACGGTTCCATCAGCAAAGAAGCACACGAGTGCATGGCCATCGCCATGAACCGCCTGCACGGTCGTTCCAACTCGGGCGAGGGCGGCGAGGATTCGCGTCGCGAGACCCCGCTGGCCAACGGTGACTCCAAGAACTCCGCCATCAAGCAGGTGGCAAGCGCGCGCTTTGGCGTGACGAGCCGCTACCTGTGCAGCGCCTTCGAGATTCAGATCAAGATGGCCCAGGGCGCCAAGCCCGGCGAGGGCGGCCACCTGCCCGGCAAGAAGGTCTACCCCTGGATCGCCGAGGTCCGTCAGTCCACGCCCGGCATCGGCCTGATCTCGCCCCCGCCGCACCACGATATTTACTCTATCGAGGACCTGGCAGAGCTGATCTTTGACCTTAAGAACGCCAACCCCGGCGCACGCGTGTCGGTCAAGCTGGTCAGCGAGGCCGGTGTCGGCACCATCGCCACCGGTGTGGCCAAGGGCGCTGCCGACAAGATCTTGATCAGCGGCCACAACGGCGGCTCCGGTGCCGCGGCGCGCGATTCGATCTGGCACGCCGGTCTGCCGCTGGAGCTTGGCCTTGCCGAGGCCCAGCAGACGCTGCTGCAAAACGGCCTGCGCTCGCGCGTGGTGCTCGAGGCCGACGGCAAGCTCATGGACGGCACCGATGTTGCTGTCGCCTGCCTGTTGGGCGCCGAGGAGTTTGGCTTTGCGACCATGCCGCTCATCTCCATGGGCTGCCTCATGCAGCGCGACTGCCAGCAGGATACCTGCCCGGCCGGCATCGCTACGCAAAACTGCCGCCTGCGTCGCGGCTTCCGCGGCAAGCCCGAGCACGTTGAGCACTTTATGCTCTTTGTTGCCGAGCAGCTGCGCGAGGTCATGGCGAGCCTGGGCTTCCGCACCGTCGACGAGATGGTCGGCCATCCCGAGTGCTTGCGCCAGATTGAGGTCCCGGGCAACCGCAAGGCCAACCTGCTCGATCTGTCGCCCGTGCTGGCGAGCGCGACCTGCGAGTTCGGTGCCCACATCCCGGGTGCCGACGGTCGTCACTTCCTGCCGCAGATGGCTGCGGACAGTGAGCTCGACAAGACGCTCGACTCCACGTTGTTTGTGCCCTATACGGCCGATGCCCGTGCGCACCTGCGTCCGATTCGCTTCCGCGCCGATATCGCCAACGTCAACCGCTGCGTGGGCACCATCTTGGGCAACGCGGTGACCAAGGCGCATCCCGAGGGCCTGCCCGCCGGCTCCATCACCATCGATTGCGATGGTTCGGCCGGTCAGAGCTTTGGCGCCTTTCTGCCGCGCGGCATTACGCTCAACGTGTGCGGCGACGCCAACGACTACTTTGGCAAGGGCCTTTCGGGCGGCGAGGTGTCGGTGCGCCCCAACCCGCATGCGACCTACAAGTTCGACGAGAACATCATCGTGGGCAACGTTGCGTTCTTTGGCGCTACGAGTGGCCGCGGCTTCATTAACGGCCTGGCCGGCCAGCGCTTTGGCGTACGCAACTCCGGTGCCACGGTGGTGGTCGAGGGCTGCGGCAACCATGGCTGCGAGTACATGACGGGAGGTCTGGCGCTCATCCTGGGCGAGGTCGGGCAGAACTTCGCCGCCGGCATGACGGGCGGCGTGGCTTACGTCTTTGACCAGTACGGCACGCTCGATGCCCGTGTGAACCACGAGAGCGTTGAGCTCAAGGCCCCGACGGCCGGCGAGCTGGCGCAGATTCGTGCGCTCATCCAGGAGCACGTGGACGCGACGCAGAGCCCTCGCGGCATTAAGCTGCTCTACAGCTTTGAGACGATGAGCAAGCACTTTGTGAAGGTCATTCCGACCGAGTACGAGCGCGTGCTGGCGATTGTCGCCGCCGCCGAGGCCGTCGGCAAGACGCATGAGCAGGCCGAGGAGCTGGCGTTTGACATCGTGACCGGTCGCGCCGACGCCGCCGATGTCGCTCGCTTTGATGTCGCGGGCGGTGCTGCGGGCGCTGCGTCCGTGGCTGCCAGCTCTGTTGCTTCGACCAAGAAGGAGGCGTAAGTGCCATGGGTAAGCCCGGCGCTTTTCTTGATATCGATCGCGTGACCCACGAGCTTCGCCCCGTGGAGGAGCGCAGCCATGATTTTGATCCGCTGTACGTGGAACTCGATGACGACGTACGCCGCGCCCAGGCGAGCCGCTGCATGATGTGCGGCGTGGCGTTTTGCCAGATGGGCGCGAGCTTTGGCAAGGCACGCCCGAGCGGCTGCCCGCTGCACAACCTGATTCCCGAGTGGAATGAGCTGGTGTACCGCGGCCGCTGGGAGGAGGCGGCCGAGCGCCTGTCGCTCACCTCGCCCATGCCCGAGTTCACGAGCCGCGTTTGCCCGGCACTGTGTGAGGCCGCGTGCAACCTGGGTTCGGTCGATGGTCAGCCCACGACGATCCATGACAACGAGCGCGCGATTAGCGACCATGAGTGGGCAAATGGCGGTCCGCGTCGCTTTGAGCCGGCGGGGGAGGGCGCGCCCATGGTTGCCGTGGTCGGCTCCGGTCCTGCTGGCCTGGTGGCTGCGTGGGAGCTCGCGCGTCGCGGCGCCCGCGTGACGGTGTTTGAGCGCGACGACCGTCCGGGCGGCCTGCTCATGTACGGCATTCCCAATATGAAGCTCGAGAAGTCCGTGGTCGAGCGTCGCGTGGCGCTCATGCGCGAGCTGGGCATTGTGTTTGAGCTGAATGCCGACGTGAGTGATTCTGCGGTGGCAGCCAAGCTCGACGGCTTCGACGCCGTTGTGGTGGCTGCCGGAGCCCGTGCCCCGCGTGGGCTTTCTGCTGCGAACATTGATGCGCCCGGCGTGGTGTACGCCGTGGACTACCTGACGGCTTCGACTGTGTCGGTACTCAACGGCGGTGAGCCCGCTATTGACGCGCGCGGTTTGGACGTCGTGGTCATTGGCGGCGGCGATACCGGCAACGACTGCGTGGGTACCGCGGTGCGTCAGGGTGCGCGCAGCGTGCGCCAGTTTGAGTTCTTGCCGGCGGCGCCTGATGCGCGTGCGGCGAGCAACCCCTGGCCGCAGTGGCCAAACGTTAAGAAGACCGACTACGGCCAGCAGGAGGCCATCGCTGCCATGGGCGGCGAGATGCGCGCCTGGGGCGTGGATACGCTCGAGGTGCTGCTGGACAAGAAGGGTGCGGCTGCGGGTCTGCGCGTGGTCGATCTGGACTGGTCGGCCGGCAGGCCGGAGCGCATCGCGGGCTCCGAGCACGAGGTGCCGGCGCAGCTGGTGCTCATCGCCTGCGGCTTTACGGGTCCCGAGCACGGTGTGTTCAACGCCGTTGGCGTGCCCGTTGCCGCCGCTGGCCGACCGCTGCCGGTGATGGTTGCCGAGGGTTCGCACCTTGCGGCGCGCGCGGATGGCGTTGCTGCGGATGCCGCGCCGGTGTACGTGGCCGGTGACGCCCGCAACGGCAGCTCGCTCGTGGTGAGTGCCATGGCCGACGCCCTGGCCTGCGCCGCTGAGGTCGCCGGGGCGCTGGCGCTGTAAGGTAGCTGTCCGCAACTGAACAACTGAACCAATAAGGGCTGTCCCCAACGACCGGCCCAAAAGGAACGTCCCCAAGTGTCGGCAGCTGGGGACGTTCCTTTTGGGCCGGCAGTCTGGGGCGCTCCTTGCGGGTTTGCGAACGATTTGCTCGTTTGTCGACGTGTGGGTGCCCATTAGTCGACTTCTTGGACTGTGGTGCACTGCTGTTTCTGTGGCGGCTGCAGGCGTCTGGCTCAAAGGAGCGAGCCGGATGGCTATGTCTACCTGCGTCTTTGTTTCAGTACACATATTCGGCTGAGCATTCCGTCAAGTGTTTGGTCGGCGGTTGGTTTGCGGCCGGAGGACCATTTTGCCTGCGTTGATCGTGTCGGCTTGCCCTCCTCGTAAGCTCAAATTGAGGTTCATCAGTTTGAGGAGGATGCCATGACTGACCACGTTTTAGACCGAGAGCATCTGGCCGAAGCCGTCGGTAACGATATCGCCGACATGGCTCAGTTTTGGATGCTGCGAAAGTTTCAGTTTTTGGAGCCGGCGCGCGAGCAGTTCGAGATTATTGTCGATCCGAAACTCAGTTATTGCGCCGAGCCTTCGCAAGACGAAATCATGGCATATAACATGGCGTTTACCGAATGGTTGCTCTTTGAGCGCCCCTATTACCATGGCAAAACGTTGTTCGAGCTGTATGTCGACGAGCCGCCGGCATCGCTTACGTCCGCGTCACTCGGGCGGCTCGGGCAAGTGCGCGATACGCAGTATTTTTCGCGTTTTGGCATCTTGGATAAGGATCCTGCAACCGGTATGGTCGTGCTGCGCGACACGCGTACCGACCGTCGGTTTGATGTCTACGACCCGCATATCGTGCAAAAGGAGCGCTGGCGTGAGGGTGCCATCGCGGTGCGCCTCGCACGTGTCGACGATGTCTGGCTGACGGCGGGACAGCTCTATCTTTATGACATTGCACGCCTGTGCGACACGGCGGTCGACGGGCCAGGTGCCGTGCATCCGGAGGACCTGGAGGATGGTTTCGACACCTCGTGCATCAGCTTCTTTCTGAGACTGGTCCGCGACATCATGGGCGCTCGGGGCCGCTATGTAAAGTCACTCAACGTATATAAGCAGACTTGGGACTAGGGGATGGATCTGGTGTCCCCTGCTTCACCGACTTTGTCTCAATCAGTAACGTCTAGAGGCCGTTTGGACCCGTAGTTGTTACAGATCGAGATGGACAAGTGCAGACTCGACTGAATGTCTCGATTTGTAACAACAAGGGACCGTTTGGCCTTCTAACTGTTACAGATCAAGACGGAAGGTTGGCGCCTGCCGAAAGATCTCGATCTGTAACGGGGAGGGGCCAAAAATCGGTCTAACTGTTACAGGTTGAGACAAAGGTTGGACGCACGACCGAAAATCTCGATCTGTAACAACTAGAGGCTCAAAGACTGTCTTCCTGTTACAGATCGAGACGTTTGTCGACAGTGACAACAGTGATGGCCCATTTCTCCGATGTGGTGGTGATGAAAGTGTCTAATACCGTTCTTAAACACAAGCAGGCGACACGTAACACCTTGGCGCGGAATAGGATGCTTGCCAGGCTCGCGAAGGCGGCTGAACAAGGCGTGCTGCTTGTGACGCATGACAATGCCGAGCTCATGTGGCTGCGGCGTCATGTGGGAACCGATGATATTGCGGAGCCCGAGCCGTATTTGTTCTGCTTTCAACACGATTGGGGTGTACTGACGCCGGCGGAGCGAGCACTGCGTACCATCAAAGGGCTTGCAGAGTTTCATCCCGATTGGGCGTTTTGGTGCTATGACGCGGCGCTTTTGTGGGGTCTGGAGGTGCCGAATGATTTGATCGGGCCGCGTTTTCTTGTTAAGACTGGCTGTTCGACGGCATTGAGTGGCGGGTGCCGGCTGTTGCGTCCGCAGGCGGCGGGTGCGCTTGAACAAGTCGACGGCGTGTGGATGACGCCGTTTTGGCGCACGGTGGAGGACTGTCTGCTGCACGCACCGTTTTCGTATGGTCTTGCGATTGCTGATTCTGCGCTGCGGGCGAAGGGCATATCGCGTGAGGATTTGTGCGAGCGCCTCCGTGCCGATTGCGAGGGCAGGCGAGGGTATCGCAGAGCTCAGGTGATTGCGTCGCACGCGGATGGGCTGTCCGAAAACGGTGGCGAGTCTCGGTTTCGGGCGTTCTTTATTGCATATGGTTTTCCAGTTCCGGAGTTGCAGGTGGAGTTTCACGACCCGCTTGATCCGAGCCGGTTGTTTCGCGTCGATTATTTTTGGAGGCTCATGGACGGGACGTGCGTGATTGGCGAGCTGGACGGAAAGGGGAAGTACACCTTGCAGAACGGCGAGGGCCGGGAGTCGGTCGACCCATTCGTGGCAGAACGTCAACGGGAGTCCCATCTGACAATGCTCGGGCACAAGGTGCTTCGGTTTACGTTTAACGAACTCAAAGACCTGGGGAAGCTGGTCGAGAAAATGAGGCTGGCGGGTATTCCTCGGCAGGCTGAATTGGCTGAGGAGTGGAGACGCCAGTGGTATGGGCGCTGAGAGGTTTCGTCTCGATCTGTAACGTTTAGAGGTCGTTTGAGCTCGTAATTGTTACAGATCGAGACAAGCCGGTGAAACGTCGACCGAATGTCCCGATCTGTAACATCAAGGGGCCCAATAACCCTGTACCTGTTACAGATCGAGACATTTCCCTGGTGTCGCTGGGGTGGGACTGCAGCGTATTCCGTCCCCCACATCCCCTCTTCCCTCCGTTAACCGATATGTCTGTGGCAATCGGGCTACACTGGATAATAATGGACAGATGTTCAAGTTTTCTGAGGGGGAGGAGCTCGATATGGCGTCTGCCGATCGTTCCACGTTGTTTATCAATGCGACCGTCCTGGATGGTTCGGAGCATATGGAGCCGCAGCCCGACATGGCCGTGGCCGTTGAGCGCGGTGTCATCACGTGGATGGGGCCGAGTGCTGTGGCGCAGGCGCCTGCAGGTGCCGAGGTCATCGACCTGGCAGGTGCGTATCTCATGCCAGGCCTCATCAATATGCATGTGCATCTGTGCGGTTCGGGCAAGCCGGTTTCGGCGGGCGATGCAGGCGCGCTGATGAAGAAGCTCGATAATCCCGTGGGGCGCGCCATCGTCCGCCACATCCTCAAAGGCAGCGCCCAACAGCAGCTGGCAAGCGGCGTGACCACGGTGCGCGGCGCGGGCGACCCACTGTTTGCCGACATCGCCGTTCGTAATGCCATCGACGCCGGCAAGTATCAAGGTCCTCGCCTGGTGGCGCCGGGAACGGGCGTCACGGTTCCGGGCGGCCATGGTGCGGGCTTGTTCGCCCAGGTGGCAAACAGTCCCGCCGAGGCAGCCGAACAGGTGCGCGACCTGTATGCGCGCGGTGCCGACGTCATTAAGCTGTTCGTAACGGGCGGCGTGTTCGACGCCACCGAGGTGGGCGAGCCGGGCGTGCTGCGCATGCCGGTCGAGGTTGCCGCGGCGGCGTGCAAGGCTGCGCACGAGGTGAGCCTGCCGGTTATGGCCCATGTCGAGAGTACCGAGGGCGTGAAGGCCGCGCTTGAGGCCGGCGTTGACACGATTGAGCACGGCGCTCCGTTGACGCCCGAGATTCTGGAGCTGTACCGTGGCGCCGCGGGCACGCAACTCGAGGGGCGTGCGCCCAGTGTTACCTGCACTATCAGCCCGGCGCTGCCGTTTGTATTGCTCGACCCGAAAAAGACCCATTCGACCGATACGCAAAAGAAGAACGGCGATATCGTGTGCTCGGGTATTATCGAGAGCGCTCGTGCTGCACTGGAAGCTGGCGTTAAGGTGGGTCTGGGCACGGACTCGAGCTGCCCGTTCGTGACGCAGTACGACATGTGGCGTGAGGTGGCCTATTTTGCCAAGTATGTCGGCGTGAGCAACGCCTTCGCACTGCATACGGCTACGCAAGTCAACGCCGAGCTGCTGGGGCTGGGCGGCGAGACCGGCACAATCGAGTGCGGCAAGGCCGCCGATATCCTGGTGACGCGCGAGAACCCGCTCGATGACCTGTGCGCTCTGCGTGAGCCGATGCACGTGATGTGTCGCGGCGATCTGGTACGCAAGCTCAAGGTGAAGCGCATTCCCGAGGTTGATAACGAGCTCGACGCGATTATGGCCATGCCGGCCGAGGCGTTGGCCGAGGAGCTCGCCCGCGACGGCGTGGCATAGGTGCGACAAAGGGACAATCCCTTTGTCATAATCAAAAAAGCCGAGGTCTCAGTGCGAGGCCTCGGCTTTTATTTGTCCCATGGTATGGCGGCTAGGAGCGCGTCTCCATCTTGGCGTGGCATTTGGGGCAGGTGACGCGGATTTTGCCCTTGCCCTTGGGGACGGAGAGCATCTGGCCGCAGTTGGGGCACTTGAGGTATGCCGTGGTCTTGCGCCCCTTCCACATCTTCTTGGCCGTGCGCTTGGCACGCTCAAAGTCTTCCTTACTGGTGCCGGCTGCGCGTGAGGTGCTGGCCGCTGCAGCTCCGCCGCCCAAGCTAGCTACAAACTTGCCCAAGCCGGGTACGTTTGCAGTCGCGGCGACAAAGGCCTCGTTCTCCTTGCGACGTGCGTCGATATTTTTGGACAGGCCGCGCAGCACGCCAATCACGATTACGGCGATGGCAATCCAGCTGAGCCACTGGATGCGGGCTATCGATCCGATCATCGCGATGACGATGCCGGCAAAACCCATCACGATGGTGAGTTCATCGGCACCATTGCGACCCTTCATAAAGTCATTCATGCAAATTGCCTTTCGTTCGATATGCTGCACGCCTTTATACCCGATTTAGAGCAAGGGGGACAGGTTAATCTGCACCAATGTGGTGCAAACATACCTGTCCCCAATGCCCCAATTACTTGGAGAGCTTGTCGACGACGCGTTCGATCTCGGCGAGCTTGGCAGCTTTGAGATCTTCGTCGCCCGATTCGATTGCCGAAGTCACGCAGCCCTCGATATGCGCCTTGAGCACGTCGGCGTTGATGCGCGCAATGAGCGCCTGCGTTGCCATGAGCTGCGTGGAAATATCGACGCAGTAGCGGTCCTCATCGACCATCCGCAAGATGCCGTCGATCTGGCCGCGTGCCGTCTTGAGCATGCGGGTCACCGATTTGTGGTCTGCCATCATGGCGGGTCCTCGTTTCTGGTCGATCTTCCGGATGCCCCCCCTGTCAGTTGCGGTGAAATACGGACTGTTTAAGGGCCTAGGGCGGCTCAACAGTCCGTATTTCACCGCAACTGACAGGGGGGGCAGGTGGCGCCTGCTACGCGGCGGTTACGGACAGGGCATGGAATTTCTCGCCGGCGCCCTCGACGGCGGCGGCGAGCTGCTCGGCGGTCACGGTGTCGGCGCACTCCACCTGGACAGTCTGGGTCTCGTGATCGGCGTCGGCATCGGTCACGCCGACCACGTTGAGCAGCGCGGTCTCGACGGTGGCATCGCAATGGCCGCACATGAGGCCGGAAGTCTTGATTGTGTATCGCATGGGTATTCCTCCCTGTTGTGTCGGCTTTCCCAGGCACCCGACCTTGACCTTCAAGCCGTCGCTCGCGTATCAAAGTACGCGTCGCTCCTCTTTCAGGTCAATCTCGGGCATCTGGAAAACCCGTTCTAAATGGACTGAATGGTGAGCCTATTTTGCCACTTTCGGCTTAAAGGTTCGCAGGCGCAGCGCATTGGACACGACGCAGACACTCGACAGGCTCATGGCCGCGGCGCCAAACATCGGCGAGAGTTGCCAACCGGTGAGGGGGAAGAACACGCCCGCGGCGAGCGGAATGCCGATGCCGTTGTAGAACAGCGCCCAGAACAGGTCCTGCTTGATGTTGCGGATCGTGGCGCGCGACAGCTCGATGGCGCGGGCGACGTCCATGAGGTCGCTGCGCATGAGTACCACGTCGGCGCCCTCCTTGGCGATGTCGGCGCCGGTGCCGATAGCAAGGCCCACGTCGGCGCGCGCCAGGGCGGGGGAGTCGTTGATGCCGTCGCCTACCATGGCGACCTTGCCGCCCACATCCTGCAGCTCGCGGACGTGGCGCTCCTTGTCGGCAGGGAGGACGTCGGCGATGACCTGTTCGCTGCTCAGCCCCACGCGGCGGGCGATGGCCTCGGCCGTCACGCGGTTGTCGCCGGTGAGCATGCGCACGTCGACGCCAAGCGAGCGCAACGCGGCGATGGCCCCGGCGCTCGTCTCCTTGACCTCGTCCGCCACGGCGATGGTACCGACAAGCTCGCTGTTCTTGGCAAAGAACAGCGGCGTCTTGCCCTCGGCCGCGAACTGTTCGGCAAGGCCGGCGGGAACCTTCACGCCCAGCTCGTCCATCAGACGCACGTTGCCGGCGGCGATGACATTCTGCCCCTCGCGTGCCGTAACGCCTCGCCCGGGCACGGCGGCAAAGTCCTCGACCGTGCGTGCGACGATTCCGCGCGCCTCACACTCGGCCATAATCGCCTCGGCCAGCGGGTGCTCGCTTGAGCGCTCCAGCGCAGCGGCCAGCTTGAGCAGCGCCTTTTCGCTCATGGCGGGCGAGCCGTCAGCGCGCGTGGCTACCGTGATATCGGTCACAGCCGGCTTGCCGCGGGTGACGGTGCCCGTCTTGTCGAGCACCACGGTGCCCACGCTGCGTAGGTTCTCCAGCGCCTCGGCGCTCTTAAACAGAATGCCCATTTCGGCGCCCTTGCCGGTGCCGACCATAATGGCGACGGGCGTGGCCAGGCCCAGCGCGCACGGGCAGCTGATCACCAGCACGGCGACGGCGGAGGTGAGCGCTTCGTTCACGCTTCCGGTCAGTGCCATCCACACCACGAAGGTCACGGCCGAGATCATGAACACCACGGGCACGAACACGCCGGCGACCTTGTCGGCCATGCGGGCGATGGGCGCCTTGGTGGCGTTGGCGTCCTCGACGAGCTGGATAATCTTGGCAAGCGACGTGTCGGCGCCCACACGCGTAGCGCGGAAGGTAAACGATCCGGTGCGGTTGACGGTGGCGGCGTTAACGGTGTCGCCGGCGGTCTTCTCCACGGGGATGGACTCGCCGGTCAGCGCACTTTCGTCCACGGCCGAAGCGCCCTCGAGTACGACGCCGTCGACAGGGATGGACTCGCCGGGGCGCACACGCAGTACCTGGCCGGGAAGGATGCTGTCGACGTCGACGGTGGTCTCGCTGCCGTCCTCTGCCACGACGGTCGCGGTCTTGGGTGCAAGGTCGATGAGTGCCTCGATGGCGCCGCCGGTTTTGGACTTGCTGCGTGTCTCGAGGTATTTGCCCACGGTGACCAGCGACAGGATCGTGCCGGCGCTCTCATAATACAAGTTATCCATGCCCGTCATCATGGCCTCGCGCACCTGACCTGTGGCCAGTTGGTCGGCCATGATGAACATGGCGTAGAGCGACCAGGCGATGGAGGCGGTGGCGCCCACGGCAATAAGGGCGTCCATGGTGGGCGCGCCGTGCGCGAGCGATTTAAACCCGTTGATAAAGTACGCGTCGTTGACATAGACGATGGGGATGAGCAGGACGAGCTCGGTGAGGGCGAGCGTCATGCTGTGGATGTGGTCCGTGAAGATGCCGGGCAGCGGCCAGCCGAGCATGTGCCCCATGCCTATGTAGAACAGTGGGACAAGGAATACGATCGAGACGATGAGGCGGGTGCGCATGGCAGAGGCGGCGGCCTCCAATTTTTTGGTGGGCGACTCCATGTGGGCGGCGCCGGACCTGACTTGCGTGTTGCCGTTTGAGCCGGCGGCACCGGTGTCCGCATCGACGGGTGAGGCCGAGTAGCCCGCGCGGTCGACGGCGGTGCAGATATCGTCGGGGGAGACCTGCGCGGGGTCGTAGTCGACCACCATGGAACCGGCGAGCAGGTTGACCGCGACGCTTTGGACGCCGTCGAGCTTGCTCACGGCACGGTCCACGTGCGCCTGGCAGGCGGCGCATGTCATGCCGCCCACGTCAAACTTATCTTGAGCCATGGCTTCTCCTTTCTGTGGTTCGGTGTTGGAATTGTTAACCTGCTGATACTATACACCCATACCCCCTGGGGGTGTCCAGTACAGATAGAAATGTATGACATTTCGTTACAGATGAGGATAGTTGGTTGGCCGATGGACCGTCCCTGCCAGACATCTCAACCTGTAACAACTAGACCCGTTTTTGTCGAATAACTGTTACAGATCGAGACAAACCATTCGAGGGTAACCCGAACATCTCGATCTGTAACAGTAAGACCGATATTTGGGTCCTAGATGTTACAGATCGAGACAATCTCGGAACAGATGCCCCGGCCATACAACGTAAAACGCCGGGGCGCCCGTGTGGTGGACGTCCCGGCGCATGCTGAGCAGGGTTTGCGAAGCAGTGGGAGGGAGGAGAAGCCGTCCTCCCGAAATCCCTACTCCTGACGACGTTTCTTGTCGGTTAGGAAGACGCCGGCGGCTACAAGCACGACGCCTCCGATGACAAACGTCTCACCGGCGAGCGCAGCATTGTCGCCTGTGATGGGAAGTGCCGAGTTGGCGGCCGTCTTGGCGTTGCCAGCAGACGGCTTTCCAGCAACCGGCTTAGCGGCAGCCTGCGTGATCTTGGCCTGCTCGGCCTTCGCCGTCTCTTGCTCCTGGCGGGCGATCTCGTCCTTCAGGGCTTGCTCGGCGGCTACGCGTTTTGCCTTCGCCTCGTTGTAGGCATTGAGCGCCGCGGTGTAGGCGGGCGTCGTAGCATCAAGGTCTGCCTGAGCGGCATCAAGTGCGGCCTTTGCGTTATGTTCTACCTGCTTGGCAGCGACGCACTTGGCAAAGAGGGCATTAAGCGTATCGTTCGCGTTTGCGTCAGAGCCAGTAGCAATGCCGTTTTCGACGTTGATGGACTTGAGCTTTCCGAGGGTAGCGACAGCGGCGTCCGATGCGGCCTGAGAATTCTCGACCGCCTGCTCGGCGTTCGCGATGGCGTCATTTGCCGCACCAAGGGCGGCCTCGGCCTCGGTAACTGCTGCGTCGGCGTCCTTCTTGGCCGCCTTTGCCGCGGTAAGATTGTTGGCCGCGTTGCTCAGGGCGTCGGCATGGGCCTTCTTTGAAGCAAAGTCGTTTTTCGCCGTGGTCAGATCGCTCGCAGCGTGCTCCGCGGTCGCCGCCTTGGCCTCGGCGCCGTCCTTGGCGATAGCGAGGGCCTGCTTCTTGGCAGCCGCGTCGCGCTCCGCCTTTTCAAGAGCGCTCTGGGCAGACGTCTGAGCCGCCATGGCTTCATCGAGCGTTTGATGGGCCTTGTCAGCCTTCTCCTGGGCCGCAGCAACATCGGCAGAATACTTGGCAAGTTCCTTCCTTGCATCTTGCAGAGCCTGCTGCTTTAAGAGAGCCTCTGCCTTGGCGTCATCAACCTTCTTCTGACTCTGAGCGGCTTGCTCTTGCGATGCCTTAAGCTCGGCGCGCTTCTGGTTGACGACCTGCTCTGCGGGCGCCACGTTGCTTTGGGCGGCTTTAACCTGGTCTTCGGCTTCGGCAACTTTTCCGTTTGCCTTGGCGAGATTCTGCTCTGCTTGAGCGACCTCGGCAGCGGCACCTGCCACGTTGCCATTTTCGGTGGCAAGGTTGCTGTTCGCGGTATCAACGCCTTCTCGCTTTTGAGCGACGAGGGTCTCTGCTGCCTTTACGGCATCGGCTTTCGATGCCGCTGTGCTGCGCTTTTGCTCAAGGTTCGCTTTTTCAGCGGCAAGGTTTTCGCTGGCCTTGGAGAGACTCAGCTGATACTGATCAAAGAGACTCTCGAGTTCATCGATTGAATATTCTTTCTCGTACGAACCGTAGTTGTCGTCAACCTCCAAGATGTAGGTATATGAGAGATGAGTTCCTCGAGAATTAATGCCGTATCCCATGGTTTTGGCGTCAGGCTGTACGATATTCAAATAGTGGCCGACGGTGCCAAAGCCTACCTTTTGCTCTCCGAATTCGGTGCCGTGGCTCCAGAAAGTATCCCAAGCATCTTTGGGGGCAATTTCGCCAAGGCCGGCTTTCGCTGCGGCCTGGTCAAATATATTCTTTTCCTCATCAACCCACTGGTGTGCGACATTTCTTTTCAAGTCATAGTTCCATGCGGCATTTTCGAATCGCGCATAGTCTGAATGGGTAGTGTCGAAAAAGTTGGTGTAAGGGCCCTTGCGGCCCCTGTGTCCGATATCC
>CABSYR010000025.1:0-30986 GCA_902481895.1 uncultured Collinsella sp. | reverse complement strand
CCGAGATCTACACTTATGCGATCGTCGGCAGCGTCAGATGTGTATAAGAGTCAGGCTTGCATTATAGCGATTGCCCTGCTGTTTGTGGTACGGAAACGGTGGCATTCAAAAGAGGTGGGACATTTGTCCCACCTTTGAGTCGTTCTTTGCCGCTATCCGCACACACCGCATTTTGCACAGGCCGAAAGTGCGGCCGGAGCCTGCGCGATGCCACCCTTTGCCGTCTCGCGCAGCGTGGCCGGTAAAGCGTGGCCCACCGAGAGCATGACATGTGCCATCTGGTCAAACGGCACCAAGCTCTTAATGCCTGCGAGGGCGAGTTGTGCCGAGCTAAAGGCCGCTGCTACGCCGATGGCGTTGCGGTTTTGGCAGGGCACCTCCACGAGGCCACCGACGGGGTCACAAACGAGGCCCAGCAGGTTGCTCAGCGCGATGGAACTGGCGTCGAGCGCCTGCTCGGGCGTACCGCCGAGCATCTGCACCAGCGCGGCGGCTGCCATGGCGGCGGCGCTTCCCACCTCGGCCTGGCAGCCGCCCTCGGCGCCGGCGACGCAGGCGCTTGTGGTGAGGTTGAGGCCGATGGCGGCTGCGCAGTAGAGCGCGTCCATGACCTGCTCGTCGTCGAGCTGCAGGCGATCGGCAAGCGCCAGCACGCAGCCGGGCACAACACCCGCGGATCCTGCCGTCGGAGCTGCGACGATCACGCCCATGGTGGCGGAGCGCTCGAGCACGGCCATCGCGCGGGCCACGGCGTCGGTCTGGACGGCGCCCATAAGGCTTGTGCTCAAATCGTTGCGGCCTGTGGCATCGACGAGTTTAGCCTCGCCGCCGATAAGCCCGCCGAGCGAGCGCTGCGGATTGGCGATGGGGGCCGTGGTCTCCTCGCGCATGACGTCGAGCACGCGGCGCATGGCGGCGACGGCGTGGGCCTCGCCGGTCAGACGTGCCTCGCGAACGGCCATGACGGCGCCGATGCTGAGTCCCAGTTCCTCGCACGCATCGAGCAGCTGCTCGCCGTCGTCGAAGATCTCCTTGGCCGAGACGCCGGGAGAGAGCGACGAGGCAGAACCGGGGAGCTCGATAAAGGTCGCGTAATCGACATTGTCGAGCTTGCGCAGCATGGGGACGACGGTGTCGTCGGGCGCGCCGTCGGTCTCAAAGACGGAGTAGGCCTGGCCGCCCACTTCGGTGCGGTAGGTGCGGCAGAAAGCGATGTTTACGTGGGCGTAGGCGAGCAGGTTGGTGAGCGCGGCGAGTACACCGGGGACGTCCTTGTGTGCCACGAAGAGCGTGGAATACAAGCCCGAGATGTCGACGCCGACGCCGTTAATGCGGCTGATGCGCATCTTGCCGCCGCCCAGGCTCTCGCCGCGGACCTGTGCCGTGGCGCCCGTGTCGTCGACCATTTCGATGTCGACGGTGTTGGGGTGGATGGAGGCGTCGTCGCCCTTGATGTCAAAGTGATATTCGAGGCCCTGCTCGCGCGCGAGGTCGAAGGCCTGCTTGATGTTCTCGTCATCGGTGTCGAGGCCCAGTATGCCCGCGACGAGCGCACGGTCGGTGCCGTGGCCGCGGTAGGTGTGGGCGAAGGAGTTCCACAGGCCAAAGGTGACTTTGGTGATGCGGCCTTCCAGCAGGCTGGCGGCAACTTGGGCGCAGCGCAGGGCGCCGGCGGTGTGCGATGAGCTGGGGCCGACCATGACGGGGCCCAAGATCTCGAATGCCGAGGTCGTAGCTAGTGTTTGCGGCTTGCCTGCCATGGGTGCTCCTTATCTATCCCGTCGTCCCGAGGGGCGGGGCATACTCTGTCCCGCCGTTCCGAGGGCTTTGGTATTTGGTCGCCTGCTCTACAGTCCTGGCTCGCACGGAGGCCACATTAAGTGGCCTCCGGCTCGTGCGGAACTCGCGACCGACCAAATACCAAAGCCCTCGGAACTTAGGATACATTGTTGGAGTCGCTCTGCTGCGAAATTTATCGGCCTATGACCTATTCCATGTCCCAGGTCGGCTCATCTTCACCACCTTTAAATAAAAAAGAAGTACCGGTTGTAGCCGGTACTTCTTTTGGTGCGTTGTTCTTGGCTGTAGCTTTTGCCGTTGGCTTAAAGGCCGCAGGCTGCTTTGAGTTCTTCGACTCGGTCGGTTTTCTCCCAGGTGAAGTCCGCGTCTTCGCGGCCGAAGTGACCGTAGGCTGCCGTCTTTTCGTAGATGGGGCGACGCAGGTCCAGGTCGCGGATGATTGCGCCCGGGCGCAGGTCGAAGGTCTTCTCTACGGCCTCGACGATCTTGTCCTCGGCAACATGTGCGGTACCGAAGGTGTCGACCATGATTGAGAGGGGCTTGGAAACGCCGATGGCGTAGGCAAGCTCGACTTCGCAGCGGTCGGCCAGGCCGGCGGCGACCACGTTCTTGGCGACCCAGCGCGCGGCGTACGCGGCGGAGCGGTCGACCTTGGTGCAGTCCTTGCCACTAAAGGCGCCGCCGCCGTGACGGCCGTAGCCGCCGTAGGTGTCGACGATGATCTTGCGGCCGGTGAGGCCCGTGTCGCCCATGGGGCCGCCCACGACAAAGCGACCGGTGGGGTTCACGTAGATGTCCGCGTTGTCCCACGGCATGTTCTCGGCGGCCATGACCGGGGTGATGACGTGCTCGATAAGGTCGGCCTTGATCTTGCCCATGTCCTCGATCTCGGCGGCGTGCTGCGTTGAGATGACGATGGTCGTGACCTCGACGGGCTTGCCTTCCTCGTAGCGCACGGTGACCTGGGTCTTGCCGTCGGGGCGCAGGTAGGGCAAGGTGCCGTCGTGGCGCACGGCGGCCAGGCGCTCGGCCAGGCGGCTGGCAAGGTAGTGCGGCATGGGCATTAAAGTCTTGGTCTCGTTGGAGGCGTAGCCAAACATCATGCCCTGGTCGCCGGCGCCAATCAGGTCGATCGGGTCGGTGGTCGCGCCGGTCTGGGTCTCGAAGGACTCGTCGACGCCCTGGGCGATATCGGGGGACTGCTCGTGGATGAGGCTCATGACGCCGCAGGTGTCGCAGTCAAAACCGAACTTGGCGCGGTTGTAGCCGATGCGGCGGATGACGCCGCGGGCGATTTCCTGCACGTCGACGTAGGCCTGGGTGCGGATCTCGCCGGCAACGATGACGGTGCCGGTGGTCACGAGGGTCTCGCAGGCGCAGCGGACGTTCTCCACGTTGGCGGGCACGCCGTTGGGCGCAATATAGCCCTGCTCCTGGAGCTCTATTTCTTTGGCGAGGATGGCGTCGAGTACGGCGTCGCTGATCTGGTCAGCGATCTTATCGGGATGACCCTCGGTCACCGATTCCGACGTAAACACAAACGATCCGTGTTGGGGCGGGATGGAACGAAGCTCTTCTGACATGATTGTCCTTTCAAAAACGTGTCCCGGCGACCGTTACCATTCCGCCGAGCTCTATATGCAAGGACACATCATATCGCGTTAATCGAATATTCACACCCTTTCCGCACCTACTCATTGGGGACAGACTTAAATGACCAGCCTTAAACTAAGAACGTCTCCAACGACTGATCATTTAAGTCTGTCCCCAATGAGTAGGTCGGTGCCCTTTGTGCGGAGGTTGCTTTGATGCTTTATACTGATGCGGTTAGACATCCATCCTGCAATCGAGGAGATTTCCATGGCATCAGACGTTCGCGTCCGCTTTGCACCCTCACCGACGGGCAAGCTGCACATCGGCGGCGCCCGCACCGCTATCTATAACTGGGCTTTTGCCCGCGCAAACGGCGGCACGTTCATCCTGCGCATCGACGACACCGACCCCACCCGTTCCACCGACGAGAACACGCAGATCATCCTGCGCGCCATGCGTTGGCTGGGCTTGGACTGGGACGAGGGTCCCGAGGTGGGCGGCGACTATGGCCCCTACGCACAGACCGAGCGCCTGGACCTGTACAAGCAGGCCGCCCAGCAGCTCTGGGATGAGGGCAAGGCCTATCCCTGCTTCTGCACCAAGGAGCAGCTCGAGGCCGATCGCAAGGCCGCTCAGGAGCGCAAGGACCCCTTCCAGGGCTATCAGCGCCGTTGCCGCGATCTCGATCCCGAGGAGGCACGCCGCCGCATCGAGGCCGGCGAGCCCTACGTCCTGCGCATCAAGGTGCCCGAGGACCGTGGCGACGTCGTCATCCACGACGCCGTCCATGGCGAGGTTACCTTCGACGCCAAGGAGCTCGACGACTTTGTCATCTTCCGCTCCGACGGCACGCCCACCTACAACTTCGCGACCGTCGTCGACGATGCCATGATGAAGATCACTCATATCATTCGTGGCGACGACCACCTTTCCAACACCCCGCGTCAGGTCATGGTCTACGAGGCCCTCGGCGCTCCTGTGCCCACGTTCGCTCACATCTCCATGATCCTGGGCGCCGACGGCAAAAAGCTCTCCAAGCGCCACGGCGCCACCTCGGTGGAGGAGTACCGCGACGCCGGCTACCTGTCCGACGCCTTCGTCAACTACCTGGCGCTGCTCGGCTGGTCGCTCGACGGCGAGACCACGATCATCCCGCGCGATGTCCTGGCCAGCAAGTTCTCGCTCGACCGCATCTCCAAGAACCCGGCGACCTTCGACCCCAAGAAGCTCGACTGGGTCAACGCCGAGTACATCAATGGCATGTCCGATGCTCAGTTTGCCGACGAGATCATGGTTCCCGAGCTGCACGAGGCGGGTCTCATCGAGGGTAATGTCGAGTACGGCGAGGATTGGATCGACGCGCTTGCCGCCATCGTTAAGCCGCGCACCAAGATGCCGGCCGACGCCGTGACCGTCGCCGCTCCCATCTTCGCTACGGCCGAGACGCTCGAGTATGACGAGAAGTCCGTCAACAAGGGCCTGGCCAAGGAGGGCATGGGTGCCATTCTGGATGCCGCCAAGGCCGCGCTCGAGGGCGTGGACGAGTGGACGGCTGCCAACATCGACGCTGCGCTTGAGCCGTTGCCCGAGCAGATGGACCTTAAGAAGCGCGTGGTGTTCCAGGCCGTGCGCGTCGCCGTTTGCGGCAACATGGTGAGCCCTCCGCTGGGCGAGACCATGGCACTCGTCGGCCGCGACGACTGCCTGGCGCGCATCGATCGCGCCCGCACGATGGCGCTGTAATCGCTGCGCAAACGTTTGTATCCGAGCCCCGTTCACTCAGAGCGGGGCTCTTGTTTCCGTAGACGTATGGGATAGGAGGTGCTGGGGCCATGGCTGAGCAACTTTCGCTGTTTGGTTCGCCGGAACCGGAGGAGGCTCCGGCCACGCCCGAGCCTGCTGTTGCCCCGGCCAAGTCCGAGCCTGTACCTGAGCCCGTCGCCGCCTACGCGAGCGTAGTCCTGGACATTCCGACGCGTGCGCTGTCCGAGCCATTCGCCTACGGCATCCCGGAAACTCTTGCCTACGAGGCGCAGATCGGATCCACGGTCCTGGTCCACTTTGGTAACCGTGCGGCCGCGGGCTATATCGTCGACATTGCGTCTGAGCTGGGTGACCTGCAGGGCAACAGCGCTCTCGATCCCGCGCGTATCAAGCCTATCGAGGCTATCCTCAGCAAGCCGCTGTTTACCGCAGAGGCCGCCCGTATCGCACGCTGGATGAGCCACGAGTACGTCGCGACGCTTTCCGAGTGCCTGCGCCTGTTCTTGCCACCGGGTGGAAGCCCGCGCGTGGTCAAAGGCGACGACGGCGTGTGGACTGTCGAGCGCCCTGCCGTCAAACCCATCCAAAACCGCTGGGTCATGCTTACGCCCGAGGGTTTCGACTACACGCCGCCCAAGACCGCGGTCCGCCAGCGTCAGCTCATCGAGGCGCTCCAGTGCGGCCCGGTCACGACGCGCGATCTCAACCTGCTTTACAACAGCATGTCGGCGACCATCAAGGCGCTTGAAAAGCGCGGCGTCGTGGTGGTGGAGGAGCGCCGTGCCTGGCGCGGTTGCAGCGAGCAGACTACGCTGTCCTCAGCGAGCGGCAAAGCGCCGGTCGCACTTACGAACGGCCAGCAGCAGGCGCTCGCGCAGATTGATCGCGCCCGTCTGGACGCTCATGGCGACGTGGTGCTGGTCGACGGCGTCACCGGCTCCGGCAAAACCGAGGTTTACCTTTCGGCGATTGAGCGCGTGCTGGCCGCCGGCCGTTCGGCATGCGTTCTGGTGCCCGAGATCTCACTGACGGCCCAGACCGTCGGCCGCTTTCGCTCGCGCTTTGGCGAGACGGTTGCCGTGTTCCATTCGCGCCTTTCGGCCGGCGAGCGTCTGGACCAGTGGGATATGGTCGCCAGTGGTGCGGCCCGCGTGGTCGTAGGCGCCCGCTCGGCGCTCTTTTGCCCGCTCATTGACTTGGGCCTCATCATCATCGACGAGGAGCACGAGACCAGCTACAAGCAAGGCTCCAGTCCGCGCTACCACGCGCGCGAGGTGGCGGCCGAGATGGCGCGACGCTACCGCTGCCCGCTCGTGTTGGGCTCTGCTACGCCTTCTGCCGAGGCTCTCGACCGTTGCCGCCGTGGCACGTATAACGGTGCCACCTGGACGCGCGTCGAGATGCCCGAGCGGCCTGGACACGCTGTGCTGCCTACGGTTCGAATCGCCGACCTGCGCCGTGAGTTTTCTCACGGCAGTCGCTCCATGTTCTCAAAACCGCTGATGGAAGGCCTGGAGCGTGTGGTCGAGCGCCGCGAGAAGGCAGTGCTACTACATAACCGCCGCGGCTTTGCGCCGTTCCTGATGTGCCGCGAGTGCGGCTGCGTCCCCACCTGCAACCACTGCTCCACCGCGCTTACGTATCACGAGCGCACGCACACGCTGCAGTGTCACACCTGCGGTTCGTCTTGGCGCGTGCAACCCTATCCCGCGCCCACAAGCCGTTGCCCCAAATGTGGCAGTCGCTACCTGGCAAAAATGGGTCTGGGTACGCAGCAGATCGAGGACGCACTGCACCAGATGCTTCCCGAGGATGTCGCCATTATTCGCATGGATGCCGATTCCACGCGCGGCAAGGATGCGCACAAAAAGCTGCTCGAGCAGTTCGATGCGGCGGATTGCGCCGTGTTGCTGGGCACCCAAATGATCGCAAAGGGTCTCGATTTTCCCGAGGTCACACTGGTAGGCGTGGTCAATGCGGACTTCGCCCTCAAGCTGCCCGACTTTCGCGCAGGGGAGCGCGCCTACGATCTACTGGAGCAGGTTGCGGGCCGTGCCGGTCGCGGCGATCGTCCCGGCGAGGTGATCATCCAGACCTACCTGCCCGATGACCCGGTAATTCGTGCCGTCGCTGAGCACGACCGTTCGATCTTTACTGACTACGACCTGGACCAGCGCCGCGACGCGCTGTACCCGCCGTTTGTTCGCTTGGTCAACATCTTGGTGTGGTCGGCGAACCGAGACGACGCGCAGGACTACATCGGGCGCATTGCAAAGCTTCTTAAGCGCCGCTGGCATGCCGCCGCGCCCGACTTTTTGCGGGCGGGCAGCGCGGTGCCGCAGGTGCTGGGCCCGGCTTCGTGTGTAATCGAGAGAGCCAAGGACCGTTACCGCTTCCATCTGCTTGTGAAGTCGCCCGTGGGGTACCATGTCTCTGATGATATCGACGCCTGCCTCAAAGAGGTGGGCTCCGTGCGTGGCGTGAGCGTGAGCGTTGACGTCGACGCCTATGATTTGATGTAACAACCCGAAAGGATGGCCATGGAAGCCAACGGAATCGTACTGTCGCCCGACCCTCGTCTGCGCCAGGAGTGCGCCGTCATCGAGGAGATCACCCCGGCGATCGAGGCGCTTGCCGAGAAGATGAAGAAGATGATGTTCGAGAACGGCGGCTGCGGCCTGGCTGCCCCGCAGATCGGCGAGCTCATTCAGCTCGTCACCATCGACTGCGACTACAGCGACAAAAACGACTACGACCCGTACGTGCTCATCAATCCCGTCATTGTTGAGCAGAGCGACCATCTGGTGCCCTTTAGCGAGGGCTGTCTTTCCATCCCTGGCATTAGCTGCGAGATTGAGCGTCCCGACCATGTCGTCGTCGAGGCGTACGACTTGGATGCCAACCTGATTCGCTATGAGGCCACGGGCGACCTGTTCTGCGTGTGCCTGCAGCACGAGATTGACCATCTGCACGGCAACACCATGTTCGAGCGACTGAAGCCCATGCAGAGGATTAAGGCAGTCAAGGAGTACCAGGACGCCCTGGCCCGCGGCGCTCGACCGGGCGAGACCGAATAGGTTAATTGTCCGTCCCTGGGATGGGGCCCACACATATCGTCCCGTGCTCAAACATTCTCGCTGCGCTGCGAAACTGCGCGCGGGACGATATGTGTGGGCCCCATCCCAGGGACTACGTTGTCGCTCTTCGTTTCGCCCGGGTGCCGTCGGGCCAGGGAGGGGCGTCTTCGCTGATAGTCTTTGTTGAGAGAGGGCTGCTTTTATGCGGCTCTTTCTTTGGTTTTGGGTATATTTGTTCTTGTTGAATTGTTCTTGCGGATAGGCTTGGTACTTGGCTTTCCGCTGTTCTTTGTAGCCGTCTCGGCTTTGGTTGAGAGGAGACGATCTTTATGCGTATTGTGTTTATGGGCACGCCTGATTTTGCTATGCCTTCGTTGACTTCGCTTGTTGCGGCTGGGAATGAGATTGCGCTTGTTATTACTCGCCCTGATGCTGTTCGTGGGCGTGGTAAGAAGCTTAAGCCTTCTCCTGTTAAGGCCAAGGCGCTTGAGCTGGGGTTGCCGGTCGTTGAGGCCAATCGTATGACGCCTGAGGTTGTTGAGGCGCTCCAGGCTGCGGATGCCGATATTTTCTGCGTGGCTGCTTATGGCTGCATTTTACCTGATGACGTGCTGAATATGGCGCCGCTTGGCATCGTGAATGTTCATGCGTCCTTACTGCCTCGTTGGCGTGGGGCTGCTCCTATTCAGCGTGCCATTCTTGCTGGCGATGAGGTTGCTGGCGTTTCTATTATGCGCATTGGGCATAGCGTGGATACTGGTGCCTATTGTGCTCAGGCTTCCACGTCGGTTGCCGGTAAGCATGCTGAGGCGCTGACCATGGAGCTTGGTGAGCTTGGCGGCAAGCTGCTGGCTGATACGCTTCCCTCGCTTGTCGATGGCTCGGCTGTTTGGACTGAGCAGGATGAGTCGCTCGTCACTCATGCTGCCAAGATTTCCAAGCTGGAGATGCGTCTGGATCCGCAAATGGCGGCGCTCGATTGCGTGCGTCATGTGCTGGCCTCATCCGATACCGCTCCCGCTCGTTGCGTGATTGCTGGCAAGACCGTGCGTGTGCTCGATGCTGCGCCGGCTGATGTGTCGCTTGGCGAGGGTCAGGTCCTCATTAAAGCCAAGCGTGTTTACCTGGGTCTTTCCGATGGTGTGGTTGAACTGCTCGGGGTTAAGCCCGACGGCAAGCGTGCCATGGCCGCTTCTGCTTGGGCTGCTGGGCTGCAAGGCGCCGATCTTATCTGGGGTGTTTTGTCATGAGCAAGCTGTCTCCCGCGCGCAAGCTTGCACTCGATGTGCTGATGGAGGCCGATCGCCGCGGCATGTATGCGCGCGACGTGCTGTCCTCTCGCGCATCGGCCAAGGCTATTGACCAGCGCGATTCCGCTTTTGCAGCTCGCTTGGCGCTTGGTGTGGCCGCCACGCAGGGTATTTTGGACGAACTGCTCGATCAGTTTCTCGATAAGCCTAAAAAGGTTGCGCCGCGTGTTCGCATGGCGCTTCGTATCTCGGCCTTCGAGATGCTCTATCTGCATACGCCTGGCCGCGTTGCGGTGAGTCAGGGCGTTGAGCTGGTGCGCAGCGGAGCTAAGTCTGCCGCCGGTTTGGCCAATGCCGTGCTCCATAAGGTCGCGGACAACGTTGAGGACTTTGCCACGGCGTCCGATGTAGATGAGTCTGAGCGACGCTTGGTTCGTCTGTCGCGCCTGATGGGTCTGCCGCGTTGGCTTTGCGCTCGTATTATGGCCTCGTTCGATACCCCAGAGGGTGCGCTCAACTTTGCTGGCAATCTGGCCCCCGCGCCTCTGGCCCTGCATGAGAACGCCTTTGCGAACAAGCCCGATCCGTTTATCTCCCAGCTTGTGGCACCAGTGTTCCCGGGTTGTCATGCGCCTGTCGATGCTCAGGTTACGGTTGCGTCTGGCGTATTTGAACGCGCTGCTGCCGTGGCCTCGGATCTTAACGCCCAGCTCATCGCCACGGCTGCCACACGCCCTGGAAGCTGCCTTGAGATTGGTGCCGGTCGCGGCACCAAGACCTATGTGATGATGTGCCAGGCCAAGCGTGCGGGCTATGAGCGTCAGCATACGGCGCTCGATCTGCATGATCGCAAGTGTGATCTGAATCTCGCTCGCCTGCATAAGGCCGGTATTCAGGGCGTTCGTACGGTTTCGGGTGATGCCTGCGAGCTTGATGAGGTGCTCACATCGTTTGATGCCATGCTTGGTGAGCCGGTTAAGTTCGACACGGTTTTTATCGATGCGCCGTGCTCGGGCACCGGCACCATGCGCCGTCATCCTGAGATCCCGTGGCGCCTGACCGAAAAGGACGTGACGGTTGAGCTGCCCAAACTGCAGCTGACGATGCTCAAGGAAGCTGCCGCGCGCGTGGCTGCCGGCGGAGAGCTCATCTATGCCACCTGCTCGGTTTTTGATGAAGAGAATATGCAGGTCGTGGATACTTTCCTGAACTCTCCCGAGGGCACCGGGTTTAGCCTGGAGCCGCTCTCCGAGGCACAGATTCTGCAACTCCCCGAGTTCGATCAGGCCAAGAAGCTCGTATCCGTACGCCAGAACGATCGAGGCCTCTTCCAAAGCGTACCGGTAAACGCCGACTCCTACGACGGCCACTTCTGCGCCCGCCTGATTCGCAAGTAACTACTAAGTTGCGGTGAAATAGGGATTGAATAGCGGCATCTACCCGCCAAAAAGTCCTTATTTCACCGCAACTCATAGAGCCACCTATAGCGCAAAGAATCAGCCCCGCGATCGATGTCGGTCGCGGGGCTGTTTGGTTCCTAGTGGCTATGCGGGCAGTTGGCGCAGCAGCCGCTCGTGGCGTTGGTGCTGGAGCCGCCGCTTCGCTGGTCGGTGTTGTAGAAACCGCTGCCCTCAAATTTAATGCCGCTGGCCGAGAATGTCTTGGCCGCCGGGGCACCGCAGCTGGGGCACACGACCTCGGGACTCTCGGACATGGGATGCTCAACCTCAAACACGTTGCCGCAGCTCGAGCACTTGTAATCGTAGCGCGCCATAATACTTCCTTTTCAGCACAAAGCGGGCAGATTACTCTGCCCGCAAAAATTCAAACGTCTGTAACTGTACCCTATATCGGGGGTTTTATCACGCTTCGCCCCAGAATCTATGGTTGTTGCGCAGGAGCTGTGCGGTTTTGTTTTCGGCGGCTGCAATGTCCGCCTCGTCAGCCTGCCAGGTCCAGTTGCCCGTGGCAACGCCCGGAACGTTCATGCGCGCGTCGTCGCCAAGCCCCAGGATATCCTGTAGCGGCATCATCACCAGGGGAGCGTCGCTTGCCAGCGCGTCGCTCATCAGCTTGGCCGCCACCTCAACACCGCTCGGTTCATCGCCGCCCGCAAAGGTACGGGTGCACCAACCGGCCAGCGTCGACGTATCGTGCGTCGAGGTGTACAGAATCTTGCCGGGCGTGGGATGCACACCGCAGCGAACGTCGTAGTCGCTAAACTCCAGCACGTCCATGCCGGGGAAGCCGCAGGTCGAAGCCATGGCTCGAACACCGGGCGTCAAATAGCCCAGGTCCTCGGCGATAAAGTTGAGCGGACCCAGCTCGTCATAGGCGGTCTGGAATAGGTCCTTGCCCGGTCCCGCCAGCCAACGACCTTCGGCGCAAGCCTTGCCTGCGGGGATACTGAAGTAGCTGTGGAAGCCCAGGAAGTGATCCAGGCGTACGCGATCATAGAGCGAAAACGCACGACGCAGGCGATCCATCCACCAGCTATAGCCGTTCTGCTTCATGTGGTCCCAGCGGAACGTCGGGTTGCCCCACAACTGGCCCTCGGGAGCAAAGTTGTCGGGCGGCGCACCGGAAATCTCAATCGCCTTGCCGGTATCGGACAGCCAGAAGTTCTCGGGCTCGCTCCACGCGTCGGCCGAATCGTCGGACACGTACATGGGAATATCGCCGATAACCTCGATTCCTTTCTTGTGCGCATAGTTCATGAGCTCACACCAAGCCAGGTCAAAGCGGTACTGCATGTACGCCTGAAGCTCGGCCTCGTCGTGGAAGCGTTTGTCGTCGATCAGATGCTCGTTGTAGCGCGCGACATCTGCCGGCCAATCATGGCGCGACTCGCCCTCAAAGTACTTCTTAACGGCCATGTAGACGCAGTATTTCTCGAGCCAATCGGCATTGCGATGTTTAAACGCGGTGTACAGCGGATCGGCATCCTCGCCTCCGCGGGCCTTCCAGGTCTCAAAGTCGGCTGCCAGCTCCTCGTGGCTTTCGGGCAGCAGGTCGATATTGCCTGCAAAGGCCGAGGGGCCGGCGTAGGGGGAGCGGAAGAAGTCCGTCGGGTTGACGGGCAGGACCTGCCAGTAGCGCATGCCCATGGCGGCCAGGTGGTCGATAAAACGACGCGTGGGCGCACCGATTGTGCCGGGCTTGCCGTCATCGGTCGGCACCGAGGTAATGTGGCACACGACGCCTGCGCCATGGTCGAGCGGCTCCTGCAGGCGCTTCTCGGCATGGTGATAGATGATCGAAGAGCCCAACGGGTACAGGTCGAGCGTAACCGTGCGGTTGTGGATCTCGCATTCGTGGCCGCTGATCACGTCGCTTGCACATTCACCGAGCGCTGGAATCGTCACGCAGTGCGAATTGCGCAGACTGCGGTTTATGATAACCGTTGCGGCTTCACCATCTTTGCCCGTGCGGGTGTAGGCGAGTACCTCGTCGTTGAGCGCGAAGGCCTTGATTTCGCCGTCAACCATAAACGGTAGAGCACGGCGCACGGCCGAGGCGTTTTTAAGGATGGCGAGTGTATCGAAGTCGTGCAATTGGTCCTTGGTCGGCAGGGTGCGGCGGTTGCCCGGATCGGTGAGGCCCTCCAGGCCGTACTCATCGCCATAATAGATCGAGGGCACGCCCGGGAAGGTCATCTGCATGAGCGTCGCCAGCCAAAAGCGGCTCTTGGCCAGGCCCATGGAGTTCTCGTCCAGGCGCCACTTGCTGCGCTCGCTCTCGGGCAGCTGCGACTCGTCGGGACCACCGCCGAGCACCGAGATAATGCGCGGACGATCGTGGCTCGAAAGCAGATTGAGCGCGCAGGACAATGCCTCACGCGGGTAGTTCTCGCGGAGGGTCTCGATGTCCTCGGCAGCCTGATAGGCGTTCTTGTAGCCCATCAAAAAGCCGATGACCATGTCGCGGAAGGGGTAATCCATAGCAGAGTCAAGCTCGGAGCCCTGCAGATAGCGGCGCAGATGGCCATAGCTGATCTTGTTGGAGGCGTCTTCCCAAACTTCGCCGAGCAGCAGCGCGTCGGGCTTCTCGGCGAGCACGGCCTTTTTGATCTCAGCCAGGAAGTTATCGGAAAGTTCATCTGCCACATCGAGTCGCCAGCCGTGGGCACCGGCGCGCAGCCATTTGCGAATCACGCCGTCCTTGCCCAGGAGCCGCTCGCGCACCAGTTCGGAGCTCTCATTGATGGCGGGCATGTTGCCCACGCCCCACCAGCAGTCATACGAACCGTCCTCATGGAAGTAAAACGCATCGCGCCACGGCGAGTCCTTGCTCTGCCAAGCACCGACGCCGGGATAATTGCCGTAGCGGTTAAAGTAGATCGAGTCGTCGCCCGTATGGTTGAAGACACCGTCAAGGATGATGGAAATGCCGAGCTTCTCGGCCGCCTCGCACAGCTCCGTAAAGTCCTGCTCGGTGCCCAGAATCGGGTCGATCTTGGTGTAATCGGCCGTGTCGTAGCGGTGGTTGCTCGCGGCCTCAAAGATGGGGTTGAGGTAGATGGCCGTAAAGCCTAGCTCGGCAATGCGGGGCAGGTCATTTTGGATACCCCTGAGCGAGCCGCCGTAAAAATCCCAGGTCTTGATGGAGCCGTCTTCGGCACGCTCGTACTCGGGCGGTTCGTTCCAGTCCTCGACCATGCGGCGCTGGATTCCGTTGCGCGGTTTTTCGACCACGGCCAGCGTGCGCTCGCGCCAGTTTTCGTCGCGGGCATAGCGATCGGGGAAGATCTGGTAGACCATGCCGCGCTCGTACCACTCGGGACGCACTTCGCGGTGCTTGTAAACGGTGATCTGGAAGGACGGAACCTCGGCGTAGTCGTAGGTTACGCCCTCGCCGCCGGTGCGGCCCTGCGGCGCGCCCAGGCGAACCTCGGGCTGGCCCTCGATGTTGCAGATAAAGCTGTACCAGATAAGACAGGGCTCAGTGCACTCAAGCTCTACCGTAAATATGCCGTCGCCCTCGTGCGTCATGGGATACAGAGACTCACCGATTTCATCGATCCAGGTACGCAGGGTGAGCGTCGCCTGGTTGGGGTCGGCATCCTCCAAAATCACCGATAGCGAAACGGAAGTTCCAGTGGTCACAGCGCCAAACGGAGTACGAAACTGCGGCAGACGGCTGTTGTGAATCAATCTCATAATACGGTCCAGTTCAATAGAATCACGGCCTGCGGGCCATGGGCTTTACGCACAGGATATAAGTATATCTGTTGTACACAGGCTGTATAAACAACATCCGTTTACCATCGGCGAACTGTTGTCCTAGAAAATCGTTTTACCATCCAAATTGTCGCGGTATTCGAAAACGCCCAGGCGGATACTATCTGTAGTCAAACAAAAGTACATCGGTTTACTACGACGAATTGAATGATCTCAACCACGGTCAATTTGGTGATATTAAAACCGCAGGTAGAAGCGTTGCCAATTTCATAGAATACTCTCCGTGGTCGGCCAGAGCTATTTTGTCGTAGTAAACCGGCCCTCTTTTTAATACAGAAGTTCAACGCAAAAGAGGGCGCCTAGTTGGGGCGCCCTCTTTTGCGTTGGATTAAGTTTAAATCGTCCAGACTAGTGACGCTTGCGGGTGGCCGTTGCCTTACGGACGGAGGTCTTCTTGGTCGGAGCCTTTTCCTCGGCCGGAGTGGCGGGGGAGATCGGGGCCTCCTTGGCGGGCTCGGGCTTGGCCTCTGCCTTCGGGGCGGCCTTTACCTCGGCCTTGGGCTCCTCTTTGGCAGCAGCGGGCTTAGTCTCTGCCTTGGGAGTCGTGGTCTTTGCCGTGGTCTTCTTGGCCGTCGTCGTGCGTTTTCGCGTGGTGGTCTTGGCGGCGGGCTTGGTCTCGACGGTTACCTCCGCCTTGGACTCTGCAGGCGTCTCCTCGACCTTGGCTGCCGACTTTGCGGCTGACTTGGTCGTGGCGGCCTTCGTAGTCGTCGACTTCGTTGCCGTGGTCTTCTTGGCTGCCGTTGCCTTCTTGGCGGTCGCAGCCGTCTTCTTGGCAGCGGTCTTAGCCGGAGCCTTTGCCGCAGGCTTGGCCTGGGCGGTGGTAGTCTTGGCTGCGGCGGTCTTGGTCGCAGTAGCCTTCTTAGCGGTCGTCTTGCGGGTCGTGGTCTTCTTAGCTGCGGGCTTTGCAGCGGGCTTGACCTCGGCCTCTGCCTCAGGAGCAACCTCAGCCTTCACCTCAGGCTCGGCCTTTTCGGGCTCAGCCTTAACCGGCTTCTCCTCGGGCTTGGTCTCCTCAGCGGCCACCGGCTCAGCAACAGCCTCAGACTCGTCGACAACCGCCGTCGGCCTTTCAATCTCCGGATGCATAAAGAAGTACAGGTCCAGATACTTATCGGCCGAGCGCGTCCAGCTAAAGTCCTGGCTCATGGCCTGTGTGACCATCTGGTTCCAGGCCTCGCGGTTATCCCAGAACAGACGCGCCGCGCGGAATACGGCATCGCCCATCTCGTCGCCGTTAAAGTTGCTAAACGAGAAGCCCGTACCCTCGCCGGTAAACTCGTTATACGGAATCACAGTGTCCTTCAGGCCGCCGGTCTCGCGCACGATGGGCAGGGTGCCGTAGCGCATGGCGATGATCTGCGACAGACCGCAGGGCTCAAACTTCGAAGACATCAGGAACATGTCGGCGGCAGCATACATGCGCTGCGAGAGTGCCGGATCGAACTCGATGCGCGCGGCCATGGTGCCGGGGTACTTGTCCTGGAAGTAGCGCAGGCCGTCCTCGTAGTCGCGGTCGCCGGTGCCCAGCACAGCCACCTGCACGCCGCCGGCCAGAATGCGGTCGAGCGCGTACATGACCAGGTCCATGCCCTTCTGGCGCGTCAGGCGCGTGACCATCACCATGAGCGGACGGTCGTCGCGAACCTCGAGGCCCAGTTCCTCCTGCAGCTTGGCCTTGCACACGGCCTTGCCGGAACGGTCCTCCACGGTGTAGTTGGCGGCAATTCGCTTGTCTGTTGCCGGGTCAAAGCCCGCAACGTCAATGCCGTTCAAAATGCCCTGCAGCGCGTAGGAACGCTCGCGCAGTACGCCGTCCAGGCCCTCGCCAAACTCGGGCGTTTGGATCTCGTTGGCATAGGTGGGGCTCACCGTGGTGATGGCGTCGGCATAGCGCAGGGCTCCCAGCATGTAGTTGATGCTGCAGGCGTCGCAACGCAGCTGCGAGGCGGCCGCCGGAATGTGCGCCACACCAAGGATGTCCTCCATCACGGTGTCGCTAAACTGGCCCTGGAACGCCACGTTGTGGATCGAGAACACGGTCTTGACGCGGTCATACAGCGGCAGGCCCTGGTAGAACTCGCGCAAAAACACGGGCGCCAGCGCCGTCTGCCAGTCGTTGCAGTGCAGGATGTCGCACTCAAAGCCGGCGGGCAGGTGCTGCAGGCTCTCGGTGATGGCCTTGGAGAAGAACGCAAAGCGCTCGCCGTCGTCAAAGAAGCCGTACGGATAGTCGCGCGCGAAGTAGCGCTCGTTGTCGATGAACATATAGGTGACGCCGTCGTGCTCGAGCTTCTCGAGTCCGCAGTACTCATTGCGCCAGCCCAGGCTCACGTAAAAGTCGGAGAAGTGCTCCATCTGCGCCTTGTACTCGTCCTTGATGGTGGCGTACTTGGGCACCATCACGATGACTTCGGCGCCGGCGCGCACAAGCGCCGCGGGCAGCGAGCCCGCCACGTCACCCAGGCCACCGGTCTTAACAAACGGTGCGCACTCGGCCGAGGCAAACACGATCTGCATCTTTTTGCTGGAATCAGCCATATTGTCTCCCATGTTGCAATTCGAGAATAGCCGCCTGGCGCTAACCGGGCGGCTATTCTACATGTTACGAGCGATGTTGCGGTGCCAACGTTAACGCACGATGGTGGTGTCGGAGGTTAACGGAGCCTTTCCCAGCACCAGGATATTCTCGGGCGTGCCGCGAAGCTCGGTGTTGGTGGGAACCACGTTGTTCTTGTCCAGGATGGCATTCTCAACACGGGCGCCACTCTTGATGATGCAGCTCTGGTTGATGATCGAGTTGGTCACCGAGGCCCCTTCCTCGACCACGACGCCGCGCGACAGGATCGAGTTGCGCACGGTGCCCTTGATGATGCAGCCGGCCGAGATGATCGAGTTGCAAGCGTGGCTGCCGGTCGCATAGCGCGAAGGGGGCACGTCGTGAGCCTTGGTCAGGATCGGGCGCTCGGGGTCAAAGAGCTGGTCGGCCACGGTCTGGTCGAGCAGGTCCATGCTGCGGCGATACAGCGACTTCTCGCTAAACACGCCCACGACCTCGCCCTTGTACTCGTAGCTGCACACGTCGATGTTGCCAAAGTCGCCCTGGAGTGCCTCGAGCAGGTCCAGATAGTCGGCGGCCTGGTAGTGGTCGATAATCTCAAGCAGCGTCTCGCGGTTGACGATGCAGCAGTCCATAGAGGCGTTGTCGCCGTACACGACGCCGGCGCTCACGCCCGTCAGACGGCCGTTCTCGTTGATCTGCAGCTTGGTCTCGTCATCGACGTTGCGCGTGGCCTTGCAGTACACCACGGTCATCTGGGCACCAGAGTTCTCGTGCGCGTCGATGATGGTGTTGAGGTCCATGTTAAAGATGATGTTGGTGCCCATCATCACAACGTAGGGCTTGTCCGAGCGCTGGAACAGTGTCTTGTTGGAGATAATGTCGCGCAGCAAGAAGCGCATTCCGCCCTTGGTGGTGCCATACGCGTTGCCGGGCACCATGAACAGGCCGCCCTTCTTGCGGTCCAGGCCCCAGTCCTTGCCCGAGCCCACGTGGTCGATCAGCGAGCGGTAGTTGCCCGGCATGACGACGCCGACGGTCTTAATGCCGGCATTCATCATGTTGGACAGCGGGAAGTCGATCAGGCGGTAGCGGCCCAAAAACGGAACGGACGCGATGGGGCGGTCCTTGAGCAGCACGCTGCCGTAGGTCGAAGAGTAGTTAGCGGTGATATAACCGATGGCCTTGCGATTGATCATCGGATCATTCCCCCTTCCCGATAACGACGTCATTTCCAACGACGGCCGTATCCTTGGTGGTATCGACAGAGCCGAGCTTCACGCCCTCTTCGACCGTGGAGTTCTCGCCCAAAATTGCGCGGCAGATGTGCGCGCCGCTCTTAACGTGCGCACCCGGCAGCAGCACGGAGTCCTCGACCACGGCGCGCTCCTCGATGATGACATCGGTCGAAAGAATTGAGTGGCGAGCGGTACCGTAGATCTTGCAGCCGTTGGAGACCAGGCAGTCGTCCAGGCGACCATCCGGGCCAATGTAGTGCGGCGGACGCGTGGTGATGTTGGACATGATGGGGAAGTGCTTGTCAAACAGATCGAACTCGGGGTTGTTGCCCAGCAGGTCCATCGAGGTCTCGTGGAAGCTGGCGATGGTGCCGACGTCCTTCCAAAAGCCGTGGAACTCGTAGCTGTACAGGCGCTTGCCCTCGCCGAGCAGCTTGGGGATGATGTCCTTGCCAAAGTCGTGGCTCGAGCGCTGGTCCAGAGCGTCCTCCTCGAGCGCCTCGATCAGCACGTCGGCCGAGAAGATGTAGATGCCCATGGACGCGAGGTTCGAATCGGGCTTATCGGGCTTCTCGGTGAACTTGGTGATGCGGCCGTCCTCGGGGTCAGTGGTCAGGATGCCAAAGCGGCTAGCCTCCTCCCAAGGCACGGGCATAACGCTCACCGTGAGGTCGGCGTTGTTCTCAATGTGCGTCTTGAGCATCTTGCGGTAGTCCATGCGATACAGGTGATCGCCCGAAAGAATCAGGACGTACTTGGGGTCGTTGGCCTTGATGTAGTCCAGGTTCTGCGTAATGGCGTCGGCCGTGCCCGCATACCAGGCGCCGCCGGTCTGCGTCTCGTACGGCGGCAGGATCGACACGCCGCCGTCGCGGCTGTCCAGATCCCACGCCTCGCCGGAGCCCACATAGGCATGCAGCAGGTAGGGGCGATACTGCGTCAGAACGCCCACCGTGTCGATGCCTGAGTTGGAGCAGTTGGAGAGCGAAAAGTCGATAATGCGGAACTTGCCACCAAAGCTAACCGCCGGCTTGGCGATCTTTTGGGTGAGTGCCCCCAATCGGCTGCCCTGTCCTCCTGCGAGGAGCATCGCGATGCATTCTTTCTTACTCATCGATTTCTCCTTCTGTCATCGATGTTCCTAAACCCATTAGCGACGGGCGCGGCACTCGGTCGCGCCCGTCGAGTAATGCCGTGCTGGCATAAGGGAACTCGCGCGCCTTTAAGCGTGCCAGATCTCGTCGCGGTACTCGCGAATGGTGCGGTCGCTCGAGAACCAGCCCGAGGAGGCGGTGTTGAGCAGCGCCTTGCGGTTCCAGGTCTCCTGGTCGCCGTAGCTGCCGGTGAGCTTCTCCCACGCATCCACGTAGCTGCGGAAGTCTGCCATGACCAGGTCGGGGTCGTTGTTGTTCATGAGCTCGTTGTAAATGCTCTCGAAGTTGCCCGAAAGACCCGCAAAGGTGTTGTCCTTGAGCTCGTCCATCACGCGACCCAGGCGCTCGCGGTCGCCGTTGAGGGTATCCCACGCAAAGTAGCTGTTGGATGCCCAGAGCTGCTCGACCTCGGGAGCGGTCAGGCCGAAGATGGCCTCGTTCTCGCGGCCGGCCAGGTCGGCGATCTCGATGTTGGCGCCGTCGAGGGTGCCCAGCGTAATGGCGCCGTTCATCATGAGCTTCATGTTGGACGTACCCGAAGCCTCCTTGCCGGCCGTGGAGATCTGCTCCGAGATCTCGGCGGCGGGGTAGATGAGCTGGGCGTTACTCACGCGGAAGTTGGGGATAAAGCAGACCTTCATGACCTCGTTGACGCGCGGGTCGTTGTTGATGACGTCGGCCACGGAGTTAATGAGGCGGATGGTCTCCTTGGCGAAGGTGTAGCTCGAGGCAGCCTTGCCGCTAAAGATGAAGGTCGTCGGCGTCACGTGGAAGTTGGGATCGGCGATGCGGCGGTTGTAGATGTCCATCACCTTCATGATGTTCATGAGCTGGCGCTTGTAGGCATGGAAGCGCTTAACCTGAACATCGAAGACGGTGTTGGGGTCGATGACCAGACCGGTCTCGGCCTTGACGTAGGCGGCCAGACGCTCCTTGTTGGCGCGCTTGGAGGCACCCACGGCCTTCAGGAACTCGGTGTCGTTCTGGAACTCCTTGAGTTTTTCCAGCTCAAAGGCGTCCTTGAGCCAGCCATCGCCAATAGCATCGGTCACGAGCTTGGCGTAGGTGGGGTTGGCCTCGGCAAAGAAGCGACGGTGCGAGATGCCGTTGGTCTTGTTGTTGAACTTCTCGGGCGTCAGGGCATAGAAGTCCTTGAGCACGATGTTCTTGATGATATCGGAGTGGATCTTGGCCACGCCGTTGACGCTATGACTGCAGATCACAGACAGGTTGGCCATGCGGATCTCGCCGTCCCACAGGATGGCAGTCTGACGCAGACGCTCCTGCCAGCCCTCCTGCGTGGTGTCGAACGACTCGTGCCAACGACGGCTGATCTCGTCGATGATCTGGTACACGCGGGGGAGGAGCTTGGAGAACGTGCCGATGGGCCACTTCTCCAGAGCCTCGGGCAGGATGGTGTGGTTGGTGTAGCTCACGACCTGCGTCACGATGCTCCAGGCGTCGTCCCACTCGAGCTTCTTCTCGTCGATGAGGATGCGCATGAGCTCGGGGCCGCACATGGCGGGGTGCGTGTCGTTGGTATGGATGGCAACAAACTGCGGCAGCAGCTCCCAATTCTCGCCGTGCTCCTTCTCAAAGGTGTCGAGCAGGCTGTAGATGCCGGCCGATACAAACAGGTACTCCTGCTTCAGGCGCAACAGACGGCCGTGCTCGCCGGCGTCATTGGGGTAGAGGATGGCGCTGGTGGCCTCGGCCTCGGCGCGCTCGGCGTCGGCCAGGGCATAGTCGCCGCGGTTGAAGGCCTCAAGGTCAAAGTGCTCCTCGACCGGCTCGGCGGCCCAGACGCGCAGCTTGTTGACGGTCTCGCCGGCATAGCCCACCACGGGGATGTCATAGGGGACGGCCAGGATATCCTGCGTGTCCACCGTGCGGTAGAACGTGCGGCCATTCTCCTCAAAGCCCTCAACGTGGCCACCAAACTTAATGGTCACGGCCTTGTCCTGACGGCGGACTTCCCAAGGATAGCCGTGGGTGAGCCACTCGTCGGTAGCCTCGACCTGGCTGCCGTTGACGATCTCCTGCTTAAACAGGCCGTAGCGGTAGCGCATGCCGTTGCCGTAGCCGGCAATGCCCTCGGCTGCCATGGAATCTAGGAAGCATGCGGCAAGGCGGCCAAGGCCACCGTTGCCCAGCGCCGGATCGGGCTCCTGATTCTCGATGACGGAAAGGTCGAAGCCCATGTCGTTGAGCGCCTCGGCGACCATGTCGCGCACGCCAAAGTTGAGCAGGTAGTTGTCGAGCAGGCGGCCGATCAAAAACTCGATCGAGAAGTAGTACACGCGCTTCTTGCCCTCGGCGGTGGCGCGGGCGTCGCTCTTGGTGGCAACGGTGCGCGCCTTCTCGGCCACGAGCTTGGCCAGGGCGTTAAAGCGGTCGAGGTCGCTGGCGGCCTCGACGCTCTTGCCGCTAATGCTCATGACGGCATCGCGATAGAGCTCAGTAAACTCCTGCTTGTTGTCGAAGATCTTATTCATACGTTCCTTTCCCCCGGGGATGTTTCTCCCGGAACGGTTATGACATGTATCCTACGCCCCCGCGGGGCGGGTAATTACAGTGGTAACGCCTTTGTTACGCTTTCTTGGCGGAAGCCTTAACAGCAGCCGCCTTGGCCTTGGGAGCAGCCTTTTTGGTGGCTGCCTTCTTAGCCGTGGTGGACTTGGCCGAAGCCTTGGCAGCGGGCTTGGCAGCCTTCGCCTTGGCCGGAGCCTTCTTAGCAGCCGCGGCCTTGGGCTTTACCGAGGACGCACGCTTGCGCGTCGCCTTCTTGGGCTCCTCGACCACGGGCGGCTTATAGCTGCTGGGACCGCGGCGCTTAAGCACCACGCCAGCCAGGCCGGGCACCTTGATCTCGATGGAGTCCATCTGCCCATTCCAGGGATAGGGCTCGCTCGAGCAGGTGTAGGGCTCCTCGCCGGCGTATCCGCTGCCGCCAAACTCAGGACGGTCGGAATCGAAGATGACCTCCCAGTCACCCTCACGCGGTACGCCCACGCGGAAGCTCTCGTAGCTCGCCGGGTCAAAGTTGATCAGGATCACCAGGTCGTCGTCGACGTCCTCGCCCTGACGTACAAAGCTCACGATGGACTGCTTGGAGTTATCCGCGTCGATCCAGGTGAAGCCGTCGTCGGTGTATCCGCGCTCGTACAGGGCAGGCTCGGCGGTGTACAGGTGGTTGAGCGCCTTGATAAACGCCTGGTGATGACGGTGGGTCTCGTACTCCTCGGTCAGGAACCATTGGATGGACTCGTAATAGCGCCACTCAATAAACTGGCCGATCTCGTTGCCCATAAAATTGAGCTTGGCACCGGGGTGCGTCATTTGGTAGAAAGCCAGCGTGCGCAGGCCGGCAAACTGGCGCCACCAGTCGCCCGGCATACGTCCGATGAGCGAGCACTTACCGTGCACGACCTCGTCGTGGCTCAACGGACAGATAAAGTTCTCGGTAAAGGCGTACATGATGGAGAACGTGAGCAGCCCGTGGTTGCCGGGGCGCCACGGAAAATCGGTCTGCATGTAGTGCAGGGTGTCGTTCATCCAGCCCATGTCCCACTTGTAGTGGAAGCCCAGACCGCCGTCCTGCGGCGGATAGGTCACGAGCGGCCACGCGGTGGACTCCTCGGCCATCATCATCACGTCGGGGTAGTGAGCCTCCACGGCGCAGTTGACCTGGCGGATAAACGCGCTGGCGTCCAGGTCCTCCTCGGTACCGTACTTGTTAAACTTCTTTTGGCTGGGATCGTCGATGCCAAAGTTGAGGTACAGCATGCTGGAAACGCCGTCCATGCGAATGCCGTCAACGTGGAAGTTCTCGAGCCAGTACAACACGTTGGAGACCAGGAAGGAGCGGACCTCGCCGCGGGCGAAGTCAAACTTGTGCGTACCCCAGTTGGGGTGAATCTCGTGCTCAAATAGCATGTGGCCGTTAAAGGTGGCAAGACCGTGGGAGTCGGCGCAAAAACCGCCGGGCACCCAGTCCATGATCACGCCGATGCCCGCCTCGTGGCACGCATCGATAAAGTGCATGAGCTGCTGCGGGTTGCCGTAGCGTGACGTGGCGGCATAGTAGCCGGTCGTCTGGTAGCCCCAGGAGCCATCGAAGGGATGCTCCATAAGCGGCATGACCTCGATATGCGTGTAGCCCATGTCGCGCACGTAGTCCACGAGCTCCACCGACAGGTCGTCGTAGGTGTAAAACTCGCCGCGCTGCGCGGGGAAGGGATCCATGGGGCCGGGGTAGTTGCCGTACTCGTCCGGCTCGCCCTGCGGCGCGTCGCCGTGGCGCTTCCACGAGCCAATATGCACCTCGTAGATGTTAAGCGGCTGCGACATGTGGTTGTGGCCGGCGCGGCGCTTGAGCCACGCGGCATCGTTCCACTTGTAGCCATCGAGGGTCCACAGTACGCTCGCGGTACCCGGAGGGCACTCGGCCTTAAAGGCATACGGATCGGCCTTGTAGAGCTTCTCGCCCTCGTTGGTCTCGATGAGATATTTATAGAGCTGGCCCTGCTCGGCGCCAGGAATAAAGCCTTCCCAAATTGCGCTCGTATGCACGGGCACCAGCGGGTTGGCTTGTTCATCCCAATTGTTGAATTCACCGATAACGTGGACGCTCTTTACGTCGGGCGCCCAAACGCAAAAACGCCAGCCGCGCGTACGCTGCTGCGTGTCGGGATGCGCGCCCATCTTTTCCCAGCTGCGCTCCCACGTACCGATGCCAAACAGATAGACATCGTCTTTGGTGAGCTCCGGTGCGTGCGGGGCGGCTTTGCGGGTAGCGGGCTTTTTGGTTGCTGGCTTTAGCTTTGTATCGCTCACGTTTGATCCCATCATGACGCGGCAGCGTATTGCCTTGGTGACTAGATGCGAAAGGTCCAAGGCTGCACGAATCGAAGGGACGGTGAAGTATCTGTGATTCGTTCCACCTCGCGTGCTCGGTGGAACTTTCGGCAAAAACTACGATAACACCTGTACGTTAGTTTTATGGACGAAAGCGGATTTGCAGGGGCGTTTAATCGGTAAGCGACATGTTTATACCACTGGCAGAATTGCCGTGGTAAAACTCTTGACAGTTTTACCAATTTGGGTTTCAAAATTGTTTGGCTGACGTTTGGTAAAACGTTTTTAGCAGGATGTTTACCATTTGATATCGAAAGGTTCGTTTATGCCCCATTCCGCCACTCCCAAGGTTGCTTTTATTTTCGATTGCGACGGCACGCTGGTAAATAGCACGCCCGTTTGGGCCTATGCCCAGCCCGAGTTATTGCACCGCCACGGTGTCGACGTGACGGTCGACGATTTTGCCCAGTTTGAGCATTTGTCGCTCGAGGACGAGTGCCAGGCCTACCACGACACGTGGGGCATTGGCGCGAATGGCGAGGAGCTGTATCGCGAGCTTAGCGACATCCTGATCGATGGCTACTCCAAGGTGCCGCCGCGCGAGGGGCTCCTGGCGTTTTTGGAGCAGGCGAAGGCGGCAGGCATTGCCATGTGCGTGGCTACGTCCACGCCGGCCGAGCTGGTGCAGTCTGCGCTCGCTGGCGCCGGGCTCGACGCCTACATGGAGTTTGTGACCACCACGGGCGAGGCAGGTCGTTCCAAGCAGTTCCCCGACGTATACGAGCTGGCGCTGCGCCGCCTGGAGGAGCGCCATGGGCACAAGTTTGAGCGCGCTTGGGTGTTTGAGGACGCCGTCTTTGGCCTAAAGAGCTCTGGCTCCGCCGGCTTTAAGCGCGTGGGAATCTATGACCCGCACGGCCGCATGAAGCGCGACGATGTGCGCGACAACTGCGATATCTTCATCGACAGCTACGAGGAGCTGGATTTGGATCGCGTTCTTACGTATGAAGGTTAGGCGAGGGCTGTGGCTTGCAAGGTATTAGTGGTCTGCGGCTCGCCCGTGGTGGCGAGCGCGGATCTGTTGCGTAGGCTAGCAGGGGAGTGCGACCACGTTGTCGCCGTGGACCACGGTCTCGACGCGCTGTTGGGAGCGGGGCTGGGCTGCGACGTTTATGTGGGGGATGCCGACACGGTGAGCGATGCAGGTCGCGCGCTGGTCGATACCGCCGAAGCCTTTGAAGTAGAACGCCACGACCCATACAAGGACTATACCGATCTGGCGCTGGCGCTAGATTCCGTCCGTCGTCGCTGGTCGGGTGCCGAAGTGGTTGCGACCTGCGCAACGGGCGGCCGTCCGGACATGGCGCTTTCCGTACTGGGCCTGCTCGCAGGCTACGATGACGCCCCAGTCTGGATTGCCGAGGACGAGACCACGGCCCGCATCCTTCGCGCAGGTGAATCGTGGACCATCGAAGGCGCCGAAGGCAAGACGTTCTCCATTATCGCCATTGCCCCCAACACCGAGGTAAGCGAACACGGCCTAGAGTGGGAGCTAGACCACAGCTCCCTGGGCCTGTTGGCCGACACGGGCATCTCTAATGTCGTCCGGAAAACGGCCGAGATTCAAGTCCACACCGGCACCGCCATCGCTTACCTATATCAATAGGCATTTAGAATCCGACCCAAAAAAGTCCTTGCACGCCGCGCCAACTTCCCCTATAGTATCTCCTCGTCACGGGGGCGTAGCTCAGCTGGGAGAGCGCTTGACTGGCAGTCAAGAGGTCAGGGGTTCGATCCCCCTCGTCTCCACCATCGTGAATGCTAAGGCCTTCGGAATTCCGAAGGCCTTTTTTCATGCAAATATGCCTCGCGCCACAAACCCAATCCACACCAACAAAAAGTTGCACAATTTATTTCCCATCTCTGTACATACTTTGTTAGTCAAGCGCAATTACCAGTGCAGCTCGCTGCTCCATTTAGGCTTCAGGAACGTCTCCAATCACCGCCAATACCTCAATAACCTGCATCAATGTGAACAACATTCCAAAACAACCCCCTTAAGCACGTCAAATGAACGATATGTTGTCCAACGCAGCCTAAATCAGTTTCACTAACAGCTTGTGCTAGGATAACTAACGTTACATGGGTTCAACTGTGCTCACGGCTCCAGCAAGTCACAAAGCGCAGGGTCGATCAGCATCCGGCCGTAACGGCGGTGCCAGAAACACCACGAGCTCCAATAAAGAAGTCATGCGGCTCTTTTAATTTGCGTTGATTTATTTATGAGATGCAAATTCTGGTAGTTCGTATGCCAAAACGTAGCAGTCCTGCAGCTGTTTGCGTGCGGTCCAGTTTTGTACCCGCTTGACTGGTTCGCACGCAGCCAGCTGGGGATGCGGTCATTTTGCGATACACGTCCGCGTCTCTAGCAACTGCATTTGTACATACCGTTCACGGTGGGGCAGAGCCACGTGCTTGTCTAACTGGGCTCAGGGTTTGAATATGGAGCGCCTTCGCGCACAAGCGCCCTGGCGAAGCCATACACAAACCCCGTGAGCCACACGTAAGACAGCAAGGGGGTGGTTCTCGTGTGGTATGTGATTCAGGTCATTAACGGTCGCGAAGACGTAATGCGTGAGCGAATCGAGCACATGGTGCCGGCTGGTGCCATGCAAGAGCTCTTTTATCCCCAATTTCAAACCGAGATCAAGGTTCACGGCGAATGGGTCAATACGACCAAGTCGCTCTTTCCCGGTTATCTTATCTGCGACACGGCAGATCCCCGTACCGTGCAGCAGTATTTGCTGCGCATGGACGACTTTGCCCGGGTACTATCCCAGGACGGTCAGTTTGTGCCGCTGGCAAAAGAAGAGGTCCAGCTTATTGGCGGTTTCACGCATAGGGGAGACCGCGTAGTGCCCATGAGCGAGGCCCTAAAAGACGGCGACCAGGTCGTAGTGACGGCAGGTCCGCTGCTGGGCCACGAAGGCCTTATCAGAACAATTAACAGACGCAAGAGCACTGCTTATTTGGAGCTCGATCTGTGCGGCCGACGCGTTACTACGCGCGTTGGCCTTGCCGTGCTTTCAGCCGAGCAGCGCGCAATGCGAAACCTTAAAAAGGCAATCGCCTAGCTGCTGGCGGTCACCACACAGAACAGGGAGGATCCCCGACCCGGGGACGAAGTGTTGGAAGAGAACGTGTCGGATAAAAATCAATATGCAACTGATGCGCCCGTGGGGGCGGCACTGATTGCTCAGGCCATGGACCGGCGCGAGGGCGTCGGCCGTAACAAGGCCATGCAATCCATCATGGACTGGGATCGTTCGCGCCTGGCCTACCGCGCCGTTAAGCGCGCCTTTGACGTCGTGTTCAGTGGCTGCGTGCTTGCCGTCATCGCCGTCCCCAGCCTTGTGCTTGCCGCGGCCATCCGCCTAGAGAGCGAGGGCAACCCCTTCTACAGCCAGATCCGCGTGGGCCAGACCCGCCCCGACGGAAGCCTGACCACGTTCCGCATGTGGAAGTTCCGCTCCATGTACAGGGACGCCGACGAGCGCCTAGCCGAGCTCAAGGAGCAGAACGAGATCGCCGGCGCCATGTTCAAGATGAAGGAGGACCCGCGCGTCACCAAGATCGGGAAGTTCATCCGCAAACATTCTATCGACGAGTTCCCGCAGTTTCTCAACGTGTTCCTGGGCCAGATGTCTGTCGTGGGCCCGCGCCCGCCGCTGCCGAATGAGGTCGCGGAGTACACCGAGTACGACCTGCAGCGCCTGGCAGTGAAACCAGGTATTACCGGCTGGTGGCAGGTTACTGATCGAAACTCAACTGGTTTCGACGGTATGGTTCAGCGAGATCTTGAGTACATTGCGAGGCGTGGCATTCTCACCGACTTAAGGATTATCGCCCTCACCGTTATTGAAATAATCACGGGAAAGGGTGCGTTTTAGTGCTTAAGTCCTATCTTCATTATCCCGAATTAAACCGTGTGCCCGTGATCGATGTCCCGATCACGGGCACCAATATGTCTGAATGCGTCGATTTCATTACTCATAATATCGACAATCTGCATGGCGAGTATATCTGCGTCTCTAACGCCCATACGTCGGTCATGGCCCATGACGATCCCAGCTACTGGTCCTGTCAGGCTGAGTCCGTTATGTCCGTTCCCGATGGGAAGCCCCTATCGGTTGTCGGCCGAAAGACGGTCACGTCGATGAGGCGCGTGACTGGTCCGGATCTGATGCGCGAGATTTTCAGTATTTCCGCTCAGCACGGATGGAGCCATTACTTCTACGGCAACGAACAGAAAAACCTCGAGGCGCTCAAGGAATCGCTTCAGGAAGAGTATCCAGGCTTGGAAATTGCTGGCATGGAGCCTTCCGTCTTTTGTCCACTTTCCGATGGCGAGAAACGAGACCTTTCACGACGCATTGCCGATTCTGGAGCCGACTTTGCATGGATTGCACTTGGCGCTCCGCGCCAGGAAGTCCTCATGCATGAGCTTAAAGGCGGCCCTCAGCCACTGATGATCGGCGTAGGGGGAGCCTTCAACGTCCTCGCCGGCGTGGTGCCGGAGGCACCGATTTGGATGCAGAACCTAAGTCTCGAGTGGCTATACCGCCTGATGCAGGAGCCGAAGCGACTATTCAAACGATATCTCGTTACTAATACCAAATTTCTCTTTTACCAGATCACGGGCGCTAAACGCAAGGAAGGCAAGTAGATGAAACCCACCAACGCATTCAAAGACAAGACCCTCATGATCACGGGCGGCACCGGCTCGTTCGGCAACACCGTGCTCAAGCACTTCATGGACACCGACCTTGCCGAGATCCGCATCTTCTCGCGCGACGAGAAGAAGCAGGACGACATGCGCCACCGCCTGCAGGAGAAGTCGCCCGAGCTCGCCTCCAAGGTGCGCTTCTTCATCGGCGACGTCCGCAACGCCCAATCGGTGCGCGACGCCATGCACGGTGTGGACTACATCTTCCACGCCGCCGCCCTCAAGCAGGTGCCCTCCTGCGAGTTCTTCCCCATGGAGGCCGTGCGCACCAACGTCATCGGCACGGACAACGTCCTGCACGCCGCCATCGACGAGGGCGTCGACCGCGTCGTGTGCCTGTCAACCGACAAGGCCGCATACCCCATCAACGCCATGGGCAAGTCCAAGGCCATGATGGAGTCCATCATCTACGCCAACGCCCGCAACGGCGCCGGCCGCACCACCATCTGCTGCACCCGCTACGGCAACGTCATGTGCTCGCGCGGCAGCGTCATCCCGCTGTTCATCGACCGCATCCGCAAGGGCGAGCCGCTCACGGTCACCGACCCCAACATGACCCGCTTCCTCATGAACCTGGACGAGGCGGTCGACCTGGTGCAGTTCGCCTTCGAGCACGCCAACCCCGGCGACCTGTTCATCCAGAAGGCCCCTGCCTCCACCATCGGCGACCTCGCCGAGGCCGTCCAGGAGGTCTTCGGCCGCGTTGGCACCCAGGTGATCGGCACCCGCCACGGCGAGAAGCTCTTCGAGACCCTCATGACCCGCGAGGAGCGCCTGCGCGCCGAGGACATGGGCGGCTACTACCGCGTCGCCTGCGACTCGCGCGACCTGAACTACGACAAGTTCGTCGTGGACGGCGAGGTGGAGACCCAGGCCGACGAGTCCTACACCTCCCACAACACCGAGAGGCTCGACGTGGCGGGCACCATCGCCAAGATCAAGACCGCCGAGTACGTGCAGCTGGCGCTCGAGGGCCGCGAGCACGAGGCGGTGCAGTAGGGTGCGCATACTCGTCACCGGCGCCAGGGGCTTCGTCGGCAGGAACCTCTGCTGCGCCCTCAAGAACATAAGGGACGGCAAGGACCGCCGCGAGAAATACTCGGGCCTGCTCCCGCTCGAGGTCATGGAGTACGACGTCGACTCGACGCCCGGGGAGCTGGACGAGTACTGCTCCCGTGCCGACTTCGTCTTCAACCTGGCCGGCGTCAACCGCCCCGAGGACCAGGCGGAGTTCATGGAGGGCAACTTCGGGTTCGCCTCCACGCTGCTCGATACCCTGGAGCGCCACGGGAATAAGTGCCCCGTCATGCTCTCCAGCTCCGCGCAGGCGAGCCTGTCGGGCCGCTTCGAGGGCTCTGTCTACGGCGAGTCGAAGCTCGCGGGGGAGGGTCTCTTCCGCGAGTACTCCGAGAGGACCGGCGCCCCGGTGCTCATCTACCGCTTCCCGAACCTCTACGGCAAGTGGTGCCGCCCGCGCTACAACTCCGCCGTGGCCACCTTCTGCGACGCCATCGCCAACGGCCGCCCCTACACCGTCAACGACCCCAGCGTGGAGCTGGAGCTCCTCTACATCGACGACCTCGTCGACGAGTTGCTGGGCGCCCTGCTTGGCGATGTTAGCGCTACTGTAAAAACAACCAATTTCGCCATCGCACTTTAGCCGATTC
>CABSYR010000024.1:0-31162 GCA_902481895.1 uncultured Collinsella sp. | reverse complement strand
TCGTCGGCAGCGTCAGATGTGTATAAGAGACAGGTACGCTTGAACTGAGAAGGGGGAGGCCTCGCGGCCTCCCCCTTTTTTGTTTAAGCCAGATCTAACATACTCGCTGTGTTTTATGACCCTCGTTTGTCGCATCTTCCGTTAACGGGCTACAATAACTTAGTCTGTGCAATATGGAGGTGAACATGGCTGAAGCTGGTATCGGCGTTGATATCGTCGAGATTTCCCGCATGAAATCAATCCTTGAAAAGACGCCGTCGTTTGCTCGGCGTGTGTTTACCGAAGAAGAGTGCGCATATTGCGATGCTTCATCGCGTCCTGCGGCGCACTATGCGAGCCGTTTTGCTTCTCGTGAAGCGGTTCTCAAGGCTCTTGGTACGGGCTTTAGTCAGGGCGTCGGCCGCAAAGACGTCTCGGTAACGCGTGATAACCTCGGAAAGCCTAAAGCAGTGCTTTCAGGTCGAGCGCTCGAGATTGCTCAAGAGCTGGGTGTCGTTGAAGTTGCGCTTTCCATTACCTTGACGGGTGATTTGGCCGTAGCCAATGCCATTGCGATCACCGAGGATGCTCGACCTAAGCCTAAGGAAGAAAAGGTGAGCACCAAGGAACGCGTTGCACAAACGTTTAAAGAGGCTCGCTCGGTTTTAGATGAGCTTGAGCAACTGCAAAATTCGGCTTTAACGGAGCACCTGGGCGATGCTTCGCGAGATACGCTAGGAGCATAGATGAAACCGGTTTTGAGTACCGAGGAAGTCGTTCGTCTCGAGGATATTATCGAACGCGAAGGAACTTCGAAGGCCGAGCTTATGGAGCTGGCGGGTGAGTTTGCTGCTACTGAAATTCTAAAACTCAATCCCGATCGCGTCCTTGTTCTGGTCGGTTTTGGCAACAACGGTGGCGACGGCTGGGTCGCGGCTGATATCTTGAGTCACAAGGGCGTTGACGTAGACATTGTGTCTCCGGTTGAGCCGGATGAGATTCCTGCCGCTCTGGCTCGCCATGTTGCCCGCCGTACCGCCGGTCGTGACGTTCATGTGTGCGTCGGTCCCTCGCGAGATGAGCTTGAGGTTTTGATTGATAAGGCCGACGTTGTTGTTGACGCTATTTTTGGTACCGGTTTCCACGGTGACCTGCGTGCACCGTTTTCCATCTGGATTCCGACAGTTAACGACTGCGCCGACCATGTGGTGTCTATCGATGTTCCTTCGGGTCTGAATGCCGAGACCGGTGTTGTCGACGACGACTGCATCCGTGCCGAGCGTACCGTCACGATGATCACTCCCAAGATTGGCCTCTACAGCGCTGATGGCCCAGAATACGCCGGTGATCTGGTGTGTGGTAGCCTCTATGATCGCCTTGATGAGGTCATCGATGATGTCGACCATGCCGCCGAGATTGTCGAGCCCGGTGACCTGGTGGATTTCTTTGCTCCGCTACCCACGAATATCGATAAGTATTCTCGCGGGTCCGTCCTTATTGTTGCCGGCTCGGCGCAGTATCCTGGCGCTGCCATTATGGCCGCCAAGTCTGCTGCCCGCGCGGGTGCCGGCTATGTGGCTGTCGCGACGCCCGATGCGTGTGCCAATCTTATTCGTATGGCACTTCCCTCGATTCCGGTTTTTGCTATTCCGTCCGATTCCCGCGGCTCTTTTGGTGCCGCTGCCCGTATGACCGTGTGCGAGATTGCAAAGAAGTACAGCTGCGTACTGTGCGGTCCCGGCATGACGACGTCTGCCGGTGCCATGCAGGTGGTTTCGGGCTTGTTGGAGCTTGATGTGCCGCTGATCCTTGATGCCGATGCGCTCAACTGCCTTTCTAAGATTGCCATCGACGGTATCGATAGCAACCCTGAGATGTACCGCCGCGAGCAGCCGCTCGTCATGACGCCGCACTATCGCGAGCTTTCGCGCTTGGTTGCCGGTGACGAGGTTAACGATCTGGGGACTGCAATTGCAGCAGCGCAGAAGGTTGTCTGGGCTGCTGGCTCCGACAATCTCGTGGTTATTGCCAAGGGGCCGACGACGGCTATCTGTGGCGTTGAGCGCGTGCTTTTGCCGCTCTCGGGTCCGGCGTCGTTGGCGACTGCCGGTTCGGGCGATGTTCTTGCGGGCATTTTGGCTGGCACACTGGCTACCATGCGTGATGAGATGGATCGCTGGGAGCTGCTGTATTCGTATGCTGTTGCGCTTCACAGTTACGCGGGTTTTGCCGCGGCGACGGAGTATGGTGAGAAGAGTGTTATTGCGACCGATTTGATCGACTTGATCGGTCCTGCCATGGAATTGGCGGCAAAGGATGCACTCGATGATCTGGGAATCATGGACGAAGGGTCGGATGACTAATCATGAATAAAGCCGATTTGACGCGCTGGTCCTGGGTTGAGATTGACCGAGGGGCGCTTCGCCGCAACACGAGGGCTTACAAGAACCTGCTCGATCCACGTCAGCGACTGTGCTGCGTGGTCAAGGCCGATGCCTATGGCCACGGTGCCGTCGAGTGCGCCAAAATCATGTACTCGGCCGGAGCCGACATGTTCGCGGTGGCAACGGTCCACGAGGGTGTTGAGCTCCGACAGGGCGGGATCACGAAACCCATCCTCATCCTAAGCGAGCCGCCTATCGAGGCCATTCCGACGTTGCTCGAGTTCGATATCATGCCTTCGGTCTATACGTCCGATTTCGCCCTTGCCTATGGCGAGTGCGCTGTCGCGGTAGGCAAGGTTGGCAAGTACCATCTAGCCATCGAGACGGGCATGAACCGCATCGGTGTTCACTACACGCAGGTGCTCGACTTTGTTCGCGGTATTAGCTTCCATCGCGGTATCCAGTGTGATGGCGTCTTTACGCACTTCGCAACGGCCGATGAGCCTGGCGGTTGGGACTATAAGCTGCAGTGCCAGCGCTTTACCGAGGCCGTTCAAGCCATTAAGGACGCGGGCTTTGAGTGCGGTATCGTGCACTGTGCCAATACGCCGTCCTCGATGCTCGATCCCTCGATGCATTTTGATATGATTCGCGCCGGCATCGGTCTATATGGCCTGCAGCCGTGCGAGCTGAGCAGCCGCGTGATGCAGCTGGACCCTGTCATGAGCGTTCATGCGCGCGTGACGCGTGTGTCACATCCTGCAATGGGCGAAGGCGTGGGCTACGGATTTACCTATCGCGTGCCGCGCACACGCGTTCAGATTTGCACGCTGCCGATTGGATATGCCGACGGTCTTTCGCGTACGCTCTCCAATCGCATGGACGTGCTGTATCGCGGTGAACGTGTGCGTCAGGTGGGTAACATCTGCATGGACCAGTTTATGGTCGCCATCCAGTCCAATCCGGCGCATGAGATTCCCGAGGCCGAGTATGGCGACGAGATGATCATTGTCGGCCGCGACGGTGATGCCGAGATCACCATGGATGAGATGGCGCGCCTGCGCGGCACGATTAACTACGAGGTTGCTTGCGGCTTTGGCATGCGTCTCGACAAGGTCTACGTGTAGGAGCCGCTATGGGTGTCATGCACATCCCCGGACATAGTCATCAGGCGCCGCGCGAGGTTGCGCTCGAGGAGATTGAGGCTGTTTTAGGCGACTGCCATCTCTGCCAGCTCTATCAGTCGCGCCATAACATCGTGTTTGGTGTGGGAAACCCCCACGCCCGCGTAATGTTTATCGGCGAGGCGCCGGGGCGTAACGAGGATCTGGAGGGCGAACCATTTGTGGGGGCGGCGGGTGAGGATCTCAACGGCATCCTGTCGCTGGCTGGCCTCAAGCGCGAAGACGTCTACATTGCCAACGTGCTTAAGTGTCGCCCACCGGGAAATCGCAATCCTCGGCCCGAGGAAGTGCTGGCCTGTTCACCGTTTTTGCGTGAGCAGATTAGAAGCATTTGGCCCGATATCATCGTGACGCTCGGTAACCCCGCGACGCACTTTGTGCTTAAGACCGAGATCGGCATCACCAAGCTGCGCGGCAGGTTCCATCAGATGGGGCATTTTGTGGTGATGCCCACGTTCCATCCGGCGGCGGCGCTGCGTAATCCGGCGTGGCAGGAGCTGCTGGAGGAAGACTTTAAGATGCTGGGCGACTATCTGGAGCGGCATCCCGCGCCAGAGGGTGCCTCGGAACAATAAGGAGCATATATGTCCCTGGAGCGCCTGGGGGTAGGTATTTATAAAATGGCTTGCTCTGCCGATACGGAGCATTTTGGCGAGTTGGTTGCGCCGTACCTGGAAGATGGTGATGTGCTGATCTTGACCGGCGGCTTGGGTGTGGGCAAAACCCACTTTACCAAGGGCGTTTCGCGTGGTCTGGGCGACGGCCATATGGTCACGAGCCCCACATTCGCACTCATGGCCGTTCATGACCAGGGGCGTATTCCGCTGTTCCACTTTGACCTGTACCGTCTGGAGCATGCTTACGAGCTCGAGGATACGGGCATTTTCGATGTACTGGGCTACGAGGGCGCCTGTCTGCTGGAGTGGGGCGAACAGTTCCAGGACGAACTGACAGACGAGTATCTTTCGGTAACGCTTAAGCGTGATGAGAACGATAGCGACGTGCGAACGATAACGCTCGAGGCGCATGGCGAGCGCGCAGCGGAGCTTTCCGATTTGATTGATAAGGCTGTACAAGATGAGCTTGCATAACGATTACGCGCTGGTGGTGGCGCTCGATACTTCGACCGATATGCTTGCCTGCGCGGCAAGCTGGATTGATGGGCAGACGGGCGAGGCGAAGCTGGTGAGTGGCGACCATATGTGCCGTCGCCATGCCAATGTGGAACTCGTGAATACCGTCGACAGCGTGCTTGCTCAGGCCGGCATGGACCGTGCCGATGTGGGTAGTTACGTCGTCGGTCGCGGTCCGGGTTCGTTTACCGGTGTGCGTATCGGCATTTCCACCGCCAAAGGCTTGGCACGCGGTGCCAACGTGCCGCTGTTGGGTGTGTCGACGCTCGATGCCTGCGCATGGACCGCGTGGAAGACTGGCGTGCGTGGTAAGCTCGGCATTCTGGCCGATGCCATGCGCGGTGAGGTGTATCCGGCTTTGTATGTGCTGGGCGACGAGGGCCCCGAGCGTCAGTTTGAGCGCGAGCACGTGGTCAAGGCTGCCGTGGCGCTTGATGAGTGGCGCCAAGCCGCGGACTGGGACCAGGTTAAGCTGACTGGTGACGGTCTCGTGCGCTATGGCAAGCTGCTGGGCGAGGATGAGGCCGCTCGCTGCGTAGAGCGCGGCTTGTGGTGGCCTTCGGGCGAGGGCCTCCTCCTTGCGCATGCCGCGGGTGACGGCGACCCGGCCCGCGTCCTACCAATCTATACGCGCCTTTCCGACGCCGAGGAAAACGAGCGCAAACGCCTCGGTCTTGCCGAGAGCGCGCAGAGCGAAATTACGGGCGTCGCCGATGAGCTCGCCGGTCGCCATCTGCAATTCCGCCCCATGGGTGCGGCGGATGCCGAGGGTGCGAGTGCGCTGGAGGCCGCCTGCTTTGAAGGCGCCGGGCACGAGACATGGACGCCGGGCATGTTCCTGTCCGAGCTGGGCGAGGATGTTGCGGTGCCGCGCAGCTGGTGGGTGGCGCACGATGACGGTCAGCTGCTGGGGCTTGCCGGTGGCATGGTCGTAGACGGTGATGTGCAGATTCTGGATGTTGCCGTCGACCCGAAGCATCGCCGCGAGGGTATTGCCCGCAAGCTGCTGTCGCACGTGAGCTACGATGCCCAGATGCTCGGCTGCACGACCGCCTCGCTCGAGGTTGAGGATGGCAACGAGGGCGCTATTGCGCTCTATGCTTCTCTGGGCTTTACCGAGGCGGGCTGCCGCCGCGGTTACTACGGTGTTGGCAAAGATGCCATCGTCATGACGGCGCCGCTGCCCTTGGTGCTCCCGGTCGACAACGCTTCGCCCGAGCCGACGGCGGCCGAGCAGCGTGTATGGCCGCTACCTGCACCCGAGCGCACCGTTGAGGAGCGCGCCGAAATTGAACGTCGCCGCCTGGTGCTTGCCATCGAGAGTTCGTGCGATGAGACGGCTGTGGCGATTATCGATGCGGACGGTAATATGCTGGCCAATCAGGTTTCGACGCAGATTGATTTTCATGCCCGTTTTGGCGGCGTAGTGCCCGAGATCGCTTCGCGCAAGCACGTTGAGGTTATCGTTAGCGTCGTGGACGCGGCGCTCGAGGATGCCGCGGCATCGCTTGGTCTTGAGGGCGGAGCCATCGCGCCGAGCGAACTCGCCGCTGTTGGCGTGACACAGGGTCCGGGCCTGGTGGGTGCTCTGGTGGTGGGCGTCGCCTTCGCCAAGGGCTTTGCCTATGCCGCCGGTAAACCGCTCGTGTGCGTCAACCATCTGGAGGGTCATCTGTTCGCCAACCTGCTGGCGCAGCCCGATCTCAAGCCGCCGTTTATCTTCACGCTCGTCTCGGGCGGTCATACCATGCTTGTGCACGTCAAGGCGTGGGGCGACTACGAGGTGCTCGGTGAGACGCTCGACGACGCCGTGGGCGAGGCCTTCGACAAGGTGGCCAAGGCGCTGGGTCTGGGCTATCCCGGCGGCCCCATCATTTCCAAACTGGCCGAGACGGGCAATCCAAAGGCGATTGACTTCCCCCGTGCTCTCAATAGTAGGGGAGACTATCGATTCTCGCTTTCGGGCCTTAAGACGGCCGTGACGCTCTACATTGAGCAGGAGACCAAAGCCGGGCGTACGATTCATCTGCCCGACCTGGCGGCTTCGTTTGAGGCCGCGGTCTTTGACGTTCAGTACAAGAAGGCCAAGAACGCGCTGCATGCCACCGGATGCAAGGAATACTGCATAGGCGGCGGCGTCTCGGCTAATCCGCATCTGCGCGAGATGATGATCAAGAAGCTCGGGCGCCAGGGCATCCGCGTGACGGTGCCGCCTCTCTCGGCATGCACCGACAACGCTGCCATGATCGCGGAGGTCGCCCGCCGTAAATTCGACCGAGGAGAAATCTCGCCGTTCGACGTCGACGCCGATCCGAACATGACGCTGTAGTCGTACGGGTGCGGTCCCCGGCCGGAGGGGCCGGATATAAGGTTTCCTGCTCTACAGTCCTGCGCAAGACGAAGGCCACATTAAGTGGCCTTCTTTGCGTGCGGAACTCGCGATAAACCTAAGCCGGTGTCCCCGCTCTCCCGGGGCTTGTGGTTACTTGGTTGTTGCATGCGGCTCGCTTTTCGGAACTGGGCTGATTTTATCTAGATGTAAGGCGCCCTTGGTCCTAATGGGCCTGGGGCGCCTGTCTTTTGAAGGTAGATTTTCCCGTGCTGGACGAGAAGTTGTGTTGCCTTGCGGGCTCGAATCCCTCCGCTTGCCCACAAGAAAGCGCCCTGGGCCGTTATGGGCTCAGGGCGCTCAGTTACCTTGGCTGGGACGGAGGGATTCGAACCCCCAACAGCCGGCACCAAAAACCGGAGTTCTACCGTTGAACTACGTCCCAGTATGGGTGTTGCACAAAAGCAACTCGTCTAGTTTACCTAATCTGCGAGGGCATCGCAAACGCCATCGAGCAGGCGTACCGCGAGCGTCTGGGCGTCGCTGGCGGTGAAGGTGCCGTTGTAGCGCGTCATGCCCGTGAGCTCAATGCGGATGCGTGCCGGCTTTTGCTGCGCGGCAACATTGGCGGTGCGGATGCGCTGGGCCAGGTTGTGGCACTCGGCGAGGGCAATCGTGGCGCGCGGAGCGGCGTCGGCGGGTAGCTCGTCGCTTGCGATCTCGAGTACCAGGTCGACATCGGTCGGGACCTCGGAGTCGCAAAGCATCATACCGCTGTTGTCGGTCGTCGCCGTGGCGATGTTCCACATGCGCGATGCTACGCTGCGCGCGATGGGGTCCTCGCCAATGACGGCAATCTGGAAACGCTCGAGTACGTTGGCCGCGCGGGCAAAGCCGATGCGCGATTCGGCCTCGGTCACCGAAGGTTTACCCTCCCACACGTGGTGCAGGCGGTTGATATAGGCGTAGGTATCCTGGAAAGCCATACCGTCGGCAAACAGACCGACGTTTTCCTGGAACTGCTGAAGGGCCGCCTCGGTGTGAGGGCCAAAGTAGCCATCGTCCTCGCCGCAGGCAAAGCCCAAAACGTTGAGCGCCTTCTGTAGGGCCTGCACGTCGGCGCCATGGAAATTGGGCATACGCAGGTAGAGGGTGCGGTCGCCCAGCTTATACGAGGCGTCGACCAGGGCGCTCCAGCAGGGGATGTCAACGGCGTGACCGGCGGCAAGACCGCTGTCGAGCCTAAAGGTGCTAACGGCCTGCTCGGTGGTAGCACCAAAGTGCTTGTCGGCGACCTCGGTGGCATCAATCGTGTAGCCGAGCTGCAGGAGACGAGACTGCACGTCCTCGACGGCTGCTCCCTGCATGCCCGTTGTAATAGGTTCCATGAACGAACCCCTTTCGGCGTATCATTCGTACTATTTGAGCGCCTGTCGGATAGACGACGCAAAGGGATGCATAAACATACATTCAACAGTGTAGCAACTTGTACCCAAATGCGCTGCCGACAGGTTTTGCAACCCCCGCTAGTTGAGTCGCTCCACAAAGAAATCTGCCATGGAGAGGAACAGTTCGCGTGCATGCGGGTCGAGCGAAACGTCCTCGATGGCGGCCTTGGCTTTGGCGGTCAGGTCCAGCGCGTAGGTGTGGGCGTAATCGATAGAGCCGGTCTCCTGGAAGATTTCCACGGCGCGCGCGAGCTGCGCGGGGTCCTCGGTGCCCGAGGAGAGGATCGCTTCAATCTCATCGTGATAGCGCTCGTCTGACAGAGCGTGCACGGCAACGAGCGTGCGCTTACCCTCGGTGATGTCGGTACGGAAGTCCTTGTTGGCGGCCTCCTTGGTACCGATCAAGTTGAGCAGATCATCTTGAATTTGGAAGGCAAGGCCGGTGTGCAGGCCAAAGGCGCGCAATGCCTCGACCTGCTGTTCGCTGCCTCCGCCAATGATGGCTCCGGTGGCAAGCGGCGTGGCTCCGCTGTAATACGCGGTCTTGTGCGTTGCCATGTCCAGGTAATCGTCGACCGAGATGTCAAAACGCCCGTCACGGACCCAGCCCAAGTCGAGCGCCTGACCCTCGATGGTGCGGACGATCATCTCGGTGAGCTCGTGGAGTACGCGCAGCTTTACGTCTGCCTCAAGCGTGGGATCGTCGAGAACCGTCTTGGTGACCATGGTAAGTGCCAGGTCGCCGCAGTTGATAGCAAACCCCGTGCCCTCGGTGAGGTGCATGCAGGGCTTGCCGCGGCGCAGCTGGCCGTTGTCGGCGATGTCGTCATGGATGAGCGCACCCGACTGAAAGTGCTCGATAGCCGCCGCTGCGCTGCGGGCGCTCTCAAAGCTGCCACCCACTGCGGTTGCGGCGAGCATACAGATAAGCGGGCGGTGGCGCTTGCCGGCGTTGGCGGTAAATGCCGAAAGCGGGGTATACAGGTAGCGCTCGATATCGGCAGAGGTCGCCTGTCCGTCAAAGAATGTGGCCAGATAGTCGTTGATCTGGTCAAAGTGCTGGGCTAAAAAGCTGGTAAACGGACTGGACACAGGTTCTCGCATTCTTTCTTAGGTCGCATCGTTGCATTATGCAGACAACATATTGCCACATTAGGGCGTCGAGCGCGGCGGTTGAAGACGATTGAGTCTTGCGGCCGCAAACGCGGCAAGGGGCTCGGCTAGATAAGCCCAAAGTGTTCGAGTGCCGTGACGACGCCGTCGTGATCGATAGAATCGGTCACATAGTCCGCCTTCTCCTTAAGGAAGTCCGGCGCGTTGCCCATAGCGATGCCAACATCGACTGCCTCCATGAGGGCGATGTCGTTGCTCGCGTCGCCAATGCCGTACACGGTGCCGTGATCTGGCCCCAGGGCGTCAAGCACGGCACTGATTCCGGCCCGTTTGGTGCACTCACGAGGCGAGATTTCTGTGACCTCGAGCTCGAGCTCGTTGAAACAGAGCAGAGGTCCAAGCTCTTCATCTTGGGCGATGCGGTTGGCAAGTGGTGTGGACATAAGAATTTTATAGGCGTTGTAGTGCTCAAGTTGCGTGACGGCGTCGCCCACGGTGCGTGCGTATCCGTACGTCTCGGGGGCATCTGCACTCATGCGCACCACGCGATCGATGCCCTCAAAGCGAATGACCTCACCCGATTGCTCGAGATAGGGGGCGAGGCGCTGTAGCAGACCAGGGTTTATGGCTGCATTTCGCACAATGCGCCCCCCGAGTTCGGCGTAACCGCCCGCGAGACACACGACGCCCGTCCACGGCAGCTCGAGCAGCTTGGGATGGATGCAGCTGAGGGTGCGCCCCGTGCAGATAAAGGCCTTGTTGCCGTTGGCGACAAATGTGCGAATTGCCTGCGAAACCGCCTCGTTGGGATAGGGGGACAGATCGCGCTCGTCTTCGGGAAGCTCCTGGGCAAGTCTGGGATCTTGCCAGGCGAGCGTACCGTCGATGTCGAAGAAGCAGATATCGCCGTGCTTGTGGGTTGGGCCGGCGGCAGAGGAGGCCGAGGTGGTGGGCGCAAATTCCGGCTCGAGGCCCATGATCTGGTCAAAATGCTCTTTAACGCGGGGAACGGAGATGCCGATGATCACTTGGGCGGTCTTGCCCGTAATGATGAGGCCCTTGGCGCCCGCCGCGACAAACGACGCGTTATCTGCAACGATGGAAGGGTCTGCGACCTCGACGCGCAGGCGCGTGGCGCAGTTGATTGCGCCCACAATATTGCCAACGCCACCTAAAAGCTGAATTACCCGCTCAGCGAGGGCGTGATCTTGATCGGATCGACTATTGACCTCGTCATTGGGAGATTGCTCTTTGGCAAAGCCGCTTCCCGTTAAAGGATCGATTGCCGCGCGATTGGCGACATGATCCTCGCGGCCCGGCGTCTTAAGGTCATAGATCAAGATGAGTGCTCGAAAACTAACAAAAAAGATGAGGCTAAAGGCAAGGCCGATACCGAGCGCCAAAAGATAGGCACCGGCATGCGTGCGCATGAGCGGAATAAAGTTGAAGGCTGCCATCTCCATGAGGCCGCCCGAGAAGATGCCGACGATGCCAAAGAGATTCATGGTTGTGGCAAGGCAAGACGATAAGACGGCGTAGAGAAAAAAGAGCCCGGGGTGGGTGAACATAAAGAGAAACTCGAGTGGCTCGGTAACGCCGCAAACCACCGAGGCGATGATGGCGGGAACAAGGATGACCCTGAGGCCGGCGCGGCGTTCTGGTTTTGCGGTGGAGTAGAACGCGGCTGCGATGGCGGGAAGGCCAAAGAGCTTGACCCAGCCGGTGGCGGTAAAACCGGCCCACGGCGCAAGTTCATTAAGGGGGCGCGTGCTATGGGAGAGGATGGGGAGCAAGCTGCTCCACGTGGCGTAGATGCCGTCGTTAATGACCAGGTTGTCGTAGTAGATCGGCATGTAGAGCAGGTGGTGCAGCCCCATGGGCTCGAGCGCTCGCTCCAAAAACACAAAGATGCCCACGCCAAAGGGGCCGACGCTCGTAAGTGCATGGCGCAGCGTTTCGGTCATTGCGTATACGGAGGGCACGATGGCGGCCGAGATAGCGGCAAGGGCAAACACGGCAAAAAAGCTGATGAGGTAGACCAGCGAGGAGCCCGAGAAGGTGCCGAGCCAATCGGGAACCTTGGCATCGTAGAAGCGGTCATGGATGGCGACGACGGTTGCCGATACCACCAGCGGGCCGATAATGCCGGTGTCGAGCGTCTTGATGCCGTCGATGACGGTGATACCGTTGGCGGGGGTCAAAGATGACGGGTACTTAAGCCCAAGGTTGTCTCCGCTCAGCTTAATGATCTCGCTCAAAAAGAAGCAGTAGGCAAAATAGGCGACGAGTGCCTCGAGGCAGCAACGAGCCGGCTGCTTTCGGGCAAGGCCGATGGGCAGCGCTACGGCAAACAGGAGCGGAAGGCGTTTAAAGACCGTCCACGAGCCGCGCTGGATGATAGCCCAGAAAACGTACCAAGGGGTTCCGTATACGGCGAGGTCGCCGACGATGTCCGCGGTTGTTGCGAGAGCGGAGATGCCGACCATAAGGCCCGATATGGAAAACAGCATGGCGGGCGCGAAAAATGCCCCGCCAAAACGTTGGATTTTCTGCAGCATGTTCTGCCTCCCGAATATCGAGGTGCGTTGCGCGTGGTGAAACGTTTAAACAATGGATTCATTGTAGAGGACTGGACGATTGCCGTGCCGGCAGTTTTGAGCGAAACCGATTTGGGCACGACAGGAGCCGCCAACGGTTAAATATTGTCGCTTTACCGATAATCGGTTTAAACAACTTTAAGAAATGCTATCGTGCCTAGCCAGCAAGAAGATGCAGAGGTGAAACAATGCCAAAAGCGATTTACGAAGGAATCTACCGCGAGATCCGTTCGCGCATCATTAACGGGACCTATGCGTTTCAGGAGATGCTGCCAACCGAAGCCGAGCTGACCGCGGAATTTGGCTGCACGCGCAATACCGTCCGCCGCGCTTTGAGCATGCTGGCAGACGAGATGTTTGTGCAGCCCATACACGGCAAGGGCGTGCGCGTTATTTGGCTCAAGGGCGAAACCGACATGCTGGGCGCGCTCGAGGAAGTCGAGTCGTTTGGCGAATTTGCAAAGCGCAACAATGCCGTCGCATCGACCGAGGTCAAGTCTTTTGAACATTTGATTTGCACTGAGCAACTCTCTCGTCGCCTGGGCTTTAAGGTGGGCGAGGAGTTGATTCGCGTGGTGCGTGTCCGAAGCCTTAACGGCAATGCACGCCAAGTAGACCATGGTTACTTTTTGGAGTCGATCGCCAAGGACCTGACGCCCGAGATCGCCGCAAAATCAATTTACGACTATCTGGAGCACAAACGCGGCGTCAAGGTGATGGCGAGCCGTCGTACGGTGAGTGTCGAGCTCGCCAACGATGAGGACTGCAGCTACTTGGACCTTGGCAAGTACAATTGCGTCGCCGTTATGGAGAGCCAGTCGTACACCTCGGACGGCATCTTGTTCGAGGTCACGCATGCCCGCACGCATCCCGAGATCTTCCACTACCGCGTCAACTCCAAGCGATAGCCGGCTAGCTCGCAGCCTGACGAGACTCATGCCATCAAAGCGAAAACGCCCGGTCAAACCGACGATACATCGGCTTGACCGGGCGTTTTCTCTGCATTAGATAACAAATAATTGTTTATACAAAACTTGTCAAGTATCAAGTTGAAATTACCGTTCACCGAAGTTTTTCTACCGCTCTAGTAATACTTGTTCAAACAACTAGCCAAATAGCGTATTGTACAAATCAGCAAAAGGGGCAAAGTCCCCGAGCCAATCTCCGAAGGCGGCGGCAAAGGGTGCCGCCACGGTGTGAAAGGGTGGATTGTAATGAAGAACGAAATGAGCAGAAGGCAGTTCCTGGGCTTTGCTGGTTCCGCGGCTGCGGTTCTTGGTCTGGGTCTCGTGGGCTGCGGTGGCTCCGCCGGCTCCGGCTCCTCTGCTTCTGGTGACGCTGCCGAGGTCTACTTCCTCCAATTCAAGCCCGAGGTCGACAAGGAGTGGAAGGAGATCGCCAAGGCGTACAAGAAGGAGAAGGGCGTCGAGGTCAAGATCGTGACCGCCGCCTCCAACACCTACGAGGAGAAGCTCAAGTCCGAGATGTCCAAGAGCTCCGCTCCGACCCTGTTCCAGGTCAATGGCCCCACCGGTCTTAAGAACTGGAAGGATTACTGCGCCGACCTGTCCGATACCAAGCTCCGCGGTGAGCTCATTGATGACTCCCTGGCTCTGCAGTCCGACGGCAAGGATGTGTGCATCGACTGGGTTCAGGAGAGCTTCGGCATTATTTACAACAAGCAGCTGCTCGAGAAGGCTGGCTACAAGGCCGAGGACATCAACTCCTTCGACAAGCTGAAGGCTTGTGCCGACGACATCCAGGCCCGCAAGGACGAGCTTGGTGTCGAGGGTGCCTTCACTTCCGCCGGCATGGACGACTCCTCCAGCTGGCGCTACACCACACACCTTGCCAACATGCCGCTCTACTACGAGTTTGAGAAGGAGCACAACCAGGAGGACGACGAGATCAAGGGTGAGTTCCTCGACAACTACAAGCAGATCTTCGACCTGTACATCACCGACTCCACCTGCGATCCTTCGCAGCTTGCTTCCAAGACCGGCGACGACGCCACCAACGAGTTCGCAACCGGCAAGGCCGTCTTCTACCAGAACGGCTCTTGGGCCTACTCTGACCTCGTCAAGGCCGGCATGACCGACGATCAGATTGGCATGATGCCCATCTACATCGGTGTTGACGGCGAGGAGAACCAGGGCCTGTGCTCCGGCGGCGAGAACTACTGGTGCGTCAGTTCCCAGGCTTCCGAGGATGCCCAGAAGGCCACCGAGGACTTCATGTATTGGTGCGTCACCGCTGACACCCCGACCAGCATCATCGCCGACAAGATGGGTCTGACCGCTCCGTTCAAGAGCGCCAAGGAGACCACCAACGTCTTCTCGCAGCAGGCCGTTGCCATGGCCAAGGACGGCAAGAAGACCGTCGCTTGGGACTTCGTTTACATCCCCTCCGAGGAGTGGAAGAAGAACCTCAAGCAGGCTCTCATCGCTTATGCTGCCGACAACACCAAGTGGGACGGCGTCAAGAACGCCTTCGTTGATGGCTGGAAGACCGAGAAGGCCGCTTCCGAGTAAGCAGTTGCTGCCCAAGCTATCTGATTAGCGACAGGGGGCGGGCAGACGTTGGTTTGCCCGCCCCCTGCATATTGAAAGGACCCTTTTATGGGCAAAGCACTCAAGCGCTGGTGGCCGCTCTTTATGCTGCCCACGTGCCTGGCGTTTATGATCGGGTTCGTGATCCCTTTTATCCAGGGCTTCTATCTCTCGTTCTGCCAGTTTATTATCATTAGTAACGCGCACTTTGTCGGTATCGAGAACTACGTGCGCGCGCTGTCCGATCCGCAGTTCTCCACGTCGTTCTTCTTTACCGTGGCGTTTGCCTTCCTGTCGACGGTGCTCATCAACGTGATCGCCCTGGCCATTGCGCAGGCGCTCACCCGCAAGGCGCTCAAGGGCACCAACATCTTCCGTACGATCTTCTTCATGCCTAACCTGATCGGCGGCATCGTGCTGGGCTACATTTGGCAGATTCTGATCAACTGCCTGCTCTCCAACGTGGGCGCCCAGCTCATCGCCCTTAACTCTGCTGCTGGCTTCTGGGGCCTTATCATCCTGACCCTGTGGCAGCAGGTCGGCTACATGATGATCATCTACATCGCTGGTCTGCAGTCCATTCCGTCCGACTACATCGAGGCCGCCAAGGTCGACGGCGCCACGGCATGGCAGACGTTTTGGAAGGTTAAGATCCCCAATCTGATGCCGACGATCACCATCTGCCTGTTCCTGTCCATCACCAACGGCTTTAAGCTGTTCGACCAGAACCTCGCCCTTACCGGCGGCGCTCCCGCACACTCCACCGAGATGCTCGCCCTGAACATCTACAACACGTTCTACTCGCGTGCTGGCATCGCATGGCAGGGCATCGGTCAGGCCAAGGCAGTTATCTTCTGCATCCTGGTCGTCGCTATCTCCATGATTCAGCTTAAGGCCACGAGGTCCAAGGAGGTGCAGCAGTAATGAAACGCGATAAGGCTATCAACCGCGCGCTCTCGATTTTCTTTACGATCCTGTCGCTCGCATGGATCTACCCCGTGTTCATGATTGCGCTCAATTCCTTTAAAAAGGCAACTGCAATCAGCACCACCACGGCATTCGATCTGCTCACGCCCGAGACGTTCAACGGTCTCGCAAACTACGTGCACGCTCTTAACGAGCAGGGCTTTGCCTCGGCGTTTATGTACTCGCTCATCATCACGGTCACGTCGGTCGTTCTGATCTTGGTGTGCTGCTCCATGTGCGCTTGGTACGTAGTCCGTGTCAACAACAAGATCTCGAACTTCTTCTATTACCTGTTCGTCTTCTCGATGGTCGTGCCCTTCCAAATGCTCATGTTCACGCTGTCCAATTTGGCGGACCGCATCGGCTTTAACACGCCGTTCAACATCTGCTTTATCTATCTTGGCTTTGGCGCGGGCCTGGCGGTCTTTATGTTCGCCGGCTTTGTAAAGAACATTCCGCTCGAGATCGAAGAGGCGGCCATGATCGACGGCTGCAACCCGGTTCAGGTGTTCTTTAAGATCGTCCTTCCCATCATGAAGCCCACCTATCTTTCGGTCGGCATTCTCGAGACCATGTGGGTCTGGAACGACTATCTGCTGCCCTACCTTACCCTCGACTCCACCAAGTACAGGACCATTCCTATCTTGATCCAGTACTTCCGCGGCGGCTACGGCCACGTCGAGCTCGGTCCCATGATGGCCTGCATCATGATGGTCGTTATCCCCATCGTCATCATGTACATCCTCTGCCAGAAGTACATCATCGACGGCGTGGTGGCAGGTGCCGTCAAGGGCTGATGCCGTAACTGTTTTGCAAGTTTCTGCGGCGCCCCTCAGCGCGGCGCCGCATATCGAAAGGTAAAGACATGGCCGAGATCGTTCTCAAACATGTTCAGAAGGTGTATCCCAACAACGAGTCCAAAAAGAAGGGCTTCTTTGGCAAAAAGAAGAAGACCGAGGAGAAGAAGCACAACCTCAAGGTTACCGAGGACGGCGTGCTCGCGGTAGAGGACTTTAATCTCACCGTGCATGACCAGGAGTTTGTCGTTCTCGTTGGCCCGTCTGGCTGCGGCAAGTCCACGACGATGCGCATGGTCGCTGGCCTGGAGGACATCACTTCGGGCGACGTGCTCATCGACGGCAAGCGCGTCAACGACGTGGCGCCCAAGGACCGCGACATTGCCATGGTGTTCCAGAGCTATGCTCTGTACCCCAATATGACGGTGTACGAGAACATGGCGTTTACGCTTGAGCTCAAGAAGGTCCCCAAGGACGAGATCGACCGTAAGGTTCGCTCTGCTGCCGAGATCCTGGGCATTACCGAGTACCTCGACCGTAAGCCCAAGGCGCTCTCGGGCGGTCAGCGTCAGCGCGTCGCCATCGGCCGCGCCATCGTGCGTGACCCCAAGGTCTTCCTGATGGACGAGCCGCTGTCTAACCTGGACGCCAAGCTCCGTAACCAAATGCGTGCCGAGCTCATCAAGCTGCGTCACGAGATCAAGGGCACCTTTATCTACGTTACCCACGACCAGACCGAGGCCATGACCCTCGGCGATCGTATCGTGGTCATGAAGGACGGCGTCGTCCAGCAGATCGCCACCCCGCAGGAGGTCTTCAACCACCCCGCGAACATCTTCGTCGCCGGCTTTATCGGCGTGCCGCAGATGAACTTCTTCGATGCCCAGCTGGTGCACTCGGGCAACGGCTTTACCGTCAAGACCGAGGACATGAATGTGGCGCTCGCTCCCGAGACCTGCGCTCAGCTTGCTCTCAACTGGGACGGCGGCGACGTGAAGGAGATCACGGCCGGCGTGCGCCCCGAGCAGATTCTGCTTGCCGACAAGGACGAGGAGGGTGCGCTCCAGGGTACCGTCGAGGTGACCGAGCTCATGGGCTCGACCGAGCATGTCCACGTGACCGCTCCCGACGGCCAGTTTGTCCTGATCATTCCCGTTGTCGACCTTGAGGCCAAGGGTGCACTCAAGGCTGGCGACACCATCTGGTTCAAGTTCGAGAAGAACGCGACCCATCTCTTCGATAAGGTCTCTGGCAAGAACCTTATCTAGGCCCGGTGCATCCAGGCCCTCCTTTTGGGCGACTGCGGCTTTGCCATCCTTTTGCCGTGGTCACATATAAGGCTCCCCTCCCGTCCACTGGGCGAGAGGGGAGCCTTTCTTTATGACGGGGCTGTCTGGTCGGTCGTTTGTCTCGATTTGTAACAAGTAGAGGATCGAATTGGCTTTAGATGTTACAGGACGAGATTGAGTTGAGCCGCCTGTCCTTTCATCTCGATCTGTAACACGAAGGACTGATTTCGGTAGTTACCTGTTACAGAACGAGATTGTTTTAGCCGGCTTATCCATTTGTCTCGATCTGTAACAGTAAGGGCGGATTTCGGACGTTAGATGTTACAGATTGAGATAAACCCTAGGGAAAGAACCGGTTTGTCTTGATCTGTAGCAGGTAGGACCGTTTTGGCCGAATAGGTGTTACAGATTGAGACGATTTAGTCGAGGCGGCTCACAGGGGCAACGCACGGGCACAAAAAACGGAGCCGTGTTGCCACGACTCCGTTCCTCAAGAGGATGGTAAGGGGAATGGGTTAGTCCAGGTGCCAAATCTCGTCGTTGTACTGGGAGATCGTACGGTCGGACGAGAAGGCGCCGGCGTTGGCGATGTTGATCAGCGCCTTGCGCATCCAGGCATCCTGGTCCTCGTAGTCGGCCAGCACGCGCTCCTTGGTCTGGATGTACTCCTCAATGTCGAGCAGGGCCATAAACCAGTCCTTGCCCTTGATGTCGTCGTGCAGACGCTGCAGGCGCTCCGCGTTGCCGGTCGCCATAAAGGCGGGGTTGGTGATGAAGTCCACCAGCAGTTTGATGCCGGGCTTGCGGTAGAGCGCGCCGGCGTTGTAGGTGCCGTCGGCGTAGAGCTGCTCGACCTGTTTGGACGAGGCGCCAAAGGTATAGATGTTCTCGTCACCCACGAGCTCAGCAATCTCCACGTTGGCACCGTCGAGCGTGCACAGGGTCAGGGCGCCGTTGAGCATGAACTTCATGTTGGAAGTGCCGCTCGCCTCCTTGGAGGCCAGACTGATCTGCTCGGAGATGTCGGCGGCGGGGATTACGCGCTCGGCGGCGGTGACGTTGTAGTTCTCGATCATGACGACCTGCAGGTAGGGGGCCACGTCGGGGTCGTTGGCTATCCACTGGGACAGCGTCAGGATTAGGTGGATGATGTCCTGAGCGATGGTATAGGCAGGCGCTGCCTTGCCGCCAAAGATGATGGTGACGGGGTGCTTAGGCTTATTGCCGTTTTTGATGTCGAGATACTTCCAGATGATGTAGAGCGCGAGCATCTGCTGGCGCTTGTACTCGTGGATACGCTTGACCTGAACATCGATGATGGCGTTGGAGGGAATGGTCACACCCTGCTCGAGCGCCATGAACTGGCGCATGATGGCCTTGGCCTCGGTCTTGGTGGCAGCCAGGCGCTCAAGAACATCTTTGTCGTCGGCGAACTTGGCGAGTTTGCTCAGATCGCCGGTGCTGCGCCAGTCGGTGCCGATCACATCGTCGAGCAGGTTGGCGAGCGCGGGGTTGGCTCCCTGGATCCAGCGGCGGAAGGTGATGCCGTTGGTCTTGTTGGAGAACTTCTCGGGGTAGATCTCGTAGAACGGATGAAGCTCGGTGTCCTCCAGGATCTTGGTGTGGAGTGCGGCGACGCCGTTGATGGAGAAGCCAAAGTGGATGTCCATGTGGGCCATGTGGACGGTGTCGTACTCGTCGATGATGGCGACACGCGGGTCGTCGTGCTCGGCCTTGGCGACCTCGTCGAGCTTGACGATAATGTCGGCGATGGCAGGGGAGACCTTCTGCAGGCTGGTGAGCGGCCACTTTTCGAGCGCCTCGGCAAGAATCGTGTGGTTAGTGTAGGCGACCATGGAGCGCACGATGGTCACGGCCTCGTCAAACTCGATGTCGTGCTTGGTGGTGAGCAAGCGAATGAGCTCGGGGATGACCATGGTGGGGTGCGTGTCATTGATCTGGACTACGGCGTAGTCGGCCAGGTCGTGCAAGTTGCTGCCGCGCTCGATGGCCTCGTCGATCAGGAGCTGGGCGGCGTTGCCCACCATGAAGTATTCCTGGTAGATGCGAAGCAGGCGGCCCTGCTCGTCGGAATCATCCGGATAGAGGAACAAGGTGAGGCTCTTGGCGATCTCGGTCTTGTCGAAGTCGATGGAGCTGCCGGGGACCAGGCCGTCGTCGACACTTGCCAGGTCAAACAGGCGCAGGCGGTTCTTGGTGGGCTGGCCATAACCGGGCACATCGATGTTGACGAGCTTGGAAGTAACGGCAAAATCACCGAACTCGACGGTGTAGGAGCGGTCGTCGTCGATCAGGATGTCTTGCTCGCCAAGCCACTCGTCGGGGACGGCCTTCTGCTGGTTGTCGACAAAGCGCTGGCGGAACAGGCCGTAATGGTAGTTGAGGCCCACGCCGTCGCCGGTAAGGCCCAGCGTGGCGATGGAATCCAAGAAGCATGCGGCCAGACGGCCCAGGCCGCCGTTGCCGAGCGACGGCTCGACCTCGAACTCCTCGATCTTGTTGAGGTCGTGGCCCGCGGCGGTGAGCTGGTCCTTAACCTCGTCATAGATGCCAAGGTCGATCATATTGTTGATGAGCAGCTTGCCGATCAAAAACTCGGCAGAGATGTAGTAGAGCTTTTTCTTGCCGTTGTTGAGAGGACAGGCAGCAGAGTGCTCCTGCACGAGCTTGACCAGCAGCTTATAAATACGACGGTCATCGAGCTGCTCGAGCGAAGTTCCGAAGGACTGCTCGGCGAGTTCTGCGAGATTGATACGGGGCATGTTTCCTCCTGTGATGGGTTGATTACATGTCAGAAATACAAAAGAAGCCCGCGCGAGGGATTGGAATGGCCTCGCGCGGGGAAAACGGACGCGTCCGCACGATGGAATGGGGTCGGGTGCGGTGGCTCCTATTGGGGAAGCTCAATTTCGGCTTCCGACGGAATGCGGAAGTAGGTTTCGGTCCAGTCGGTGAGCTTGTGCTCGAGCTCGCGGGTGATGGCACCATCGAGCATGCGCCAGGTCCAGTTGCCGCCCAGGGTGGCGGGGGTGTTGATGCGTGCCTCGTTGCCCAGGTTGAGCAGGTCTTGCATGGTGTAGATACAGGTATCGCTCACGCTGGCGGCGATGGTGCGGTTGAGTGCATCGGCCATGGGCTCGCCTGCCTGCTGGTGGGTGTACAGGGCCGTCTGCTCGCGCTGACGCGGGGTGGCCGTTCCCTCAAACCAACCGCGCGCCGTCTCGTTGTCGTGTGTGCCCACATAGGCGACGGTGTTGGCAATGTAGTTGTGCGGCAGGTAGTACGAGTTGGTGCCCTCAAAGGCGAACTGCAAGATCTTCATGCCGGGGAAGCCCGAGTTGTCGCGCATGTCGATGACGCCGGGGGTGAGGAAGCCCAGGTCTTCGGCGATGATGGGCAGCGTGCCGAGCTTTTCCTCGAGCGTCTTAAAGAACTTGAGGCCGGGGCCCTGCGTCCACGAACCGTAGGACGAATCGGGTGAGGAGAACGGCACCTCCCAATAGGCCTCGAAGCCGCGGAAGTGATCCAGGCGGATGATATCGTACATGTCGAGGGCGGCGCGGATGCGGCCCTCCCACCAGGAGAAACCGTCGGCTTCCATGGCGTCCCAGTCGTAGATGGGATTTCCCCAGTACTGGCCGGTGGCCGAGAACTGGTCGGGCGGCGTGCCGGCGACACTTACGGGATTGCCGGCGGCGTCGATCTTAAAGAGCTCGGGCGTGGCCCACATCTCGACGGAGTCGCGCGAGACATAGATGGGCAGGTCGCCGATGATGAGGATGTCGCGCTCGTTGGCATAGGCCTTGAGGCGACTCCACTGACGATCGAAGAAGTACTGCGTCATCTGGTGGTAGAGCATGCGCGCGGGATGGGCGGCGCAGACCTTGGCAGAAGCCTCACCGCGGGTACGGAGCTCCTCGGGCCACTCCCAAAATGCCTTGAGACCGCACTCCTCCTTGACGGTCATGAACTCGCAGTAGGGGATGAGCCAGTCTTCGTTGGTTTGGACAAAGCCGTCGAAGTCGGCCGGCTTGTCGGCGGCAAAGCGCTCGGCGGCGCGGTCGAGAATCTGACGACGGCCACCAAAGATGGCACCATAGTCGACATTGCTGGGGTCGGAGCCCAGGTACACGCCGTCGATATCGCACTGCTCCAGATAGCCGGCCTCGATAAGCTCGGCAAAGTCGATGAAATTGGGGTTGCCCGCACGGGCCGAGAACGACTGATAGGGCGAGTCGCCATAGCTCGTCGTCGTAAGGGGCAGAATCTGCCAGTAATGTTGTTTGCACGAGGCAAGAAAATCGACAAAGTCGTAGGCATTCCAGCCAAAGCCGCCGATTCCGTATGGTCCTGGCAGAGATGAGACAGGCATGAGGACACCGCTTGCACGCTCCATGAATGCGCTCACCAACCTTCTTGTTGTGGGGTCAGCCTGCCGATGGAAGAGCAGTCCGCCCCCGGTGTTCTGATTCGATACATCTATTGTAGAACATGTTGTTTAAACATGTACGGGCAAGATAAAAAAGTTGGCCCATTTTCGGTAAATGGTTACGCGCCATGAAAAAAGCCCCGGTCTCGCATCGTGAGACCGGGGCAAGAACGCTATGTAGGTTTTATCTACTCGGCGTCGGCGAAGCCGTTGGGGTTATGGCTCTGCCAATTCCAGCTGTCGCGGCACATGTCCGCGATGTCGTACTGGGCCTTCCAGCCCATCATGCGTTCGGCCTTGGAGGCATCGCACCAGTTGGCGGCGATATCGCCGGCACGGCGCTCGCGAATCACGTAGGGCAGCTCCTTGCCGCAGGCCTTGGAGAAGGCGGCGACGACCTCGAGTACCGAGGTGCCGGTGCCGGTGCCCAGGTTAAAGATCTCGACGCCGGTCTTGCCGTTCATCCAGTTGAGGGCGGCAACGTGACCAGATGCCAGGTCGCACACGTGGATGTAGTCGCGCACGCCGGTGCCGTCGGGGGTGGGGTAGTCGTTGCCAAAGACCTGAACGGCCTCGAGCTTACCGACGGCGACCTGGGCGACGTAGGGCACCAGGTTGTTGGGGATGCCCTTGGGGTCCTCGCCGATCAGGCCCGACGGATGGGCACCGATGGGATTGAAGTAACGGAGCAGCACGACGTCCCACTCGGGGTCGGCGGTGTGGACGTCCATGAGGATCTGCTCAATCATCCACTTGGTCCAACCATAGGGGTTGGTCGCGGGCTTCTTGGGGTCCTCTTCGGTGACGGGCGGATTGTCCGGATCGCCGTAGACGGTCGAAGAGCTCGAGAAGATGATGGACTTACAACCGTGGTTGCGCATGACATCGATGAGCACCAGGGTGTTCTCGATATTGTTGTGGTAGTACTCGACGGGCTTGCTCACCGACTCGCCAACGGCCTTAAAGCCGGCGAAGTGGATGACGCGGTCGATCTGGTGGGTATCGAAGATCTTGTTCATCGCATCGCGGTCGAGCACGTTGGCCTCGTAGAAGGTGAGGTTCTTGGCGGCCTCGTCGCCCACGATGGTCTTGACGCGGTCGATGGCAACGGCGCTGGAGTTGGAGAGGTCATCGACGACGACAACCTGGTAGCCACCCTCGAGCAGCTGAACGACGGTGTGCGAGCCGATAAAGCCGGCGCCGCCGGTAACGAGGACGCAGGTGTCTTTGGGGTCGAGTGCTTTGGACATGTAGTCTCCTATCGAATCAGGAACACTTCTTGAGGGGAGTATAGCGCAGCTGGGGGCGCCCAAAACACGCGGGGCAGGAAAACCAGAGGATTGATGTTAACGTACTCATAGGGTGTTATTTGCATAATCCTTACCTTTGGTGTGGGACGTATTTGCGAGCCGCTGACCATGCTTTTCCAGCCGTTCGTGGAAATAGTTGGGACAAGCGCGATGTGCGTTAATATGTTTGAGTTGAGCGACATATAAATAAGCATGTAACGGAGTACATATGTCACCAAACAACGATTCCATCTTTACGCAGGAGCTTTCGCGCCGCACTGCCCTTAAGGCTCTTTTCGGTGCTGCTTCCGCGGCTGTTCTTTTTGGCCTGCCCGCCCGCGCCCATGCGGCTGAGGCCAGCCAAGAAACCACCGACAAACTGAATGCCGCCCAGGCCCAGCTCGACGAGGTCCAGGCCCAGCTCGACAGCATCGCTAATGAGTACGCGACGCTCGCCAACAAGAATGCCCAGACCCTCAGCGATATCGAGGGCGTACAGGGCCAGATTGACGAGACGCAGGCTCAGATCGACACCAAGAAGGCCGAGCTCAAAGAGAAGCGCAGCGATCTTTCCGATCGCGTTGCCGCCAGCTATAAGTCGGGCGGCACCAACATCTTGTCGTTGCTGCTCGCTTCTGGTTCGTTTGAGGAGCTCGTCGCCAACGCGCATTACGTCGAGAAGATCAACAAGAGCGACCGTGACGCCATCGAGGACATCCAGACCATCCAGAAAGAGCTCGATACGCAGAAGTCCGAGCTCGAGTCGCAGAAGGCCGACCTGGAGAAGCTCAAGGACCAGCAGACTGCTCAGATGCAGGACATGCAGGCCAAGCAGCAGGAGGTCCAGACGGTTCTGAACGGCCTTTCCGATGATGTTAAGGAGCTCATGGCCCAGCGCGATTCCGAGATTCTCGCTGCCGCTCAGGCCGAGGAAGCTGCCAAGAAGGCTGCCGCTGCCGCGGCTGCCGCAAACAAGAACAATTCCTATTCGGGTGGTTCAAGCTCGGGTGGCGGCTCGTATGCCGGCGGCACCCCGCAGCAGAATGCCGGCTCGGGCAAGCAGCAGGCCGTCGTCAATGCATGCTACTCCACGCCTTCGCCTGGCCTGAACTGGTGCGCCGCCTGGGTTACCAACGTGTTCCGCAACGCCGGCGTGGGCTACTTTGGCGGCAACGCGTGCGACATGTTTAACGCCTGGTGCTACAGCTCCGATCGTTCGGCGCTGCAGGTGGGCATGATCGTGGCCGACTCGTCGCACAGTGGCACCGGTACGCCGGGTCTGCTGTACGGACACGTGGGCATCTATGTTGGCGGCGGCATCGTTATGAGCAACGAGGGCGCCATTACGTCTAAGTCGCTTGACTCGTTCATTGGGTTCTACGGCACTGGCTCTGGCGTGCGCTGGGGCTGGCTCGGCGGTATTGCGCTGTCGTAAAGCCGACTGGGCCGCGTGCCCGCCCGCAATATATTTGATTGCCTGCTCGGGCAGTCCTGCGCAAGACGAAGGCCACATTAAGTGGCCTTCTTTGCGTGCGGAACTCGCGATCAATCAAATATATTGCGGGCGGGCACGCGGCCCTCTCGGGTTCGGGGCGCTGCGCACCGGACTGGTTTATCTGAATAAATATGGCGAAGGCCCCTTTCGGGGCCTTCTTTTTTATTAGAGGAATTCGCCGACTCGGTGGACTTCGGGTTGTAGGTCTACTCCGAATTGGTCTTTGACGGTTGCTTGGATGTGGCGGATGAGTTTGTCGACGTCGGCGGCGGTGGCGTGATCGGCGTTGACGATGAAGCCGCAGTGCTTCTCGCTCACCTGGGCGCCGCCGATAGCGTGGCCGCGAAGGCCGGCGTCCATGATGAGCTTGCCGGCGAAGTGGCCCTCGGGGCGCTTGAAAGTGGAACCGGCGCTCGGCATGTCGAGCGGCTGCTTGTCCTCGCGGCGTTGGCGGTAGTCGTCCATGTCGGCCTTGATCATCGCGGCGTTGCCCGGGGCGAGGTTAAAGGTGGCAGAGAGCACGATAAAGCCGTCGTCGGCGATGCGGCTCTTGCGATAGCCCAGGTTAAGCTCGTCGACATCGAACTCAATGATATTGCCGCTGCCGCGGGTGCCGTCGTCGAGCGCGCGGGCGGGCTTATAGACGCGCACGGACTCCAAAACATCTGCCATGCAGGCGCCGTAGGCACCGGCGTTCATATAGCAGGCGCCGCCGACCGAGCCGGGGATGCCCGAGAGGGGCTCCATGCCGGTGAGGCAGGCTTCGGCGGCAGCCGCGGCGACATCGGAAAGCAAGGCGCCGGCTGCCGCCGTGACGTGCGTGCCGTCGACGGTGATGTCGGAGAGGCCCTCGCCCAGCGCCACGACGACGCCGCGGATGCCCTTGTCACCGACGAGTAAGTCGGAGCCGTTGCCCACGATGGTGAGTGGCAGATCGCAGCGATAGCAGGTATCGAGCGTGGCGACGAGGCCCTGCTCGGTATCGGGCGTGACAAAGACATCGGCCGGGCCGCCGATCTTAAACGTGGTGTGCTCGCGCATGGGCTCGCTCATGAGCACGTTGTCCTCGCCGGCAACACCGGCGAGCGCGCAGAGCAGGTCCTCGTTAAAAAAGTCGTTCTCGTGCATACGAATATCCGCCTTATGGTGGTCGTTTTCATTAATCGAATGCAATATACCCCACCCGGATGGATTTGGTGCAAAGTAACCTGACCCCAATGCATCACATGGTGCAAAGGGGTCAGGTTACTTTGCGCCAATCGCGGCGATAAAACAGCCGTCTACCGGATTGGTAAAGTGTTTATCATCAAGGTAGAGGGACGGTCGCTATACTTTCAAGAGATTGCGCGAATACTCGGAAGGAGCGAGATGGGCAACAAAGTTACTCTCAAGCAGATTGCCCAGGAGGTGGGGCTTTCCCCTTCGTCGGTCTCGCTTGTCCTTAACAACCGGCCTTGTCGCATCTCGGAAGAAAACCGCAAGCTCATCAAGGAGGTTGCGGCGCGCAACCACTATGTTCCTAACCAGATCGCGCGCAGCCTGGTCATGCGCGAGTCGCGCACACTGGGCCTTATCGTTCCCAATATCGAGAGCCGCTTTTTTGCCTCGCTCGCCGGCAGCCTGGAAAAGCGCTGCCGCGAGGACGGCTACGCGCTCTTTATTACCAGCTCGGGTGGAAGCGCCGAGGACGATCTGGAGCTCCTGCGCCAGCTGGTGACGCGCGGCGTCGATGGTGTGTTCTTGGTCGTGGGCGACGAGTTCTCGGACGACCGCGCTTTGCGCGAAGAAGTCAGCCATCTCCCCATTCCGGCCGTGATGGTCGACCGTGCCATTGAGGGACTCGAGTGCGACAAGGTGATGTTCGACCACGAGATGGGCGGCTATATGGCCACCCGCTATCTAATCGAGCAGGGCCACCGTCGCATTGCCTGCTTGGTTAATGCGCGCCGTTCCAATACGGGTCGTAAACGTCTTGCCGGCTACGAGCGTGCACTGCGCGAGGTTGGCCTGCCTATTGACGCGCGTTTGGAGTTTGAGAGCGAGTACTACATTCCGAGCGCATACGAGGCCTCGGAGGCGGTGCTCGCAACTGACGCTACCGCCGTGTTCGCAAGCTCGGATAACATTGCGCTGGGTCTGCTCAAGCGCCTGCACGAGATGGGGAAGAGCATCCCAAGCGATATCTCGGTCGTAAGCTATGACAACTCGGCAGCCGACGTTCTATTTGAGCCGGCGCTGACCGCGATTGAGCAGGATCCTGGTGTCCTCGCGGAGCATGCTTTTGGCTGTATGTCCAAGCGTCTTGCCGGCAGGGGCGGCAGGCGTGCCGAAGAGGTCGTTCTGGAGCCGGCGCTTATCGTTAAGGACAGCGTTCTCGAGCTTACCGAATGTAGCTAAGCGTACCTGTTTGTTTGCATAGATTGCATGCGGAGTGTCCGCTATTTGCCGGCGGGGCCGGGGTGCCTGCCTTGTTTTGAGAAGTTCGCTGAGCCCGCTTCTCAAAACAAGGCAGGCACCCCGGCCCTCGTCCGTGAACTCTTCCGCTGGGCGAGCCATAGACGCCGCGCACCGATAGGGTAAGGCGGCGGCTTGAAATTGGTGCTATATTCAGCTTGAGTTGTTTAATACTAGTACGGGAGGCTGATATGGGGCTGTTCAAGAAGAAAAACCCGCAGGATGCCTTTGATCCCGATGTGTTTACCATCACGGATACGATTTTGGACCCGCCGCGGTTTACGTTTTTGCCGGCTATCTACCAGGATGCCACGCATCGCAAGTGGGCCGTACATCAGCGCGGCGGCGAGCCGAAGATTTTTGACTATGCGGACGTGTTGCAGTGCGAAGTGGCCGAGGCGGGCGATCCGGAGGCCGAAGAAGCGGTCTCTAAACAGGAATTTGCCCAGCGTATCCTGGCAAATCCTGCCAAGGCGGCGAAAATAAACGCTGCCAAGCGTAATATGTGTCTTGGTATGGGCGTTGTTGTGGCGGTTCAGACGGGAAAAGACGAGGTTTCCAAATTAGAGATTCCCGTTATGACCGACGAAGTCAAACGCGATTCAAGTCTATATAAGTCGTATCGGAATGTCGCCGAGAAGATCAAGGCCGAATTTGATGCCATGGGAGGGCTGGCCTAATTTTGGCGGTATACGTTTCTGAATGAGGAGTCTGTGCAATGGCAGGCGAATCTTATGCAATTCCCCCCAAAGATCGTGCTGTTGAGGGAATTCTTTGGTATATCCAGCACCATCAGCTTGCCGGCGGCGATCGCCTGCCGGCCGAGCGCGTGCTGTGCGAAGAGATTGGCGTTTCGCGTACGGCGTTGCGTGCCGGTATCACGCGGCTCATCTCGTGTGGAACGCTTGAGAGCCGTCGCGGATCGGGCACGTATGTGTGTCCTCCCAAGCCGCTGAACATCTTTCAGGAAACATATAACTTCTCCGATGCTGTGCGGACTGCCGGCCTGCACCCCTCTTCTCGTCTGGTTTCCACCGGGACCATCGAGGCGGATAAGACGCTTGCCGACAAGCTTGGGGTGGCTGTAGGCGCCCCTTTGCTCCGCATGCAGCGCGTTCGACTTATTGAGGGCGAGCCGGCGTCAATCGAGACGGCTCACGTTAACCTGTCCCTGTGCCCATCGCTTCCCGAGCACGATTTTGAGTGCGAGAGCCTTTACGATGTCTTGCTCAAAGAAGGTGGCGTGCGTGTTGAGCATGGACGTGAGCATATCTCCATCTCGCGTTTGAACGTCGAAGAGGCCGAGCTGCTCCAGCAAGAAGAGGGAACGCCGGTGTTCTATGAGAGCTCGATCGAATTTGATAAGGACATGCGTTTTGTGGAGCATTGCAAATCGGTGATTTTGCCCACAAAGTTCCGCTTTGCCGATAACGGCGAAGAGAACGGCATGAGGAGCGTGGCAGGTGAACAATGGCTGAAACAGTAGATGCCACCCCGGTTTATATGCGCATTCGACGCCGCATCGAGGAACGTATCGAGCGCGGTATATATCCCACGGGTTCCATGATTCCGTCCGAAAAAGACCTTGCCGAGGAATTTGGTACGACACGCTTGACCATCCGAAGCGCTGTCGATGAGCTGGTTCGGCGCGGGCAGATTCGCCGTGTTCGGGGAAAAGGTGCCTTTGTGGCGCAGAAAGTACCTGCTTTTTTTGAACGCACGGTCGGTTTCCGTGAATCGGTCCGTGCTTCGGGCGGCGAGCCGTCCGTCCGTATTCTCGCGCGTTCCAAGCGTTATGCGGGGCCATATTACGCCGACCTGTTTGGCATCGCCGAGGACGACCTGCTCTATTCCGTTCGACGCCTGAACTGCATAAACGGTAGCCCCGTATCGATTGAGACGGCGCTGATTCCCTGCCTGCTGTTCCCAACCATCGAAGATATTGACGTGTCGGTCTTCAGTTTGTACGAGACCTATGAGATGCTGGGCCGAAAGCCAGTCATGGCACAGGAAAAGCTCGATATCGAAGCGCTGGGCGCACGAGATGCCGGCCTCCTTGGACTGGAACAGGGCGATCTTGTTTTGCTTTTGGAATGCGTGAGCTATGACGCGAGCGGTCAGGCTATCGAGTATGTAAAGTCCTTCAATCGTGGCGATACGGGCGGCTACACCTATACGTACTAGCTGGTATTCTGTGAATAACGGCTGGGAAACTAACCAGTTTTGATCGTTGGGTCAGCTGTATATACAACCTTACAGGGCTCAAAATCGACCGTTCGCCGATGGGGATAAATTAATCGACAAAGAGGTATCAAAAAGCCGTAACCTGTAACTGTGATTGGTATCAAATACTAATGATTTGTTACGAGGTGAGACGATGAAGATGCTCGATTACGTTCAGCTTGCCCATGTGCGTATGGGGGAGAACCTCGAGCGTTCGTCTGAGCTGGTAGCGCAGCTCGTTGATATTTTCCAGTCCGGTTCTTTTGACGCGCTGCGCATCGTTGCTTCGGGTTCGTCGCGCCATGCCGCCGATTGCGCCCGCGATTACCTGCAAGATGCCCTGCAAATGCAGGTGTCCGTTGTGACGCCCGAGGCCTTCGTCGATTTTGAACACACCTATCCGCAGCATGTGCTCAACATTGCCGTTTCGCAGAGTGGCTATTCGACCAATACGATTGCGGCGCTCGATTACATGCGCGCACACGATATGGCTGCAGTTGCGCTCACGGCAAACGTCGAGGCACCCATCAAGGAACACGCTGACATCGTTCTTGACTACGGTGTGGGCGTCGAGTCGGTGGACTTTGTGACTCTGGGCGTCGAGGTGCTCGTTGAGTACCTGGTGCTCTTTGGCATTTACGGCGGTCAGGCGCGCGGAACGATTGACGCCAAGGGCGTTGCCCAGCGTCTTGACGACCTGCGCGAGGCTATCCATGCCAATGCCGTGATGTGCAAGACCGCCGAGGCATATGTCCAAGACCACATGCTCGAGCTTTCTGAGCACACGCCCGCCATGGTCGTCGGCAACGGCCCCAACTATGGCGTTGCCGAAGAGGCGGCCCTCAAGCTGAGCGAGACCATCAAGATTCCTGCCATGCATCACGAAGGCGAGGAGTTCGTCCACGGTCCCGAGATGCAGATCGTTCCGGGCTATCTGGTGTTTATCGTCGACGATCCGCAGGGGTCGGAGCGTCTTGCGAATATCGCTGATGCGCTATCGAACGTTACGACAAAAACGGTGCTGCTCACGGCCCATCCCAAGGGTAGGGCTCACGAGGTTGCGGTGCCTCAGGTGGCTCCGCTGCTCAGCGCAATTCCCAATCTTGTGTTCTTCCAGACGATTGCGGCCATGATAGCCGAGCGTCTGAAGTCATGGGACGTGCACCCGTATCTTGATGCCGTCTCCAAGCAAATGGAGGTCAAGGCAGAGGGCTACGAAGAGTCAGTCAATGCGCTTAAGGCCAAAGCGGCCGAGTGTTACGGAATGTAAGCGGGTTTTGATGCCCGTTGGCATGGGGGATGTGGAAACAACCCCAGAAAGGAGAGACAAATGAAGGAAACCGAGAAGATCGAGATCATGCATTTCGACCAGGAGGGCTATCTCGAGGACGGCAAGGCGCTCTACGAGACCGGCAAGAAGATGACCGCGCTCGCCGACAAGGTCGCCGACGAGGGCTACGACGCCGTGTTCCTGATGGGCGTC
>CABSYR010000023.1:0-31307 GCA_902481895.1 uncultured Collinsella sp. | reverse complement strand
ACACCGACATCAACATCATCGACACCGCCGAGTTCGCGATCCCCGGCCTTGACGATGAGTTCCGCGTCATCGTGTCTCCGTGGATCCTCTCCTCGCTGATCACCGATCGCCTTGCCGCTTACTACGAGACGGTCACCAAGCACAACCTCAACTACCGTCGTTACTATCACCAGTTCGACTACTAATCGGTGACAAATAAGCTACTGATCAAGAAGCACCTGCTCGGGCGGATGCGTCCGGGCATTTTTATGCCGAAATTCGCAAGAAAGGGGAATCGAATGAGGCAGTTTATCGTTGCATCCCATGCTCATTTTGCGTCTGGAATCGTCGAGAGCATTGGGCTGCTCTCCGGTGAGCGCGAAAACGTCCATGCGCTGTCTATGTATGTCGACGGAAACGAGGACCTGACCAAGGAGGCCGCAGCGGTTCTCGATGGGTTTGCTGCGGACGACGAGGTTGTCGTGTGCACTGACCTGTTCGGCGGCAGCGTCAACAACGAGTTCACCAAGATCGTCCAGACGCGTCCCAACACGCACCTGGTGACCAATATGAACCTGCCGCTCCTTATTCAGCTGCTGTTCGTGCCCGACTCCACCCCAATTGATGAGGCCATTCGCCAGATCGTCGAGGCGGACGACACCAAGGTCAAGTACGTCAACGACCTGCTGGGGCAGGCCGAACTCGATGAGTTTTAATCGCTAGGGAGCACATCATGATTCAGATGATTCGCGTGGACTATCGACTGCTGCACGGCCAGGTTGCCGTTAGCTGGACTTCGGCTCTGGGTGCCGACTGCATCCTGTTGGTAAGCGACACGGTCCTCAATGACAAGCTTCGTCTGCAGGCCCTGTCCCTTGCAAAACCGGAGGGCTGCAAGGTTGTCGTCAAAAACACCGAGGATGCCGTCAAGGCGCTCCAGAGCGGTGTGACCGATAAGTACAAGCTCTTCGTAGTTTGCGAGACGATCCAGCAGGCCGGTGCCGTCGCCAAGGCGATGGGCGTCAAGAAGATCAACCTCGGCAATGTTGCCTTTAGCGAGGATGCCCGCCAGGTCTCGACGAGCGTGTTCCTTACGCCCGAAAACGAGGCATACGTCAAAGAGCTGCTCGGCGAGGGCTACGAGCTGTTCATTCAAATGATTCCGGCAGATGCGAAGACTGACGCCGCGAAGGTCATCGGTTAGGGGCCATCATGGTTATCAAGACAATCCTGATTTTCCTTATTGCCCTTTTGGGCTATTCCGAGTGGCTGACCGGTACGAGCTACCTCCAGCGCCCGATTGTGCTCGGACCTCTGGTTGGCCTTGTCATGGGCGACATGGTGACCGGCACGATCATGGGCGCCACGATGGAGCTTGCCATGGTCGGCGCCATCTCGGTCGGTGCGTATAACCCGCCCGATACGATTTCCGGCACTATCCTGGGTGTATCTCTTGCCATGCAGGCCGGCGCGGACGCTTCGGCGGCCCTGACCCTGGGCATTCCCATCGCAACGATCGTCCTGGCGCTCGATACTGCCCTGGGCCAGCCGGTGATGCTGCTGCTGGTGCACCGTATCGACAAAAACGTCGAGGACGGAGACACCAAGGCCATCACGCGCAACATGCTCATCGCCGGTTACGCGCAGAGCTGGTGCGGCCTGCTGATTATTCCCCTGGCATTCTTCTTTGGCGCCGATGCCGTCGCCAGCCTGCTCAACATCATCCCCGATTTCGTTCAGACCGGCATGGATGTCGCCGCCGCCTTCTTGCCCGCACTCGGCTTTGCGATGCTGGCGCAGATGATTATGAACAAAACGGTGGCTCCGTTCTTCTTCGCTGGCTTCTTCCTCGTCGCCTACTTTGGCATTAGCACGACGGGCGTGGCGATCTTTGCCGCGATCATCGTCGTCGCGATGACGGTTTTGGGTGATAAGAAAAAAGCGGAGCAGCCCGCAGTGGCAACCGAGGATCCTGCGATTGGGAGTGGGTTCGATGAGTTTTAAGTTTGAGTCTTCTTACGACGGGCTGATTTCCCGCGCAGACCTTAAGAAGCTGTTCTGGCGCTCGATTCCCTATGAGCATTCCTGGAACTACGAGCGTATGGGCCATATTGGCTTTATGTGGGCCCTTATGCCGATCCTTCGAAAGCTGTATCCGCAGGATGCGGACTTTAAGGCCGCCCTTAAGCGCCATATGGAGCTCTATAACGTCACGCCGTACATCTCGACGCTCCCCATGTCCATCGCCGCTGCAATGGAAGAGGTCAACGCTACTGACGATAGCTTTGACACGAGCGCGATCTCAAATGTCAAGCTTGCTTTGATGGGACCGCTGTCCGGCGTGGGCGATGCCTTCTACTGGGGCACGCTGCGAATTTTGGCAACGGGTGTCGGCACGTCGCTGGCGCTGCAGGGCTCTATTCTTGGCCCGATTTTGTTCCTGCTCGTGTTCAACGTCCCCCACTACATCATCCGTTACCTGCTGACGTTTGTGGGATATCGCTTTGGCTCGGACATGATCAGCAAGGTCCAGGAATCGGGCATTATGGACACGATCGTTAAGATGGCCTCTATCATGGGCGCCATGGTGATCGGCGCTATGACCATGGAGATGGTCACCGTGGACATTCCGCTCATGGTCGGTGCGGGCGATGGTGCTCAGACGCTGGCCGAGCTGCTCAACGGAATCTTCCCGGGCTTTGTCACGATGGGGCTGTTTGGAATCGTCTATCTCATGCTCAAGAAGAAGATGAATCCGCTGCTTATCATGCTCGTGATCCTGCTCGTGAGTATCGCTGGCGCGTTCTTTGGAGTGCTTGGTGTCCAGTAGAGTATCCGTCATAATGAGAACAATGTAAGAGGGGGCGTCGCGCACACTGTGCTGCGGCGCCCTTTTGCCGAAAGGTGGACAAGATGGAGTATCCGCAGCTTGCCGTCATGAATATCAGCCATCGTTATTTTGACCTTGAGGAATTCTTTTCCTCGGCAGCGGCCTCGGGCTACACGTGTTGCGAGCTTTGGACCGGGGCGATGCATCTGTATGTCGATTGCCATGGATACGATTCGCTCGAGCAGGTGCGGGAGCTGTCGCAGCAGTATGGGGTTCGGATTGTGGGGCTTTGTCCCGAACAGAACAACCCCAAGCCGTGGAATATCGCGGCGCGCGGGAATGAGGCGCGCGCCCGCACGCTCGCGTACTTTAAGAACGTTGTGGATATCGCGGCGGAACTTGGAGCCGAGCAGGTCATGGTCTCGAGCGGCTGGGCATTTTTGAACGAGCCGATTGAGGACGCGTGGGGTCGAAGTGCCTCGATGCTGCGTGCGATTGCCGAGCATGCGGGAGAGCGCGGCGTGCGACTGGTGCTTGAGGCCCTACAGCCGATTGAGTCGATGATCGTGAACTCGGCGGCCGACACGAAGCGCATGATCGAGGCGGTTGATCATCCGGCACTTAAGGCGTGTCTGGATTTGGGCGCTATGGCGGTGGCGGGGGATACCATCGACGATTATTTCGATCTGCTTGGCGATGATGTCGCCCACGTGCATTTTGTCGATGTTGCGGCAGACGGCACGACGCATCTTGCCTGGGGTGACGGCGACCGCGATATGCGCGCCGACCTGGATAGGCTGGTGGCGCGCGGCTATCGCGGAGTTGTTTCGGCCGAGACCTATGACTGGCGCTATTTTGCCGACCCCGCAGCTGCCGATGCGCAGGTAATGGCAGAGTATCGTCGTGCGATTGGCGCCTAGGTGGGGTTGGGTTGCGGCAACCTATCCTATGTTTCCAAATGAATACGGTGTGAGCGGCTACGACGGATTTTCCCCGCAAGCACTCTAGTATGCTAAAGTACCCAGAAGACCGGCGGAGCTATGCCGGTCTTCTGTTCTATATGAAACACAGCATGAGGAGGCTCACCAGATGACGGCCACACCGTGGGGATTCCGGGACATATTGCCCGAGGAGGCTCAGGCGCGCGAGGAGATTGCGCTGACGGTGAAGGGCTGCTTCAGGGAGCATCATTACCTGCCGGTCGAGACGCCGCTGCTCGAGGACAAGGGGTCGCTTGAGGAGGGCGGTCGCATTGCGGACACGCCGTTTAAGCTCTTTGATGACGACGGTCGCCTGCTGGTGGTCCGTCCCGACAACACGCTGCCGATCGTTCGTCTGGTTTCGACTCGCATGCGCGCGGCCGATCTGCCGCTGCGCCTGCGCTATGAGGCGCCGGTGGTTCGCGAGTGTCAGCGCAATGCCGGTGGCTCGCGTCAGTTTACGCAACTGGGTTTTGAGCTCATCGGCGCGGGCGACACCGCGGGCGATGTCGAGATTGTCTCACTGGTCGCCGAGGCCGTGCGCAAGCTGGCACTTCCCGGTGCGCGCATTATCGCGGGCAGTGTGCGTCCGTTTAAGGAACTGCTTGCGGCGTGTGAAGATCGCGAGCTGGCTGCCGAGGTATTGCGTTGTGTGCACGCCAACGACTTCGTGGGCCTCGATGCCCGCGTGGCGAAAAGCACCGAGCCCGAGGCCGTCAAGGCCGCCATTAGCGAGCTGCCGCGCCTGCACGGTGGTGCCGAGGTGCTCGACCGCGTCGACGCGCTGCTGGCGGCGGCGGGCATTGTTGCGCCGCTCACGCGCGAGCTGCGTGCCCTGGTCGAGGGCCTGGCTCCCGAGGACGCCCAGGTGCTGTCCTTCGACTTCTCCATCATGAACTCGTTTGATTACTACACGGGCCTGGTCTTTAAGGCCTATGCCGGCGGCCTGCCCGATCCGGTGGGCTCGGGCGGTCGCTACGACTCCATCTTTACCGGCGCGTTCGGCGACGGCGTCGAGGTGCCGGCGGCGGGCTTCGCTTTTTCGCTCGAGCGTCTGGAGGCCGCGCGCACCTCGGCCGAGGACGCCGCTTCCGACGGCGATCACGCCGTGGGCCGTGGCGCCGAAGGTCCGCTGCGCATTGCCGTGCCCAAGGGCTCGCTTAAGGCCGACACGCTTGACGTGCTCGAGGCAGCGGGCTTGGATGTCTCGGAGCTGCGCGATCCTGGTCGTCACCTCATCGTGCGCGGCCGCGACACGCGTGCCGGCGAGGGTTCGGTCGGCGATATCGAGTTTGTCATCGTGCGCCCCAGCGACGCGCCCGCCTTTGTGGGCTGCGGCGGCGCCGACTGCGGCATCTGCGGCTGGGACTCGCTTATCGAGGCCGACCTCAACTTGCTGCAGCTGGTCGATTTGGGCTACGGCCTGTGCACGTTTATAGAGGCGGAGCCCGCGTGGCGCGCCGGCCAGGCCGAGCGCAACTATGCCCGCCGCGGGTCGCTTCGCGTGGCCACCAAGTATCCGCGCATTGCGAGCGCTTGGTATGCCGAGCGAGGCGTGAACGCCGATATCGTCTCGCTGCACGGCAACATCGAGCTGGGTCCCATCGTCGGCATGACCGACCGCATCGTGGACATTACCGCCACGGGTGCCACCCTGCGCGACAACGACCTGGTTATCACCGGCCGCATCATGGACTGCACGGCCCGCTTCTTCGTCAATCCGGGTGCCGCGCGCCTGGATCCGCGCGTTCGCAACCTGGCAGATCGCCTGGCCGCGGCCGTGAAGGACAAGCATTTTGAGCCCGTCGCGGGCTCGGCACAATAGCGCGAGCACGCACGGGCGCCCCCATATCCGGACTGCGGACCGATTGGTGCCGCTGCCCGGTCTCTCGTTTTTCGAACAAAACCTCGACCGATAGGGGATACCGATATGAAGACCATCAAGCTTGCTCCCGGCGAGCGCCTCGTTACCAACCAGCTCAACCGTAAGGGCGTGCTGCCGCAAAACATCGTCGACGCCGCCCGCGATATCGTGGCCAACGTGCGTGCCAACGGCGATGCTGCGGTGCGCGACTATTGCCAGCGCTTTGACGGCGTTGAGCTGCAGAGCTTCCGTCTGCCGCAAGAGCAGATCGATGCCGCGCTCGAAGGCCTCGATCCGGCCTTTGTCGCCGCGCTCGAGAAGGCTGCGCGCCAGATTCGTGAGTTCCACCAGCGCGAGCTCGAGCAGAGCTGGTTTACCACGCGCCCGGACGGCACGATGCTCGGCGTTAAGGTGACCCCGCTTGCCGCGGCTGGCATCTACGTGCCGGGCGGCCGTGCGCAGTATCCCTCCACGGTGCTCATGAATGCCATTCCCGCCAAGGTCGCCGGCGTTGAGCGCGTGGTCATGGTGACCCCGCCGCAGAAAGATGGCCTGATCAGTCCGTATACGCTCGCCGCGGCAAAGCTCGGCGGCGTGGACGAGATCTATATGGTGGGTGGCGCTCAGGCCGTGGCCGCGCTGGCGTACGGCACCGAGACCATTCCGCGCGTCGACAAGATCACCGGCCCGGGCAACGCCTTTGTCGCTGCGGCCAAGCAGATTGTCTCGGGCGACGTGGGTATCGACATGGTCGCTGGCCCCTCCGAAGTCTGCGTGCTGGCCGATGCCACGGCCAAGCCCATGGTGGTCGCGGCCGACCTGATGGCTCAGGCCGAGCACGATCCGCTGGCAGCCTGCTATCTGGTGACCTGCGACGAGCAGTTTGCGCGCGAGGTCGAGGCAGGCATCGATATCCTGGTGGCGCAGTCGCCGCGTGCCGAGATCACGCGTGCTTCGCTCGACAATGAGGGCACCATCGTGGTGGCCGCCGACATGGCTGCCGCCGTCGAGGCGGTGAATACCGTGGCGCCCGAGCACTTGGAGCTGCACTGCAAGGATGCGATGGGTCTGCTCGGCGGTATTCGCAACGCCGGCGCCATCTTTGTGGGCGCTTGGAGCTCCGAGCCGCTCGGCGATTATGTTGCCGGTCCCAACCACACGCTGCCAACCGGCGGCACGGCCATGTTCTCCAACCCGCTTTCGGTCGAAGAGTTCGTTAAGCGCTCGAGCGTCATTTGCTATACGCCCGAGGGCCTGCTCTCCGACGCTCCTGCCACACAGCGTCTAGCCGAGGCCGAGGGCCTGTGGGCGCACGCGCTATCCGCCGCCCTGCGTCGTCGCGTGCTGGAGCAGGGCGAGGATGCCGTGAGTGCCGAGTCTCTGGCCGCGGCCGACCTGACCAAGGTCGCCTGGCCGGGCGATACGACCGCGACGGTCGCCGAGGGTGTGGACCTGGCGGCTGCAGGCGCGGATGGCGCTGGCGCGACCGGCGAGGAGGCCTAACATGGCCGAACTCACGCCGCGCATGAAGGAACTCGTCCAGCCCTACTTGGCCGGCATTGAGCCCTATGATCCCAACTTTACGCCCACGCGCATCAATCTTTCGGCCAACGAGAACACCTATCCCGTGCCCGCTGGCGTGCGCGAGGCAATCGACGCGGCCTTGGCTGCCACGCCGCTCAACCGCTACCCCGATCCCATGTCCAACGACCTGCGCGACGAGCTGGCTGCCTGGCATGGCGTGACGCGCGAGAACATCTGCGTGGGCAACGGCGGCGACGAGCTGCTCTATAACTATCTGCTGGCGTTTGGCGGCGCGGGGAGGACCCTGCTCAACTGCCCGCCGTGCTTTAGCGAGTATGCGTTCTTTGCGTCGCTGTGCCAGATCGAGGTGCGCGACGTGCGGCGCGACCCGGCGACCTTTGAGCCCGACCAGGCGGCGGTGCTTGCGGCGGCTCCCGAGTGCGATCTGGCGATCGTGACCTCGCCCAACAATCCCACGGGCGATGTGGCACCGCTCGACTTTGTCGCGGCCCTGTGCGATGCGTGCCCCGGCATGGTCATGGTCGACGAGGCCTACGTGGAGTTTGCCGACGATTCGTTTGGCGCGGCTACCACGGCGCAAGGCCTTATTGCCGAGCATCCCAACCTGGTGATTCTGCATACGCTGTCCAAGGCGTTCGGCGCCGCCGGCGCGCGTCTGGGCTATGTGATCGCGGCGCCCGAGGTCATCGATGTGTTTGCGGCGATTCGCCAGATCTATTCGGTCAACGTGTTGAGCCAGGCGGCGGCGCTTGCCTGCGTGCGTGCCCGCGATGCGTACGCGCCCGTGGTGGCACAGGTTGCATCCGAGCGCGAGCGCGAGCTGTGCGCCCTACGCGCAATGGCTGCCGAGGGTCTGCCCGTGGAGGCGTGGCCGAGCGCGGCGAACTTTGTGCTCGTGCGCACGCCGCATGCCACGCGCGTGCGCGAGCGTCTGCGCGACGAGTATTCGATTTTGGTGCGCGACTTTAGCTACGCGCCGGGGCTCGCGGACTGCCTGCGCATTACCGTGGGCACCCCGCAGGAAAACGACGAGGTGCTGGCAGCGTTTGCCGCGCTGGTGAAGGAGGAGATGTAGATGGACCGCTATGCCGAGGTAACCCGCAAGACGGGCGAGACCGACATTGTCGTAAAGCTCGACCTGGACGGATCTGGCGTGTGCGATATCTCGACCGGCGTGCCGTTTTTCGACCACATGCTCAACGCTTTTGGCCGCCATGGTCTGTTCGATCTGACGGTGCACGCGGTGGGCGACGTCGAGGTCGATGCGCATCACACCGTCGAGGACACGGGTATTGTGCTAGGCGAGGCGTTTTGCCAGGCGCTGGGCGACAAGGTGGGCATTACGCGCTTTGCCGACGCGGCGATCGCCATGGACGAGACGCTCGTGATGGCTGCTGTTGATATTTCGGGCCGCGGGCAGGCCTACTGCGAGCTGCCCGTGCCGACCGAGCGCGTGGGCAGCTTCGATACCGAGCTGGCCGTCGAGTTCTTCTACGCCTTTGCGCGCGATGCCAAGCTCACGCTGCACGTGCGCGAGCTGGTGGGCGGCAACTCGCATCACATTATCGAGGCCGCCTTTAAGGCCGTGGGCCGCACGATGCGCCGCGCCTGCGAGCTGGACCCCCGCGTGCAGGGCATTCCCAGCACCAAGGGCTCGCTGTAACCGCCACAAAGGCAAAAACCACCACGAAAGTGCCTGTCCCCTTTGTGGTGGTTTTGGATGATGGGAAGAGGAGGGTCGCGTGGGCGAACCGAAGATCGTGGTGGTCGACTACCACAAGGGCAACTTGTCGAGCGTTGCGCGCGGGCTTGCGCGCGCCGGTGCCGCCGCCTGCACGTCGGACGATTCGGAGCAGATCCGCAATGCCGACGGTCTGGTCATCCCGGGCGTGGGCGCGTTCTATGACGCGATTGCCTTTATGCGCCAAAGCGGCGAGGCGGCGGCTGTGCTCGACGCCGTTGCCGCCGGAACTCCGTTGCTCGGCATCTGCCTGGGCCTTCAGTTGTTTTTTGAGCGCGGCAACGAGGGCGTTCCTGCGAGCGAGAGCGCGGTCGCCGACGGCAACGCCTCCGAGCGGGCCGGTGCCCTCTGGGTCGATGGCCTGGGTATTATGCGCGGTTCGTGCACGCGCCTGGAGTCGAGCCGCCTGAAGGTGCCGCACGTGGGCTGGGACCAGGTGCACATGACGCCCGCCGGTGCGGCCGATCCGCTGCTTACTGGTTTTGCCGAGGGTGCCAACATGTACTTCACCCACAGCTACGCGGTGGCCGACGATGCCGATGCCGCCGATGTGCTGGCGCGCACGCACTATACGCGGAGCTTCCCGTGCATCGTGCGCCACGGCAACGTGTGGGGCTGTCAGTTCCATCCCGAGAAATCCTCCGCGCTGGGTCAGCGCATCCTTAAGAACTTCGTCAACATCGTCGAGGAGGCCGGCCGATGATCCTGTTTCCCGCAATCGATCTGATCGGCGGCAAGGTCGTGCGCCTGGAGCGCGGCGACCGCAGCCGCTGCAAGGTATATTCCGACGACCCCGTGGCCGTTGCTCGCTCCTTTGCCGAGCAGGGCGCGAGCTGGGTGCACGCCGTCGACCTGTCCACTGCCTTTGGCGAGGACGAGGACACATGCGCTGCCAACTCGGCGGCGATTAAGGCCATCTGCGGCGTCGACGGTCTGTCTGTGGACGTGGGCGGCGGCGTTCGCTCGCTCGCACGCATCGATGAGCTGGCCAGCTATGGTGCTCGCCGCATTGCGCTGGGCACCGTGCTCGTGACCGAGCCGGGTTTTGCCGAGGTGGCGGTCCAAGGCTTTGGCGAGCTGCTGGTGGCAGACATCGCCGCGCGCGACGGTCAGGTCAAGGTGAACGGCTGGCGTGATGGCGCGGGCGTGGCACTCGACGATGCCGTGGCACAGCTCACCGAGCTGGGTTTTAAGCACCTGGTCTACACCGACATCGCGCGTGACGGCATGCAGACGGGCATCGATGTGGCGGCGTATCGCCATGTGGCCGAGGTCGCGGGCTTTCCCGTCGTGGCATCGGGTGGCATCTCGACGCTCGACGACATCCGTGCGCTGGCCGCAGTGGGTGAGGGCGCGATTGAAGGTGCTATTACCGGTCGCGCGCTCTACGAGGGCAACTTTACGCTGGTACAGGCGCTGGCCGCCGCCCGAGGGGAGGAGTAGTCCATGCTTACCAAACGTGTGATTCCCTGCCTGGACGTCAAGGACGGCCGTGTGGTCAAGGGCGTCAACTTTGTGAGCTTGCGCGATGCGGGCGATCCGGTGGAGCTGGCGCGCGCCTACGACCGCGAAGGTGCGGACGAGGTCGTATTTTTGGACATTACCGCGACGAGTGACAACCGTGTGACGACCATCGAGATGGCGGCGCACGCGGCCGAGGAGCTCGCTATTCCCTATACCGTGGGCGGCGGCTTTCGCGACTTGGCGGGCATGCGGACCATGGTTGCCGCCGGTGCCGACAAGGTGTCGCTCAACTCGGCGGCCGTGCGTGACCCGTCGCTGATTAGCCAGGCTGCCGCGGCTTTTGGCAGTCAGGCCGTGGTCGTGGCGATCGATGCCAAGCGCGTCGGTTTGCCCGGAGAGCCGGGTGCCGACAAATGGGAGGTCTTCACGGCGGGCGGCCGCAACGCCGCGGGTATCGACGCGGTGGCGTGGGCCGAGGAAGCGGCTCGTCGCGGCGCCGGCGAGATCTTGCTGACCAGTATGGATCGCGACGGCACCAAGTCCGGCTTTGACCTGGCGCTCACCCGCGCCGTGGCGCGTGCGGTGCCGATTCCCGTCATCGCGAGCGGCGGCGTGGGCACGCTCGAACATTTTGCCGAGGGCGTGATCGAGGGCGAGGCCGATGCCGTGCTGGCGGCCAGCGTCTTTCACTTTGGGACGTTCAGCATTCGCCAGGTGAAGGAGTATATGGCGTCGCAGGCTATTCCCGTGAGATTGGATTTTTAAATGGAGCAAGTGACAACTGCGTCCGAGCTCAAATACGACGCCAAGGGGCTGATTCCTTGTGTTGTTCAGCAGTATGACACCGGCGAGGTGCTTATGGTTGCCTGGATGAACGAGGAGTCGGTGGGGTTGACGCTCAAGACCGGCACCACGTGGTTTTGGAGCCGCAGTCGCCAGGAGCTCTGGAACAAGGGCGCGACGAGCGGCAATATGCAAGCGGTCAAGGAGCTCTGGGCCGACTGCGATAGCGATACGCTGCTGGTCAAGGTTGACTCGCCGGGCCCGGCTTGCCACACCGGCAACCGTACCTGCTTCTTTAAGAAACTCGCGTAGGGCGGGCGCTCGATTAGACGCTCGGCCACCAGAAAGGATTGAACTATGGGTGTGCGCACCGCAAACATTCAGGATGGAAATATCGGAGAGACGCTGACAGGTCTGGCCGAGGTGATTCACGGTCGTCGTGATGCATCGCCGCAGGAGAGCTATACCGCGCGTCTGCTGACCGACGTCGAGGACGAGCTGCTCAAGAAGCTTGCCGAGGAGGCAAGCGAGGTAATCATGGCCTGCAAGGATAACGATCACGATCACATCCGCTACGAGGCCGGCGACCTGGTCTACCACCTGCTCGTGACGCTCGAGCGCTACGGTATCACCCTCGACGAGCTTGCCGGCGAACTCAACGCCCGCCGCCACTAGTCATTGGGGACGTTCTTAAACGACCAGTTAGGCGAGGGGCGTGGATTCCCATTCGCCGGTGGCGTGGGGGATGTCGAAGGTTCGATAACCGCAGTCGTAGGCGTGCGCCTGGGCCTCGCGGATGTTCCAGCGGATATCGCAGGCGCGGTGCGCGTCCGAGCCAAAGGTGATCGGCACTTCGGCATGGGCAAAGCAGCGCAAAAGACCGGTTGCGGGGTAGTAGTCGCCCAAGCCCTTGCGCGGCGCGGCCGTCGAGACCTCAACGCGGCGGCCCGTATCGTGCGCGCACTCTGCCATCTGCTGCCAAAACGGTGCGGGGTCAAAATCGGGCGCAAAGCCTTCCTTCGAAAAGCGCATGACCAGGTCGGGGTGAGCCATCACATCAAAGTTGAGCGGGCTCTCGCAGGCGCGGCACCAGTCATCGACATAGCGCTCCCACACGCCGCGTACCCCCAGGTTTTCCCAAACGTGCAAGTTGGTGTCATCGTCGATCCAGCCGCAGCGCGAATCGGGCGTATCGGGACGAGCGACGTCCTCCGTTCCCGCCGTACCCGCGGCACCGGCCATGATATCGCCTGGGTTGCCAATCCAGTGCACACTGCCCAGGCGCACGACGGCGCCCTGGGACCAGCGCTCAACCAAAGGCTCGCAGCCCTCGTACCAATCGCATTCGAAACCGTAGATAAAGGTGAGTTCTGGCGCAATCTGAGCGGCAAGATTGCGAGCGTCCTCAAAAGCCAGACGATGCGCCGGGAGGTCGCCCTCAGTAACCTGCACCTCGCAGTTAGCATCCATGCTGGCGGGCAGGGTGAGATGGTCGGTCGAGACCATGACGCGGCAGCCGGCCGCAGCAGCGGCACGGACGTTGTCCTCAAACGAGGCATGCCCGTCCGAAAACGAGGTGTGGGTATGGCAATCGACCAGCGGGCACATGGGCATAGCGGCTCCTTTGCGTCAAGCGAATCCGCTCCATTGTAACGGCGCGGCCCTCGATGCGACGAGCGCGCCGGGGTGTCGGTTTCTTGCGGACAGGGAAAATCGCGCTCATCGCGCTCCGCCACATCTACGCCGCCCGCGATGTGCTAGCGTTTGGATGAACAAAACGAGCCCGCGCGGAAAGGATTCGGACCGTATGCAATGCGATAACACATCCCCGCTGTCCCGCGAGACCGATGCACCCGAAACCATCGTCAAGCTGGAATGCGACATCGACGACGCGTCGCCCGAGGTGCTCGCCTATGCCGCCGACCGCCTGCGCGAGGCGGGTGCGCGCGAGGTGCATTGGCTGCCCGTCTATTGCAAGAAAGGCCGTCCCGGCTGGCAGCTGCAGGTAATCTGCGTCCACGAGGATATCGAGCGCCTGCAGACGATCATCTTTTTGGAAACCACGACCAACGGCATCCGTCGCCAGGTTATGGAGCGCGTTTGCCTACCACGCCGCTTTGAGCGCGTAACGACGCCATGGGGCGAGGTGCCCGTTAAAGTGGCCACCCTGCCCGACGGCAGCGAGCGTGCAGCGCCCGAGTACGAGGACTGCGCCCGCCTTGCCCGTGAGCACAATGTGCCGCTCCAGCGCGTGATGCAGGCGGCCCAGAGCGCGGCACTGCGATTTGAGTAACGCGGCCGGTGGCGACATCCTGCGCCCAGCCATATCAACCCCATTCGAAAGGATCTCCCCATGAAATACCTCATCGCCTCCGACATCCATGGCTCGGCATACTGGACCGAGCGCCTGGTCGCCGCCATCGAATCCGAGCAGCCCGACCGCATCGTGCTGCTGGGCGACCTGCTCTACCACGGCCCGCGCAATGACCTGCCGCGCGATTACGCCCCCAAGCGCGTGATTCCGCTGCTCAACGCCCTGGCCGACCGCATCATCGCGGTGCGCGGCAACTGCGACGCCGAAGTCGACCAGATGGTGCTCGGCTTCCCCGTCATGGCCGACTACGCCACGCTGTTTGACGAAACCGGCCGCGAGCTGTTCCTAACGCACGGCCATGTCTTTGGCGCCGGCATGCACAACAGCGTCGACCATGCGCCCGCGTTGCCTGAGGGCTCCGCGCTCGTCTACGGCCACACGCACATCAAGGTTAACGAGGCAAGCGAGGCGCACCCGGGCCTGTGGCTCTTCAATCCCGGCAGCGTGAGCATTCCCAAGGACGGTACGCACAGCTACGGCATCTACGAGGGCGGCGCGTTCCGCCACGTAATCCTGGAGGAGGAGTAACCATGGCGCAGCACATGGCTCAGCAAAATGCCGAGGGCTCGCGCGATCTGTCGACGCTGGTCGACGCGTCGGTCGAGCTGCAGCATCTGGTGCAGACCGTCTGGCGCTTGCGTCAGCCCGACGGCTGCCCGTGGGACCGCGAGCAGACGCACCGCAGCATTGGCAAGAACATGATCGAGGAGGCCTACGAGGCGCTCGACTGCATCGAGGCGGACGACGCGGTTCACCTGCGCGAGGAGCTGGGCGACGTGCTCATGCAGGTGGCGCTGCACGCGCAGATCGCGGCGGACGCCGGCGAGTTTACGCTGGCCGACGTGGCACGCGATATCGACGCCAAGCTCATTCGCCGTCATCCGCACGTGTTTGGCGATGCGGATGCCGACAGCTCCGACGAGGTACTCAAGATTTGGGACGAGGTCAAGCTTGCCGAGAAGGCCGCCAAGGACAAGGCCGTGGCGGCGGGCGAGGCTGCGCCCGAGGGCCTGCTCGACGGTGTGCCCACGCATCTGCCGGCGCTGATGCAGGCTCAGAAGGTGTCGCGCAAGGCGGCTGCCGTGGGCTTTGAGTGGGAGACGGTCCAGGACGTGTGGGACGAGGTTGCCGAGGAACGTGCCGAGTTTGAGGCCGAGGCCCCCGGAACGCCCGAGCGCGAAATGGAGTTTGGCGATCTGCTCTTTGCCCTGGTCAACGTTGCGCGCAAAGAGGGCATCGACGCTGAGAGCGCCCTGCGTGCCAGCACGGCCAAGTTCCGCCGTCGCTGGGCTGCGATGGAGGCCACCGTGCACGAGGCGGGCGATGACCTCGCCGCCTGCTCAACCGCTCAACTCAACGACCTGTGGGACCAAGCAAAAGCAAGCGAGTGAGGCCTGCGTCTCTCACGGCATCCATTCGTAGAGAGGTCTCTACAAGCAAAAAGCCATATACAGCGGAAGATGTGCCAGCTGCGCATCGGCATCCCACTCGAGTTGTTTAGGGTGCAACACGTAAGCCATCCCAATCTTCTTGTTAAAGCGCGCGCGGAATCGGTCGAGGGAGATGGTTCCGTATCTGCGTGGCGACTTAACTTCGATGGGGCTGATGCGCGGCTTTCCGGCGGCATTGACATAGGGTCGGGTAACGAGGAAGTCGATTTCCATGCGCTCCTCCCCCTCCTTCTTTCCGCTTTGGGAATAAAAGAAGAGCCTGTGTCCATTGGCCTTTAGAGATTGGGCAACGTAGTTTTCGGTAAGCATTCCTTCGTTCAATCCGATGTCGCCGCGAAGCACGGCCCTGTAAACGTCTTCATCGGTATCGTTGTTGTCAGAGAAGGCAAGCGTTACAAGCAGGCCGGTGTCTGCCATGTAGCACTTGAGGGCCGTTTGCTCCATGCTGAGTGAAAGGCCCACGCTCGGTTCGCTTGCGGCATAGCAGATATTGGCAATTCGCGCGTCTGCCAGCCAAAAGAAGGCTTCTTCGTAGGTGCGCATGCGTGCGTTTTTATCAAGTGAGGAAAGCTTGAATCGTTTTTCGTGCCTAGAGAGCTGACCCGGGATGCCATCGAGTACGGAGACGACTTTGAATTCGTAACCGGTTGCAAAACGAGAGATATCGTTGCGATAGAGCTGGACGATTCGGCGCTTCGAAGCGTCGACGGGCGCAAAAGCGCGCTGTTCAACATAGATGGATACCGACTCAGGCATGCCGCCTACGAGCATGTATTCGCGCATAAGGGAGAGCGCTCTGCGATGTAGGGCATCGGGGAGCGGCTTCATCTTGTTAAAACTCATGCGAATGAGATCGGCCAGCCCCTTTTCGTCCATGCCCCAAAGAAACTCCTCAAAGTCGAGGGGCTCAAGTTCCAGAGACTCTTCCTCGGATGGGATGACGATATCTTTAATGTTCTGCTTGATGCTGAGCAGGGATCCAGTTTCGATGTAGTCGTAACGTCCGTCTGCAACGAGATACTTGATGAGTCCGCGTGCTTGCGGGTACATCTGGACCTCGTCAAAGACGATAAGCGTCTCGTGTTCATAGAGTTTGACGTTATAGAAAACCGAGAGATAGAGGAAGAGCGAGTTGAAGTCAGTGCGATAGTCCTCAAAATATTGCTTAACTTCGGCAGGTGCTTGAAAGAAATCAATGACAAGGCAGGACTTGTATTCGGTTTCTCCAAACGTGCGGGCAAGCGTGCTCTTGCCGACGCGGCGGGCTCCTTCAATAAGAAGTGCTGTTTTACCAGCGCTTTCATGCTTCCATTTTAGTAGTTTGTCATAGGCTTTTCGTTTAAGCATGGCTACCTCGTACACGATATCCAGAACTTTCATAACCTGATTATGCACGATATCTAGAACTTCAGACCCTTAGAATTGCACGATATCCAGAACTTTGCACGATGTATAAGCACATTATGGGCTCTTTCATTCGCAAGCCAGGTAAAGACGGTATGCCGATAGAAGAATTTAATGGGGAGGGGCGACCTCTAGAGATGAATGCTCGATGCAAAAATAAGAGCCTCAAAGAATGATTTCTCTAATTCATATGTATCCCTCGGCTAACTTAGGGCATAATGCAAAAAGTGCGACATGGCTAACTTACGGAGGCACACCGATGGTGCACAGTCGGCCAGTCGCTTGCATCAACTACGTTTCCAAGTGAGAGGGAGACAACATGAGCGATATTTTGGACGTCTACGGTCGCGAGGTTCTCGACAGCCGCGGCAATCCCACCGTCGAGGTCGAGGTTGTGCTCGAGGACGGCAGCTTCGGTCGCGCGATGGTGCCTTCGGGTGCTTCGACCGGCGCCTTTGAGGCCTGCGAGCTGCGCGATGGCGACAAGGGCCGCTACCTGGGCAAGGGCGTCTCGCAGGCCGTCGAGCACGTCAACAACGAGTGCGCTAACGCCGTCGTGGGCCTCGACGCCTTCGACCAGCGCGCCGTCGATGCCGCGCTGATTGCCGCGGACGGCACCCCCAACAAGACCAAGCTCGGTGCCAACGCCATCCTGGGCGTGTCGCTGGCCGTTGCCCGCGCCGCTGCCGAGTCGGCTGGCCTGTCGCTGTGCCAGTACCTGGGCGGCGTCAACGCTCATCTGCTGCCCACACCTATGATGAACATCCTCAACGGCGGCGTGCATGCCGACAATAACGTCGACTTCCAGGAGTTTATGATCATGCCGGTGGGCGCCCCGAGCTTTGCCGAGGGCCTGCGTTGGTGCGCCGAGGTCTACCACACCCTCAAGGGCGTGCTGCACGAGGCCGGCCTGGGCGGCGGCGTGGGCGACGAGGGCGGCTTTGCCCCCAACCTTAAGACCAATGCCGAGCCGTTCGAGTACATCACCAAGGCCGTGGAGAAGGCCGGCTTTAAGCCCGGCGTCGACTTCATGTACGCCATGGACCCAGCGTCCACCGAGTTCTACAACGCCGAGACCGGCATGTACGAGCTCAAGGGCGAGGGCGTGGAGTACACGAGTGCCCAGATGGTCGATTACTGGGAGAAGCTCGTCGACACCTATCCCATCATCTCCATCGAGGACGGCATGGCCGAGGAGGACTGGGACGGCTGGGTCGAGCTCACCCGTCGCATTGGCAACAAGGTGCAGCTCGTAGGCGACGACCTGTTCGTCACCAACACCGAGCGCCTCAAGAAGGGCATCGAGCTGGGTGCCGCCAACGCGATCCTGGTCAAGGTCAACCAGATCGGCACGCTCACCGAGTCGCTCGAGGCCATCGAGACCGCCAAGGAGGCCGGTTACGCTTGCATCGTGAGCCACCGCTCCGGCGAGACCGAGGACTCCACGATCGCCGACCTGGTCGTGGGCGTCAACGCCGGCCAGATCAAGTCGGGCGCCCCGTGCCGCAGCGACCGTATCGCCAAGTACAATCAGCTCATCCGCATCGAGGACGAGCTCGAGGGTAGTGCGCGCTACGCCGGCAAGGCAGCGTTTTACAACATTCGCTAAACAGGCGAATTTGGCGAGGGGGAGGCTGACTCGGTTCCGCCCCGCCTTGGCTGGACGCCGCAAAGCGCTGTGGGCGCTGGGCCATATGGCTCAGCGCCTTTTTTATGTCGAGCAAAGGCTGGCGAAGGCGGTGCGGGCGCTCGTGCTATAACTAGAATACTTAGCGCAAACAAACCTCAACCGCACAAGGCGCACATGGATCAGATTTACGACAACAGGTACTATTCCGCCGGTTCGCGTGAGCCGTCGCCTCGCCGTGCGCGCACGGTGCAGCTCGGTGGGTCCGCCTACGCCGGCGCCGACCGCTCCATGCAGCGCCCGACAAGTACCTCGCGCCCCAATGCTCAAGTGAATACTTCGTCAGATGGACCGGTGCGCCCAGCACGTTCGTCGCATGCTCAGCGCTCGTCGGCTCAAACGCACGATAGGTCGAGCAGGCCGTCGAACCGTCTTTCGGGCTCGGACTTTATGCACTACGCCAACGACAACGAGGTGGTCAAGGCGATCTACGACTTTACCCACGGTCCCCAGCGAGGGCTATTCATCGGCATCGTCGTTGCCCTGGTGCTCGTGAGCCTGTATTTCCCCGTGCGCGACCTGTACGTGGCAAAGCGTTCGAGCGATATCTTGGCCAAGCAGGTCGAGATTCGCCAGCAATACAATGATGGGCTGCAAAAAAGCGTCGACAAGCTGCTCTCGGAGGAGGGTATCAAGGATGCGGCATCCGAGGACCTGGGCTTGGTGATGCCCGGCGAGAAGAGGATTGAAGTGCAGGGCCTGGACGGCGATTCGGATGCCTCGTCGAGCCAGAAGTCGTCGAACGCCAAGAAGGCCAGCGAAGTTGCCAAGGAAATCGAAGAAGTCGGTAAGGACGCGCCGTGGTACATCCAAGCGCTCGACATGCTGTTTGGGTTTAACGGCGTCGAGGGCCAGACGGTAGTGTCCAACGGCAAATAGCGCCCGGAGGGGAGCCCGCAATGACAAATTGCAAACGCTATAAGGTAGCCGCAATCGACCTGGGAACGGTGTCGTCGCGACTGGTGTTGGCCCAGGTCGAGGGCGGAGCGATTGTGGAATCGTCCAAGCATACCGAGATTACCGACCTGGGCGAGGGCGTGGACGCGACGGGTCGCTTTTGCGAGGCGGCTGTCGAGCGTGTACTCGCTGCGTGCCGTATGTTTGTGGACGAGGCGCGTACCTTTGGCGCCGCGTGCATCTGCACCACGTGCACGAGCGCCGCGCGCGATGCGTCCAACGCCGCATTGCTGCTGGACGGCCTGCGCGGGCTGGGGCTCGAACCGCAGGTGATTCCGGGCGAGGTCGAGGCGCGCCTGACGTTTTTTGGCGTAGCGCACGACTTTGCCGGCGAGCGCATTATCGTCGCGGATTCGGGCGGCGGGTCCACGGAACTCGCGACGGGTGTGTACGCACCGGAGCGTGGGGTCTTTGCGCTGGAGGGAACGCGCTCGCTGGACATCGGTTGCCGTCGCGTGACCGAGCGGTTTTTCTCTGCGCTGCCGCCGTCGACGAACGAGCTTGCGGTTGCCGCCGCGTGGACGGGCGAGCAGTTCTCCGCCTATTTTGAGGGCCTGCCCAGCGACTTTGAGCGCGCCGAGCGCCTCGTTGCGGTGGGCGGTACCGTCACCACGCTCGTGGCGCTGGTCCACGAACTGGAGCCGTACGACTCGAACTTTGTGCACCTGCGCGAGCTTTCGATGGAGCAAATCTCGGCCGCTATCGAGTGCATGTCTGCGTTGGATGTTGCAGGCATTGCCGCGTTGCCAGGCGTGCAGCCCAAGCGCGCGGGCGTGATTCTCGCTGGCGCCGTGGTGATCCGCGAGCTCATGCGTGCCGGCGGCTACAAGACGCTTACCGTGAGCGAGAACAGCCTGCTCGCCGGTATGGCCGCCACCATCAACGAGACTCTCGACGGCACAATCCCCACCATCGGCTGGATCCCGAGCCTGAGTGCTCTTTAACCGTCTTCCTCTGAGTTGCGGTGAAATAGTTCCTAAATAAGCTGGTAAACGGTATAAACAGGATCTATTCCACCGCAACTTAGAGCCCCGTCGGCGTGTAAAAGAACAGCCGGCACCTGGGGACGTTCCTTTTCTGTCGGCACCTGGGGACAGTCCTTGCGGGGCGTCCCCACAGCGCCTATGCCAGCTTTTCGATTTGCCCAATCTCCCAAAGCGGAATATTGACGAGCATGCCCTCGTCTCTATATGCCGCCAGGGAGCTTCTCACGCAACGTTCGAGTTTGAATTTTTCGCAGGCTATTTTCAGACTCTTCGCTTTAAGGTTCTCTGCCGCCTTGACCTCAAGCGGAAGCACGGTTCCCGCATGGTCGATGGCAAAGTCGGTTTCGGCATTGCCAGAGGTAGAGGACCAATACGCGGGAGTTTTGTCCTGGAGCAAAAGCTCCTGCGCGACGTATTGTTCGGTCAGCGAACCTTTGAACTCGGTAAAAACAGCGGATCCGTTAAGAACGATGGCCGGAGAGAGGCCGGAGAGCGCTCCGAGGATGCCGGTGTCGATGCAGAACAGTTTGAAGCCCGAGAGGTCTTCATAGCTCGAGAGCGGCGCCTTTAGAGCGGAGACACGTGGCACCTTATGAACGATTCCGTAGTCCGTGAGCCACTGGAGGCTTTCCTCGAAATCGCGTGCGCGCGCTCCGGGACGAAGGGCGCCATAGACAAACTTCTTGTTCTCCTTTGCAAGCTGGCCGGGAAGGGATTTCCAAACCAACCTCATGCGCTCGACGATGCGGGCGGGTGCATGTTTGCCAAAATCGGATTCGTAAGCCTCGATGATTTGCTGTTGAAGCCTTCGGGCTTCGATGAAGTCGCGTGTCTCGGCGAAAGCGGAGACAACTTCGGGCATACCGCCGACAACAAGGTATTCCTTGAGCAAGTGTTCGAGCTTTTCGGCAACGTTTGCCAGAAGGTTCATGTCTGCGGCAAGGATGGCGTCGGCGAGCGGGTTGCCGTCGACGGCACGAACGAACTCGGCAAACCCCATGGGACGCATGGTGAACTGGTCGATTTTGCCAACGGGAAATGACTCGTTTTCGCGTCGGAGCGCGAGGCCCATATAGGAACCGGCTGCCACGATGTGGTATTCGGGTGCAAGTTCGTTGAAGTACTTGAGCGAGGTGATCCCGCGTGGCGCCTCTTGGATTTCGTCGAAGATGATGAGCGTGTCTTCCGGCGTTACGGTTTGGCCACGTAGGAGTTCTATCTGGGAGATGATGCGCTTGGGGTCGAGGTCCCCATCGAACAGCGAGCGTGTGCTCGGCTCGAGCATAAAGTCAAAACGAATGACGTTTCGATACTGCTGGCTTGCGAATTCGTTAAGAAGCCAAGTCTTTCCTGTCTGGCGGGCTCCCTTAAGCAAGAGAGGTTTGCGATTCGTCCTTGATTTCCAAGCGATAAGTTCACTCATAAGCTGTCGCTGCATATTGCCTCCCAACCCTCTCGGCTAGTATAAGGCCATTTGGGAGTTTCCATCGGAAAATGTGGGAGACAACCACGTTTTTCCATCGGAAAATGTGGGAGGCAACCACGTTTTTCCATCGGAAAATGTGGGAACACCAACCTAAGTCGCGGTGGAATAGTTCCTAAATGGGCTGGTAAACTGCCAAAACAGGAACTATTCCACCGCAACTTAGAGCCCCGCCGGCGTGTAAAAGAAACGAGCCCGCATCCCTTGGGGACACGGGCTCGAAAGCTCCATATGGTAGGGGCGGTGGGACGTCCGCGCATTTGCTGCGCAAATACGCACCGGCTTCGGACGCTGCGCGTCCGCTTAACGCTCGCCCCCTCGCGGGTTCGAGTCCCACCGGCATCTAAAAGAAGCGAGCCCGCATCCCTGAGGAACACGGGCTCGAAAGCTCCATATGGTAGGGGCGGTGGGACTCGAACCCACAATCCTTGCGGCGAGAGATTTTAAGTCTCCTGCGTATGCCAATTCCGCCACGCCCCCGTGAGACTAGAAGTCTAGCACAAGCCGTCCGTTACGCGTTGACGGCCATCGAGTGTTGGCCCGACTTCTCCAGGAACTCCTGGAACTTGGCTTCGTCGCCCTTGTTCTGGTACTGCAGGGCCAGCAGGTACTCCAAGCGGCAGCGCTTGACCGGGTCGTCGCCGACATCCTCGAGCATGCGCTCCAGCTCGGGAATGTCGTTGTGGCGCTTGAGGATCATCGTGTCGTACATCAGTTGGCATTCGTGCGCGACTGCCTCGGCCTGGCCGCCCTCAAAGCCCTTGATCTCGTGCAACAGCTCTTTGGACTTTTTGCGGTCCTCCTGGCCAACATAGTAGTTAAAGGCCTTAATCACCAGGTCGACGCGCTGCATCTTGGGCAGATTGAGGCTCAACAGCAGGTCGAACATCTCGCTGGCACGCTCGTGGTCCTCGCGCAGCAGATAGGAGTTCAGGCGCAGGTAGTCGCGGTTGTAGCGTGGGTACAGCATGCTGGTGAGTTTGCCGTCGAGCAAACGATCGAACTCATCCCACTGCTTGGCGGCCATCAATTGCTGCAGGCGTTTAAACGTGGTGCGTTTTTTGACGCTAAAGAACACCGACACGGCGATGCAGATGATAACGACGGCGGTCCAGAGGGTGCGGGAATCGGGCATATTAGGGTCCTTAGTCGCTCATAAAGCGAGCGGTATGACAACACGTACTAGATGTATTATACGCAGCGCGCAAGCAAACTGGCATAAAAGCTCATCGAGGCCGAGTGCCATCGCTCGCTGCGGTACACTTACCTAAAGTAAACCATGAAGGGAGACATTACCTATGAAGAAGATCGTTTTGGCTTGCGGTGCTGGCGCTGCTACTTCCACGCTCGTTGCCCAGAAGGTCGCTACCCTGCTCGACGCCAACGGTTATGCCGACAAGTACGAGATCGTGCAGTGCGCCATCTCCGAGGCCAAGGATTACTGCGACGAGGGCGCTGACCTGCTGATCGCCACCACCGTTGCCCCCGAGGGCCTCACCTGCCCGTACGTGAGTGGCGTGCCCTTCATGACCGGCATGAACCGCGTTGCCGCCGAGAAGGCCGTTCTCGACGTCATGGCTCAGTAGGCGCTGACTGCATGAGTGAGCAGAACGCCAACCCGGTAGAGCTCTTTGGTATGCGCGTTGCCCATGTGGGCATTAACGCCACCGACCCGGCAGACGCCCTGGAGATCGCGGAGCTGTTCTCGACGATGATGGGCCTGCCCGTCATCGAGACCCCGGTTTCGTACTTCAACGATTCGCTGGTCGAGATCATGAAGCAGAACGGTCGTGGCACCAAGGGCCACATCGGCTTTGCCGTTAACGACATCGATGCGGCTGAGAAGTGGTTTGCCGAGCGCGGGCTCGAGGTCAACGAAGAGTCGCGCGCGCTGCTGCCCGACGGTGGTACCAAGCTCGTGTACTTTAAGCGCGAGTTCGCCGGTTTCGCCGTGCACCTGTGCCGCGAGTAGCGCACAAGCTGCCATAGCTGGCAAAAAGGGATAGGGCCGCGTGGCCCTATCCCTTTATTTATGCCGAGGGGCTTCCTATCGTGGCAGGCGAATCGTAAAGCGGCTGCCGACCCCTTCGACCGAGGTCACACCGATGACGCCGCCGTGGCTGTCGACGATCCACTTGGCGATCGCAAGCCCCAGACCCGAACCCTGTGCGCCGGCATCGCGCGCGTTGTCGGCACGGTAGAACCGCTCGAACGCGTGAGCTGCGGATTCCTGGTTCATGCCGATGCCCTCGTCCTCAACACTTATGTCGATCGTGCCCGCGCCCGCATCCGGCGTTATGCCAAATGTGACGGTCGTTCCCGCATCCGAGTACTTGGCGGCGTTTTGCACGATCACGCGCAGAGCCTGCTTCACGAGCGCCACGTCGACGGGCGCGTCGCAGCGCGGGTCGCTGGCAAGCGCAGCGTCAGAAGCCAGCCGATACGTGTGCTCGGTATCGATCATCTGCGATTCTTCGCATACCTCGCTGACCAGTGCAGCCAAGTTGGTATGCGCGCGCCGCAGGACCGTGCGCCCGGCATCGCCGCGCGCCAAAAACAGCAGCTGCTCCACAAGCTCTTGCATGTGCTCGCTTTCGGCTTTAAGGGACGCGATGGATTCCGCCAGCACGTCCGGGTCGTCCTTACCCCAGCGGTCGAGCATGTTCGCGTAGCCCTGAATCACCGCGATGGGCGTGCGCAGCTCGTGGCTCGCGTCGTTGACAAAGCGCATCTGCTGCAGCTTGGCCTCTTGCATCTGGCGCAGCAGGCGGTTGAGTGCGACCTCGATGCTTGCCAGGTCGGCGTCGCCGGTGGTGACGCTCGGCGAGTCGACGCTTGCGCGCTCGATGGCCTGCTCCAGTGTTTCCATTTTGCCGCCGGCGAGTTGCATGCGGCCGAGTTCGTCCACGCGCAGGGCCAGATCGTTGAGCGGCGCCATGGTGCGGCGCACGCGGCGGGCGCCGCCGAGCATGTTGAGCACGCTGATGACCTGCCAACCCACAACGACAAGGTAGAGAGGCCATAGCGTGACGAGGTCCTGCGCGAGGGGGAAAGTCTTGGTGGTACGCGCGAGCTCGACGGTATAGGTGAGCGTTGTCAGGTCCCAGCCGCGCGCGGGCGTCAGCGTCATGCCGCGAACGGTGGCGCTGGGGATCCATCCTGCGGTAAACGCGGCGTTGGGCAGCGTCTGGTTGTATCCATAGACAAGGATCGCCGCCACAATCACTACTAGCAGCAGGTCGAGCCAAACGTAGCTCATCAGGCGGCGCCACATATAGCTCCAGTTGATGGCGCGGGCGATGGAGGTGACGCGCTTGGCCTCGGCGTTACGCGCGGCAGACATAGCCCACCCCGCGCACGGTTTGGATGATGCGGGCGCCGCCGGCGTCCTCGATCTTGGCGCGTAGATGCGCGATGTGCACGTCGACGTTGTTGGTGTCGCCCATGTATTCGTAGCCCAGCGCTTCGTGCGCGATGCGTTCGCGCGTGAGCACGGTGCCGGCATGTGCCATAAGCAGGGCGAGGACATCGAACTCGCGGGCCGTGAGCGCGATGGGCGAGCCGGCGACCGTGACTTCGCGGCGGTCGGGATCGAGCACGACTGAGCCCACAGTGAGCGTGACGGGGGAGGGTGTGGCAGCGGTCTGGGCCGTGTCGGTTGCCGGGGACATTGTGGCGATACCGGCGGCCGTGCCGCTCGCTACGCCAGCCCTGGCGCCGGCGCCGCCAACGCTGGAAGCCGCCCTCACGGCCTCCGAGCGCTTCAGCGCCACGCGGATCCGTGCGAACAGCTCCTCAATGGCAAACGGCTTGGTTAGGTAATCGTCGGCGCCGGCATCGAGCCCGGCAACCTTGTCCATCACGGCATCGCGCGCGGTGACCATAATCACCGGCACATCCTTGTGCTTGCGGACACGTCGCAGGACCTCCATGCCGTTGAGCTGCGGCAACAGCACATCGAGCAGAATCAGATCGTAGTCGCGCTCCAGCGCCAGGTCCACGGCGGTGCGGCCGTCGGCGGCGTGCTCCACCTGGTAGCCCTCGTGCTCCAGCTCGAGCGTCACAAAGCGGGCGATTTTCTCCTCGTCCTCTACGATCAGGATCCGTGCCATGCGTGCCCCCGTCTGCGATTACTTGTCGTCGTTCAGATTTTGCTTGATGTCGTCCGCGGCATCGGCGGCGTGATTCATAAGGTTGTTGATGCTGCCGGGCACGTCGCCGTCGCTATCGATGCGGTAGCGCATGCCAAAGAACAGGCCAATCAGCATCAGCCAAATCGTAGCGCCCCAGGCAAACAGGGCGATGATGGGGATCAGGATGGGAATGTTGAGGATGATCGCGTCGCGGCGCGTGGCGATAAACTTGGTGTCCAGGCTCAGGCGGAAGAGCTTTTTGAGGTACTCCCATACGCTGTCCATCTTCTTAGAGAAGTCGGTCTTTTCGCTCGACTTCTCGTAGGCGGCCTGCGCGGCGACCATCTCGGCTGAGGGCTCATCGACTGGCGCGGACTCGGTGGCGGCGTGCGCCGACGTGGTCTGCGTCTTGCCCTGCGACTCGAGCCAAATGATGGCGTCCAAAACGTTGCCGTTGGCGGCGTCGAGCGCGGCCTTGGCATCGGTGTAGCTCACGTTGCACTTGGTGCGGATGGTTTCAACTTTTTCGAGGTCGTTCATGACCTGTTCCTTTCGTTCGATGGGCGCGACGCCGGGCGATCTGCCCGGGCGCGAGCGTTGCGTTCAGCGGTCTGCGTTGCGCGGCGCCGCCCCGCCCTTGGTCGAACTCTATAGTGCAGGTTATAGATTAAGCGATTCTTGAGCCAAGATTAATGTTGGATGAGTTTTTGGGTGGCGGTGGGAAAAGTATTAGACCTCGATAGCGGGGGATGTGGTGCCGGTGCAAAACGGCGTCAAAGGTTGGTCGAGCAGGCGGTTTCTCCATTGATGTCCGCACAGCATGTGACACTTACCCTGCCGCCCCGCTCTGCCGCGGCGGCATGCGTCTGAACAACGACCCTCTAAGGAGTTCGATACCGATGAGTGACAACGCAAAGCATCTCGCAAAGAAGTGCGTAAAGGACGCGGGGCCGTGCCTCGCGCTGTGCGTAGCCGGCGCAGCGGTCGCGCTGCTGGCTGTTCTGGGGCCGTTCGACGTGCTCCGAAGTGCCAGCTTTCTGCATGTTTGCATGGCTCTTGCCGGCGCCACGATGACCGGCGGCGTGCTCGATCTGATCTTTTGGGTGTTTGACCCGTTTGGATGGAAGAGCGAGGGGTAGGTCCCAAAGGATGGAAGGGCTGGAACGGTTGACTTAGTGATCGTGCAGAATGTGGGCTAGCGACTTACAGGGAAGTGGTGATCCGATGACGGTCTATGTGACGGGCGATATTCACGGCGGCGTCGACATGCAAAAGCTTCGCGACTGGGATCTTGGGGATGGTCTGACAAGTGACGACTATCTCATCATCGCGGGCGACTTTGGCTTTCCGTGGGATTTCTCTGCCGAGGAATGTGCCGACATCGCCTGGCTGGAGTCGCGCCCCTATACCGTGCTGTTCGCCGACGGCAACCACGAACGTTTCGATCACTGGGCGGAGCGTCCCATGGAACTGTGGCACGGCGGCCTGACGCAGCGCCTGTCGGACACCTCGCCCATCCGACGCCTGACGCGCGGCGAGGTTTTTGAGCTCGACGGCTCAACGATCTTTACCATGGGCGGCGTCACGAGCGTGGATAAGGAATACCGCATTCCGTATTCCAGCTGGTGGCCGCAGGAGCTGCCGGACGAGCGCAACTTTGAGGAGGCACGGACAAAACTCGACAGCGTGGGCTGGAAGGTCGACTACGTGGTCACTCACACCTGCTCTACGCGTATGCTTTCGCCCACGCTTTATCCAGCGCCCGGCTGGAATTGCCCCGACGTTGACCGACTTACGGCATTTTTCGATGAGCTGGAAGATCGCTTGGACTACAAACGCTGGTACTACGGGCATTTTCATCGTGACGCCAACCCAGCCGAGTGCCACACCGTGCTCTACGACTGTATTGTCCGCCTGGGCGACGAACTCCAGCCCTGGGATGTCGCGTAGGGGCGGGGTGGCTGGCTACTCGACCGTTACAGTGATGTTTTCCCGATGCGTACGGATAACATCCCAGCTAAAGTGCTCGACCAGCTGCTCGGCAGAGCGCGGTGTGGCGTCCGGCGCGATGCCTGTTTGCCCGGCGAGCCAGCCTAGCAGCGCCTTGGGCGTGCCAAAGCGGGCGCGTAGTTCGCCCAGGTCCAGGTCGCGGTCGCGCTTGGAAAGGCGGCGCCCGTCCGGCGACATGAGCAGTGGAATGTGCGCGTAGCGTGGCGTGGGAAGTCCCAGCAGATGCTGCAGGTAGATTTGGCGGGGCGTGGAGCCCAGCAGATCGCATCCACGCACGACCTCGGTGACGCCCATGGCAGCGTCGTCGACCACCACGGCTAGCTGGTAGGCAAAAACGCCGTCGCTGCGGCGCACCAAAAAGTCACCGCACTCGGTGGCGAGTGCTTCGCATTGGGCTCCGTACGTGCGGTCCACGAATTCGATCACGTCGCTGGCGAGGTCGTCGACGGTGGGCACGCGCAGGCGCGTGGCCGGAGCACGCAGAGCACTGCGGCGGGTGATTTCTTCAGCAGAAAGACCTCTGCAGGCGCCGCGGTAGATGGGCGTGCCGTCGCTGGCGTGCGGCGCGCTCGCGGCGTGGAGTTCGGCACGCGTGCAAAAACAGGGATAGGTGAGGCCGGCGTCTTGCAGCTGGCGCAGGGCGTCCTCGTACAGATCCAGGCGATCGTGCTGGTAGTAGGGGCCTTCGTCCCACTCGAGCCCCAGCCAGGTCAGATCGTCAATCAGTTGAGCGGCAAGTTCCGGGCGCTTGCAGCGATCGTCCAGGTCCTCGATGCGCAGCACGATGCTGCCGCCCTGGCTGCGGGCCGAAAGCCACGAGCACAGGCAGCTGAACACGTTGCCCAGGTGCATGCGGCCCGAGGGCGACGGGGCGAAACGGCCCACGACGGGCGCGGGGGCGGAGGCGGGTGGCGTCGCTGGCGCGTCCGCGGCGGGCGTTGCTATGTTGCGTGTTTTGATATCCATGCGGATGAGTATAGCGCGGGGCTTGGCAGGGAAGGCGTTGCCGCGCTCACAAGTTGGCGGCGGTGCGCATTGCGCACGGTGGGTTTGCGGCTCAAGGTCTCGATCGCTGCGTACCGACTTAGCCTCACAAACGACAGAAACCCCGGCAGCTCTTCGCAACTGCCGGGGTTTCCGCGGAAAAGGGGGACATGATCCTCGAGCGAACGGCAAAGGGGCAAACCGTTTTCGCTCAACTGCTTTATGCCCCTCGGCTGGCGGCTCAATCAGCGCGTGCCGCACCCACACAAAGCCGCTACACCTGTGACAGAGCTGTGAAGTGGTATCTATTGCTGGCGCAGGCCATGCCAAGGAGTGTCCCAGATTGCCGGCAGATAAGGAACGTCCCCAGGTGCCGGCCGCGGGCGTGACTTTCGTCCCGTTTGATACTCCGGTCGCCTAGATGTTCGTCATGTGCGCCCGTAAACGTGGGACAATGGCGTTACTGGTATCACAGACAAAGGATGTGCCCATGAACGACCCCGTTGCCAAAACCTGTCGGCAGCGCCGCCTGTTTGCGCGATTTGCTTCCGTCTGCGCACTCGTCGCGCTTGCATTGCTGCTACTGCCCGCCGCCGCACACGCCGACGGTTATTCCATGACCCAGACCTATATCAGTGCCACGGTTGAGGCCGATGGATCGCTGACCGTTGTCGAGGGACGCCAGTTTGATTTCGACGACGACATCAACGGCGTGTTTTGGGAGATCAATACGGGCGCCAACCAGCAGGGCGGCACGGCGGGCGTCGATGTGCTGAGTGTCGAGGAAGAGGACACCGCGTTTAACAAAGTCGATAGCGCGAACAAGGGCGACTCTGGCGTCTATACGGTCGAGCAGACCGGTGACGGCGTAAGGATTAAGGTGTTCAGCCCTCACGAGAGCGGCGACAGCGCGACCTATTACGTGAGCTATACCATGACCGGTGCGGTTATGAACTGGGCCGATACCGCCGAGCTCTACTGGAAGTTCGTGGGCGACGGCTGGTCTGCGGATTCCGACGATGTCGAGATGGAAGTGCGCTTCGCAAATGCCGCTGCCGGGACGGCGGCCGTCAAGGGCGATAACTTCCGCGCATGGGGCCACGGCCCGCTGACGGGCGATGTATCGCTCGATGCGGACGAACCCATGGTCACCTATACCATTCCCTGCGTGCATCAGGGCGAATTCGCCGAGGCACGCATCGCCTTCCCCAGCGACTGGGTGCCGCAGCTTGCCGCCGCGGGCGAAGAGCGCATGTCAACGATCCTGAGCGAAGAGAAGGAATGGGCCGACGAAGCTAACGCCCGCCGCGCTCACGCTCGCATGATTGCCAATGCACTTGCCGTGCTAAGTGTTGTTGCGGCGGTGGCCTTTACCGGCACAATCGTTATGCTCAAGCTGCGCAAGCGCAAGCCCAAGCCGCTTTTCCAGGACGAATATTTCCGCGATGTGCCTTCGGCCGACCATCCCGCCGTGCTTTCGGCCCTCATGAGCTGGAACGAGGTGCCCGATCAGGCATATATCGCCACGCTTATGAAGCTCACCGACGACCGTGTGATCAAGCTGGAGCAGGCGACCGTGACCAAGGCCAAGAAGGGTCTGTTGGGGCGTGAAAAAGAAGAGCAGACGTATCGCGTGACGGTGAGTGATGCGGGCTGGAAGTCGGCCAAGGGCATTGACCACATGGTGCTCAAGGTCTTCTTTGCCGGTACTAAGCCTGACGAGAACGGCGATCGCTCGCGCACGTTCGACGAGCTGCAGCACTACGTCAAGCAGCACGTTACACCCGTGGGCGACAAGCTCGAGGACTATCAGAACACCGTTAAGGGCAAGCTGGCCGATAGCGAGTACGTTGCCTCAGACGGCATTGTTGCAATGGTGTTTTGCCTGGTTCTTGGTATCCTGATTGCCTTTGTTCCCGTGGGATCCATCTTCTTTACCGATGGCGCACAGGCGAACATTACCGCCGCGGTTATCTCGGTGCCGATTGTGCTGGTGGGTATCGGCGTGGGCCTTACGTTCCGCCGCTTTACGCCGGAGGGCGCCGAGGTGGCGGCTCGCTGCAAGGCGCTCAAGCATTGGCTCGAGGATTTCACACGCCTAAAGGAAGCCGTCCCGGGCGATTTGGTGCTGTGGAACAAGCTGCTGGTGATGGGCGTTGCCCTGGGCGTTTCGAAAGAAGTGCTGCGACAGCTGGCCGAGGCCGTGCCTGCGGACCTGCGCAACAGCGACGATTTCTACGACAACTACCCCTGCTACTGGTGGTATTACCATCACTACGGCAACGAGTCTCCGCTCGATTCGTTCAACGATGTGTATCACGAGACCATCCGCGAGCTGGCTTCGAGCTCCGATAGCTCGAGCGGCGGCAGCGGCGGCGGCTTCTCTGGCGGCGGTGGTGGCGGCGTCGGCGGAGGCGGCGGCGGAACGTTCTAACGGTCGTAAATTATGGGATGGGCTTTTCTCGACAGCCGTCGGGGAAAGCCCATCCCCTTTTTACGCGCTACCTACGAAGACTGTCCCCAGCGACTAATCATTTAAGAACGTCCCCAACGACTAGGTGCGGTTGCTGCCAAGGAGTGTCCCGGGGTGCCGGCACAGACGATATGAGCAGGACATAAAAACATTGAGAGCCCCTGCTGCATGAAAGACCG
>CABSYR010000022.1:0-35367 GCA_902481895.1 uncultured Collinsella sp. | reverse complement strand
ACGAGATTAGCGAGTGTCTCGTGGGCTCGGAGATGTGTATAAGAGACAGCCTCGTGGCCCGAGTAATCGGCCATGGGGACATCAACCTCGAGCGAGGCATCCGGAAGGTCGCCGGTGTCGATGCGATCTTGGGCATCAATCGATGCGGTGATGGCTGCAGGCTCATCGAGGTCATCGAGATCGATGTCCGCGGCACCGGAGATGATAGGCATGCTGGCGAGGTTTGCATTGTACGGCGCAGCCTCAGCCGCCTGCTGCTGGGCAGGAGCGCCCCACAGCGAGCTTTCGGCGGCACGGCGGGCGGCAACGGCCTCCTCGTCCGCAGTCATGGCTTCATCAACGTACGAATTGTCGGCAGAAGCGTTCGCGTCCGCCGAGGTAGCGCTGTAGGCGTTATTGGCTGCCGCGTTGGCAACGAGTGCCACGAAAGCCGCCGTGCTGCCCGCAGGGGCGGCCTGGGAACCAGACACGGCGCGTGCCGCGGCGGCGATGTCGTCGCGATTGAAGGAGCCGGTCTGCCCGCCGTTGGTGAGCTCGTCGATGGCGACTTGATAGACGTCGCGCGAGTGTGCAGGGTCGCAGCTCACCGGCGAATCGTCGTCGAGCATACTGTCGATCATGGACCAAGCCTCGGCCTCGTCCATAGCATCTGCGGCTCGCGCGATGGTAGGGACGCCATCATCGGCATGACGGCGCTGGAACGCACCAGTCAGGCCGGAAAGGAATGCCGAGGTAGACTGCTCCGCCTGAGTCTGAGAAGCAGAAGCCGCAGCGTAAGGAGTCGCATCCTGCTGCTGGGCTGGAATCGAGGCGGTCTTGAACTCGCTTTGATGCTGATTGAGATTGGCGGCACCGCCCATGGCATCGGGCTGGAACAGACGCTCTTCACGCTGCGCACGGTACTCGGAGATACCCAGCGAGGCGGCATAGATACCCACGCCCGCCACCGCGCCCACGGCGAAGGGAACCGCACCCGCCACGACCGTCTCGTTCACCGACGAAAACGGCAGCGTCGCGGCATACATAACCACGGGAGCGGCAAGGCCGATCCCGCACGAAAGTCCGGCAAGGACTGCTCGTTGTGTTGCATCAGAAGAAGCCATGAGCTCTCCCCATCTTCCAGCACCCAAATCGCATCATTCAGTTGGCTGCGCGAGAGAAGATGAAGCGGGGCTATGCCCCAAAGCAACGGTATATGGTTCGTTTCATCTGCGTTTTCCGTCGCGAAGCTTAAAAGCTATTATGCGAAACCGCCCTGTCGATTGCAAGCGACGATGTCGGATTGAAACGGGAAACCTGCTGCTTGCCAGTCTTATGGTCAAAAAAGCGCGGAGCGGCGATATAGAAAAGGGCCGAGGCTCAAAGCCCCGACCCTTTATTGCATTGATGACTATCGCTGCGTGTGGATGACAACCTAGAACGTCTGCTCGTAGTCGCTGTGCTTTTTGGCCGAACGCACCAGGAACTCCTGGTTGGTGTTGGTGCCCTTAAGACCCTTGATAAACGATGCGGCCGCGCGCTCGGTGTTGTTCATGCCGGCAAGAATGCGACGCAGGCCAAAGACAAACGGGCGCATCTGCTCGTCGACCAGCAGATCCTCGTTGCGCGTACCAGAGGCAACGGGGTCGATAGCCGGGAAGATGCGGCGATCGGCCAGGTCGCGGTCGAGCTTAAGCTCCATGTTGCCGGTGCCCTTAAACTCCTCAAAGATGACCTCGTCCATCTTGGAACCGGTGTCGATGAGGGCAGAGGCCAGGATGGTGAGCGAGCCACCGTTCTCAATATTACGGGCTGCGCCCAGGAAGCGCTTGGGCGGATACAGCGCCGCCGAATCGACGCCGCCCGAAAGGATACGGCCCGAGGCGGGCGCCGCCAAGTTGTAGGCGCGGGCAAGACGCGTGATGGAGTCGAGCACCACCACGACATCGCCGCCCAGCTCCACGATGCGCTTGGCACGCTCGATGACGAGCTCGGCCACGCGGGTGTGGTTGTCGGCGGGCATATCGAAGGTCGAGGCCACGACCTCGCCCTTAATGGAGCGCTGCATATCGGTGACCTCTTCGGGGCGCTCGTCGACGAGCAGGCAGATGAGGTGCACCTCGGGGTTGTTAATCGAGATAGACTGGCAGATCTTCTTGAGGATCGTGGTCTTGCCGGCCTTGGGCGGGGACACGATCAGGCCACGCTGACCCTTGCCGATCGGCGACACGATGTCGATGGCGCGACCGGTAATGGAGTCCTTGCCGTGCTCCATGCGCAACGGCTCGTTGGGATAGACCGGGGTGAGGTCGCCGAACTTGGGACGGTTGCGAATCTGCTCGGGGTCCAGACCGTTGACGGTCGTGATTTTGGCGAGGCCGGCGCGCTTGTCGCCGCCGCGCGAAGGACGCAGCGAGCCCTCGATGACGTCGCCCGTGCGCAGGCGCGCGGAGCGGATGAGGTAGGCGGGCACGAAGGCGTCGTCGTTGGACTTCATGTAGCCATGGGCATGGATGATACCGGAGCTGTCCGGACGAATCTGCAGGATGCCCTTGATGTCGCGGAAGCCCTCGGCCTTCGCGGCGGTGACGTAGATCTCCTCGACGAGCTCGGCTTTCTTCTTGCCGGTCGTCTCGATCTCGAACTCCTTGGCCTTCTCGCGCAGCTCGGCGACCTTCATGGCCGCGAGCTCCTCGCGCGAAAGCGTGGGCTCGGTGGGGGCGGCGTTGCGCTCCTTGTTGCGCTGTTTGCGATCGCGCTGGCGGTTGCGACGGTCGTTGTTGCGCTCGTCCTTGCGGTCGTTGCGCTCGTCGTTACGCTTGTGTTGGCGACGGTTGGGGCGAGCGCCGTCTTCGGCCTCGGCGGGCGCGGCACCATCAGTTGCGGCGGCGTCGGCATTGGCCGCAGCAGCGTCATTGGCCTCGGCACCGGAATCGACTTGCGCTTCGACATCAGCCTGCTGCTCGGACGTCTTGGCCTTAGCGGACTTCTTACGACCGCGCTTGGGCTTCTCGGACGCAGGTTGTTCGACGTCCTGGGACTCGGCGGCATCAGCCGATGCATCGACGGTCGTCTCGGCGGAATCCTCGGACGCGCCCTTCTTGGCAGCCTTAGCCTTGGACGTGCGCTTAGCAGCAGTGCGACGGCTGGGACCGGGACGGAGGTCGGCGGGCTCGACATCGGCGGGAGCGGCCTCGGAAGTCGTAGCATCCTGGACGGGCGCGTCGGCGGCGGTTGCAGACTCGGCGGTCGCCGCAGCATCCCGAGCGGCTGCAGCTGCGGCTGCGGCCTTCTCTGCCTCGACGAAGGCCTTGGGCTTGCGACCGCGACGGTGCGGGCGCAAAGCCGGATCGACAACGGAAACTTCGCTGGCCTCGACAGGCGCAGCGGGCTCAACAGGCGATGTGCCCTCCCCTGCCGCGGAACGGACCGAAGCCTCAGTGAGCTCGGGGGTTACCTGATCGGCAACCTGCTCGGCCTTAGCAGCCGTACGACGGCGTGTGCGCGGTACCGGCTTCTCGGTCGGCTGGTCGGCGGCAGGCGTCTCGGGCACAGACGGAGCTGCAAGCTCGGTCAGAGCCGCGGCCTCGCGCTCGGCAGCACGACGGCGGGCGCGCACCACCTGAGCCTCGCTAATCTGCGCCAACGCACGTGCCTGCGCGACCTCATCGGAAATCGGCGCCGAGGAGTCAGCTGCAACGGTGCGCTTGGCGCGCGTCGTGCGCGTGGTACGGCGCTTGGGCTTGGTGACCTCCTCGCCGTCAGTGGCAGGCTTGACCGTGCGGCGCGTACGCTTGGGCTTTGCCGGAGCAGCCTCCTCACCAGTTGCAGGCACGGCCTTCTCAGCCGCTGAAGGCGTAGGCGTCGAAGCAGCCTTAGGCGTCTCAGGAGCCGAGGCTTGCGCGGGCGCCGCGACCTGGTCCAACGCAACCGGTGCAGCGGGAGCGGCTTGCGTCGTCGTTATTTCGTTTTCTTGCTGTTGATCAGACACAGTGTTTGCTCAACTTTCTTTTCAAGCCCTGTGATCACATGCTCCCTGCATAAACCTTCAGGGCGGCTAAACAGTCTAGCTCCGTCAAATACCGACGGACATCATTGATCTGTATCGAGATATTTGCGTCATATACGCAGCGTTAGTGTAACACAACCGCAACCACCTGCAACTTAGTCATTGAGGACGTTCTTAAACGACTAGTCAAAAGGGACAATCTTTGGTTTAACACCCACAAATCTGACTGCCTCCGCCAAAACTGTGGCGGTTTACTACGATGAATCGCTCAACCGCGATCACTCCGAAACTTGTTGAACTAAAACCGCAGGTAGATGCCTTGCACTTTTTTGCGAAAAGCCGGCGTAGTTGGAATTTCTCATTTCATCGTAGTAAACCGGCATAGTTTCGTATTTCCAGCAGTTCCAAATTCGTCAATACGTCGGCGTTTGCAAAAAGCCCGACCTCCGTGGGAGATCGGGCTTTCAAGGCTTAGTTAAACCAAGTCTGTACGGTCAAATGACCCGTAGCTTACATCTGCTCGGGCGCGGAAACGCCAACGAGGGTGAGCACCAGGGCGAGCGTCACACGGACGGCATCGCAAGCGGCCAGACGGGCACGCGAAAGCTCGGGGTCGACGGGACGGCCCTCGCTCGGCAGCACCTGACAGGCAGCGTAGAAGCTGTGGAAGTCGCCGGCGAGTTCCTCAGCAAAGTGCGTCAGACGGAACGGGGCGCGGTCGCGAGCGCAGCTGGCGATGAGGTCGGTGAGCTCGTTGAGCTTGCGCGAAAGGGCGAGCTCGGTCGGGTCGGTCAGCAGCGAGTAATCGACGTTCTCACCGATGGCCTTGGCGGCGACGGCCTTCATACCCATCTCGTCAGCCTGCTCGGGCGTAACGTCAGCGGCACGGCGCAGGATGGAGCACACGCGGGCGTGAGCGTACTGCACGTAGTACACCGGGTTGGAGTTGTCGCGCTTCTTGACGGCCTCAATATCGAAGTCGACCATCTGGTTGGAGCTCTTGGAGATGAGGGTGTAACGGGCAGCGTCGGAGCCGACCTCGTCGACGAGCTCCTGCAGGGTCACCATGGTGCCCTTACGCTTGGACATACGGACGGGCTTGCCGTTGCGCAGCAGGTTGACGAGCTGGCCCAGCAGAACCTCAAACTTGCCGGGGTAACCCAAGGCATCGCAGACGCAGCGGACGCGCTCGATGTAGCCGTGGTGGTCGGCGCCCCAGATGTCGATGACGTGGTCGACGCGCTGGAACTTATCCCAGTGATAGGCAACGTCGGAGGCGAAGTAGGTGTACTCGCCGTCGGACTTGATCAGAACGCGGTCCTTGTCATCGCCCAGGTCGGTGGAGCGGAACCACAGGGCGCCGTCCTTGGTGTAGAGATAGCCCATCTTGTCGAGCTTCTCAAAAGCGCGGTCGACGGCGGAGGTGCCGGCGGTCTCGCCCTCGGTGTCCTTCACATACAGCGAGCGCTCGGAGAACCAACGATCGAAGTCGCAGTTAACGGCATGGCAAAGGTCGCGCATGTTGTCGACCATCTTTACATAGCCGCGCTCGCGGAAGCTCTCCATGCGCTCCTGCGGATCGGCGTTGACCCACTTATCGCCGTCGGTGCGCCAGAACTCGGCGGCCTCGTCGATGATGTAGTCGCCGCCGTAGGAGTCCTTGCCCAGGGTCTCGGCAAAGTTGTCCTGATACGGATGGGTCTCGGGATGCTCGTCGTTCTCGTCGGCAACAAAGGCGTCGCGGTCGGCGATCAGCAGCTTGTGAGCCTCGTCGATATCCACGCCCTGCTTGGCGATGATGTCGGCAAGCTGCATATAGCGCGTGCTGATGGAGTTGCCGAAGGTGTTCATCTGAGAGCCGTGGTCGTTGATGTAGAACTCACGCTGGATGTCGTAACCGGCGTGATCCATAACGCGGCAGAGCGAGTCGCCCAGCGCGGCCCAGCGGCCGTGGCCGATGTGCATGGGGCCGACGGGGTTGGCGGAAACGAACTCGACCTGGGTCTTCAGGCCACCACCGACGTTGGACTTAGCGAAGTCCATACCCTTCTCGCGAGCCTCGCCAAAGATGGCATTCTTGACGGCAACGGAGAGGTAGAAGTTGATGAAGCCGGGGCCTGCGATCTCGACCTTCTCGATCGCGGGGTCCTCGGGCATATGGGCAACGATGGCCTCGGCGATCTTGCGCGGGGCGCAGTGGGCCAGCTTGGCGGACTTCAGGGCCATGGTAGAGGTCCACTCGCCATGAGAAGTGTCAGCCGGTCGCTCGATAGCGCAATCGTCAAGTTCAAATGCGGAAAGGTCGCCGGCCTCCTGGGCCGCAGCAAGCGCAGCGCGTACCAGCTCTTCAATCTTCTCGGGCATAGATCCTCCTTGTGTTAAAGCCCCCGAGCTCTTGGTCACTCGTAGGGCAAAAGCCAGAGTTTGTAGCACTCTATCACAAGCGACGGGCACTGTCGCAGGGTAAAGCTAATAGATATTGCATATGCACAAAAATGACTACAGCTTGTATGGAGTCACTCAAAGATGCCGGTCTGCCTGCAGATTATGCAGGCGTTGAAAATGCATAAAGGTGTGAATGAGCTGCGTCTGTTATCGAATACTCTTACCTATCAGAGTTGTGTGCTTTTCCTGCATAAAGTACGGGTTTGCGCACGTCAGCGTGTTATTCTAGACATACGTAAATTCGTATAAGTTGGAGGTAGCATGTTCTCAATCGGTCAACACGTCATTCATCCGGGCCAGGGAGTCTGCACCGTCGTCGGTTTTAGGGACGACACACCGCAGCCCATGCTGCTGCTCGAGACCAAGCAGGGACATGCGCAGACGATCCTCATGTACCCCGTGGCGCAGGCCGACCGTCTGCACGCCGCCATCTCTCAGCAAGATGCCGAGCACCTGCTGAGCCACTATGACGAGCTGGAGTGCGACACCTTTACCGAGCGCAACAGCTCGCTTGAGGAGACACACTTTAAGCAGCAGCTCAAGCTGGGCGCGCCCGAGACGGTCCGCGTGGCAAAGACCATGATGCACCGCATTCGCCAGGCCGAGGAAGCTGATAAAAAACCCAGCTCCTACTACATGCGCGTACTCAAGGAGGCCAAACGCCGCTCCATCGAGGAGTTCGCCGTGGCCCTTGGCGTCACCGAGGAGGCCGCCGAAGCCCGCCTAGCCCAAGCCGCCCTCAACTAACCCATCCGCGCCAAAAACCACCACAAAGGGAACAGGCACCTTTGTGGTGGTTTTCTTGTTCTAGTAGTATTCATTCTTATCGATACCCACGAGCACAAGGAGTCTCTTATGGCAGAGCCGCTTACCGCCGGAATCACCCGCGACCGCGCGTTCGAACTGCTCAATGAGCACAACAAGGACCCGTTCCATATCACCCATGGCGAGACGGTCGAGGGCACTATGCGCTACTTTGCGCGCGAGTTCGACCCCGAGAACGAGGAGTTTTGGGGCATCGTCGGTCTGCTGCACGACCTGGATTGGGAGGAGCATGAGGACGACCCCATTAACCACACCATCTATGCTGCCGAGATTCTTGAGGGCGAAGGTGCGTCTCCCGAGCTCATTCGCGCCATCCAGACGCACACGTCGGACTTCAACACCTCACTACCCAAGCCCGAGCTGCAGATGGAAAAGATCCTGTTTGCCTGCGATGAGCTCACCGGCCTGATCGGCGCTGCCGTCATCATGCGCCCGAGCAAGAGCGTTATGGACTTTACGACCAAGTCGCTCAAGAAGAAGTTCAAGGACAAACGCTTTGCCGCCGGCTGCTCGCGCGACGTGATTTCGCAGGGCGCCGAGATGTTGGGCTGGGAGCTCCCCGAGCTCTTTGACCGCACCATCGCGGCCATGCAGTCCTTCGCCCCCGACCGAGATACCTTCCAGGCCTAACCGTCAACGCCACCTAAAACCACCACAAAGGGGACAGGCACCTTTGTGGTGGTTTTTCGTTTACGAGGGGGTTAGGGACGGACCTGGCCGGTGCCGCGGAGCTTATATTTGTAGGTGGTGAGGGCCTCGGCGGCAAAGGGGCCGCGGGCGTGGAGCTTTTGGGTCGAGATGCCGATCTCGGCGCCCAGGCCAAACTCGCCGCCGTCGGTGAAGCGCGTGCTGGCGTTGGCGTACACGGCCGAGGCATCGATTGCGTCCAGGAAGCGCTCGCAGGCGTCCGCGTCCTCGGCGATGATGGCCTCGGAATGCATGGTGCCGTAGCGGTTGATGTGCGCGATGGCCTCGTCCTCGTTCGCCACGACCTTCACGCTCATCTCGAGCGCCAGGTACTCGCGGCCCCAATCCTCCTCGGTCGCGGCAACGTAGTCGTCGCCCTCGGCAAGACCGGCATCGGCGCATGCGGCGCACGTGGTGTCGTCACCGTGAATCAGCACACTGTGGTCGTGCAACACGGCCACAGCCGCGGGCAAAAACGAATCTGCCACGGCGCGGTCGACCAGCAGCGACTCGGCGGCATTGCACACGCCCACGCGTTGGGTCTTGGCATTGACGATAATGTTGAGCGCTTTATCGAAGTCGGCGGATTCATGCACGTAGATGTGGCAGTTGCCCATGCCTGTCTCGATCACCGGAACGAGCGACTCGCGCACGCAGCGCTGGATCAGGCCCGCACCGCCACGCGGAATGAGCACATCGACGATGCCGCGAAGCTTCATGAGCTCACCGGTGGCCTCGCGATCGGTAGACTCGATCATCGAGACGGCCTCGCGCGGAAAGCCCTGCGCCTCGAGTGCATCGGCCAGCAACTCGGAAATCATGGCGCACGAGTGATAGGCCAGCGAACCGCCGCGCAGGATGCAGGCGTTGCCGGTGCGGATGCAGATGCCAGCGGCGTCGGCCGTCACGTTGGGGCGCGCCTCATACACCATGGCGACCAGGCCCAGCGGCACACTCACACGGGTCAGGTCCACGCCGCTTGCAAGCACGCGGTGGTCGAGCACGCGGCCGACGGGATCGGGCAACTCGGCGAGTTTCTCCAAACCGGCAGCCATGCCCTCAACGCGCTCGGACGTCAGCAGCAGGCGGTCGAGGAGGCCCGCGGAGGTGCCCGCATCGCGCGCAGCGGACATATCGAGCTCGTTGGCGGCGACGATGGAATCGACGCCGTCGCGCAGCGCTGCGGCCATGGCACGCACGGCCTCCTGGCGCTGGACATCGCTCGCCGTGGCAAGCGCGCCCGAAGCGGCCTTGGCCTCGACGGCAAGATCGTGGACATACGTGGCTATATCGACCGACATGGACGGCCCTTTCTCTTAGATGTTTGCCAACCATGGTAGCCGATTTGCACGCATCCTCGCCGACGGCGGTAGAATTGGTCAACCCGAAACACCGCAACGAATGGAAGCATCACATGGCGCTCATCACTTCCTACCACGTCCCCGGCCTGTATGTCGAGGACCACAGCATCGATGTCCCTCTCGACTGGCGCGGCCTTGAGCCAATGCTTTTGGCCGTCGGCAGCACTATGCGCCGCGGCGCCATGCCGGCGCCCATCGCCGGCGCGTCCGAGAGCATCAAACTCTTCTACCGCGTGGTTTGCGCGCCCGACCGCATCAACGACGATTTGCCGCTCCTCCTCTTTTTGCAGGGCGGCCCCGGCGGCGAGAGCCCGCGTCCGCTGTCGCCCACAAGCGATGGCTGGATCGAGGAGGCCGTCAAGCATTTCCGCGTCGTGCTGCCCGACCAGCGCGGCACCGGGCGCAGCAGCTGCGTTGACGGGCGCACGATTGCCGCCTTGGGCGATCGCGCCGAGGCAGCAGGAGCCGATGCGGCCCGCTCGCAGGCGGACTTCCTCAAGCGCCACCTCGCCAGCTCCATCGTACGCGATTTTGAGTACCTGCGCCTGGTGGGCTTTGGCGGCAAACCCTGGGCCACACTCGGGCAGAGCTACGGCGGCTTTTTGACGCTGAGCTATCTGTCGCTCTTCCCCGAGGGCGTGGCGGCAAGCTTTACCTGCGGCGGCATTCCGCACGTGCCGGCGAGCGCCAGCGAGGTCTACGCGCACACCTTCCCACGCATGGCAGCCAAGACTCAGCAGTATTACGACCGCTACCCCGCCGACGTCGAGCGCGTGGCGGCCCTAGCAGATGCCCTCGAGGAGGAAAAGCCCGTGCTGCCCGACGGCTCGCCGATGACGGTCGAGCGCCTGCAGCTCATGGGCAGCGACTTTGGCATGAAGCCGAGCTTTGAGCGCATGCACTGGATTATCGACCATGCTTTTGTTGATGGCGACGGAACGCTGAGCTGCGGTTCCTCGGTATCCGACAGCTTTTTGATGCGCGCCTTCGAGCGCACCAACACACGCGCGAATCCACTGTACTGGACGCTGCAGGAGTTCATCTACGCCGACGGCGACACGATGCCCATCCGCTGGGCCGCGGCTGAAGAGAAGGCACACCGTGCCGAGTTCGACACCCTCGCGCGCCCGCTCATGTTTACCGGCGAGGCCATGTTCCCGTGGATGTTTGAGCAGATGCCCGAGCTCAAGCCCTTTAAGTCCGCGATGGATCTGCTGATGGAAGACACCAGCTGGGACAAGATCTACGACCCGCAGCGCCTAGCATGCAACGAAGTGCCACTCCAGGCCGCGGTGTATTTCGACGACATGTACGTCGATTCGGGCCTGCAGCTCGATACGCTCGGCCGCGTTGGCAACTCGCATGCCTGGGTGACGAACGAGTTTGAGCACGATGGCCTGCACGGCAGCGTGGTGTTCAAGCACCTCTTCGACGAAGCCCTCAACCGCGGAGACCTGCGTCAGATCTTCTAGCAAGGAGCGTCCCCACCTGCCGGCACAAAAGGAACGTCCCCAAGTGCCGAGAACGGAAACATCGAAGGTAGAGGGCGGAAAGCGAAAACGCCCCTAAGCGAGCAAGGTGACGTGAAAGAGGAGGGCATTGACCTTTTGGTCATGCCCGACGATTGAACGTCAGATTGCCGCTTAGGAGCGTTTGCAGCGTCAATTGGTTAGGCGAAGACGATCAAATTATCTCGATGGATCGCGGGCTTCTCGGCCAGGTCTGCCAGCAGACGGTTGCCGGCAATTTGGTCCTGGCGACGTCCGGCTGCAAGTTCCAGCACGTCCGAATCGGCCTCGGCGATACCGCGGGCGACGACCATACCGCTCGAATCGCACACGTCGAGCACATCGCCCTCGGCAAAAGCGCCATCGACCTCGCGAATACCCACCGCAAGCAAGGAAGAACCACGGCTGACCAGCGCCTTCGCGGCGCCGTCATCGACCGTCACCGAGCCATGCGCCTTGTCACCCAGTGCGATCCACAGCTTGCGGGGCGCAATGTCCAGACGCTCCGCCGGCGGATCGAACAGCGTGCCCACGCTCTCGCCGCGGGCGAGGCGCACGAGCGCATCGGGCTCCTCGCCCGAGCAAATCACGCTTTGAATGCCCGCCGTCATCAGGATGCGGCTGGCGCGGATCTTGGTGATCATGCCACCCGTGCCCACCGAGGTCGAAGAATCGCCTGCCGAGGCAATGATCTTGGCATCGATCTTATGCACGACCGGGACAAACTCAGCCGTCGGGTCCTCGTGCGGATTGGCGGTGTAGAGGCCATCGATGTCCGAGAGCGTCACGCACAGATCGGCAGAAACCAGGCAGCTCACAAGCGCCGCCAGCGTGTCGTTGTCACCAAACTTGATCTCGTCGACGGTAACGGTATCGTTCTCGTTGACGACCGGCACCACGCCCAGCTCCACCAAGCGCAGTAGGGCGTCGCGCGCATGCAGGTAGGATGTGCGGCGGGCCGTATCGTGACGCGTGAGCAGCACGAGCGAGGTGAGCAGATCGCGCGCATGAAACTCCTCGTCGTAGGCCGACGAGATGATGCACTGACCGGCTGAGGCGCAGGCCTGCAGGCTCGGCAGGTCGCCAACCGGCTTGCGGTCGAAGCCCAGCACGGGATAGCCGCAGGCGATAGCGCCCGAGCTCACCACGACCAGGCGCCAGCCGAGTTTGCGCAGCGCTGCGGCCTGATCGGCAAGCCCGCCGATAAAGGCGCGGTTGACCTTGCCGTCGGCGCCCACAACCGTGGACGAACCGATCTTTACCACCATCGTTTTATAAGAAGTCGTCATGCGTCAAACCAATCGAATGTTGAGCGGGCGGGCGAGAAAATGATCCGTTTTCCTCCGTCCCCAAGGGATCGTCCCCAAGGGATCATTTTGCCCAGGGGAAGGCAGAAGCCGCGGCCATGTTCTTGCGCACGAGCTCGTCGCGCACCTGTGCCAGGCCCTGCTCCATGCCCACCACATAGGTCTGCGGGTACAGGAAGCGCTTGTAGACCGAATCCAGATGGTCCAGTGCCCAGGTGCAACGCTCGCGTGCGTCCTCAATGCTCTCACGCGGGGCAACGGCGCTGCCATCGCGCACGATCGGCGCCAGCAGCTCGCGATACTCGAGCTCGGACACGTCGGTCACCAGCGCGGCATCGTTCACGGCCACGAGGGTATTGCCGCGCGCGGCGCCCTCCCCCGCCAGATGGTCCTCGTCATAGATCATGTCGCAGATCGGGCCGCCAAAGCCGTCGTAATAACGGCGCACACGCTGCACGCCCGGGATCGTGCGCTTGTAGGGCTGCTCGGAGAGCTTGACCACCGGCGTCCACGGGTCCGTCTCGCTCGCACGACGGGCGGAAAGCTTGTACACGCCGCCCAGCGCCGGCTGGTCGTAGCAGGTCGCGAGCTTGGTACCCACGCCAAAGCTATCGATGGGCGCGCCTTGGTCGAGCAGCGACTGAATCGTGTACTCGTCCAGATCGTTGGAAACCGAGATCCCCACATAAGGCAGGCCCTCGGCATCAAAACGGCCGCGAACATATTTGGAGAGCTTGGCGAGGTCGCCCGAGTCAATGCGAATAGCCGACAGGCGCTCGCCCACCGCCTCCATCTCCTTGGCGACCGTTATGGCATGCTCGCAGCCCTCGCGCACATCGTAGGTGTCGATGAGCAGCGTACAGTTCTTGGGACTCGACTTGGCAAAGGCACGGAAGGCCTCAAGCTCGGAATCGAAGCTCATCACCCAGCTGTGCGCATGCGTGCCAAAGACGGGAATACCGTAGCGGCGCCCGGCGAGCACATTGGACGTAGAGGAACAGCCGGCAACGTAGCTCGCGCGCGCGACGGCCAGGCCGCCATCGGGACCCTGGGCGCGGCGCAGGCCAAACTCGGCCACGGGACGGCCGTCCGCCGCCAACACCACGCGCGCCGTCTTGGTGGCAACAAGTGTCTGGAAGCCGACGATGTTGAGCAGCGCTGTCTCGAGCAGCTGGCACTCCAGCGCGGGGCCGGTGACGCGCACCATGGGCTCGCGCGGAAAGACGAGCTCGCCCTCGGGGACGGCGTCGATATTTACATGCGCACGAAAATCGCGCAGGTAGTCGAGGAATCCAGGCTTGAACATCGCGCCGCCGGCCGGGGCCTGGAGCGAGGCGAGGTAGTCGATGTCCTCGGGCGTAAAGCGCAGGTTCTCGACCAGCTCGGGCAGCTCGGCGGTACCGCACATGACGGCGTAGGCGCTACCAAAGGGATGGTCGCGGTAAAACGCGGTAAAACAACCCTGCTCATTGGCCTTGCCGCTCTCCCACAGGCCCTGGGCCATAGTGAGCTCGTACAGATCGGTGAGCATTGCAATGTCGGTGGGATGAGAGATATCGGTCAAAGCCATGGGGCGACCTTTCGGATGAGTGGTGCAGAAGTTGAGGGTTGGACGAGGCGGACGTGCGGGTATGGAGCCCGGCGCGAACAGGTTAGTGCAGGCCCATGCTGCCCGTGATCGTGTAGACCATAAAGACAATAAACGCGATGAGGGCGAGCACGATGATGATTTTTTGAGCCGGAGCCATGCCGGGGATCTCATTCTCGCCCGTAGGCTCCTTGGAGGTGACCATGCGCTGGGCAAAGGTCATCTCATCACGGCTCGGCTTGGGCTCGGCGGGCTTGGGATGAGCGGCTTTTTTAGGCTGAGGTTTGGGCGCGGCGGGCGCCGGTGCGGATGCGGCATTCGCGGCGGCCTCCTCGGCCTTCGAGCGCTCGGCACGCAGGGCAGCCAGCTCCTCACGCTCGCGACGAGCCTTTTCCTGCTCCTCGCGGCGGGCCTTCTCGGCGCGGAGCTCTTCCAACTCGGCGCGCTCCTCGTCAGACAATGGTTGGGACTCAAGCTCGGCCATGGTACCGCCCTTTCTTTTTAAAAAAAGCCGCCGACACAATGTCAGCGGCTTATCAAATCCAAGGGTGGAGACGAAGGGAGTCGAACCCTCGGCCTCTGCCATGCGACGGCAGCGCTCTCCCAACTGAGCTACGTCCCCAGGACAAGTTGATATTTTACCTACGGCTCGCCAACTGTCAACGCCCAATACCCAGTCTTTTTGGGGCCGGGGCTATTTTGACAACCTTTCGAGCAAGCGATTCTCTCGATGATTTTTTAATCCCCGTCCCAGGAAATCATCGACGAACACGTTACTTTGCGCTGGTGAGGACGCCGGTGGTATCGAACGCCGGGGTAAAGCTCTCGTCTACCGCGCCGCCCTCTTGCCAGAACATCGTCGTAAAGCCCAGGTCGTCAGCATGGTCGAGCACCTGCTCGTACTCCTCGCGCGTCACCGCACGTGCCAGGTCGCCGCCCTGCTCGCGCATGAGCGCATTGGGCGTGTACTGGTTCATGACCGAGATCGGCACATCGCCCACCGTCTGCCACACCAGGTCCAGCACGCGACACGAATCGTCTGCATGCCCCGGCAACACCAGATGGCGCACGATCACGCCGCGCTTCATGAGCCCGTCCTCGTCCACCAGCTCTCCCCCACGGCGCTCGATCTCGCGCGCCATCCGAGCCAGGCCCGACACGGCCACACGCGGGTAGTCCTTAATGTGGGAGAGCGACTGTGCAAGTCCAGCATCGGCATATTTAAAGTCGGTAAGCCATACATCGACCAGATCACCGAGCGCTGCCACGGCACTCGCGCGCTCATATCCACTTGTGTTGTAGACGATTGGGATGACCAGCCCGCGCGCCCGTGCCGCGCTAATCGCAGCCGGCAGCAGGTGCGCATAGTGCGTCGCCGTCACCAAGTTAATATTGTTGGCACCCTGGTCCTGCAGCTCCAACATAATCTCGACCAAGCGCTCAGGCGAAATCTCAAGCCCAAAATTGCCCGTCGAGATCTCGTGGTTCTGGCAATAGACGCATTTGAGCGAGCAGCCGCTAAAGAAGATCGTGCCCGAACCGGCCTCACCCGAGATGGGCGGCTCCTCCCACATATGAAGTGCGGCGCGAGCCACCTTGAGCGTGTCGTCGGCACCGCATACGCCGCGCGCACCCTCATCGCGCGCCGCACCGCAACGGCGCGGACACAAATGGCAAGCGGGCGAAAAAAGTTCGGTCAACGACGTCGGCATAAAAACATGCTCCAAAACAACGATTCAGCAGCTCAAACGCAAAGGGACCAATTGCACAGACGGCTCGAGCCCAAAGCGCCGTAATCGTCCGACACGATTTTTGTAATGTCAAGACTGGAATCCACAAAACGCCGCTTTATGATGTAGGTATTCCGCCCCCCCGCGGAGCAACTGGGTGAACCGTCGCGTTTATTTAGGGAGCCCACACAGTCGTACCTAGTACAGGTATCCTTCGTTGTTAAGGACGCTGGAACAGTCGATGAGGGCACCCACCTGTTTTAGGTGGGTTCATTTTCGTAACGTGGGGGGGTGGTTTTCTTTTGCCGAAAATCGCCATTGCAAATCCCGCCAAGATCCCCAAAAGGCACCAGGCAGAACCCCACCATCACTCGAATATCTGGTAAGCACGTGATTATCGCCCCGTGCAATTCCTCACACCCCCCTTGGTCGAGTATCATGGGTCAGCTATACCCTTTGCGGCGTGGCATCATTTGACCTTTTCCTTCGACGCTTGGCGGTTTATCGATTCATGGCTTCCTCCACGAGCTTCATACCGTACCTTTGCGTGGCGGTCGTGGCTTTTATCACGACCTTCCTTGCGGTGCCCCTGGTCAAGCGCCTGGCAATCAAGCTCGACGCCGTCGACTATCCTTCCAAGCGCCGCATCAACACTAAACCCATCCCGCGCATGGGTGGCACGGCGGTCTTTTTGGGCCTCGTCGTCGCCTGCATTGTTCAAATCCTAGGCACCTGGTACCTGGGCTGGCCGCCCGTTTTGGTGCCCCACCCCCGTCTGCACATCAGTTACCCCATCCTTGCGCTTTCTTTTACCGTTATCTTTGCGACCGGCGCGATCGACGACATCTACCAGCTCAAGCCCAAGCAAAAGCTGGCCGGCCAGGTCCTCGCCGCGCTCATCGCCTGCGTAGGCGGCCTAAAAATCGGCGTCATCGTCAACCCGTTTGCCCCCGGCGAGATTATGCTCGGCTGGCTCGCCTACCCCATTACCGTGATCTACCTGGTGGCGTTCACCAACATCATCAACCTTATCGACGGCCTTGACGGCCTGGCGACGGGTATCTGCGGCATCGCATCGTTCACGATGTTCTCGATGGCCGTTCTCTCGGGCCGCATCGATGCCGCCGCGCTCTCCATTGCGCTCTTTGGCTCGTGCCTCGCCTTCTTGCACTATAACTTCAACCCCGCGAGCATCTTCTTGGGCGACTCGGGGTCGCTACTGCTGGGCTTTGCGCTGGGCTCCATCTCGCTGCTCAACGTGAGCCGCACCGCCGCGCTCACCTCGCTCATCATCCCGCTCCTCGTGGCCGGCGTACCCATCATCGATACGTTTAGCGCCATCGTGCGCCGCAAGCGCGCCCACATTAGCATTGGACAGGCCGACAAGGGCCACATCCACCACCGCCTCATTCAAGAGGGCTACAACCAAAAGCAAGCCGTACTGCTCATCTACGCCTGGTGCATACTGCTTTCGGCCGGCGCCGCGGCCATCAATCAGGTCGAGGTCCCCATGCGCGTGCTCATCTTTACCGTGCTCGCCATTGGCTCGGCGGCCTTCGCCAAGCGCCTGCACCTGTTTGAGCCCGTGCTGCGCCACCATTACAACAAGCGAACGCACGAAGACGAGCTGGTAACCCCCGACGACCCCGCTTTTAAGCAGGAGGAGCAGGCAGCCGAGGAGCGCAAAGAAGAGCGCCACCACAAGCTCTAGGATAAGCTGCCGAGGATGTGCGCGGTGCCTCTGACCATGCGCAGCCACGCCGCACGCATCGCGCATGTCGCCGCCCTCCCGTCCCTCACCCACTTACGCCCCGCCCCTCCAATAAACGCGTTATCATCTTGACCCATGAACATACGTTAGGAGCAATCATGCCAAACGAGAACAGCTACGAAGTCGCACTGCAAAAGAGCAACGCCATTCGCGAGGGTCTGGCCAAGACGCCCGAGAAGTTCACCATGCTTACCGGTGACCGCCCCACCGGCCGCCTGCACCTTGGCCACTACTTTGGCACCCTCAGGGGCCGCGTGGAGCTGCAGAACATGGGCGCCAAGACCAACGTGCTCATCGCCGACTACCAGGTCATCACCGACCGCGACACCACCGAGCACATCCAGGACAACGTGTACAACATGGTCATGGACTACCTTGCCTGCGGTATCGACCCCGACAAGACCATGATCTACGCGCACTCAGCCGTGCCCGCCGCCAACCAGCTCATGCTCCCGTTCCTGTCGCTGGTCTCCGAGGCCGAGCTGGCGCGCAACCCCACCGTCAAGGCCGAGATGGAGGCCTCGGGCCACGAGCTCACCGGCCTTCTACTCACCTACCCGGTGCACCAGGCCTGCGACATCCTGTTCTGCAAGGGCAATGTGGTGCCCGTCGGCCGCGACCAGCTGCCGCACATCGAGCTCACCCGCACCATCGCCCGCCGCTTTAACAACCGCTACGGCAAGGTGTTCCCCGAGGTCGACGCGCTGCTGTCCGAGACCCCGCTGCTGCCCGGCCTGGACGGTCGCAAGATGAGCAAGAGCTACGGCAACGCCATCAACATCTCGATGACCGCCGAGGAGACGGCCAAGCGCATCAAGAAGAGCCAGACCGACTCCGAGCGCATGATCACGTTCGATCCCGAGAACCGCCCCGGCGTGTCCGGCCTGCTTTCGACGGCCGCCATCTGCACCGGCCGTTCCGAGGTCGAGATTGCCGAGGAGATTGGCATGGGCGGCTCCGGCCAGCTCAAGAAGTACGTGACCGAGGCCGTCAACGAGTACTTCGCACCGATCCGCGAGCGTCGCCAGCGCTACGAGAACGATCTGGACTATGTGAAGGACGTCCTTCACGAGGGCAACCGTCGCGCCAACGAGATCGCCGATCAGACCCTGGCAGAGGTTCAGGACGCCATGGGCATGGTGTACTAGACCGATTTGCTGGCTTGAGCTTTCGATTGCTTTAGGGCGGGCGCTACGGCGTCCGCCTTTTTCGGAGCCGGACTGCTTCGGCTCCGCCCATTGCACTCCCCCGATAAACAGGAACGGGCCCGCCGGCAGTCAGTTGCCGGCGGGCCCGTTCCCGAAGTACACCGTTGAATCGCACAGAGGGGAGGAATGCGAATCAAACTCAACAGGGCAGGCTTTTTCATCGCCTATTGCCTGCTCCGTTGCTGAATACAATATAGTTCACCGTGGTTTACTTTGCAGCATCAATATTCGCCGCCATAGCTTCTCCATAAGTTAGCCCCGGTAAACCTGCAACAGAAAACCACCACAAAGGGGACAGGCACCTTTGTGGTAGTTCTGGCCACGGCAGAGCTGTTAGAGTCCGGCAGGCCAACGACAGACGGCCAGGTCGACGTGCATGTCGTCCTTAAACGCCACACCCTCCCCTAGCAAAAGCTCACGTTGAGCATCGGGACCGCCAAAAGCAAAACCCTCGCATATGCGCCCGTCGGCAAACACCACGCGGTGACAGGGAATCTCGCCGGGGCGCGGATTGCTATGCAGGGCATACCCCACATACCGCGCACTTCGTGGTCGACCGGCAAGCAGCGCCACCTGACCATACGTGGCGACCATCCCCTCGGGGATCTGCTCGACCACCTCGTACACCCGTTCAAAAAAGCCCTCAGACGCCATCGCGTGCTCCTTTCAACCGAACCCAGCATAAACCACCACAAAGGTACCTGTCCCCTTTGTGGTGGTTTTGACCGGAAAGCTAGTTGGCGGGGCGGAAGAAGGCTACGGCTACAGCGCCGGGGCCCACGTGGGTGCCGATGGTGGCGCCGATAGTGTGGATGGGCAGCTCACCCTCGGCATGGCCGGCCCACAACGCGGCACTGTCCTCGATATACTTCTTGAGCACCGCATCCGAAAGACCCGTATAGCCGAGCGCCAGCGGCATGGAAAAGTCGATGCCGCCCGCCTTTTCGACCTTTTGGTTCAGCAGGTTGCGGCCGTTCTTGGAACCGCGCGCCTTGCCCAGCTGCACGATCAGACCGTCCTCGACAGCCACCACAGGCTTTACGTTGAGCAGCGTGCCCACGGCGCCGGCCGCAGCAGACAGACGACCGCCGCGCACCAGGTACTCCAGCGTCTCGAGCAGGCCGATGACGACCACGCGGTCACGGACGGCCTCGACGGCCACCGCGATCTGGGCCGCACTACGGCCCTCATCCACCAGGCGCAGGGCATACTCGACCAGGACACGCTCGCCCAGGGTGACGTTGTTGCTGTCTACCACGAACACGTCGCCGCCCGGCGCCTCGGCAAGTGCGGTACGGGCACTCTGATTGGTGCCTGATAGCTTAGCGCCCACGGTAATAATCACAGCCTCATCGCCGGCTTCACGAACCTTGGCAATCGCCTGCGAAAACGCGTACGGGTTGACCTGGCCGGTCTTGGGCAGCTCATCGCGCTCCACGAGCATCTCGTAAAAGCGCTGGTGATCGATGTCGATGCCATCCATGTACACATCGGTGCCAAAGGTGACGGACAGCGGCAAAACGGCCAGTGCTGGGTGCTCGGCCGGCGACATATCGCTTGCGGAATCGGTAATAATGCGGACGGACATAGCGAATCCTTTCTTGCGCAGGTCCCGCGCAGGGAATTTTGACAGCAAGGCCCCGGCACGGTATACGCGCTCAAACAGGACTATGCAGTTGTTAATTGGAAGCAAAAGCCTTGGCGGCCCTACAGCTCGCGCAGGGTGTTGAGAATCGTGCGCAGCGACGCATACATCTGCTCGCGCTGCTCCACACCCATAGCCTTACCGGTGGTATCGAGCACCTCGCGAATGATGCGGTCCGCTTCGCTCATGCTCTCGCCGCCCAGAGCGGTCAGGCGCACCGGAGCACGATACTTAACGGCGGCATCGCCCGAATCGTCGACCTCGACGTAGCCGCCCTCCTCCAGATGCGCGAGCGTACGCGAGACGGCGGCGCGGGTCACGCCTGCCATGCGAGCCAGGTCAGCGCCAGTCAGGCCGTCCTTGCTGCGCTCAAGATAGTAAAGGCACATAACGTCGGAGCCCTTGAGGCCCAGCCTTGCGCCCTCGGATGTCTTAATGCGCTGAATCTCCTTGTAGAGCCCGCTGATCAGTCCGACAAAGTCCTCGAAACGTGTCTCGTCGTTCTGCTGCATGGGAGACGACCGCCTTTCGCTTGCATAATGCTTACGGGTAAACATCTTAGTCGCATAAGGCGACACCCGTACCCAAATACCCCATTTGTTAACCCATCAACATAAAAACCACCACAAAGGGGACAGGCACCTTTGTGGTGGTTTTGACCGGCGAACATGATCCGCAGGCGTCGCTACAGCTCCACGCAGGGATTGTCGCGGGTCACAAGCGTCTTAACGACAACCGTCGCTCCCAGATAGCGCTCGAGCAGCTCGGCTAAGCGATCGATCGCGGCCTGGCAATCCCCCATCCGCTCGGGCTCCACGCACTCAATCGCCAGGAACGCATCGGCCGAATCATCGGACAGCGCCGTGCGAACGCCGTCGCGCCAGTTCCAGCAGCGGCACACAGCGCCCGCATCGTCGATGTAGGCGAGCTCGCCGGGCAGCGTCGGATCGTCCGCCTCCTCGCCAAGCGGCAAGAACGCATCGCCACCATCGGTCACCTTCAAGCGAAGATCTCCCTCAATCGCATGCAGGTCCTCGCCGCCAACGGGCAGCGCATAAGTCAACGAAATCGTGTTGTAGATATCCACCGCCGGTGTGATGTGGCCGACCGGCTTGCCTTTGAGCACGCGCTTGAGCAGGTTCTCAACTGAGCAACGCGCGCCCTTCTTGGTCTTGAACAGGCGATACGCCTCGCGCCATGCCTTAACCGGCGCGTTCTCGCTGATGGTATCGCTTGTCAGGTGACGCTCCGCATCGATATTGGCGCGATTGAGCAACGTGGCGATCGCATCCACGTCCTCCTGGGGAATCTGGGCCGCGGGCTTCATGCCCTTTACGACTACGACGCCGACCGCCGCCTGCGGAAACAGCTCCCAAAACGAATCCTCGGCAACGAAACTCTTCATATGCTCTCCCTTCATAGCGTACGCCCGAGCGAGGGCGCCTAAACAAAAAGCGCCCTCACAGCGGCCACCTTCAAAGTCCTACGGTGCCGCCACAAGAGCGCTTACGCTGTCCCCATCCGGAGAAGGGGACGATATGTCAAGCGTATTGTAACCCGAGTCATCCACGCGAGCAAAACCACCATAAAGGCGCCTGTCCCCTTTGTGGTGGATATGGACTCACGGCGAAGCTAGTGGCGAAGTCCCAGCAGCCCGCGGCCGCGATGACGAGCGTCGGCGTGTACTTGGGCGTGCGGGCCGGCGGCTTTGACGGACTCGGGCAGGTGCGAGTACTTCTTCTCGAAGTTCTCCTCGAACATCACCGCCAGGTTGTGCGCGGCCTCGTCATAGCGCGCGGTGCTCTGCCAGTATTGGCGCGGCACCAGGATGCCATCGGGCACGCCGTGGCACGTCGTGGGAATGTCGACGTTAAAGATGTCGTCGTGCAAGAACTCGCTGTCCTCGATGGTACCGTCGAGGGCGCGGGCCACCAGGGCGCGCGTGTAGGCAAGCTCGATGCGATGGCCCACACCATAACCGCCGCCAATCCAGCCGGTGTTGACCAGGTACACGCGCGTACGACCGTCGGCGATACGCTCGCCGAGCATCTTAGCATAGACCATGGGGTCGAGCGGCATAAACGGCTCGCCAAACAGCGAGGAGAACGTGGGCGTGGGCTCGGTGACGCCGACCTCGGTGCCGGGAATCTTAGCCGTAAAGCCCGTCACAAAGTGGTACATGGCGGCATCGGCCGTCAGACGTGAGATGGGTGGCAGCACGCCAAAAGCGTCGCAAGTCAGGAACAGCACGACACTCGGAGTGGTGCCCATGCCCTTAGTCCACGCGTTAGGAATGTGCTCCACGGGATAGGCCACGCGCGTGTTGTGCGTGATCGAGATGTCGTCGTAGTTGGGCTTGCGGTTCTCGTCGAGCACCACGTTTTCGCAAATGGCGCCAAAACGGACGGCGTTGAAGATCTCGGGCTCGTGGAAGGCGTCCAGGCCCTCGCATTTTGCGTAGCAGCCACCCTCGATGTTGAAGATACCCATGTCGGACCAACCGTGCTCGTCGTCGCCGATCAGCAGGCGCGTGGGATTGGCCGAAAGCGTGGTCTTGCCGGTGCCGGACAGGCCAAAGAACACGGCGGTCTCGTGCGTGACGGGATCCATGCTGGCCGAGCAGTGCATGGGCAGCACGTCGTCCTCGACGGGCAGCAGATAGTTCATGACGCTAAAGATCGACTTTTTAATCTCGCCGGAGTAGCCGGTGCCGGCGACCAGAATCACGCGTTCCTGGAAGTTGATGACCACCGCGGCGCTGGAGTTGAGGCCCTTGATGGCGGGGTCGCACTGGTAACCGGGCGCTGCGAGCACGCAGAAGTCGGGCTCGCCGGTGCGCGCGATTTCGCGAGCGAGCGGGCGGGCGAGCATCTGCTTAATAAAAAGTGCCTGGCTGGCACGCTCGCAGGCAACGAGCAGTCGACGCGTGTGGTTGCGGTCGGCACCTGCCATGCCGCGGGTGACGAACACGTCGCGCTCGTTGAGATAGTCGACGATGCCGGCCTTGATGGCCTCATAGCTCTCGACGGACAGCGGGCGGTTGACCGCGCCCCAGGCAATCTTGTCGTGAACATCGGGGGTGTCAACGATAAAGCGGTCATTGGGGGAACGGCCGGTACGCTCCCCCGTCTCGATCACCAGCGCGCCGTTGGATGCCATGCGGCCTTCTTCGCGGCGGATAGCGTGCTCGACGAGCTCCGCGGCGGGCAGATCGACCAGCAGACGGGGTTGATTCTCGGCGGGATCTTCGACCAGCGTAATACCAAAATTGGACAGAACTTCTGCAGGGGTAACACCAGGCATGGGGCCTCCTTTAAAAACGCGGCACGTGGACGCGGCGCGCACTTTACTCACGTAAAGCCCGTTGTACCCGATATGCAAAAACGTTTTTGCGGCAAGGGCGGCAAGCCCGCCCAACGGTCAAAAATCGCAGGCAAGCGGCCCAGTCATTGGGGACGTTCTTAAACGACTAGTCATTGGGGACACTCTTGAACAGGCAACATTCAAGGAGTGTCCCCGGATGCCGGCACTTAGGGACGTTCCCAAAGTGCCTGCACATAAGGAACGTCCCTAAGTGCCGACTACCGAATGGCGCCGCCGAAATTATCGAACAACCTGTTCAAAAATACGAGCGGACACCGAGGTGTCTATACTAGAGCGCAGCAATAGAAAGGACCCCGCTTTGAGCATCACGCCCCTCGATAGCATTCGCCGCGCCATCGCCCGCCGCAACGGCATCTCCAACCCCGCTGCATCGAAAGACGGCGCCGCGAAGGCCCAGGGCGGCCGCATCGAGAACGGCCTCTTCCCTGCCTCCCACACGGCCGAAGAGCTCGCACGCATCCAGGAGCTGAGTCAGCGCAACGCCGGCGGACCCGATAGCTGCCAAGCCACACGTCGCCGGCGCGAACGCGATCGGGAGCCCGGCCCCGTCCGCCGCATGGTCAACGCTTGGTGGAACCGCCTGCTCGGCGCCGTCTACGGCGGCGGCTTCTCCATGCAGGAAGCGGAATACGAGGAGCACGCCACCCGCCGCGACTATCTCTGGAATACCCTGGGCACCGCCGTGTGGGGCTTCGCGTTTCCCCTGCTCACCATTGTGTCCACGCAGCTTGTGGGCGCCGAGGAAGCCGGTAAGTTCTCCATCGCCTTCGTCACCGGCACGCTCATCATGATCGCATGCAACTACGGCGTGCGCAATTTCCAGGTCTCAGACATCGACGAAAAGACGTCCTTTGCCTCCTACCAGCTCAACCGCTGGCTTTGCGGAGCGCTCGCCCTAGGCTGCGGCCTCATGTACAGCAGTGCCCGCGGCTATGACGCGCAGATGGCGACGATCGGCCTGGGCGTCTACCTGTATAAGGTCATCGACGGCGTCGCCGACGTGTACGAAGGCCGCCTGCAGCAGGCCGACAAACTCTACTTGGCTGGAATGAGCCAAACGCTACGCTCCGTCGGCGTCATCGCGGTCTTCAGCGTGGCGCTGTTCCTCACGCGCAGCATGCCCATCGCGGCCATGGCCATGGGTGTCACCGCGATCGCCTCGCTCGTGCTGGTCACCGCGCCGCTCGCCCTGCTCGAGACCGAAAAATCGCGCCACGTGAGCCTGCGCGAGGTCGGCCACCTGTTTGTCCAGTGCGCCCCGCTCTTTGGTGCACTGTTCCTGTTCAACCTTATTGAGAGCATGCCCAAGTTTGTGATGGAAGGCACGCTGGCATACAAATATCAGCTGTACTTTAATGCCCTGTTCTTTCCGGCGCAGGCTATTTTGCTGAGCATTGGATTTATCTATAAACCGCAGCTCCTGCGCTTGTCGAGCATTTGGGCTAATCCTCGCAAGCGTCATCGCTTTGACCTGATTATTGTTGCCGTTATGGCGCTGATCGTGGTCATCACCGGCGTGTGCGCCGCATTTATGGCAGGTCCCGGTATTCCCCTCATGAGCTTTATGTACGGCCTCAGCTTTGAGCGCTACCGTACGCTGGCGTTGCTGATGGTCGTCGCCGGCGGCGTCACCGCGGCCATCGACTTTATCTACGCCATCATCACGGTGCTGCGCCATGCCGGCGACGTCACCAAGATCTACCTGATTTGCTTCGCCGTAAGCGTGGTGCTGCCGGTGATCCTGATTAAGCTGCTGGGTCTGATGGGCGCTGTGGCGAGCTACCTAGCCATCATGGTCCTACTCCTGGTGCTGCTGATAATCGAATACGCCCACATCCGCCAACGCATCGAACGCGACCGCAACCCATACGGCGCCTAATTAGCTGCCCGGTCACCGGAATTTGCGATGGAATCACCCCGTCTGGGGTCTCGTTGCGGACAATATTCATCACGCAAAACTAAGTGAGTAGACTTTTACCGAATCCCCGACCACACCAACAGAGCACAAGTCTGTGACCTGCGGTTTTATTGAGGCAAATATGTTGGGTGCTCGGCATTTCCAAAAAAGTCTACTCACTTAGCCAGCGGGGCAGCCAAAAAAGAACCGCCGCGACGTCGTTTGACTCCGCTGCGACGGTTTTTCGAGCATTTTCGCGCTGTCGAGGACGCAGACGCTCCTCATTTCTAGCGCTTACCGAGCAAGAAGGCGCTACTCTCCGAAAGTAGTCAAAAAAGCCCCGTCCCAAATTAGCTACGGTAGATCGGCGGAACAAGGTTATTCGCCCGGGTTGATGTTCGCGTAGAACTCCGCCCCATCATCGAGCCGCAGGATGCCCACGCGACCGAACTCGGAGCCGGTGGCGGCAGCGCAGTCGATGTCGATGCGATCGGGCACACCGGCGGCATCCTCGCCGCCCAGGCGCACAATCTGCCCGCGGCCCGACTCCTCATCGAGCCCCGCAAGACCACCGACCTCGCAATAACGCCCGAGCGACACCGTTGGCGTGTGACCGCTCACCACGACCGGACCCTTGCCCTCGGCAGAAAGCAGCCCGGTCGGCACATCCCAATAGCCGTGACGAATCCACAGCAGGTCATCGGACGACTGCACCGCGAGCATCTGCTGCAGCAGCTCGCAATCGGCACCCACCGCTCCAACGCCATCGGCACAATCGACGCCATGCTCAAGCAAAAACGCGCGCGCCGCCTTCATCTCGATTCCAGCATGCACCAGCAGATACGGGCGCTCCTCGGTCTCGGCCACCGCGTAGAGCGGCAGCGCGGCCATCCATCGCACGAGCTCCTCGTATGCCTCAAATTCCATGTCGTTGAGCTGCTCGCGCGTCGTCCAGCCACCGTTGATATCCCAGGTCTCGGCATCGAGCGGATCCTGGCCGATGATGGCATCGAGCATGATCTGCTCGTGATTGCCCTTGAGCACGCGGGCGTTGGGCAGCGAGCGCACGAGCTTAATAACGCCGACCGGATCGGGCCCGCGATCGATCATGTCGCCCAGCACGTACAGCGTGTCGTCGGACATCAACGAGATCTTAGACAGGGCCTCGTCAAGCGCACGCACGTGCCCGTGAGCATCAGATGTCACATAGATCGCCATGGTACGCCTCTCCTTGCATTGCGGCCGAAGCCCGGCGCCGCAACTAAAACTTCAAGTTGAACTTAAACGTTACCCATTGTACTCCGTTGCAATAAAGCTGGAAAGGGTTTCCGAGCAGAGGCAAAGACGGCAGCCGTCTATGACGATATCGCGCATGCCCGCAACCCAACCCCATAAACCCACCATCTTTGGGTACAAATAACCGCAGACAACTGACCGTGCCACGCCAACCACCCAGGAGCGGACACCATCCATGAACCAGATCCTTCTCTTTATCGGCCTCGTCATCATTTTGTGTCTGACCATCAAACCCGTCGGCAAAAAACTCCCCTTCCCCACCCTGCTCATCTTTATCGCGCTCGGCATGCTGTTGGGCGTCAACGGCCCGGCGCACATCGACTTTAGCGACTACGCACTCACCGAAACCGTCTGCAGCACGGCACTGCTGTTCATCATGTTCTACGGCGGCTTTAACACCAACATCGACCGCGCCAAGCCCGTCGCCATACCTGCAGTGCTGCTGAGCACGCTCGGCGTCGTCATCACTGCCGGCATCACCGGCGTATTCGCCCACTTTGTGCTGGGTTTCGACTGGATCGGCGGCCTGCTGCTGGGATCGGTCGTGGCGTCCACCGACGCGGCCAGCGTCTTTAGCGTTCTGCGCGAGCACAGCCTTTCGCTGAGGGGCGGCACCGACTCGCTGCTCGAGGTCGAATCGGGCTCCAACGACCCCGTCGCCTACATGCTCACCGCCGTGCTCGCCACACTCGCGGCCGGCGGCGACATCAACATTCCCGCACTGCTGGCCAAGCAGATTATCTTGGGCGTGGGCCTGGGCCTCGCCATCGGCTGGGCGGCGGGCCGCCTGATTGAACGCGCGCACGCAACGGCCGAGGGCGCGCAGACCATCTTTTTGTTCGCCGTGGCCATCGTCGCCTACGCGCTGCCGAGCTACCTGGGCGGCAACGGATTTTTGGCCGTGTACCTGGCCGGCATTGTGCTGGGTGCGAGCGACATCACCGGCAAGGTCGAGATGGCGCACTTCTTCGATACCCTCACCGAGATGGCCGAGATGACGATCTTCTTCTTGCTCGGCCTGCTCGTAACGCCCGCACGCCTGCCGCAGATGCTGCTGCCGGGCCTGGCGCTCATGGCGTTTATGCTCTTTGTGAGCCGCCCCATCGCCGTCGGCGTGCTCCTAGCGCCCTTTAAGACGAACCCTCGCCAGGTTGCGCTCGTAAGCTGGGCGGGTCTGCGCGGCGCGGCTTCGGTCGTGTTTAGCCTCTTTACCGTGGTGGCCGGTGTTCCTGGCGGTCACGACCTGTTTGACCTGGTATTTGTGATTGCCGTGTCGAGCATTGTGGTGCAGGGCTCGCTGCTACCGGCGGTGGCGAAAAAGCTCAATATGATCGACGCGGAAGGCGACGTGCGCCGTACGTTTAACGATTACCGCGACGAGGACGGCATGTCGTTTGTCAAGTTCAAGGTGGGCGCGGGCCATCCGTTTTCCGGACGCTCGCTCGCCGATATTGGCAGCGCCACGGACATGCTCGTCGTCCTGGTGCTGCGCGATGGCGCGCACCCGGTGCTGCCCAATGGCGATACCGTGATTGAGGAAGGCGACCTATTGGTGATGGCTGCCCCGACGTTTGAAGAGCGTGCCGAGGTTACGCTGCGCGAGGTCACCGTGACGCCCCACGGTCGCCTGGCCGGCCAGCGCCTGCGCGACGTGCCGCAAGGCAAGCATCCGTTTATTGTGGTGATGCTCAAGCGCGACGGCCAAACGATCATTCCCGATGGCAACACCCTAATATACGCCGGCGACGAAGCCGTCATTGCCACACTGGCGTCGTAGCGGGCAGGAGGTAGCTAATTTGCGGCGAAGAGATCAAGCGCCTAGAGAACCTCATGTCTTCGCTCGCAGATTTGGATTTGCCTGAGGAGTAAGGTCACCTCTCCCCCATGTAACCATCCTGTAAATCATAGCGGCGCACTCGGGTTTTGCTGTGATGCGGTCGCGCCTGACGCTGCACTGTGCTAAAGTATCCCGAACGTTCAAACGACTACGAGGGGGAAATAGAAGATGGCACGTGTGCACAACTTCTCAGCTGGCCCGGCCGCACTGCCCACAAGCGTGCTCGCCGAGATCGCCGACGAGATGATGGACTACCGCGGTTGCGGCATGTCCGTGCTCGAGATGAGCCATCGATCTAGCATGTACCAGCAGATCATCGACGACGCTGAGGCAACCCTGCGCCGTCTGCTGAGCATCCCGGACAACTACCGTGTCCTGTTTTTGCAGGGCGGCGCCACGCTGCAGTTTGCGGGCATCCCCATGAACCTCATGCGCCGCGGCCGCGCCGGCTACGTCGTGACCGGCAACTTTGCCAACAAGGCGTACAAGGAGGCCGCCAAGTACGGCGAGACCGTGCTGCTCGCGAGCTCCGAAGACACCAATTTCGACCACATTCCCAACATGGCCGACATCAACGCGCGCATTGCCGCCGAGGCCGCGGGCGACGGGCTCGACTACGCCTACATCTGCCAGAACAACACTATCTTTGGCACCATGTTCCACGAGCTGCCCGATTGCGGCGACGTACCGCTGGTCGCCGATGTCTCGAGCTGCTTTTTGTCACAGCCGCTCGACGTTGAGCGCTACGGGCTCATTTACGCCGGCGCGCAGAAAAACGCCGGCGCCGCGGGCGTGACTGTGGTCATCGTGCGCGACGACCTCATCGCAGATGGCCCAGCCTTTGCGCAGACGCCGCAGTACCTGGACCTTAAGGCCCAGGCCGCCAAGGGTTCCATGCTCAACACGCCCAACACCTCTGGCATCTACGTGTGCGGCAAGGTGTTCCGTTGGGTTGAGCAGACCGGCGGACTTGCCGCCATGGCCGAGCGCAACTGGACCAAGGCTAACCTACTCTACAACCTGCTCGAGCACAGCGAGCTGTTCCATGGCACCGCGCAGGCCGACAGTCGCTCCATCGCCAACGTCACCTTCCGCACCGACGAAGCCGAACTCGACGCGGCCTTTGTCGCAGGCGCGGCCGAGCACCAGATTCAAAACGTCAAGGGCCATCGCCTGGTGGGCGGTATGCGCGCCAGCGTCTACAACGCCGTAACCATGGAAGACGTGCAGGCACTGGCCTCGTACATGAAGGACTTCGAAGCGCAGCATAGTTTGAGCCCGCGATCTAACTAGCCCGCAACCCGCGGGCCGACCAGCCATCTCAAACCACCCTGTTTAGATTAAAACCTGCTAAGGAGTTTTTCATGCGCAAGATTAAGACCATCGACGACATCACCAAGGACGGCAAAGTCGAGTTTGGCGAGGGCTACGAATTTGTGAGCACCGCCGAAGAGGCCGACGCGATCCTGATGCGCTCGACCGACCTGCACGGCTACGGGCTGCCCGAGGGCATCCGCGCCATCGCCCGCTGCGGCGCCGGCGTCAACAACATCCCCGTCGAGGAGTACGCCAAGAAGGGCGTCGTCGTCTTTAACTCCCCTGGCGCCAACAGCAACGCCGTCAAGGAGCTCGTCCTGGGCATGCTGGTGCTCTCGAGCCGCGGCGTAGTGCAGTCGATGAACTGGGTGCGCGACAACGCCGACGACCCCGAGATCCAGGTCGATGCCGAGAAAGCCAAGAAGGCCTTTGTGGGCCGCGAGCTCAAGGGCAAGCGCATCGGCGTCATCGGTCTGGGCAACGTGGGCTCCAAGGTCGCCAACGCCTGCGTCGACCTGGGCATGGACGTTTACGGCTACGACCCGTTCATTTCCGTCGAGCACGCGTGGGTGCTGAGCCGCGAGGTGCAGCGCGTGGGCACGCTCGAGGACCTCTGCCGTGGCTGTGACTACCTCACCGTGCACGTGCCCAGCAAGGCCGACACCATCGGCATGATCAGTACCGAGCAGATCAACCTGCTGGCACCCGACGCCGTGCTGATCAACTACGCACGCGAGACCATCATTGACGAGGACGCCGTCGACGCCGCCCTGCGCGCGGGCAAACTCAGCTGGTTTAGCTGCGACTTTGCCACGCCCAAGACCGTCAAGATGCCCAACACGTTTATCACCACGCACTCGGGCGCCGGCACTGGCGAGGCCGAGGCCAACTGCGCCGATATGGCCATCAGCGAGCTCAAGGATTACCTGGAGAACGGCAACATCGCACATAGCGTCAACTACCCCGCCTGCAGCATGGGCAAGGCGCGCGCCGCAAGCCGCATCGCCTGCCTGCACGCCAACGTGCCCAACATGATCGGCCAGATCACGGCCATTCTCGCCAAGGACAACGCCAACGTGCAGCGTATGACCAACGAGTCCGCTGGCGAGAACGCCTACACCATGTTCGACACCGACGAGCACCTGGACAGCAGCACCATCGAGGCGCTCAAGCAGATTCCGTCGATGTATCGCGTGCGCGTGATCAAGTAGCGCCGGCTGATCTGACGGGCAGTTCCCCATGTGGCCTGCCCGTCACTGACATTGAATGCCCACGGGGGCGCCTTTCGCACGAGAGGCGCCCCCGTTTTTGTGAGCGCTCCATTAAATGCACCGAGCCGCTTCTTGGCATACAATCTGTATGTTGACCTAACTATCTGTGAGGTGCCTATGGTTGATACAGATTTTGCTTGGCGGCTTACGCAAGGGCTCGTGCGGATCGACAGTTCCGACCCAGGTGCGTATGAGGGCGAGATTGAACGCTATATCAAAGTGTTGGTTGAGGCTCAATTGGAGCGGTTGAGCCATCCGATGCTCCATGCCGTGCAGGTTGAGGAACTCGAGGTGCTGACCGGACGCCGCAATCTCATGGTCACCGTGCCCGGTTTGAGCGACGAGCCACGGCTCGTCTACATCTGCCACATGGATACAGTCACCTTGGGCGACGGCTGGGACGCGGACATTACGCCGCTCGGGGCGGTCGTGCGCGACGGCAAGCTCTACGGCCGCGGTGCCTGCGATATGAAGGGTGGCCTGGCCTGTGCCATTGCCGCACTGGTCCATACGCTCGAGCGCGTGGCGGCGGATGGCGCGCTGCCCCGCCGCGGCTTTTCGCTCATCTGCTCGGTCGACGAGGAAGACTTTATGCGAGGCTCCGAGGCAGCCAACGATGCCGGCTGGGTCGGTTCGCGCGAATGGGTGCTGGACACCGAGCCCACCGACGGACAGATCCAGGTGGCGCACAAGGGGCGTACGTGGTTCGAGATTGAAATGGCTGGCGTGACGGCGCATGCGAGCCAGCCGTGGAAGGGCGCGGATGCCGTCGCCGCCATGGCCGAGGTCGTGTGTTCGCTCCGTCGCGCGTTTGTGGCGCTGCCCGCGCACGATGAGCTGGGGTCTTCGACCATCACGTTTGGCCAAATCGAGGGCGGATATCGCCCCTATGTCGTGCCCGACCGCGCCAAGGTCTGGGTCGATATGCGCCTGACTCCGCCGACTGATACGGCCGTCGCGAAGCGCATGGTAGAGCAGGCCATCGCCAGCGCCGAAGCCGCCGTTCCCGGTTGCCACGGCAGCTACGTCGTGACGGGCGACCGCCCCGCCATCGAGCGCGACCCAAACTCTCCCCTTCTAGCAGTGCTCAAGCGTGCCGCCGATGACGTGACGGGCGCGGACACGACCGTCGGCTTCTTTACCGGCTACACCGACACTGCCGTCATTGCCGGCAAGACGGGTAACCGCAATTGCATGAGCTACGGTCCCGGGTCGCTCGCGCTCGCCCACAAGCCCAACGAATATGTGCCCCACGCCGATATCGTTCGCTGCCAGCAGGTGCTGATCGCGCTCGTCGACAACACGCTCTGGGGCGCGGATAGCCAAGTTGGGGCATAATAAGCCGCGAACAAACCGACTCGCGCGTTAGGACCGTCCATGAAAGCTCTTCCGTTTCCCTGCATCCGCCCGGCTCAGGACCGCGTGCTCGAAGCGCTGCCTGCAATGGGCAGCATTCTGAGCGGCAACGATGCCCTGCGCGGAGCCATTGCCGATGGCCTGATGCTCAAGGACCCGGGTGCGGCGTATTACGTGTACGAATGCTCGGGCGAGCCGGGACGCATGACGGGTGTCGTGGCGATCTGCCCGGTTAACGTGCTGACGGGTAGCGACGAGGCTGCCGCCGAGAGCGTCGACGCACTCGCCGCCGCGCGCGCGATCACCGAGCTCAAGGTGCAGCCCCGTCCCGTAACACTTGCCTACGAAGCCTCGCCCGTCATGGATATCATCCTCGGCGCCGCAAAAGAGGGCGCTTCACTCTATGCCGTCACCGACCCCGCCGGCATTACGCACCGCGTGTGGGAGGTCAAGCGCGAGGACGCCGTCGGCGCCATCCGTGCCATGCTCGACCAGGCGCCGGAGCCGGTACTGGCCGACGACCCTGCCTACGCTGGCGCACTAGTCGGGGTATCACAGCTCCTGGCCGACGATGCCCATGCTGCCGGCACCTACACGGGCAAAGAGCCGTTCAACTTTACCGTTGCCGTGCTCTTCCCCGCTGCGCAGGTCAGCGGCGGCGCACCGCAGGTTCCGACGGGTCTGCTCACGCACCAAGTCGCGCGGTTCTAGCAAGACCAGACCGCGCAGCACAAAAATCGGCAGCTCAACAAACAGGGGGCGGAGATGCAGCAGGTACATGCATCTCCGCCCCTTTTGCATCGAGAAGTTATGCCGGCGACCCGAGCCGCCACGCTCGCGTTATCCGCGCTGCGGACCTGCAGTAGCCACAAGCGGTTCAAGGCCCAGCTCGCGTGCGTAATCCTCCTGCGTAAAAATCTCAATCAGCTCAAACGTGTCGGATTCGTCGTCAAACGCAAAGTGCAGCACCGAGCAGTTGCCCGGCACACGGTCGCGCTCGTCGGCCGCCGCGCCCTTCACGTGGTCCATGAACTCCTTGATGGCAGAGCCATGGCTTACCGCGAGCACGCACGTATGGTCCGGACGCTGCATAAGCTCGGTCAACGTCGCCACCATGCGCTCGCGCACCTGCATCTGGCCCTCGCCGCCAAACTGGCGATAGAAGTCGCGCCACGGGCGCTCGGGCATGAGCACCACGCGCTCGGCCTCAAAGTCGCCAAAGAACCACTCACGCAGGCCGTCCAGGCGCTCGTACGCCAAGCCCGGCCACAAGTTGGCGATAGTCTGCTCGGTGCGATGAAGCGTGGAGGTGTAGGCATGATCGGGCTCAATGCCGCGCGCACGTAAAAACATGCCGGCGCGCGCCGCCTGGTCGCAACCCAACTGCGTAAGCGGCGAGTCACTCCAGCCCTGAATAATGCGCTTAAGGTTGAATATCGTCTGTCCATGACGGACCAGATACAGATCTTTATTCATAGGGGTCCTTTCGTTCGTTACCAACCCAAGAGCGAAAACGCCCCGTCGCAATAGCCAAAATGAAGCACGGCACCGTTGTCGGGTAGTTCTCCCTCGCCAGTCACATACTCAAGAAACTCCTGGCAGGCTGAGCCGTGGGAAACCGCCAGCACGCAGTCGTGTTGCGGCCTGGCCATGATGTGGGACAGCGCCGCGACCATGCGCGACTGGAGCTCGCCTTCAGACTCGCCACCAAAGGCCACCGGATAATCACCCCAGGGCTGCGGCGGCATCTCGCGATTTGATGTACCCTCCAGCGAGCCCAAATGCCACTCGCGCAGGTCATCGACCAGCTCTATCGAGCGGCCCTCACCAGCAATTAGCTCAGCCGTACGCCGCGCCCGGCCCAACGGGGAGGAATACACACGGTCAAAGGTCACGCCACGCGCCTCAAACGCCGCGCGCGTCGCCAGCGCCTGCTCGCGCCCGCGCGCCGTAAGCGGCGAATCGTGCCCACCCTGCAAAATGTTCTGCACATTGAGCTCAGTCTGCCCATGCCGCACCAAATACAAATCTGCCACACGTCCTCCCCTCGCACCACCGCAAAGGGGACAGGTACCTTTGTGGTGGTTTACCGCCGGATCACACCGCGGTGACGCTCAACTACACCAGTACGTCGACAAGCGAGCGCTTGGGTACGTGGTGCACCTGCGCCTCGTCGCGCCAATAATTGATGGAGCCGTCGGGGTTGGAATCGATCGCATCGATCACCTGTGTCTCGGCCGGAACGCCAAACGCCATGATCAGCTTGAGCTCATACTTGTCGTTATCGAGCCCCATGGCATCGATCGCGTGGGGCGTAAAGGCCTTGAACATGCAGGCTGCCACCTCGGGCGTGGCGCTGCGGGCGGCGAGCATCATCGTCTGCGCGGCAATGCCCGTGTCGACCTCGGTAATGGGAGCGGCTGGCTTGCCCGGAACGGCGCGCTCAGCAAGAATCGCGATGTAGCCGGTCGGGCGCTCGCCCTCATCGGGACCCGGCCAATCCTTGAGCGCACCGGCCCATGCAAGCTCGTCAAATACACGCGCGCAGTCCTCTGCACCGCTTACCACATGAAAACGCAGACGCTGAGCATTGGCACCACAGGGAGTCAGGTGCGCCAGCTCCGCCAGCTCAAGCAAAAGCTCACGCGGCACGCGCATGGACTCGTCAAAGCGACGGCACGTACGGGCGCGGCGAACCAACGCATCAAACGCGTTCAAGCCGAGCTTTTCGCAACCCTGCTTTGCCATCGACTCGGCGCTTACCGGCGCCGCGGGAACTGCTTCGTTCATAGGGACCCCCAATACAAGCCAATTGTCCTTAGGAGAATCTAACCTAAAACGTAGGCAATAACGAACAGGGCTGCAATGTTCTACACCTGTTGAATAGAAAATGATCGCGCGAATTTTTGTGGTGTAAGAGGGAGGGCCGCGTCAGCGCCCCCTGCG
>CABSYR010000021.1:0-36875 GCA_902481895.1 uncultured Collinsella sp. | reverse complement strand
TACACTTATGCGATCGTCGGCAGCGTCAGATGTGTATAAGAGACAGGTCTATGACTCCGGCTGCGCAGCCGGAACCACCGACTACTACACTGGCTGGTAATTTTTCTGCATCACGGATATTTGGCGGATGGGCGTCTTTACCGAGCTTTAGGGCAACGTAAGGACGCCCGTTCTATGTATGCGTTTGAGCTAACAGAGCCCTTACCGTGACGGTACGTCGCGCATATGGGCGCGGGGCACACTAGTTCATGAGAAATAAGGTCTTTCTCGTGGAGGAAGTGGTCTTGTGAACGCTCGAGATATTGCCATTGCCGCCGTCGCATTGGTGCTTGGCTGCCTTGGTCCTACGGCCGCGCTCGTTGCGGGCATGCAGGGGTCTTGTGGGGCTGCCTCTATCGTGGTCAGTGCGTTGGTTGCGGCCGCACTGCTGGGAAGTGCGGGTGTAGTCCTTTGTCGCGACGATGAGGACCAGGTGTCGGAGTCGCAGCTCTAACCGTCGGGACATCGACTACTGGTCTAACCGTCGGGACATCGACTACTGGTTATAGATGAAGATGAAAGCCGCCGTAAGGGGAGTGCTCCTTGCGGCGGCTTTGCTGTTAAGGCTGTTGAATGCGGCGCGTCGGCGCTACCAACTTTTCTCGATATCGCGGATGCGTCGATAGAGCCAATCGTTTTGCGGCACTTGGATATCGTGTTTGGCGGCCAAGCGGCAGATGGTGCCCGCGAACTCATCAACCTCGGTTTTGCGCCTTGCGATGCGGTCTTGAGCCATCGAGGGCATACCGGCGGGGTCGATTCCCTCGATGAGGTGCACCATTTGCGTCAGGTCTGCCTCGGTCAGTTCAACGCCCTCGGCGTTGGCGACCGCAAGCGTTTCGCGCATGGCGGAAACAAAGCAGCGACGCTGCTCGGAGCCCGGCTCCGTGGCGCTTCCGTAGGTCCCGCCGTAGGCCATGCAGGTCTGGTTGATGCCGTCGTTGAGCATGAGTTTGGCCCACATGCGGTGGACGATGTCGTCCTCGACGGTATGGGCGATGCCGCAGCGCGTATAGAGCTCGTCGATCGCGGTGATGGTTGCGGGGTTCGTGCCGGCCGCCGCGCCAAAGCGGATTTCGCCCGCATTGGTAAAGGTGAGCGCGCCGTTGAGAAACACGGCGTCCATGCCCTGGCAGATACCAAGAACGGTATGCTCCCAGCCAAAGCGTTCGGCAATCTTTTGCTCGCTCGTAATGCCGTTGCACAGCGAGGCGATGAGCGTGTTGGGTCCCACGACGCGCTCCATAGTCTTGAGTGCTTGGTCGAGACCGGTGGTCTTGACTGTCAGGATGACCAGATCGGCGGGCGTCGCCTCGCTGGCACGGACGGACGTGAGATCGCAGGGCTTGCCGTTGACGGTGAGCGCGTCGTTCGCATGACGCTCAAAACGGGCATCATCCATGACGTATTCGACGGCGTCGTTGCCGAGCGCCCGGGCGATCACGCTGCCGTAGAGCAGGCCGACGCCGCCCTTGCCGATAAAGGCGACCTTGTTGATCTGCATGTGAATCATCTCCCCATGTAAAAGGCGCCCGCGTAAGGGGCGCCTGATGGATTGTATGTCGCCGGGGCGTTTGGTAAGCGCGCGGGGCTGCTGTTATGAAAAAGAAACTATTGCACTGTGCGCTTATGCCGCGGGACAGATCACAAAAACGCGCGCAGGGTGTACGACGCCATCGCGCACCTTGGGGAAGGTGCAGAAGATGACAGCGCCTGTGGCGGGAAGTTCGTCTAGATGGTCCATGACCTCGATCTGATAGCGGTCGACCGAGAGGATGTACTGCTCGCCGGGGTAGGGGTAGGGGCGTCCTCACGCGTGGTCACGCTTGCCTCCTTTCATCGGGCTTTTTGCTGATGTTAAAGCGGTGTCGTGACGGCTCGATTTCTGCTACGTTACGATACGTTCTCGATTGCGATTCTAATGTGTTTCGATGGCGTGGTCGTTGTGTTTCGCCTCATTAAGGCTTCGAGGGGAGAGGAGGGGCAGTGCAATATCGCGTTGACCCCAAAAGCGGCAACCGTATCTCGGTGCTGGGACTGGGCTGCATGAGGTTTCCCGGTGCGCCGGGACACCCCGATGCGAAGACGGCCGATGCCATCATTTCCCGTGCGGTGGAGCAAGGAATAACCTATCTGGACACGGCCTATCTCTACCCCGGTAACGAAGCTTGTGTGGGAGCTTCGCTTGAGCGCCTGGGTCTGCGCGACCGGATTTTGCTTGCGACCAAGTTGCCGCACGCTTCGTGCAAATGTGCGGAGGATTTCGATCGGTTCTTCGACGAGCAGCTGCGCCGTTTGCGGACTGACCATATCGACTATTACCTTATGCACAACATCACCTCGCCCGCGCAGTGGGAGCGCGTGGTAGTGTTGGGTATCGAGGACTGGATTGCGCACCAAAAGGCTGCGGGGCGTATTCGCCAGATAGGTTTTTCGTACCACGGCAGTGCGGCGGACTTCCTCACGATGCTTGACGCGTATGACTGGGATTTTTGCCAGATCCAGTACAACTACGCTGGAGAGCGCTACCAAGCGGGAACGGCGGGACTCATGGCAGCTGCCGAGCGCGGGCTCGCGGTGTTTGTGATGGAACCGCTTTTGGGTGGACGCCTGGCGGGCAAGCTGCCTCCGCGGGCCCGCGCCGTGCTCGATGACGTACGCGATCCGTACCTGAAGACGCCGGCTGCTTGGGGCCTTTCGTGGGTGTGGAACCATCCTCAAGTCACGATGCTGCTTTCGGGCATGACCGATACCGCGCAGGTGGACGAGAATGCGGCATTGGCGGATCGCGCACTGCCGGATTCGATGACAACAGAGCAGCTCGATACCATCGCACGCGTGCTGGGAGAGTTTGAGAAATCGAATCGCGTGCCCTGTACGGGGTGCGGCTACTGCATGCCGTGCCCCAAGGGCATCAATATTCCCGGTTGCTTTGGCGCCTACAACGCGAGCTATGCGCATAGTTGGTTTACGGGGCTGTCTCAATACTTTACGGCGAGCGCGGTGCGGACGAACGAGCCCAAGCTGGTGAGCAATTGCGTCAAGTGCGGTAAATGCGCACGTCACTGCCCGCAGCACATCGATATTCCCGAGCGTCTCGATGATGTGCGCCGACGTTTCCAGCCTGGCCCCGTAACGGCCGCGCTTAAGGCCTTTTGCAAAACGCGCTCCTGATGCCCCTTTTATAACTTGCGGTGGAATAGTTCCTGTTTGCGGCAGAATAGGGGCCAAACAGGAACTATTCCACCGCAACTGAAGGGGGCTGTCGTGGGCCATCGGGATTCATGTGATGATTTGCGTGAGGTTCGTTGGGGCGTTTTGGGCGCTGGGCGCATTTCGCATCGATTTGCATCGTCGCTCAAGGAGGTGGACGGGGCACGGCTTGTGGCTGCCGCCGGTCGCACTCCTTCGCATGTTGAGGAGTTTTGCAGGGCGTTTTCGATTGATGCCGCGCACAGTTATGCCACGGCTGACGATAGCGGTGATGCGGCTTATGATGCGCTGATTGCCGACCCCGATGTCGACGCAATCTACTTGGCTCTTCCGCATGGCATGCATGCGCATTGGGTCTGTCGGGCACTGCGCGCGGGAAAGGCCGTACTGTGCGAAAAGCCGGCCGTTTTGAATGAAGAAGAGGCCCATGTGATCGCCTCAGTTTCCCGTGAGTGCGGCGTGCCATTTATGGAGGCGATGAAAAATCGGTTTTGTCCGATGCATACTCGCGTGAAGGGCTTGCTTGCGTCGGGCGAGCTCGGTCGTATCGTCTCGATCGAAAGCGTGCAAAAACTTGATTATGGTGAGCCCCCTTCGAGTTATCTGCTCGATCCGTTGCAGGGTGGTTGTCTATATGACATGGGCTGCTATGCGGTCGGGTGGTTTGAGGATCTGCTTTCGGGTGCGTGCGATGTTTCGTCTCGTGAAGTTCGCTGGCGTGACGTATCGGGCGGCCGCGTGGATTGGGCCGATGAGATTCGTATGAGCGTCGACGGCATACCCATTCATATGGTGTGCGACGGCAAGGCAGCGTATGAAAGCCGCTTAACGATTGCCTGTGAGCGGGGCTCGTTGGAAATCGAGCGCCTCCATCGCCCCGAGCTCGCCCATGTGAAGTACTCCGACGGACGAATGCTCGAAATAAATGCCCCGTTTGAGGTCGATGATTTCTACGGCGAAATCCAGCATGCGACCCAGCTCATCCGGGCGGGGAAACTCGAGAGTCCCGTCATGCCCCTTGCCGCCACACAGCGCTGCGCGCGCATTATCGATGCAATCCGTCTAGCCCTCTAGGACTTGGCGCTGGCGCGTAGGGAATCATGACGCTGGCGCCCGTAGCCGCAGTGCTTGGTGGCCCGCAGCTCTGATGCCCCTTTTATAAGTTGCGGTGGAATAGTTCCTGTTTGCGGCAGAATAGGGGCCAAACAGGAACTATTTCACCGCAACTGATGAGGGGGAGCTGGAGATGCTGACGATTGGGTGTCATCTTTCGACGACGAAGGGCTATCGGGCGATGGGGGAGACGGCGCTATCCATTGGCGCCAATACCTTTGCATTCTTTACGCGCAACCCGCGCGGCGGCAAGGCGAAAGACCTTGACATGGATGATGTGGCGGCCCTGCGCGAGCTTATGGAGCAAAACGACTTCGGCCCACTCGTGGCGCATGCCCCCTATACCTACAACCCCTGTTCTGCCAAAGAGCGGGCGCGTGAGTTTGCCCTGGAGGCCATGGCCGAGGATCTGCAGCGCATGGAAGCGCTGCCCGGCAACTACTACAACTTCCATCCCGGTGCGCATGTGGGGCAGGGCTCCGACGCCGGCATTCAGATGATCGTCGACACCCTGTGCCAGGTGATGTTTGAGGGCCAGCAGACGACGGTGCTGCTCGAGACCATGGCCGGCAAGGGCACCGAGGTGGGCCGTAGCTTTGAAGAGCTGGCGCGCATTATCGAGGGTGTTGCTGCCAGACGTCCAGAGCTATCGGACAAGCTGGGCGTGTGTCTGGACACCTGCCATGTGAGCGATGCTGGCTACGACATCATCCATGATCTGGACGGCGTACTCGACGAGTTCGATCGTGTGGTGGGTATCGAGCGCCTGCGCGCCGTGCACATCAATGACTCCAAGAATCCCTGCGGCGCCCATAAGGATCGCCACGAATGCATCGGTAAGGGCTATCTGGGTAGTGAAGAGTTTGGCGGCGGTATGCAGGTTATGCAGAATATTGTATCGAATAGCCGCTTGTGTGAACTTCCATTTATTTTGGAGACGCCTAACGAACTTGCAGGTTATGCAGCGGAAATTACGCTATTAAGGTCGTTACAGCAGTAACGACTGTCACAAAGTAGAGTGTTCCATTCACGTTATGGCTTTGTTTCAATCAGTTTTCTAATTGCAGATTCGCACTTACGGGTGCATAATATCCAACAGTTTTTGCAGACCTCTGAATCAAACGGGGTCATTGGAAGGAGACTGATTATGAAGCTGAAGAAGCTTGGCGCATTTGCCGCCACGGGCGCTATGGCGCTCGCCCTCGCTCTGACGGGCTGCGGCTCGTCCAACGCCACCTCTGGTTCTGACGCCGGTTCCAGCAGCTCTGACGACGCCAAGGTCGAGAAGGTCGACGGCTCCAAGGAGTACGCGCTCGTCAAGGACGGTACGCTGACCGTCGGCACCTCTGCCGAGTACGCTCCGTTTGAGTACAAGGATGACAACGGCGATTATCAGGGCTTTGACCTTGAGCTCATCAAGGCTATCGGCGACAAGCTGGGCCTGGATGTCGAGTACGTCAATAACGACTTTGACACGCTGGTTCCGGGTGTCGCTTCGGGCGCTAAGTACGACGTCTCCATCGCGGCTATCACCGACACGCCCGAGCGTGAGAAGGAAGTCACTTTCTCCGATTCCTACTACATGGACGATCAGGCTATCGTGACCAAGGTCGATAACACCGACATCACGGCCGATAACTACAGCGAGAAGCTCAACAACGCCGACGCTACCATCATCGTTCAGTCTGGCTCGACCGCCGAGTCCTTTGCCCAGGAGAACTTCCCCAAGGCCAAGATCGTCCCCTACAAGGACGCTACCGAGTGCTTCAGCGCCCTGCAGTCCGATAAGGGCGACGCCGTAGTCACCAACCGCTCCGTTGCCAGCCAGCTGACCGCCGAGCAGTTCAACACCTGCCAGACCATTAAGCAGATCAGCACCGGCGAGGAGTACGCCATCGCCATCAACCAGGGCAACACCAAGCTCAAGGACGACATCAACCAGGCCATCAAGGACCTGACCGACGACGGTACCGTCGACGCCCTCATGGCTAAGTACAACATCAAGTAAAATAGCTACTTGATTGCGCGCGGGCCCTTTCCGTTTTGGCGGAGAGGGCCTTTGCGCTTCTCTTGACGGAGAGCATTTCCGTCTCGTTTTGCCGGCACTTCTACGATAGGAGCCACCTTGTCTCGACTGAACAAAGGGGCCGCGGAGCAGCGTTTTCCACTGCCCGCCTTGCTCCAAAAGCTAGTCTGCGTCATGGCCGTGGCGCTCGCGCTGGTGTGCGCGGGGGCATATGCGCCCACGACCGCCCAGGCGCTTGAGACCGCAAAGATTACCGCCCGACCCAACACCGGTTCGGGCAGCGCTGTGGTCGGCGGTACCGAGACGCGCATTACCTGGGAGGTCCAGGCCGATGCCGACGAGGAGCTGAGCGGTCTTTCGCTGACGTTTGTCGACGGCACGACGTTTGGTACCGATGACACGCGATTGACGATGCTCTCGGGCGAGGACCTCATGGATCGTACGCCCATGAAGCCCACGTGCAAGGCTGACGGCCAGACGCTCAAGATCGACTTTGGCGAGACGGCGCCTGCCGGCGGCTTTTTCCGTGTCGAGGTTTACGGCGTGACGTTTCCCGTCGAGGGCGGCGAAGAGGCCTTTAGCGGCACCTATACGCTCGCCGACGGTTCGACCAAGAAGATCTCCAAGATTCCTTCCGTCGAGATTAAGGGCGTGACGGCATTCGATAACTTCCTGGCCAACCTTAAGGAGCAGCCGTGGGTCGAGGCATGGAACTCCAACATGTTCCTTCGCCTGTTCCTGAACCCGGTCATTTTGGTCCAGAGCCTGCCGATCGTCTTCAAAGGCTTCCTCATGTCGCTCTCGATCGTGCTCGTGGCGTTTCCGCTGGCAATTCCCTTTGGCTTTGCCTTGTCGCTCATGCGCATCTCCAAGTCGCGCATCCTGCGTTGCCTTGCCGGCATTTATGTGAATATCATCCGTGGTACGCCGGCGTTCCTGCAGATCTACATCGCGTTCTTTGGCCTGCCGCTTGCCGGCGTCAAGGTGGACGACTATGTGTTGGGCGTCATCGTCATGGCCATGAACTCGTCCGCCTACCTGTGCGAGATCTTCCGCGCCGGTATTCAGTCGATCCCCAAGGGCCAAAACGAGGCCGCTCGCTCGCTGGGCATGAATGCCTTCCAGACGCTGCTCTACGTTATGATTCCGCAGACGTTCCGCAATGTCCTGCCTACGCTGACCAGCGAGTTTATCCTGCTTTACAAGGATACGTCGCTGCTCGCGGCCGTGGGCGTGGTCGAGATCGTCATGAACGCCCGCACCATCGTGGCCACGACGGGCTCCATCACGCCGTATGTGGTTGCCGCCCTGTTCTACCTGGTCATCACCCTGCCGCTTGCACGCTTGGTGAGCGGTCTTGAGGCGAGGCTTCTGGGGACGGCCGAAACTAAGAAGAAGCGTCCCACCAAGAGTGCCGGACAGGTTGTCGCGACGCCCGCCGATCATATCGCCGGTCTGTAAGGAGGTCCTATCATGAGCGAAACCAATAACTCGAACGAGGTCGTCGTCAGCATCAAGAACCTCCAGAAGGCCTTTGGCGATAACGTGGTCCTGCGCGACATCGATCTGGATGTGCACAAGGGTGAGGTCGTCGTAGTCCTGGGTCCTTCGGGCTCGGGCAAGTCGACGATGCTTCGCTGCATCAATCGTCTGGAGCATCCCACGAGCGGCTCGATTGTCGTTGAGGGCGTGGATGTGTGTGCCAAGGGCGTCGACCTTAACAAGGTTCGTACACATCTGGGAATGGTGTTCCAGCAGTTCAATTTGTTCCCGCACCTGTCAGTCAAAAAGAACGTCATGCTCGCGCAGCAAAAGGTACTCAAGCGCAGCAAGGAAGAGGCCGAGAAGATTGCCATCGAGGAGCTGACCAAGGTCGGCCTGGCCGAGCGCATCGATTTTATGCCGAGTCAGCTTTCGGGTGGTCAGCAGCAGCGCGTGGCCATCGCCCGTGCCCTGTCGATGAATCCGCACGTGATGCTCTTTGACGAGGCCACGTCAGCGCTTGACCCCGAGCTTGTCCGCGACGTTCTTGGCGTCATGCGCGATCTTGCACGTGACGGTATGACCATGATCGTGGTGACGCACGAGATGGGCTTTGCCCGCGATGTCGCCGACCGCGTGGTCTTTATGGACGGCGGCGTTATCGTGGAAGAGGGCACGCCGAGCGAGGTCTTCGACCATCCCAAGAGCGAACGCACCAAGGCGTTCTTGGGCAATATCTCGTAGCCGCTTTATATGACTGACATAGCAGAAAACGGGAGCCGGATGTGATCCGGCTCCCGTTTTTGTTGGGACGCGAATGTGTTTTGGTGCAGAGCGCGTTACGGGCGGAGCTCATTGCCGCTAGGCGAGCTCGGCTCCAAGGGCGCGGCAGGCCGCCTCGCCCTCATCGTCGGGGGCGTCGTAGCAGATGACGGAATCGACGACGTTAACACCCGCCTCGTCGGCGTCCGCCTTCCAGTTGTCCATCCATTCGCCCTCGGCCCACGAATAAGAGCCAAAGAGGACGACCTTCTTGTCGCCGAGAGTCTCCTTGACCTCGTTCCACATCGGCTGGAACTCATCGTACTCGAGTTCCTCGGAGCCCATGGCGGGGCAGCCGAAGGCGAAGGCGTCGTAGTCGGCGGCCCTGTCGGTAGAGAAGTCGGCGCAGGGGATGACCTCAGTTTCGGCACCCGCGGACGTGGCGCCTTCGGCGACGAGATTTGCCATGGCCTCGGTATTGCCCGTGCCGCTCCAATAGACGACGGCGATCTTGCTCATGTTGAGTCCTTTCAGTTGTGCGGCAGGTTGCCGCGGCTTCTATGTTCTATCGGGTTGCCTGGGCAAGTTGCGCCAAGCTGCAGCCCTGCTGATAGACAAAGGTGAGGTATTGAGTGCAAGCGCGGTAGGCGTCAAACATCGCAAGCGCTTGCTCGACATTCGTGTAGACCTTCCAAGCTCCAAAGACCTTGTAGTTCTCGCCGCGCTGGACGATAAACTCGTGCACGTCGTCGTAGGGATATCCGAGGAAGTAGCCTATTTCGTGCGGAAACTCGCAGGTACAGTCGTTGCTGCAGCTAGCTTGCTGGGGTAGTGCGCATCGAGTCTGGCTACAGGCGCATTCCGCGACGTTATTGCTCGCGAGCGTGATGCGTGATGCCAAATGCACAAGGCATGTCGAAAGGTCTCTTGTGTCGTAGCCTTCCGAGGCGAGCGCCGTTTGGGCGCGAGGGTCTGCGAAATAGGTGGTGAGGCTTTTGGCTCGGTACATATACACGAGCGCTCCGCAGGGCCGCCAGACCAAAACACTCAGGTGGATACCGAACGGGTCAAGCTCGCGATTGCACTGGGCGATAACGTTGAGCAGGCGTACTCGGCGTTCTGCGATGGTTTCGGTTGCGGTCGAGCCGTCCCCGTGGGCATAGGTGCCTGGATAGGTAAAGAGCGATGCCGGCTTGATGCCCGCGAGCGTGGGAGAGCAGTTGCGCACGACTGCTGCCTGAAACGTTGGGATGTCTATGGTTCGAGTCACGGTGCTCCTTACGGATCTAAACTGTTAGCCTAGGAAAACTTATACACGAAAGTAAGCCATGGTCAACAAAAAAGTTTGAAGAGGGAAACTAATTGACCGAACGGACATGAATTTGGGTTAAGATGGGGACACCCCATGGGGGTATCTAGATAGTGCTACTTGAAAGGGGAACGCATGAGTGACTTGCTCAACCCTGCGAATCTCATCGTGCTGGCCGTCATTGCCGTCGGCATGTTTTTTGGACTGCGTCGCATTGCCGCTTCGACACACGGGAAGAGTTGCTGCAGCGATGGTGCGAGCGGCAAGAAGGCCAAAAAGGTTGTTGTGGTGGATACCGATGCATCGCACTATCCCTATAGCGATGAGCTGCTCATCGGCGGCATGAGCTGTGACGGCTGCGCTCAGAACGTGGCCAATGCCCTCAATGCGCTGGACGGCGTGTGGGCAACGGTGACGTATGCGGATCACACGGCACGTGTGCGCTCTAAACAGCCGGTTGATCGTGGTGTTCTCGAGACGGCCGTGAAAGACGCGGGCTACTACGTCATGACGCTGTAAGCGCCGCCCTGGATGCGCTTCCTCGGCTAGGCTCGTCCGCGCAGTTCGATGTCTTGGATGTCGTCGAAGTCGATGGCGATGTCTTTGAGCTTGAGGAGCTTGAAGGCGGGGAGCGCCTCGTCGAGGATGCCGGTGCGGGAGCGATAGCCGTACGTATCGTAATAGGTGACACGAACCAAGTCGCCACGTTTGAGACCCTCGAGCTTTTTAGAAAGTACGAGGGCTTTTTCTTCCGTGAGCTCACGTTTTGGCTCGACGGTGATTTCCTGCTTGCGCACGAGTTCGTAGTATCCCGTGAGGGCGGCAAAGGGCATAAACTGTGCGGCGCGGTTGGCGCGCACGGCACCGTTGGCAGTGAGGTTAGGGTCGGCGGCGCGGCGTCTGCCCTCGGGGTCCGTCAGGCGCTCGAAGGCGGTCGGCGGGCGCACGGGCTGTTGTTTGGGCTTAGGCACGGTGTCCTCCAACTTGGTCGTTGCGTTCGCGCGCGGTGGCGCCGGCGGTAAAGCTTAATCCCTTGACGAGCGCGTTCTTGCCGTACTTGCCTTTCACGGCCAGGACGGCGCGCGCCAGGTCGCGCTCGCGCTCATCGGCCTCGATATCGCTGAACAGATCGATGGTGGCAAATTCCTCGGGCACAAGATTGCTAAAGCCCAGGTTGATGCGCTTGACCGGTCGTTTGGGATCGACAGTCTGCGCCCAGAGCTCATCGAAATAGCCCATGATCTTCTTAAACGAATTGGTGCGCTCGGGCAGCTTTCGCGAGGCGTTGGAGTGCGCAAAGAGTGCGGCATAGCCACCGCGCGGTTTGCCGCCATGCTCTCCCACAAAGATGCCATCGATTGCCTGCGCTTCGCGCACCAGGCGGCGCCGTTCGTCATCGCGCTGGACGGGCTTGGGAGCACGGGGCGCGAGCTCGGGGCCGGCGGTTGCGGTAGGTTCGATACTCGATGTGCTCGAGCGCAGGTGCCCGCATCCGTCCACATATTGCGCTGTACCGCTGGCGTCGAGGCGGCGTATGTCGGCTCGCTCGCTCGCGTAGCCCACAAAGAGCGAGATGCTGTCGCAGACCACGTGTTTATCGACCAAGTCCAACACGGCGTTGTCGACCATCTCGCGCAAGACGGTGTAGGCTTGCTCGTAGGCATAACCCTTCGAGAGCACCTGTCCTGTGGTGGTCGAAGTTGCTTGTGGGCGATAAGCTTGGATATCGGCGATGGTTGTCGGCTCGCGCCCAAAGGCGTGGTCGATGAGATATTCGGCATTGACGCCGAGCTCGTCGTAGAGCAGGTTCTCGTCGAGTGCGGCGACACCCATCAGGTCGTAGACGCCATACTTTTCGAGTCGTGCTGCCACGCCGGGGCCGATGCCCCAGATATCGGTGATGGGACGATGGGGCCAGATCTCTTTGCGAAAGGTCTCGTCGTCGAGTATGCCGATGCGGCTGGGTACGTGCTTGGCGGTGATATCGAGCGCTACCTTGGCCTGGAATAGGTTGGGGCCGATGCCGACCGTCGCCGTGATGCCGGTGCGCGCGAGGACCTCATCGCGCAACATGCAGGCAAAGCCTTTGGCATTGGTATGGTAGAGGTCTAGATAGGGCGTCACGTCGATAAAGCATTCGTCGATTGAATAGACGTGAATGTCTTGCGGGCTCACGTATTCCAGATAGATGCCGTAGATTTGCGCCGACACTTCCATGTAGTGCTGCATACGCGGTACGGCTTTGATGTAGTCGATGCCGTCGGGAATCTCAAACAGACGGCAGCGATTGTGAATCCCTAAGTCCTTCATGGCCTGTGTGATGGCGAGGCAGATGGTCGTGCGCCCGCGCGATTCGTCGGCAACGACCAGGTTGGTGGTGAGCGGGTTGAGTCCGCGGTCGACGCACTCGACGCTAGCGTAAAACGTCTTGAGGTCGATGCAGATATAGGTGTGACGCTCGTGCCCCACGCGTCCTCCCATCAAACACATGTTCTTATCGAATATCTGTTCGATAATACCCGCTCGTCCGGACATCGTCAAAACCTGTCAAAAAGGGACTGGTTTGTTTTGGTAGGTATGGTCGTGCGGTTGGATTGGGTTTTAACGCAGCTCTAAAGAGTGCGAAACAGCTCGGAAAAGCTCGCTTCGTAGCATGAGCCTAACGATTGATACCGCCTATGTGCACGGAAGGGTTGTGGGAAAGATGGTCAATTACGGGTTTGGTATGCCGACGCGCCTTGTTGTGGATGGAGACGTGGCTCGCTGGTGCGGACGATTGGTCGCTCACTACGGTGGCACCAAGGCGCTGGTCGTGTTGGGCGGTGACAAGCATACGCGCGATGAGCTTGTCTCGGCGGCACTTGGCTCGCTTGATCGAGCCCTACTCGAGCGCGTACTTTTCCGCTGCGGCTCGGTTGGGGGCGACGGGGGAGACGAACTGATCGACGAAGCCGTGGCCCTGGCGACCGACGAAGGCGTGGACTTTGTCCTGGCGATCGGCGATGCCGATACTGCTGGCTTTGCGCGCGAGCTCGCGCGTCGCATGGCGGCGCTCGATGCCGGCGAAGACGGTTTTGTCCCTTATGGATGCATTCTCTCGGAGGGCAAGGCGCCTGCTGTCGTGGGCACCGGTGAGGTTCCCGTTTTTGCCATTATCGCGCCCGAACTGCTGGAGGGCATCGGGTCTCCTCTGCGTGAGTTGCTCGGTAGCATCTGCGCCGCGGCCTAATATTTGCCATAAAAGGACGGGTTATTTTTGGTTGGTAAAGCGTTTGACCTGCCAAAATAAGCCTGTCCCTTTTTAATCGGTTGCCGTTTGGGGGGCCGATTGGCAACGCTCGCTGATTATAGTCTTGACCTGCGCTAGAATAGTGGCATCTGAATGTCCGGGCGCATGGAGGCGTGCGCCCGTATGCTGAGGAGGACTCTATGGCAACTGTTGCCGCACCTATCGATGCTACGTCGACTGCCGCTTGGAAGGCGCTCGAGGCTCATCAGGAGAAGCTCGAGGCCGAAGGTATCGACCTCAAGGCCTGGTTCGCTGCTGACGCCGACCGCGTGAACAAGCTGAGCTTTGACGCCGGTGACCTGCACTTCGATCTGTCGAAGAACCTGGTGACCGATGAGACCGTCAAGCTGCTGTGCGATCTTGCCCGCGAGGTGAAGCTCGAGGAGCGCCGCGACGCCATGTTCTCTGGCGAGCACATCAACACTACCGAGGACCGCGCTGTCCTGCACACCGCGCTGCGCCGCCCGGCAAGCGAGAAGGGCCAGCTCATCGTCGACGGCCAGGACGTCGTCGCCGACGTGCACGAGGTCCTCGACCGCATGTATGCCTTCGCCGAGCGCGTGCGCTCCGGTGAGTGGAAGGGCGTTACCGGCAAGAAGATCGAGCATCTGGTGTCCATCGGCATCGGCGGCTCCGACCTGGGCCCGGTCATGGCCTACGAGGCTCTGCGTCCCTATGCCGACGCCGGTATCGACTGCCGCTACATCTCCAACATCGACCCCAACGACCAGGCCGAGAAGCTCAAGGGCCTGGATCCCGAGACTACGCTCGTGATCATCGTCTCCAAGACCTTCACCACGCTCGAGACCCTCACCAACGCTCGCGAGGTCAAGACCTGGATGCTCGAGCAGCTCAAGGCTCAGGGCGCCATCGACGGCTCCGATGAGCAGAACGCCGAGGCCGTGGCAAAGCACTTCGTCGCCGTCTCCACCGCACTCGAGAAGGTCGAGGCCTTCGGTATCGACCCCGCCAACGCCTTCGGTTTCTGGAACTGGGTCGGTGGCCGCTATTCCGTTGACTCCGCCGTGGGCCTGTCGCTGATCGTCGTGCTCGGCCCCGAGCGCTTCCAGCAGTTCCTCGAGGGCTTCCACGCCATCGACGAGTACTTCTGCAACACTCCGCTCGAGAACAACGCCGTCGCGCTGATGGGCCTGCTCAATGTCTGGTACGTCAACTTCTTCGGTTCCAAGAGCCACGCCGTGCTGCCGTACTGCCAGTACCTGCACCGCTTCCCGGCCTACCTGCAGCAGCTCACCATGGAGTCCAACGGCAAGCATGTCCGCTGGGACGGCAGCGCCGTGACCTCCGACACCGGTGAGATCTTCTGGGGCGAGCCCGGCACCAACGGCCAGCATGCCTTCTATCAGCTGCTGCACCAGGGCACTGTGGTGGTTCCGGCCGACTTCATCGCCTTCGCCAATACCGCCAACCCTGCGACCGACAGCGGCCAGGATGTCCACGAGCTGTTCCTGGGCAACTTCCTGGCCCAGACCAAGGCGCTCGCCTTTGGTAAGACGGCCGATGAGGTTCGTGCCGAGGGCACGCCCGAGCAGATCGTCCCGGCCCGTTGCTTTGAGGGCAATCGCCCGACGACCTCGATCTTCGGCGACACGCTGACCCCGTTCGCACTCGGCGAGCTCATCGCCCTGTACGAGCACATCACGTTTGTCGAGGGCACGGTCTGGGGCATCGACTCCTACGACCAGTGGGGCGTCGAGCTGGGCAAGCAGCTTGCCAAGCAGATTACCCCGGCCTTCCACGACGACGCCGCCAAGGCCGAGCAGGACGCTTCGACCCAGGCGCTCATCGAGTTCTACCGCGCTCACCGCAAGTAGTCGCTGCTGTTAACGCATCGCGCCTTATAGTCAGGGGCCCGTATCCTATCGGATGCGGGCCCCTTTGCTTTGCCGTGGTCCCGGGGCGCACGGCCTTTGTGGTACATCGCCGGGGCGCCGCGCGCTGCGAGAACCCTGCGCCTAGATCTCGGTCTCCGCATGGCCTCGCTGCGCCTCGGGCAGCTCCCCGTAGAGCGGATGGTCTTCGAGCCTAAAGCGCTCGACCTGTTCGGGAGTGCGACCGCGTACAAAGAGCCACGAGCGATCGATCGGCGTCGCCATGAGCGTGCTGGGCAGCGCGTCGGCGCGGTCGGAAAACACCCGGGCACTCTCGGGATCCTGGAACGCCAGCACCAGATGCGTGTCGCAGTTGCCCATGATGGAGCGTGCGCGTGCCTCGCCATAGAGCGCATCGAGCTGGTTGGTCGACTGCAGCAGCAGCGTTGCCCAGATGTTGCGGCTTCGGATAATCGAGAGCACGTTGTCGATCTGGGGGATCTGCAGATTTGCGAAGTCATCGAGCATAAAGCGCACGGGCACGGGCAGGCTGCCGTCGGGCTGCCTATCGGCCTCACGAATGAGGCCCATAAACGCCTGCGAAATAAAGAGGCCGGTCAGCGGATCGAGATTGCGGTCAATATCGCTCACGGTTACAAACAGGGCGCAGGGGGTGTGTCCCATGGAAGCGAAGTCCACCTGATGACACTCACGATAGAGCTGTGCCGCACCGTCGAATCCCAGACACATGACCTTTTCGGCAAGGATGCCGACGATGCTCGCGTGCATGCGCTCGGCATTTTGCGTAATGGCGTAGCGCCGCCATAGCGAGAGGGCATAGCTTTGGGGGTCGGTCGTGATCAGGTCGTCAAACAATCGACCCGTGGCGCCGTCCTGCAGGTGCTCGATCAGCTTGATGACCGAGCTGATCGTCTGCTCGTCGGCGGGTAGCTGTTCGGTGACGTAGGCGATAAGACACGACAGCAGGTTTGCCGCCGCATGATCCCAAAAAGGCTGGTTGTTGTCCTCGATGGGGCAGATGGCCTTTGCCACCGAGAGGATGTCCTGCTGGTTGGGCCTGCCGTCCGCCTTGCGGCGAATGTGCCTCAGGGGGTTGTAGCCGCAGCGCTCGATGCCGGGCGCAAGGGCCGGGACGGTGTTGAGGTCGGCGAAGTTGAGACATTGCACGCGGTAGCCGTGGGCTGCCAGCACGGGTCCCACTTCGCGACAGAGCGTGCCTTTGGTGTCGAGCACGATGTAGCTTGCGTTCATTTGCAGCAGGTTGGGCTTGAGGACGTTTCGGGTCTTGCCGGCTCCCGAGGGGCCGATCACAAGTGCGTTGTTGTTGAGTCCCGTTTGGCGGGTGTCGCAGGAAAGCGTTCGATCCTTGGCGAGGATGGTGGACGATGCGGACTCAGATGCGGCGAGGCGGCTGGCGAGGTTAGACATGGGCGACCTCCTTGGTGGTCGAGAGGATTTCGTGGGCAAAGCCGAGCTCGACGGCGCGCTCGGCCGAAAGGTAGGTGTCTTTTGCAGTGAGGGACTGGATGCGCTTGGGCGTGAGGCCGCTGCGGTCCGAGAGGATTTGCGTGAGGGTCTTGCGGGTCTGCATGAGACGCCGGCTGGTTTCCTGCAGCGCAAGTGCCGAGCCGCCTGCCCTCTGGGGGATCAGCGGGTCGTGAATCATGAGCTCTGCATGGGGCGCCATACGGCGATCGTCGCCGCCCATAAAGATCACGGCGCCCATGGACGCGGCGAATTCCAGGCAGACGGTGCGGATGGGGCACGATGCGAGGCGCATGGCGTCATAGATCGCAAGACCCGATCGCACGCTTCCGCCGGCGCTGGCGACAAATATGGTGATGGGGCGGCTGGGGTCGGTGACATCGAGCAGGCGGATCTGCTGGCATAGGTCGTGGGCCATCGGGGTTTCGATATTTCCCATGACGGAGAGCTCGCGACGGGCGAGCATCTCATCGTAAATGCTGGTGAGCGTGATACCTCGGGCGGATTCACGCATGGTGAGGGGGCTGATGATGGGGGAATGATTGGTGTCCATGAGGACTCCTTTCTGTTGGTTGTGTTGTGGAATAGGATTGTTGCCCGCGGAGGGGCTGGCGGGCTACAGGGCTCGTCCGAGCCTGAGATCGAGCTCGGTTGTGGGGCAGGCTGCCTGTTCGTGCGGCTCGCAAGCGCCAAGGGCTCCAAAGCGATGGAGCGTTGCGGTGGGCGTGGTGTAGGCGAGCCGCAGCTGATGCTCGACAGGGGCACATCCGTCATTTTTGTAATGAGCCGCGTAGTACTGCGCGATGCTGGCGTTCATCTCGCTGCCATTGCGATGGCGCTCAAACTGGCGTCTGCAGGTCTCGATGATCTTTGCTACCGACTTGGGTGCCGTCGCGGGAACAAGGGCGAGATAGCCCTCAAATAGCTCGTTGATGCTCAGGAGGCACAGCAGATCGATCAGCGTCCTTATGGCTGCTCCCTCGGCGGAAAAGTGCGCGGTCATGCGGTTATATCGGTTGCGGTCGACGATGGCCGCATGGGGTTTTGGAGTTTTCTGCCCCGTGGTCCCGGGCTTTTGCCGCGCCTGTGTATTGAGTTCGACGTTGCAGAGCTTGAGGCCGTCCAACGGAAGGAACAGTGCGGTGCGCAGAGTGTTCCGCTTGCTTTCGAGTTCATGACGCTCGTCGGGTTCCCATTCGAGCTTGAGTTTCGTGTCGAGCGCCGTAAGCATATGGGCTAGGCAGCCTACGGTAAAAACGTACGAATCGTTGCCGCGTTTTGGGGCATAGGGGTCTGTCAGCTTGCGAATGTCGGGGTCGCCCATGATCTTTGTGCAGCGCTTCAGCAGTTGGGGGTGGTCGGCCAAGATCGTCGCGAGCGGTAGCGACGCGTAGTTCTTGATGGTCGCGGCGGCAAAGGCGGCGTCATATTCGTTTGCATATGCTCGCTCAATGCGGGCATCCAGAATGCTTTTCTTATCGCCGTCTTCAGCGTGGTGGTTTGTCATAGCTTCTCCAATCGGTTGATGTTCGTGCTGTTTGTTGATGTGTTGGTTGTCGTGAGTGATGTGCTTGCCGTGGGTGATGTGCTGACGTTGGGGTGCTATGCGGTTTTCAATGAGCCCGTGAGACAGTTGCTGCAGGGGCGGGATGGAACGGCCCATGCAAGGCGGAAGGCATCGTGCTCAAAATCGAGACAGCAATGCCCTGGGTGCCTCACATGTGGCAGTTACCTCATTAAGTTGTCATCGCGTTTGGGGTTGTACTTTGCCGATCTTCCTTCTCTTACACGCTAAAACTCAAACTTCATATGCTCGATCTACTTAAAACCGCAACGGCGGTCTTTTATCAACTTATATGTCGGAACGCGTCTTTGCAAGTACTTTTTTGCCTTTGTTTCAAATGGGGTGGTTTTGCAACCGTCATACGCGCGCTGTGCGAACGTGCCCCGGCTCGGATAAGATAGTGCGCGATAAAAACGATGCAAGGAGGCACATATGGCAATCAAAGCCATCGCAATGGATATCGACGGTACGCTCACCAACGACCAAAAGGTCATCAGCCCGCGTACGCGCGAGAAGCTGCTCGCGGCGCAGGAGTCGGGCATTAAGCTCATCTTGGCTTCGGGCCGTCCCGCATGGGGGCTACATGCTCTGGCGCAGGAGCTCGACCTTCAAAACCATGACGGTCTGCTAGTCGCCTTTAATGGCGCGCATGTGGTCGACGCTCAGACCGATGAGGTCCTTTTTGACCAGGCCATGCCGGCTGACGAGCTGCATCGCCTGATTGATCACCTGCGTAATTTTGACGTGATCCCTATGATTTCGCTCGGTCGCGATCTGCACGTCGAGGATTCGTACCATTGCATGATCACGCTGCCTGACGGCTCGCAGAAGAATATCGTCAAGTATGAGCGCGATGCGTGCGATCTTAAGATCCGCGAGGTGGAGAGCCTGCATGAGGTCGTGGACACTTATCCCGTGGACAAGCTGCTGACGGCGGGCGATCCGGCCTACCTGCAGGCGCATTACGAGGAGATGTATGCGCCCTTTAAGCAGACGCTTTCGGGCATGTTTACGGCCGACTGGTACTTTGAGTACACGGCGCCCGGTATTGACAAGGCCCGCGCGCTCGAGGGTGCCCTGCCCAAGCTCGGCATCGATGCCAGCGAGGTCGTATCGTTTGGCGACGGCCAGAACGACAAGTCCATGATCGAGTGGGCTGGTACCGGTGTTGCCATGGGAAACGCCGTCGATGAGGTTAAGGCTGTGGCCCAGATGGTGACCGCCAATAACAACGAAGATGGTATTGCGGTGGCGTTGGATAAGCTGCTGGGTTAGAATCGCCGATAATGCATGGTTCGGGCGTCCGCTTGCGGGCGCCCTTTTGTTAGGGAGGGTGCCGTGTCCGCATTTCCGTTCGACGCCGTTATCTTTGACATGGACGGCGTCATTGTCGACACCGAGTATTACTACCTGGGCGAGACTGCCGCGTTTGCCAAGGAGCTTGGGCTTAATCTGACTCAAGAGGAGTTGAACGGCCAGGTCGGTACCTCGCATCAGTTCTTCCTGCATATGCTGGTCGATTGGTTTGAGCGTGCCGGTAAGGGGCATTTCACTGGCGAGGAAGCGTTGGCCTGTTGGGACGAGTGGGCGCATAAGCGTCCGCGCGACTATCAGGCTTTGATCAACCCGGGCGCCGTGGATACGATTCGAGAGCTGCCGCGCCGCGGCGTTCGCGTTGCGCTTGCCAGCTCGTCTCCCATGGATAGCATCGAGGAAGTGCTCAACGCATGCGGGCTGTCGGATGCCTTTGAGTATGTGGTGAGCGGCGAGCAGTTTAAGGAGAGCAAGCCCGAGCCCGACATCTACTTGCATGCGCTGGATCTGCTGGGGCTGCCCGCGAATCGCTGCTGCTGCGTTGAGGATTCGGTGCCCGGCATCACCGCTGGCAAGCGAGCCGGCCTGACAGTCATTGCCAAGCGCGAGGAACGCTTTGGCTTTAGCCAGGATGCCGCGGACAAGATTATCGACCAGCTGCCGGAGCTGCTCACGCTTTCTTAGGAGCGCGGTAGTTGCGCGTTTTTCGGGTCTGATGAGTAAATAGCCAACATTTTGGTGCGACACCTAGCATACTTTAAGCTAATGCGGGCTTAAGGGCTTGTTGAATGCCCCTGAGCCCGCTTTAGACTTAATCGTGCTTGGAGAGGGTATATGCCACCGACTGAAGGGCTAACTGACGGTAAAGCAGCGATACCGCTGTACCAACAGGTTATCGATATCATTAAAAACGAAATCAACTCCGGCGCCTACAAGGCGGGCGCGCGGATACCCAACGAATTCGAATTGGCTGAGAGCTATAAAGTTGGCCGCGTTACCGTGCGACGTGCTATTGAGGAGCTCGTCCAGCAGGGCTATCTAACGAAGCGACAGGGGAAAGGCACGTTCGTCAATGCCCCCAAGCTCAAGCGCAAGATTCGCCAGAAGGATGACGTCCAGAGTTTTTCGGACGCATGCCGCGTTAACGGAATGGAACCGGGGGCGTGCGTCATTTCGAGAAAGATACTGCCAGCAGATTCTACCGAAGCGCAGTTCTTTGGTGTTCCCGTTGGAACTGATTTGATTTGCGTTGAGCGTGTACGTACTGCCGATGGAGTCCCCGTCATGCTCGAGAACAACATATACGTTTACGAGGACAACGCCTATCTATCAACGGCACCTCTATCTAACCAATCCATTTTTGAGTTCGTGCGCAACCGAACGGGCCGCACGCCCGCGTTTACCGACCCGTGCACGCTCGAGATCGCGTGCGCGTCGCCCGAGGTCGCTCGGCTGTTGGCAGTTCCCGTTGGCGAACCCTTGTTTTATATGGAAGCCTTCTTTTTCGATGAGCAGCGGCGGCCGTTTATCATCGGTCGTCAGCGGATCGTTGGGTCTCGCTACGTTTTTGACATCTAGGACATTGCGAATGGAAGCGCCCGGTGGATCATCTCACCGGGCGTTTCCATACCGTTCACGGCGCGAACACAACCGTTCAACCGCGTTGCGGCAATCAGTTTGAAATTATCTTGATGAAGGAAAAAGCTGCTGGTAATCTATGGGACGTCATAGAACGTTTGCCTTATGCAAACGTTGAAGCGAGATGCGATGCAGTCTCGAGTTCTTTGGAGGTATCTATGTCAGATACGAAGGCGAAGAAGACAAACAGACGTTTTAAGTTCAAATTACCGCATGTCTATACGATCATGTTCTTGCTGATCGTTGTCTTTGCGGTCCTGACTTGGATCGTTCCCTCTGGTCAGTATCAGCGCAAGACGATTTCGACAGCGGCGGGCGAGCGTGAAGTCGCCGTTGCTGGAACCTATGAACAGGTCGATAAGAACTACACCGATTCCGAGACCGGCGAGACCATCAATCTGGGCCAGGATATCTTCGCGGTTCTGCAAGCGCCCACCAAGGGTATCCAAGAGGCTGCCGACGTCGTTGCGTTCGTCTTATTGATTGGCGGATCGTTCGCGATCATCACCAAGACCAACGCTTTGAATGCCGGCATGAGCCGTGTGATTAAAAAGCTCAAGAACAAGGACATCCTCATCATCCCCATCACGATGACATTGCTGTCCATTTGCGGCACTACGTTTGGTATGTCTGAGGAAGCCCTGCCGTTCTATGCCATCTTCATTCCCATCATGATGGGTATCGGTTATGACTCGATGACGGCATTCATCATCTGCTTCCTTGGTCCTAACCTGGGATATTGTGCTTCGACCATCGACCCGTTTAATGTTTTGATCGCCCAAGGCATCATTGGCATCGAGGGTAATCCGCAACTGTGGTTGCGCGCCGTTTCTTGGGTCATCTTCACTGCCGTCGGTATCGCATGGGCCATGCGCTACGCCATGCGCGTCAAGAAAAACCCCGAGTCGTCCATTGTGTACGAGGACGATAAGCTCAAGCGTATTGAGTTTTCCGTGACCGATGCCTCCATCGAGGAAGAGTTCACTATCCGTCAGAAGCTCGTGCTTATCGATTTTGCTTGCGGTATGGGCATTATCGTCTGGGGTCTTGTTACCCAGGGCTGGTACATGAATGAGATTTCCGCCGTGTTCCTTGGCATGGGCTTGCTTGCCGGTATCCTGGGCGGCCTTGACCAGCAGACGATCGCAGAGGAGTTCGTTAAGGGTCTCGCCGACTTTGCGTACGCTGCCATCGTTATCGGTATCGCTCGCGGTATTCTGGTCATCGCCGAGGGCGGCATGATCATCGACACCATCCTCCAGGCGCTCGCTACCGCGCTCGCCGGTGCACCCGCCGCCGTCTACACCACGTTTATGTATATCGTCCTTGGCCTGCTCTCTTTGCTGGTTCCCTCGAGTTCTGGCCTGGCGGCGCTCACCATGCCCGTTATGGGCCCCCTGACCGAGCTCATGGGCCTCAATCCCGAGGCGGCCGTCACCGCGCTCCAGTTTGCCAACCAGACCATCAACACCATCAGCCCCGTGGCGGGCATGACGGTCGCCGGTCTTGCCGTGGCTAGGATTTCGTTTGGCCAATGGTGGAAGACCATTTGGAAGTTCTTCATTTTCATGGTCGTCTTTGGCCTGATCGTAACGGCAATCTCTGGCATGCTTCCGGTGTAGGTGGTTGTGATGTCTGATCGTTTGACGGTCCTGACGACTAAGAGCGTCTTTACCGGTACGGGGGACCTGCCGTTTGAAGGTTTCGTAGCGGTCCGTGGCAATCGAATTGAGGCTGTTGGCACCAAGTGTGAGGTAGCTTCGTATTTGACCCAGGCGGACGAGGTAGTTGACCTGGGCGACCGCACTGTCATGCCTGGCCTGATCGATGTGCATACCTTCTATACAGGTTGGGCGCTGCGGACGTTGGGGTCTGATCTGTCCGGCATCGCTGATGCCAAAGAGGCTGTGTCGCTCTTGCGTGCATGGAAAGAAGATCATCCGGATTGCGCGGCGGCTTTTGGCCACAACCTACCCGAAACGTTGGCATCGGATGCCGAGAACGCAAATACAGCAGCTGTGTTTGACGATTGTTTTGGCGATATCCCCGTCGTCTGCTTTACATCGGGTGCGGAGACCTGCGTTCTCAATGCTGCCGCCAGTGCGCGATACGGCTTTACACCCCAGGCGTGCTATGCCGAGAAGATCTGGCGCATGATGAGCGATTTCCTCGCGCTACCCGAGGTGCGTGCCGGGTATTCGGACTACATGAGCATGCTTAACGAGCGCGGCGTTACCGCCATCAAGGAAATGGCGTTTGATGACTACTACGGCTTTGCCGACGAAATGGCTCGCCGTGAGGAATCTGGTGAGCTGACGGTTCGCGTCTCTATGATGTCGCAGCCGGTGGGCGCCGGTGCAAATCTGGCATATGCCCGCGAGGCGCGAGAGCGCTTCCGGGGACCGTTCGTTCGTTTTTCTGGCTTCAACCGTATGACCGATCGCGGCGTATGGGCGGGGCTTGCCGAGATGATAGACCCCTATGAGGACTCGGCCGATGCGGGCGCTGCCGGCAAGACGGTCGTCGAGGAGCCAGAGTGGGATCTGATTGAGAACGAGCTGCGTGCAATTGATGCTGACGGCTTCCGATATTCCTTGCATTGCCAGGGCGATGGCGCCGTTCGTCGCACCGTGGCGCTCTATGCCTCGCTGCCTCGAGACGAGCATGGACGGATGCTTCGTCGCCATGCGATTACCGATCTCGAGAACTCTGACCCGACCGATCTTGTCAAGTTTGGCAAGTTAGGTGGAATTTGCGAGGTCTATCCGCAGATTCTGACGCTGGACCGGCGCGAGGATTGCCTGTCGATGATGCGTCGACAAATTGGCGAGACGCGACTTTTGCACAGCTGGAATCGCCGCGGCATGGAAGATTCCGGATGCACAGTGTGCTGTGGCACGGATTTGCCGCTGTTGATTCCGAGCTTGGGCGAGTCAATCTACAGTGCGTGCGGCGGATACTTCGACGACGGACTGCCCGTGAATGAGGTCAACACGCTGACGCTTGTCGAGCTCTTGTGCGCTTGGACTGCCGGGGGCGCGTACGACCTGATGCGCGAAGACGAGCTGGGTACGCTTGAGGTTGGCAAGCTTGCCGATATCTGCGTGCTCGATCGGGATGTGTTCGACCTCGATTATCGCGACGCACGCGATCTTGCGGTTGATATGACGATGTCGGATGGACAAATCGTGTTCGATCGAAATAAGGAGGCATAAGATGTCTGAATCCAAACCGACGCTGCACCGCGAGCAGATTGCGGGCATGAATATTCACTACATCATGTGGTCGCTCGATTACTTCCTTGATGTGCAGCAGCGCTTGGGCTTTGAGTCCATTGAGCTGTGGTGTGCAGAGCCGCATGTGACGCTCGACCATACGGGCTACTTTGAGGCTGAGGTCCTGGCGAAAAAGGCTGCAGACCGTGGGCTTAGGTATCGTACTCTGTGCCCCGAGAATGTTGTCTATCCTTGGCAGTATTGCGCACGCAAACCGCTGCATGAGCAGCGCAGCCTGGCGTACTTTAAGCACGGCATTGAGCTTGCCGAGGTACTTGGGTGCGACCGTATGTCCGTCAACTCGGGCTGGGGCGACTGGGACGAGGACCGCGAGGAAGCCTGGAAGCGCAGCCGCGAGCACTTGTCCATTCTGGCGGAGTATGCCGGCGAGCACGGTTTGGTGCTTACGATGGAAAGCTTGCGTCCCGAGGAGAGCAACCTTGTGACGACGGTTTCCGATGCGAAGCGTATGATTGACGAGGTCGCGAGCCCGTACTTACAGCCCATGGTTGACACAACCGCGATGGGCGTTGCAGGCGAGACGCTCGAGGACTGGTTTGCCGCCTTTGGTGATGGGGCAATTCACGAGATGCACTTTATCGACGGTGACCCGTATGGTCATCTGGTGTGGGGCGATGGCAAGCACGATATGGACGCCTTCGTCGCCACACTCAACGCCCATGGTTTCGACGGCATGCTGGGCCAGGAAATCACGGACGGTCGTTACTACGATGATCCGGCGGCGGCAGATGCCAAGAACATGGCCGCATTCGAGAAATATCTGATTGACTAAAACAACCATCGGCCACGCAACCAACGTCATTGATTGCGGGCCAAATAAGAAAGGAACTGGATATGAACGCACACGATCTGATCAAAGAGGCAATTGCCGAGAAGGGCAAGTTCGACAGCGTCTACTGGATTGCTTGCGGTGGCTCCATGATCGATTTGATCCCGGCCCATGAGCTTCTGCAGCGCGAGGCAACCACCTTCACTTCGTATATCTATACGGCTCGCGAGTTCGATATCATGCGTCCGCGTCGTCTGGGCGAGAAGTCCCTGGTCATCGCTTGTAGCCACAGTGGCAACACCCCTGAGGTCGTCGAGGGCTGCGAGATTGCCCTTGCTGCCGGCGCTACGGTGATCGCCCAGACCGACAACGCTGGATCTAAGATCGACACCGGTAAATGGACCACGTGGGTCTACCCGTGGGGCGAGGGCGTGCCGCAGGCCGAGGTCCCCGCTGGCATTTCGCTGTCGCTTGCGGCAGAGCTGCTCGATCAGCAGGAGGGTTACGCCGATCTTGCCGATATGTATGCCGGTATCGCCGAGATGGATAAGATTCTTCCCCCGGCACGCGAGAAGGTAAATGCCGAGCTGGGCGATCGCTTTGCCAAGCTTTGCCAGGAGCACGAGTTCTTCTATATTCTGGGCAGCGGTCCCAACTTTAGCCAGACCTACGGTTTCGCTATCTGCTCTCTTATGGAGATGCAGTGGCAGCACTGCAGCTACATCCACTCTGCCGAGTACTTCCATGGCCCCTTCGAGGCTACTCAGGATGGCGTTTTTTACTTCCTGCAGATGGGCTCCAGCGAGTGCCGTGCTATGGACGAGCGCGCCCTGGCGTTCCTTAAGACGCATACCGATACGCTGATGGTGCTCGATGCCAAGGAGTACGGTATGGAAGCCGTGCCGGCGAGCGTCCGTGCCTATCTGGACCCGGTGCTGTTCTACGCCATGAACTGCGAGCTGCGTGCCGCACGCGGCAAGGTGTTTGATCACGATCCCGATTTCCGTCGCTATATGGGTGTTGTCGAATACTAGAAGGAGCAAAGGCCATGGCATTTAACGTTAACGCGCTCGGATTTGGCGACAACGTCGTCGATCGCTACGAGCATATCCACACCATGTATCCCGGCGGCAATGCGGTGAACTTCGCCGTTTATGCCAAGAAATGCGGTGCCGCACGCTCCGCATACATGGGCATTTTTGGCAATGATGCCGCTGCCGAGCATGTCATTGCAAGCCTCGAGGATGAGGGTATCGAGCTTGACAAGTGCGAGCAGATGATTGGCGAGAACGGAGCGGCTCGCGTGACCGTCGTCGACGGTGACCGTGTCTTCCTTGGCTCCAACGAGGGCGGTATCCGTGGCGATGCGCGCTATGTCCTCGATCGCTTTGACCTTGCGTACATGAAGCAGTTCGATGTGGTTCATTCGGGCAACTATTGCTTTACCGAGCGCGAGCTGCCCAAGCTGAAGGCTGCGGGCGTCACGGTCTCTTTTGACTTTTCGGACGACTCCACCGACGAGTACTACGAGCAGATTGCGCCCTACGTCGATTTCGCTTTCTTTAGTGCGGCGGATGCCGCGAGTGAGGACGAGATTCGCGAGCGTCTGGCATGGGTGAAGGGCCTGGGTCCGCGTTTTGTGTCGGCTACGGCGGGCGCCGAGGGCTGCATTGCTTACGACGGCGAGCGTTATTACCGCCAGCTGGCTAAACCGGTAACGGACATGAAGGACACCATGGGGGCGGGCGACTCGTTCCTCACCTCGTTTTTGATGTGCTATCTCGATTCCGCCAAGCGCGGTGAGGATGGCGCCGAGGCCATCGAGCGCGCGCTCGACTTTGCTGCCGGGTTTGCCTCGACCGTGTGCGGCATGGAAGGTTCTTGGGGCCACGGAGCACCAATCGTCGAATAGCTTAAGAAAGCGTACGGCGGTCTGGCTATGAGGCCTTGGACAGCCGATGCAAAACAATAAGCGAAACGCGAAAAGGGGGCTCGCCATGTGGCGGGTCCCCTTTTGAACATTGGAGAAGACCATGGGTATTAAAGCGTGTGCGGCTGGTTTTTGCTGCGCGGACGTCTATCAAAACATCGGCGTGTTCTATCCGACTGGTAATGGCATTGACTGGGGTATCCATCTTGCACGAATGGGCGTTTCGGTATCCGCCGTGTCGGTTGTCGGCAAGGACGAGTACGGAGACAAGATGAGAGAGGCGCTGGCCGCTGAGGGGCTCGATATCTCACATCTGCGGGTGGAGGATGGCGACACCTCGGTGATGCTCATGGCATTGAAAGACGGCGTCGATCGCGTGCATCTCGAGGCAATCGATGGCGTAATGGAGACATATCGACCGAATGAAGATGACCGGGCGTTTATCCTAGAGCATGACATCATTCATACCGACCTGTTTGGCAATTGTTTGGACCTCCTGCCCGAATGGCACGATGCGGGCAAGACGGTGGTTATGGACTTCTCGGTGTTCAGCCAGGATCCCGAATATGCATGTGAGAATCATTTTCCCTACGTTGACTACGCATTTATGTCGTTTGAAGAGGACACTCCGGAGCTACGAGACTGGGTACGCCACGTGCAGGAATTGGGACCGCGCGTTGCGGTTGCCACGCTTGGCGAGAAGGGAAGCATTGCCTATGACGGTGAGCGCTTCTGTGAGTGCGGGATCGTACCGGCGGAGAAGGTCGTTAATACCGTGGGTGCCGGCGACTCGTATATTGCCGGGTTTACCAAGGGCGTGATCGATGGCCTTGATATTCCGGCGTGTATGAAGGCGGGCGCTGAGCTGTCGTCCCGAGTGATTGGTTCGTTTGAGCCGTACTAGGGTCAAATGCCTGGAAAGGAGTACGAAATGGTTATCGACATGTTGGTTCAGCCCATGCTCTACGGCGAGATCTGTACGCCGGGTGATGAGCCTGATGGATTCGGTTTTTGGTCACGAGAATTTGGTATGGGGCATATGGGCCCCATGGATTGGGATGAGCTTCAAGTCGAGATGGACGTCTGTGACGTGCAGAAGAGCGTGCTCATGCCGCTCGATGTAACCACGGCATGCGGAGGACACTTTAGCACCAATGACCAGATTGCCATGCTGGTTGCCGCGCATCCCGATCGTCTGTGGGGATTTGCGAGCGTAGACCCGCAGGTGAGCGGTGCCGCAGACGAATTGGAGCGCGCCTTTACCGAGTTGGGGGCAAAGGGGCTTTGCCTGCATCCTGCAAAGCAGGGTTTTGCCCCCGATGATGCTGTGACCGAGCCGCTTTACGAGCTGTGCGAGCGCTATAACAAGCCGGTGGTTTTCCATGCCGGTATGTCTTGGGAGCCTGGCGCAGAGCTCTCGCGCAGTAACCCGCTTGCATTTGAGCACACAATCGCAACGCATCCAAATGTGCGCTTTAGTTTGACTCACTTTGGCTGGCCCTGGGTACGCGAGACCGTGGCGATGCTGCTCAAGTATCCCAACTGCTACACGGACACCTCTATCACTTACATCGATTCGCCCGAGGAGATGATGCAGCGTCTTTTCACGGTCGATATGGGGCCGCTGTGGTATGAGCGCGCGCTATCGCACCAAGTGATGTTCGCCAGCAATACGCCGCGCTTCCGTGCATTCAAACTCAAGCGGGCGCTCGATACCGTGCCCATGCGCGATGATGCGCGAGAAAGGCTCTACTGGGGTAATGCCCTGCGTTTTCTTGAAGGGGATGAGTAAACATGGTGACGCTCGAGACATTGAGCTATCTATCGACTGCTCCGGACCAGTTCATCGATATTACCGAAGACGTGTGCGCTGCCATCGAACGCAGCTCGGTGACCAATGGCTTGGCAGCGATTATTTTGTCGCATACGACCTGTGGAATCGTGGTAAACGAGGGGCTGCCCTGCGTGGAGACGGATCTTATGGAGACGCTTGATCGCATCGCCCCACTCGATGCCCCCTATGCGCATGCACACTTCCTGCCGAGCTATGGAGCCACCGGCAACAACTCCTGTGGGCATATCAAGAGCATGATTTGTGGAAACAGTTGCTTCTTTCCCGTCCAAGATGGCCACATCGTGTGCGGAAGTGCCCAGAACATCTATCTTGCGGAGTTTGACGGTCCGCAGAAGCGAAAAGTGTACGTCGAGGTGCTGGGGGAGTAACGTCCCTGCAATAACTCTATGAAGGAGCACGTTATGTCGTTTCTAACCTCGATGTTCAAGACCGAAAAGCCGGTTATCGGAATGCTGCACCTGCGTCCTCTGCCGGGCGATCCACTGTATTACCCGGGCGGAAGCGTGTCGCAGGTCGTGGAAGCCGCCAAGCGCGATCTCGAGGCGTTGCAGCTGGGCGGTGTCGATGGCATTTTGATTACCAATGAGCTCTCGATGCCCTATGAGCAGCACGTTTCTCCCTCAACCCTTGCATCGATGGGCTATGTTATCGGGGCTCTGTCCCATGATCTGTCGACTCCTTGGGGAGCTGAGGCTATTTACGACGGTGATGCCACAATTGAGCTGTGCGCTGCCGTCGACGCGCAGTTCACGCGCTGCAATTTTTGCGGTGCCTGGGCCGGTGATCTCGGGCTGATTAACCGAGATTTCGCTCACACCATGCGTCGCAAGGCGGCGCTGCGCTTGGACGACCTCAAGCTTTTTCACTTCATCACGAGCGAGGGGGAGGTTTATCTCAACGACCGCACGACTGCGGACATTGCCGATTCACTTCTCTTTAATTGCCTTCCGGATGCAATGGTCATCGGCGGTTCGGCTGCCGGTCGTGGCGCTTCGGGCGAGCTTGCCGATGAAGTCCGCGAGCGTGTTGGCGAAGTACCTGTGGTATGTGGCACCGGTTGTCGCGAAAATACCGTGGCTGACGTATTTGCTCACTACGATGGCGCGTTTGTCGGCACCTGCTTAAAGCGCGACGGAAAGCTGGATGCCCCGGTTGATGTTGAGCGGGTGGCTCGTTTTATGGCCGCCGCTCGTACGGCGCGAGGGGAGTAGGCACCTATGGCGCTCTATCTGGGTATTGATATTGGGACAAGCGCCTCTAAAGGCGTTTTAATCGATGATCGATGCAATATCGTTTGCCAAGCCTCTTGTGGACATGAGACGGACAACCCGTGTGACGGATGGTACCAGCATGATGCAGAGGCAGTCTGGTGGGGCGATTTTTGCCGCTTGTCGCGCGAGCTGGTGGCGCGATCGGGGGTTAACGCGGCACAGATCGGATGCGTGGGCCTTTCCGCATTGGGTTGCGACTGTGTGCCGGTCGATACCGAGTGCAACGCGCTGGCGCCCGCGATTTTGTATGGAGTCGATGCACGTTCGAAGCCGCAGATTGACGAGCTTCTTTCCGAATATGGGTCAGACCGTGCACGCGAGCTTTTCGGGCACGATCCCTGTTCGTCAGATATTGCTCCCAAGATCTTGTGGTTTAAGGAGAATATGCCCGAGGTGCACGAACGTGCTGCGAAGTTCCTGACGGCGTCGTCGTTTCTATGCGCAAAGTTGACGGGGCGTTTTACGGTGGACCGTTATTTGGCGGAGGATTTTCTTCCCCTATACGACCGCTACACCTGGAAGGTTGATGCTCGGGAATGTGCTCGTTTCTGCCGGCCTGACCAGATGGCGGAGGTAATGTCGGCTACCGATATTGCCGGGGTGATTACGCGGCGTGCGGCTGAGGCGACGGGGCTCGCGGCAGGGACACCTGTCTTAGTGGGAACGGGCGATTCTGGTGCCGAGGCCATTTCGACGGGTGTATTCCGTCCCGGCGATATGATGGTTCAGTTGGGGAGTACGGCGTATTTCATCTACCTAGCTGATCATATGATCGATGATGCCCGCCTGTGGCCGGGGACGTTTATCATTCCCGGAACTTACGGGATCTGCGCGGGGACCAATACGGCGGGCGCACTCACATCGTGGCTGCGCCAAGAGCTGTATCGCGACGCCGTAGAGGCCGAGGGCCACGGTGGTCCCGATGCCTATTCGGTTATGGCGCATGATGCCGCCGATGTGGCGCCGGGTGCCGATGGGCTCCTGTGTCTGCCGTACTTTGCGGGGGAGCGTACTCCGCTCAACGATCCCGAGGCGCGTGGCGTCTTCTTTGGCCTGACCGGAAGGCATACGCGAGCCCATATGGTTCGCGCCGCCTTGGAAGGCGTCGCGTATACCGTTGCATCCCATGTCGACATTATCGAGCGAGAGCATGGACTGCCAATTGGGCGCATTATGCTTGTCGGAGGTGGAACCAAGAATCCAGTTTGGATGCAGGCTATCGCCGACGTATGCGGGCGCGAGGTCTCGGTTGCCAAGGTTACGGTGGGTGCATGCTTCGGTGATGCCATCATGGCAGCTCTCGCAGGTGGCGCCTATGCATCATGGGATGAACTCGCCCGAGTCCTTGGCGTTGCGCAAACAATCGAGCCCGATATGGCTGCCCACGAGTTATATGCGTCGCGCCGTCATATCTTCGACGAATTGTATGCACGCAACCGTGATCTCATGCACGAATTGGTGTAATGCTGCCGAATTGTACTGCCTACCAATAGGGACTGCGTTGTGCGATTCGCATGTCCCTTGGCATTTTAGCCCACAGGGGTTAGCGAAGGTCAAAAACAGCGTGCGCATTTGCTAAAACTGCCGACTCGATGCGCTTTGCGTCACAGTTTTTGAGTGAGGCAATGCGCATCGAGGTCCTTGTGAGCGATCTGATGAGCGACTGTGCGCTTGTTTCTGTGTTTGGTTCGGCTGGTGAATCGGTCTCGAGCAGTAAACGATCGAGTGGAATCTGTCGTGCGTATTCGCGTCCTCGTTTAGATGCGAGCATGCGTTCGTTGACGGAAAAATAACAGCCCGCATTACGCGCGCGGACGAGTTCGTCCGAAGTACCGCTAAACCAGTGGAAGATGATAACGGGGGAGTCGGGGTTTGGGATGAGTAGTCCATGCGATTCGAGGACGTCCAGTACGGCTCCTGCCGAACGAACGGCGTGAATTGATATCACGCGCCCGGTAAGAGGATGCTGCACGAGCGCATCGCAGAGCCGGTTAAGTGCCTGTATTTGTAGCGGCTCACTTCCAGCAAAGCGCGCGGAAAAGTCGAGTCCGACTTCGCCGATGTGGCGTTCTTGGGCAGCAACTTCGCAAAGCAGATTGACTTCGACAAAACCGCAGTGGCCATCGGCGAGCCACCAGGGGTGAAGCCCAACGCCGGCGATGATGCCTGGTTGGCGACAGGCGCGCTCGTTTGCGGCCGAAAAGTCGCGCGGATTGACGCCGCAGTCAAATAGACCCAAGCCCAGCGCCGTCGCCTCATCGGCAACGGCGTCCGGGTGAGCCATTAAATCAAGATGGCAGTGTGCATCAAATAACCGGGGCTCCATCTCGGTGCGCTCCGCTAGTCCAGACGTTGGCCATCGGAGCGTACGCGCTCAGTGCCGCGGCCGCTGATCTGGCGGATAACCTCGCCGGCAATCATCTGGCCCATGATGGGCGGCATAAAGCTGGCGGTTCCCAGCTCGGTGCGCTCGTGGATGTTGGAAGGGTCGCGGGGCTGTGTCTTAACCGATTCCTCGCAGCTAAACAGTGCATGCAGGCTCTTGATTCCGCGCTTCTTGCATTCTTTGCGCATGATGCGGCTCATGGGGTCACGTACCGTATCGAAAATGTCGGCAAAGCGGAGGCACTCGGGATGGAGCTTGTTGGCCCCGCCCATGGAGCTAACCAAACGAATGTCGTGGTCCTGAGCATATTTGGCAATGGTGAGCTTGGCCGAGATGGTGTCGATGGCGTCGACGACGTAGTCGAGCTTGCCGTCCGTCTGCTCCAAAACGCTCGCGAAGAAATCATCGATGTTGTCGCTCAGCAGGTATTCGGTGCGCTTGATGACGGTAGCGGTAGGGTTGATGTCGTGAATCATAGCCTCCATGACGTCGACTTTGCGCTTGCCGACGGTGCTGTGAAAGGCGATGGCCTGGCGATTGATATTGCTGGGCGCGATGATGTCCTTATCCAGAATGACGAAATGACCGATGCCGCCGCGGGCGAGTGCCTCGCAGCAGTTGGAGCCCACGCCTCCGCAGCCGAGCACTAGCACCGTAGCATCGGCGAGCTTATCGAGTGCCTCGCGGCCCATGATAATCTCGAGCTTGGTGTCGCGTGTCTCGATGGGAGTTGCGGCTGTGGTTTCGGTCATAAATATCCTCCGATGGGGAAGCAGGTCGTGTTTTAGCTATCGCCATTATAGGTAATCGCCCATAGGTTGCGATGGCGTTTGCTTTGATGTGGTTTGAAGCATTGCGATTAGATAGTTAGACAAACATCTAAATATTGAGTATAGTGTGCACGTCATGAGAGATGATGAGAGGAGGTCTTATGCCGGGAGAGGGTTTTAAGGCGCTGGCCGATCCTACACGGCGTCACATTTTGGAACTGCTGCGCGAGGGCAATTGCACGGCCGGGGAGCTTGCCGAGCATTTTGACATCAGCAAGCCGTCGTTGAGCCATCACTTGGCGACGCTCAAAAACGCCGGGTTGGTGACCGACGAACGTCATGGCCAAAACATCGTTTACAGCTTAAACACCACCGTCATGCAGGACTTGATCGGTTGGTTTATGGGCTTTACAAACACGGAAGGTGATAAGGATGAATAACGAAAACAAGGGCATTCACGCCACGGGGGTATCGTCGCGCGTGTGGGCCATGCTTGTTGTGGTCTGCGCTATTAATGTTGTAGCGCACCTCATGGTGATGCCGAGCCTGCCTGCACAGATTCCCACGCACTGGGGCGCGAACGGCGCCGTCGACGGTTGGGGTCCTAGTTGGATGGCCTCCGCGCTCGGCGTGCTGCCTCTGGCGCTTCTCGCAATGTTCTGCATGGTGCCGCGCATCGACCCCAAAGGTGAGGCATATCGAACCTCGGGCAAGTTCTACCAGGGCTTCGTAATCGCCTTCACCTTGTTCATGTGCGCCATAAGCTGGCTGGGAGAGCTTACGGTCTGGGGCGTGGTGCCGGCGGTCGGTTCGGTCAACGTGCTGATTTCCGGTGTTGTCGGTTTGCTGTTCATCGGCGTAGGCAACTACTTGCCGCGTGTGAAGCAGAACTATACGCTCGGTATCAAGACACCTTGGGCGCTTGCCGATCCCGAGAACTGGCGCCGTACGCAGCGTTTTGGCGGCGCCTGCTTTATGGTGCTGGGTATTGGCCTGATTGTGATGGGCGTGGCAGGCAGCGTGCTTTCGAGTGAAGTCGTCGCCGCGGTGATTGCGGTTCTGGCGTTTGGTTCGGTTGGAGCCGTCTACCTCTACTCGTATCTGTTGTGGCGCAAATCGCAGCGAGCCGCTCGTTAAGGTTGCGGAAAACTAGCGTACGCAGTTCATAGTATGTTCCGGGGGACTTTTCCCAGGTAGTATTAGGGGGTGTGGGCAACCATGCCCCTTTTTCGTTACGTTTCAGAGCTGGTTCCCTCATTTTGTTTCCATTAAAGCGAAACAAAAATAGGGAAACAGCAGGTAGAAAGGATAAAACAGGCAAATGGCGGAGTTTATCTACCAGATGTATCAGGCTCGCAAGGCCCATGGCGACAAGGTAATCCTTGACGACGTGACCCTGAGCTTCTACCCCGGTGCCAAGATCGGCGTCGTGGGCCCCAACGGTATGGGCAAGTCGACCCTGCTCAAGATCATGGCCGGCATCGAGGAGGTCTCCAACGGCGATGCTAGGCTTACCCCCGGCTACACCGTGGGCATCCTGCAGCAGGAGCCGCCGCTCGACGACGACAAGACCGTCATCGAGAACGTGCGCATGGCATTTGGCGACATGATCGCCAAGGTCGATCGCTTCAACAAGATCGGCGAGGAGATGTGCGACCCGGATTGCGACATGGACGCCCTCATGGCCGAGATGGGCAAGCTCCAGGACGAGATTGACGCCGCCGACGGCTGGGATATCGATTCCAAGCTCGGCCAGGCCATGGACGCCCTGCAGCTGCCCGATTCCGACATGCCGGTCAACGTGCTTTCCGGCGGCGAGCGCCGTCGCGTGGCCCTGTGCAAGCTGCTGCTCGAGGCTCCCGACCTGCTGCTGCTCGACGAGCCCACGAACCACCTGGACGCTGAGTCGATCCTGTGGCTCGAGCACTTCCTGCACAACTACCAGGGCGCGGTGCTTGCCGTCACGCACGATCGCTACTTCCTGGATAACGTTGCCGAGTGGATCTGCGAGGTCGACCGCGGTCACCTTTATCCCTACAAGGGCAACTACTCCACGTATCTGGAGACCAAGGCCGCCCGTATCGAGGCGCAGGGCAACCGCGACGCCAAGCTCGCCAAGCGCATGGAGGCCGAGCTCGAGTGGGTACGCAGCTCGCCCAAGGCTCGCCAGGCCAAGAACAAGGCCCGTCTGGCTCGTTACGAGGAGATGGAGGCCGAGGCCCGCGCAAGCCAGAAGCTCGACTGGACCGACATCCGCATCCCCGTGGGCCCGCGTCTGGGCAACAAGGTGCTCGAGGCTCATCACCTGCACAAGGAGCTCGATGGCCGTGTGCTCATCGACGACCTATCGTTCACCCTGCCGCGCAACGGTATCGTGGGTGTCATCGGCCCCAACGGTGTGGGCAAGACCACGCTGTTCAAGACCATCGTGGGCCTGGAGCCGCTGACTTCGGGCGAGCTCGAGGTGGGCGAGACCGTCAAGATCTCCTATGTCGATCAGAACCGTTCCGGCATCGACCCCGATAAGAACCTGTGGGAGGTCGTCTCGGATGGCCTGGACCACATGATGGTCGGTGAGACCGAGGTTCCGAGCCGTGCTTATGTGGCGAGCTTTGGCTTTAAAGGCCAGGACCAGCAGAAGCGCGCCGGCATACTCTCCGGTGGCGAGCGCAACCGTCTGAACTTGGCGCTTACGCTCAAGCAGGGCGGCAACCTGCTGCTCCTCGACGAGCCCACGAATGACCTCGACGTCGAGACGTTGTCCTCGCTCGAAGCGGCGCTGCTCGAGTTCCCGGGCTGCTCGGTGGTCATTAGCCACGACCGTATGTTCCTGGACCGCGTCGCCACGCACATTCTGGCGTGGGAGGGCACCGACGAGAATCCGGGCAACTGGTATTGGTTTGAGGGCAACTTCGAGGCCTATCAGGCCAACCGCATCGAGCGCCTTGGCGAGGACGCAGCCCAGCCGCATCGTATTCACCGTAAGCTGACGCGCGACTAGATCGTTACGCGGTTTTCCAAACCGCGTAACTGCTCGACGCTGCGCGGGTCGCAAGCACCCCATCTTGCCGTTCAAGCCGTCGCTCGCGTACCGAAGTACGCGTCGCTCCTCTTTCACGGCAACCTGGGGCACTTGCGGCCCGCTCGCTGTTGGTTACGCAACATCAACAAATAAAAACGGCTCAAATCCTGATTTGGATTTGAGTCGTTTGTCGTTACTGCTCGGGTTCTTCGACTTTATCGATGGCCCAGGTGGATCCGAGGCCACCGGTGGTGTTGCGGCGAATGCGCACGGTGACTTCGTGGCGCTCGCCGGCCTGCGTGTAGCGCAGGGGGAAGCTTGCGCGGTTTCGCGCGGCCTCGATGGTACCGCGCTCGCGGGCGATCCAGTAGTACTCGCCGACAATGCCGAGGGTATCGGCGCCGTAGGGGAGATAGGTCGACAGCTGGTGCAGAAGCGGGCCGGGGCAGAAGACCTCGGTTGCGAAATCTGTCTCTTATACACATCTCC
>CABSYR010000020.1:0-41642 GCA_902481895.1 uncultured Collinsella sp. | reverse complement strand
GAGCGCAAAATGGATTCTAAAAAACACCTTGCCAAATAGGAGCGTCAGGACGCAAGAAACCCCCGCCGCACGAAGTGCGCAGCGGGGGTTTCTTGCATGTCCGAGGACGTTCTGAAAAGTAACTTCAGGGCGGGCCCGGACGATAACAACCGGCTACAAGTCGATGTGCGATTCCTTGATCGGGAACGGCTCCGCGAAGTGGCACGCGCAGCAGTGACCAGGTGCAACTTCCTTAAACTCGGGAAGCTTCTCAGAGCAGATACCCTGAGCGATCGGGCAGCGAGTGTGGAAACGGCAACCGGTCGGCGGATCCAGCGGCGACGGCGGATCGCCAGCGAGGATGATGCGCTTGCGGGTCTTCTGGATATCAGGATCGGGAACCGGCACGGCAGACAGCAGCGACTGCGTGTACGGATGGTGAGGCTCGCTGTAGAGCGTCTTCCAGTCCGAAACCTCAACCATCTTACCCAGATACATAACGGCAACGCGATCGGAAATGTGCTGCACGACGGACAGGTCGTGAGCGATAAACAGATACGCGGTACCGAACTTGTCCTGGAGCTCCTTAAGAAGGTTCAGAACCTGGGCCTGAATGGATACGTCAAGTGCGGAGACAGGCTCGTCGCAGATAATCAGCTTGGGCTTCAGAGCGAACGCGCGGGCGATGCCGACACGCTGGCGCTGGCCGCCCGAGAACTCGTGCGGATAACGGTTGATGTGCTCGGGATTCAGACCGACGACGTCCAGCAGCTCGCGGACGCGCTCGATACGCTCCTCCTTGGTACCCACGCCATGAATGGTCATGGGCTCGGAGACGATCTCGCCGATGGTCATACGGGGATTGAGCGAAGCATAGGGATCCTGGAAGATGAACTGCATCTCGCGACGCATGTCCTTGATCTCATGCTTGCTCATCTCGGCAACATCTTTACCCTGGAAGAACACCTTACCGGCGGTCGGCTTGGTCAGGCGCATGATGGTGCGACCCGTCGTGGACTTACCGCAACCAGACTCACCAACCAGACCAAAGGTCTCGCCCGGATAAATCTCGAACGAAATGTCATTTACTGCAGAGACAACACGCTTGGAGAAGCGCTTGGCGAACATGCCGGACTCAGCGGGGAACTCCTTAGAGAGGTGCTCGACCTTCAGCAGCGGAGTACGCTCGTTGGTATCTGCCATTACGCCTCGCCTCCCTTCTTGGAATCCTTGCGCGTACGGGACGTCTCAGGAGCGTTCTTGAGGAACTCGGGGTCGCCGGAGTAGTGGCACGCAGAGTAATGACCAGACTCGGTGACAACGCGCTCGGGGCGCTGCTTGCGGCACTTGTCCGTCGCATAGGGGCAACGAGGAGAGAAGACGCAGCCCTCAGGCAGGTTCATGAGCGAAGGCGGGTTGCCGTGAATCGGCGTAAGCGGCTTCTTCTCTTCGATGGCCTGCTCCGGGATGGAGCGGATAAGGCCCCAGGTGTAGGGATGGCGGCTCTCGTAGAAGATTTCCTCAGCAGTACCGAACTCGACGGGACGGCCGGCGTACATAACCATGATCTTGTCGGCCATATCGGCAACGACGCCCAGGTCATGGGTAATCATGATGATGGCGTTACCGTTCTTCTCCTGCATTTCCTGCATGAGCTCGATAATCTGAGCCTGAATGGTAACGTCCAGAGCCGTCGTGGGCTCGTCGGCAATCAGGATATCGGGATCGCAGGCAAGAGCCATAGCGATCATGACACGCTGACGCATACCGCCGGAGAACTGGTGCGGGTACTCATTGACGCGCTTCTCGGGCTCGGGGATACCCACGAGGTCCAAAAGCTCGGTAGCGCGCTTGAGCGCCTCCTGCTTGGAGTAGCCACGGTGCAGACGAAGGCCCTCGCCCACCTGCTTGCCGATCTTATAGACCGGGTTCAAGGAGGTCATAGGATCCTGGAAGATCATCGCGATGTCGTTGCCGCGAATGTGCTGCATCTCCTCCTCGGTCATCTCGAGGATAGAACGACCGCGATAGCGAACGTCGCCGCCCTCGATCTTTCCCGGAGGCATCGAGATAAGACCCATGATGGTCATGGCGGTCACGGACTTACCGGAGCCGGACTCACCGACGACGCCCAGGGTCTCGCCGCGATCGAGCGTGTAGGAGACACCGTCGACAGCGCGAACAACGCCGTCCTCGGTGTGGAAATACATCTTAAGGTCATCGACCTCGAGCAGATGCTGGCCCTCGGGAACAGGCTGGTCCTTCAGGTCCACATAGTTCTTGTTCTTCTTCATCCTTATGCGTCCTTCATCTTGACGTCGAGGGCGTCGCGCAGACCGTCACCCAGCAGGGTGAAGGCGAGCACCGTCGAGAGAATTGCCAGACCGGGCATGATCATCATCCAGGGAGCAGTCAGAAGATACTGCTGACCGTCCTGAATCATGGAGCCCCACGAAGGCGTAGGCGGAATAACGCCCATGCCGAGGAAGGACAGAGCGGACTCGGTCAGAATGGCGCCACCAATGTTCATGGTCGCGTAGACCACGATGGAGGCGACGGAGTTCGGGAAGATGTGACGTACAACGATACGAGCATCAGATGCACCCATCGCGCGCGCAGCATCAACATAGTCGTTTTCCTTGACGGTCAAGATCGCAGAGCGGAAGACGCGCGCAATCGAAGGCCAGCCGAGAATACCGATGGCGATAAAGACGTTCTGAAGACCACGGCCGATAACGGCGATCATGGCGACAACGAACAGCACGTACGGGAACGCCAGGAAGATGTCCGCACAGCGCATGATGATCGTATCCCAGATGCCGCCGTAGAAACCGGCCAGAGCACCCATGACCAGACCAATCAGCGTGGAGATCGCGGTGGCCATAATTCCGACGGACAGCGAAACGCGCGCACCGTAGATAACGCGGACAAGAATGTCACGACCAAGGGCGTCGGTGCCAAACGGATGCTCTGCACACGGAGCCAGCAGCGACGTCTCGGCCATAGTGGTCGAGTCGGAAGCCGTCGGAGAACCGAGCCAGGGCTTAGCCCACAGATCTGCGGTCAGGGCAACCACAACGACGATGATGATCCAGCAGACACCGATAACGGCGAGCTTGTTCTTACGAAGACGCTTAAAAGCGTCGCCCCACAGCGTGCGGGACTTGGCGGGAGCAGATGCGACCTTGGTGGCGGTAGCCTGCTCCTGAGACTGAGAATCAGTTTCCTGCATGAGACGTACCTCCCTTAGGCCTTATCCGACGGACCGCCAAGGCGGATGCGCGGGTCGAGGAATGCATAGCTAATGTCGACGAGCAGATTGATCACCATGACGACGACAACGATGAGCGTAACGCCGCCCATAACGATGGGCCAGTCACGCATGCTAATGGCGCGATAGACCTCATAGCCGATACCGGGCCAGTTAAAGACCGTCTCGGTCAGGATGGCGCCCGAAAGCATGCCACCAAAGTCGACACCAATATAGGTAACGACGGGGATGAGTGCATTCTTAAGCGCATGCTTGATGATGATCGCGCGATTGGAGAGACCCTTGGCCTTTGCCGTGCGGATGTAATCCTGGTTCATGACGTCAAGCAGCTGCGAGCGCATAATGCGGGCGGCATAAGCGGTCGAAACCGAAGCCAGCGTAATGGTCGGAAGCACATAGTGCATCCAATCCTGATACTGAGAGCTGGAACCGCCGGCACCCGAGATCGGCATGGAGAATGCACCGCCCGTGGCGTCCTTGAGGATGACGCCAAAGAACAGCTGCAGCAACATACCGAGCCAAAAGGCCGGGACCGCAACGAGGATCGACGTGGTGAGCGTTACCAAAATATCCCAGAAGGAATAACGCTTTACCGCCGAAATGATACCCGCACCGATACCCATGATTGCCTCGAGCACGATGGCGCACGCGGCAAGTTTGACCGTATACGGATACTTCTGGGCAAAGATTTCCGTAACCGGCAGCTTGCGCTGATACGAATTGCCCAGATCGCCATGAAGCAGGCCGTTCATGTAATACAAGTAACGGTCCACGAGCGACGTTTGAACGGGGTCGCCGTTCTCGTCAAGGATCGCGTTGCCGTCCTCGTCCGTCTGGACCAGGTGATAGCGAACGCGAAGCTGAAGCTCCACCTCGGGGGACAGAGCCTTGTCTCCACCGATCAGCTTGATCGGATCTCCCGGCACGATATTCTGGAGGGCGAACAGAATCAGCGTAACGCCCAAAAACACCGGGATGAACTGAAGCACACGTTTAACGATGTACTTACCCATACCACTCCCCTATCTAGGGATTAACCTAAATGGGATGCCGATCGCCAGACCGGCATCCCAAAATTACCATCAGCCAGTTTACCCCAGGTTAGGGAGAACTGTATGTTTCCCATGAGGTCTACGTAAATACTTGACCCTCACGGAAGCTGCAAACTCTTAGGCGAGCTCAGCGGTACCCAGCTCGGCGTGCTTCTGCGGATCGACATAGAGGTGCTTGATGCGATCGGAGCCGGCGATGGTGTGCGTGTAGAACATCACCGGGATGACCGGGCAGTCGGCAGCGACCATAGCGTCGGCCTCCTGCATCTTAGCGACGCGCTCTTCGTCGTCAACCGTGGTACGAGCCTCGTCGACCTTGGCGTCGAACTCGGGGTTGTTGTAACCAGAGCGGTTGTCGCCACCGAGGGAGTCGGAGTGGAACAGCGGATACAGGAAGTTGTCCATGATCGGGTAGTCGGCAATCCAGCCCAGACGACCGAACTGATAGTTGAAGTTCTGATACTGCTCGAGCAGGGCAGACCACTCGGGAGTATCGGAGACAGCGGTAACGCCAACCTTGGCGAGGTCGCCGATGATGGATTCCATAATCTCCTTGTGGCCACCGTCCTGGTTGTAAGACAGGGTCACGTTAATGCCACGATCGCCGTTAGTGCCGGCAGGAGCAACCTTGTCGAGGTACTCGTTAGCCTTGTCGACGTCGTAGGCGCAGAACTCCCATGCGCCCTCCTTGTAGCCATCGATGCCCGGAGGAACAATGCCGTCGGCGGGGGTACGGGTACCCTTGAAGATGGTCTTGCAGATGGCCTCACGGTTAATGGCCAGGGAGATACCCCTGCGCAGGTCAGCGTTGTTGAACGGCTCGGCCGTGTTGTTGCAGGTCAGGTAGTAGGTGGAAGGCTCGGCACCGAGCAGCATGCGCTCGCCGTCACCCATGGTGTAGCCGTCCTTGGACACACCGCGATCCTTCTTGGCGGCGTCGATCTGAGCAACGGGAACGTCGCAGACGTCGAGGTTACCGGCCTGGAACTCCTTGTAAGCGGTCTCCATGTCCTTGATGACCTGGAAGTGGATGCCATCGATCTTGGCCTTGTCGCCATAGTAATCGTCAAACTTCTTGACGTTGATCTCCTGGCCATCCTCCCACTTGCCGTCCATCATGAACGGGCCGTTACCGACCGGGGCAAGATAGAAGCTCTTGACATCGGACTCGGCGCACTCGGGAACCGGGGCCAGAGCCGGATGAGAGGCGACGAAAGGGAAGTCAGCGTAAGCGGAAGACAGCTTGACGACGAGGGTCTCATCGTCGGGGCACGTAACACCGCTGAGCTCGGTAGCGTTACCGGCAAGCAGGTCGTCATAGCCCTCGACCATGGAAAGGTGATAGGAGACCTCGGAAGGGCCGTACTCGGTAGCGATGGCCGACTTGGTGTTGACCAGACGCTCCCAACCGAGCTTGAAGGACTTGGAGGTAACGTCGTCACCGTTGTGGAACTTGGCCTTCTTGATCTTGAAGGTAAACTCGGTGGCGTCGTCGTTGGACTCAAAGGACTCGCAAGCCAGCGGGACGATCTTGCCCTTCTCGGCGTCGTAAGAGGTCAGAGCGTCAAAGAGCTGATACTCGACCTGAGTGCCCTGGTCCTCCTGGACGTTGTAGGGGTCGATGCAGACCGGGTTGTTAATGTAGAAGTTCAGCGTCGAACCGGACTCAGAACCGGAAGCGTCGCCGCCCTTCTTGCCGCATGCGGCAAGAAAAGCCATGGAGCTCGCAGCAAGGGTACCGCCAACGAAGGCGCGACGACCCATAACGGGCTGGTGGAACATAGAATCAGCCATGCCATCCTCCTTATGAGATAGGACAAAGAAATGTTCAGTCGGACACATGTCGAGACAATCCGATCCGAACCATTAAAACGCCGCCCGTTGCTATGGCTGGTTATGCACAACGGACCAACGTTTCGCAATACAGTAGCGCATTTTATGCACGATTTGGGGCTAATTCCGGTCAACGGTCAAGAATTTCTTTAGTTGGGCGAAGTATGTGGGGATATTTTGACTCTGTTACAAATATGTAAACAAAAAGGGTCCCGCACATACGGAACCCTTTTCAATTATTTTATGCGGCTCGTGCTTAGAAGCCGACGATGCCCTGCGGGAAGAAGAACATGCACAGGACGACGCACACGGCAAACACGACGGCCATAATTACCGTCAGGCGATCAAGGTTCTGCTCCATGACGCCCGTGGCAGAGCTGGAGTTATACAGCGAGCTAGCGATCATATCCGAAACGCCGGTGCCCTTACCGGAATGCATCAGGACGAGAATCGTCAGCGCCACGGCAGAGACAGCCCAAACGACAAACAGAAGAATCTGGAACGGACCCATAGATAAGCTCCTTAATAGAACAGTTCAAACTCCAGTACTGTACCACAATCCGCCGCTCTCCCCTACCTGCCACTCAAGGACGGGGTGGAAATGGCAGAAATACCAAAAAGGGGGTTGTCCGGTTGTGGACAACCCCCTTACTAGAAAACGGTATTTGTTTTCTATTAGGCCTCGGTGGCGAGCACGCGGCCCGTCATCTCGGCGGAAGGCTCAATACCAGCCATGGTGAGCATGGTCGGAGCGATATCGGAAAGACGTCCGTCCTCGATACCGGTGAGCTTGGCCTTCTCATCAACGATGATGAACGGCACGCGGTTGGTGGTGTGAGCCGTAAACGGATGCTTGGAACCGTCGGAAGCAACGTCAAACATGTGATCGGCGTTGCCGTGGTCGGCGGTAATCAGTGCAAAGCCGCCCTTGGCGAGAATCGCCGGGACAACCTTGGACAGGGCATCGTCAACAGCCTCGACGGCCTTAACGGCGGCGTCGAAGACACCTGTGTGACCAACCATGTCGCAGTTCGCGAAGTTCACGATGTAGAAATCAGCGCGATCCTCGTTGATGGCGGCGACAAGCTTCTCGGTCACCTCGGGAGCGCTCATCTCGGGCTGCAGATCGTAGGTAGCGACCTTGGGGGAAGCGACGAGCACGCGCTCCTCGCCCTCCTTGGGCTCCTCGATGCCGCCGTTGAGGAAGAACGTCACGTGGGCGTACTTCTCGGTCTCGGCGGTGTGCAGCTGCTTCAGGCCATTGGCGGCGATAACGTCGGCCAGGACGTTCTCGGGGAACGTCTTGGGGAAGGCGACCTCGACGTCAAACGTCGGATCGTACTCGGTCATCGTCACAAAGTGCGAGAGCTTGATTTGCTCGCGCTCAAAGCCGTCGAACTCCTTGTCCGTGAACACGCGGGTCATCTGACGAGCGCGGTCGGGACGGAAGTTGAAGAAGATGGCCGCGTCGCCCTCGTGGATGCCCTCGTTGTGGGCAGCGAAGGGCTCGACGAACTCGTCGCCGCGCGGATCCTTCTCGTAGTAGGCCTTGATACCGGCAACGGGGTCGGTATCAGCATCGGACGCGTTGACCATGACGTCGTAGGCGCGCTGGATGCGCTCCCAACGATTATCGCGGTCCATGGCCCAATAACGGCCCGAGACGGTGGCAACGCGTGCGTCGCAACCGGTCTCCTCGGAGATCTTAGCCAAGAAGGCGCAGAACTCACTCATGTAACCGGCACCGGACTGCGGGTCGACGTCGCGGCCGTCCATAAAGGCGTGTACACGAACGGTCTTGACGCCATGCTGGGCAGCCATCTTGACCAGAGCCTCAACGTGGTTCATATGAGAATGAACACCGCCAGGGCTCATAAGGCCCATGAGGTGGAGGGTCTTGCCGTCAGCCTTGACGTCGTCCATAGCCTTGACAAAAACCTCGTTCTTGGCGATGGAGCCGTCCTTGATGGCGTTGTTGATGCGCGAAAGCTCCTGGAACACGATGCGTCCGGCACCGATGTTGAGGTGACCCACCTCGGAGTTACCCATCTGGCCATCGGGAAGACCCACGTCCTCGCCCGAAGCGCCGAGCGTGGTGTGGGGGTACTTCTCGTACAGGCTATCAAGGAAGGGCGTCTTGGCTGCGGCGACGGCGTTCTCGCCATCGGCCGGAGCAAGGCCGCAACCATCCATGATGATCAGGAGTGCAGGAAGATGACGCTGTGCCATATGTCCTACTCGCCTGCCTTGACGACCATAGAGGCGAAGTCGGCAGCCTTGAGCGAAGCGCCGCCCACGAGGGCGCCGTCAACGTCGGGCTTGGCGACGAGCTCGGCAATGTTGCCGGGCTTGGCGGAACCGCCGTAGAGAACGCGGATGCCGTTGGCGAGCTCCTCGCCGAACATCTCCTTGAGGGTCTCACGGATAGCGCCGCAGACCTCCTGAGCGTCCTCGGCGGTAGCGGTCTTGCCGGTGCCGATGGCCCAGATGGGCTCGTAGGCGACGACGACCTGCTTGGGGCAGGTGATCTCAAGGCCAGCAAGGCCAGCCTTGACCTGGTTCACGACGTGCTCGACATAGGTGCCAGCCTCGCGGACCTCGAGGGACTCGCCGCAGCAGAAGACGGGAACAAGACCGGCGGCAACGAGAGCCTTAGCCTTCTTGTTCTGGTCCTCGTCGGTCTCGTGGAAGTAGTCACGACGCTCGGAGTGACCGATGATGCAGTAGGTGCAGCCAGCGGACTTGAGCATGTCGCAAGAAGACTCACCGGTGAAGGCACCCTTGGCCTCCCAGTACACGTTCTGTGCACCGAGGGCGATGGGGGCAGCCTGAATGCGGTCATGAACCGTGGTGATGTCGATGGTCGGAGGGCAGACGAGCACCTCGACGCCAGCCGGAACCTCGGGCAGAGCCTGAGCCAGCTCGTCGGCGAGCTTGGCGGCCTCGGCGACGTCGTTGTTCATCTTCCAGTTACCAGCGATAAGAAGGGTGCGATTAGGCATCGAGAAGCGCCTCCACTCCGGGCAGGGCCTTACCCTCGACGAGCTCCATGGAAGCGCCACCACCGGTGGAGATCCAGCTCATCTTGTCGGCCAGGTTGAACTTGTTGACAGCTGCGACAGAGTCACCACCGCCGATGATCGAGGTGCAGTCAGCCTCGGCGAGAGCCTCGGCGATAGCCTGGGTGCCGTGAGCAAAGTTGTCAAACTCGAAGACGCCCATGGGGCCGTTCCAGAACACGGTCTTGGCGCCCTTGACAGCCTCGGCATAGAGCTCCTCGGTCTTGGGACCGATGTCCATACCCTCACGATCGTCGGGGATAGCGTCGGAAGCAACAACCTCGGGGACAGCGTCCTCGCCAAAGTGATCGGCAACACGGTTGTCGATGGGGAGCAGGATCTTGACACCCTTCTCCTCGGCCTTCTTGAGCATCTCGCCGGCGCGCTCGACCCAGTCCTCTTCCTTGAGGGACTGGCCAACGGACAGGCCCTGAGCCAGGAAGAAGGTGTAGGCCATGCCGCCACCGATGATCAGGGTGTCAGCGGAGTCGATGAGGTGATCGAGAACGCCGATCTTGGAGGAAACCTTGGAACCACCGACGATGGCGACGAAGGGACGCTCGGGCTCGGCGAAGATGCCGGTCAGCGTGTCGACCTCCTTCTCGAGCAGGAAGCCGGCGACGGCGGGCAGATAAGCGGCGGGGCCCACGACGGAACCCTGGGCGCGGTGAGCGGTGCCGAAGGCATCGAGAACGAAGACGTCACCATAGGAAGCGAGCTTCTTGGCGATCTCGGGATCGTTCTTCTTCTCACGCTTATCGAAGCGGACGTTCTCGAGAACGAGAACCTTGCCCGGCTCGACGGCAGCGACAGCCTCGGCAGCCTTCTCGCCGTAAGTGTCGGCGACAAAGGCAACGTCGAGACCAGAGAGCTCAGCGAGCTTCTTGGCGACGGGCTCGAGGGACAGCTCGGGCTGGAAGCCGGTGCCCTCGGGACGGCCGAGATGGCTCATGAGGATGACGCGAGCGTTGTGCTCAACGAGGTAGTTGATGGTGGGCAGGGCAGCCTTGATACGGGTGGTGTCGCCAACGACGCCATCCTTGATAGGCACGTTAAAGTCAACGCGGACGAGAACGCGCTTTCCGTCGACATCGATGTCGCGGACGGTCTTCTTGGTAAAGGCCATGTTTGCTTCTACCTTTCGTACGTGTCTGCCTCCCATTACGGCAGACGATTTCTTATAAAAAGGGCGCGACCCTAGGGTGTAAGCCCTATAAGGCCGCGCCCTTCTTTAGACGCTCAACGAGCTATTCGCTAAAAGCTAAATTAAGCAACGAACTTCTCGAAGTACTTGATGGTGCGGACCATCTGAGAGGTGTAGGAGTTCTCGTTGTCGTACCAAGAGGTGACCTGAACGAGGGTCTGGCCGTTGCCGAGGTCAGAGCACATGGTCTGAGTGGCGTCGAAGATGGAGCCGTGGGTCTCGCCGACGATGTCGCGGGAGACGATCTGGTCCTCGTTGTAGGCGAAGGTCTCGGGGATGGTCTCGGCGTAGGCCTTCATGGCAGCGTTGACCTCGTCGACGGTGACCTTCTTGTCAACGACGGCGTAGAGGTTGGTCAGCGAGCCGGTCGGCGTCGGGACGCGCTGGGCGGCACCGATGAGCTTGCCGTTGAGCTCGGGGAGAACCAGGCCGATGGCCTTGGCAGCGCCCGTGGTGTTCGGGACGATGTTCTCGGAGCAGGCGCGGGAGCGACGGAAGTTGCCCTTGCGCTGCGGGCCGTCGAGCGGCATCTGGTCGCCGGTGAAGGCGTGGATGGTGGTCATGATGCCGGACACGATGGGAGCGAAGTCGTTCAGACCCTTGGCCATCGGGGCGAGGCAGTTGGTGGTGCAGGAAGCAGCGGAGATGATGTTGTCCTCAGCGGTCAGCGTCTCATGGTTGACGTTGTACACGATGGTGGGCAGATCGCTGCCGGCCGGAGCGGAGATGACGACCTTCTTGGCGCCAGCGTTGATGTGGGCCTGAGCCTTAGCCTTGCTGGTGTAGAAGCCGGTGCACTCGAGAACGACGTCGACGTCAAGGTCGCCCCAAGGCAGGTTGTTAGCGTCGGCCTCCTTGTAGATCTTGATCTCCTTGCCGTCAACGGTGATGGAATCCTCGCCAGCAACGACCTCGTGATCGCGAGCGTAGTTGCCCTGCGTGGAGTCGTACTTCAGCAGGTAAGCGAGCATATCGGGAGAGGTGAGGTCGTTGATAGCGACGATCTCGGAGCCCTCATGACCGAACATCTGACGGAAAGCCAGACGACCGATGCGACCGAAGCCGTTAATAGCAACCTTTACTGCCATTGTGTCTCCTTTCGTAAGGCCCCCGCGAGCTACAGCGCCCGCCGTTGAGGCCCACAAACTAACCACTCGCCTAATATACCTTTTTTTTGACTTGAATTTCACGAGAATGCTCGAAATTGAAAATCAAATTTACGTTAAAACGTTTTAAATACTAAAATAGCAGCTAAATCCATATATAAGTCGTTACTTCAAACTACCTGTTTGCTTCAATGAGCTTTTCAAGCCGTAAAACACGATGGTAGAGGGCTGACTTCGACAAGGGAGGGTCAGCCATCTCCCCCAAATCACGCAGCGACAGATCAGGATAGCGCTCGCGCAGGTCGCAAAAGACCGCCAAGGCATCCGGAAGCGCATCGCGAAGGCCACGCTGCTCGAGCTCATCGATAAGCGCAAGCTGATGTTGGGCAGCACCGGCGCTTCTGGTCTGGTTGGCGAGCTCGGCATTCACGCGACGGTTCACATCGTTCTTAACCAACTTGACCGCGCGCGCCTCCTCAATCTCGGCAACGCTGCGCTTGGCACCAATCAGCTTTAATAGATGCTCGATTTCCTCGGCGCTCTTAATGTACACGGCATATGACCCCCGCCGTGCATTAACACGAGCATGGACCCCAATCTGCTCCAACAGATCGCAAAGTCCCTTGGCATATTGCTCGCCCTGCACAGCGATCTCCAAATGAAAATCGCCGCGTGGATCGGCCACGAAGCCGCCCGCGATGAGCGCGCCGCGGATATAGGCAAGTCTACAGCAAGGACGGGCAACGATATGTCGGGGTACGCCGGCGACAAGTCCTCCCCTACGGTCGAGGATACCCAGCAGAACCAAGGCCTTATCCAGGTCTGGCTGATCAGGCAAGGTGATGAGGTAGTTTCGAACCTTATGCAAGACAGATTTGCGGACGGTGAACTCCGTTTTGAGCTTAAGGATACGATGCGTCAGCGTGATCATCGTGCGCGCGACGGCTCCCGTCTCAGTCGCAACCGTCAAACGATACCGCCCAGAGCCGGCAAGCGAGAGCGTACCGCTCACGCGCGTGAGGGCGGCAAGCGTCGACAAGTCGCAGTATTCACATTCGGGTTCGCAGCGCGCAAGCTCGTCGCGCACCTCAGCGGTAAACGACATGCAGGCCTATGCCTTCGTGTTGGCGCGCGACAGGTCGCGGTGGGAAATGCTCACATGATACTGAGCGCCTTCCAGGTAACGGGCCGTGGCCTCGGCAATGGCAACGCTGCGGTGCTGGCCGCCCGTGCAGCCGATGGCGATAGAAAGCTGCGGCTTACCCTCCGCGATATAGCCCGGCATCACCGTATCGAGCAGCTGTGTCCAAGCCTTCCAAAACTCCTGCGTCTTGGGATGGTCCAGAACAAAATCGGAGACCTTTTTATCGAGACCGGTCATCGTGCGCATCTCGGGATCGTAGAACGGATTGGGCAGGAAGCGGACGTCGATCATAATGTCCGCCTCGACGGGCATGCCGTGCTTAAAACCAAACGAGAACACGTGGACGTCCATGAGCTGCTGGTCGGACAGCTCGGAAAATGCCATGCGTAGCTTGTTGCGCAAGGCAGAAGTGCGCAAGCGGCTCGTATCGATAATCATGTCAGCTCGATCGCGAACGCCCTGCAGCTGCAGACGTTCACGCTGGATAGCGTCGGCCGTGGTCTCCCCCGGCTTGGCAATGGGATGACGGCGGCGGTTTTCGCTGTAGCGACGAATCAGCACCTCGTCAGAAGCCTCCAGGAACACGATGTCGCAGCTCATCTCGCGCTCTTCTAGCGCGGCGACCGCATCGAGCAACTCATCAAACAGTCCCTGGCTACGCAAATCGCAGGTGACGGCGAGATGCCTGCCCACGCCCGTATTGATGCCGACGAGCTCGGCAAGCTGGGCGATGAGACGCGGAGGCAGGTTATCAATGCAAAAATAGCCCATGTCCTCGAACACGTGCATGGCCTGTGTGCGGCCCGATCCGGACATTCCGGTGATGATGACGATATCGGGGATGCGCTCCGAGCGCTCCGCCGCATCCATGGCATCTCCCTTTTGCATGTGTTGCCTCCCGAAAACAAGCGCGGGACCCAGCAACCCGGATCCCGCGCGGTCAATTGCCTATATTGAGTATACCGCCCCGAGCGGATACGAGGCCTGTTTTACGCCTCAAGCGCAGCCTTGAACCAACTCGTAATACTCGTGGGGTGCGTGATGGCGGTGCCGACGACAACGGCCCAGGCGCCAGCATCGATCGCGGCGCGAGCCTCCTCGGGCGTGTGCACGCGGCCCTCGCAGATGATGGGAAGACCGGGGAATTCCTCGGTCGCCTGACGCAGGAGCGGCAGGTCGGGGCCATCGGCCATGGTGCAGTCGATGGCGGCGACACCGTGAGAAAGCGTGGTGGATACCAGGTCGAAGCCCATATCAACCGCACGGCGAATGTCCTCGATGGTGGCACAATCCGCCATCAGGAGCACACCCTCCTCGTGCAGCGGGCGGAAGGTATCCTCGACCGTCTTGCCATCGGGGCGCGGACGATCGGTGGCGTCGATCGCCACGATATCGGCACCGGCAGCAACGCAGGCGCGAGCGTGACGCAGCGTCGGCGTGATGTAAACGCCCTCGTGCCCATCCTTCCACAGGCCGATAACAGGAACCTCACAGCGACCCTTAATAGCGGCAATGTCGGCAAGGCCCTGGCAGCGAATGGCGGCGGCGCCACCGAGCTCGCAAGCGCGAGACATTTGAGCCATGGTCTCGGGCGTACGAAGCGGCTCGCCCATATACGCCTGAACGCTCACGACGAGCTTGCCCTTCAGGGACTGGATCAAAGGATCAACGGTCATGTTCGACTCAACCTTTCTCAAAACAGCCTTCTGAGACACCGCACCTTGACGTTCAAACCGTCGCTCACGTACCGAAGTACGCTTCGCTCCTCTTTCACGTCAATCTGCGGCACCTCAGAAGGCGCACTTGGTAGTTATGTTTACTTCAACGATGCAAGAAGGTGTTCGGCGGCACCGATGAGCGGAGCATCGCCCTCCAGAGAACCGATGAGGATCGGCGTGTCCTGAAGCGGATCGAGCGCCTGGCTGGCATAGCCCTCGTGCACCGAATCCTTCCACGTCTGCGAACGCCAATCGGGACCTTGGTGAATCACGCCGCCCGAAAGCACGATGACCTCTGGGTCCAGGATGTTAGCGAGCGAGCCCAAGCTGGCCCCCAGCGCAAAGCCGGCGTCATGGATAACCTCGGTCGCCTTTGCGTCGCCCGCACGGCACAGGTCGTTCACATCGCGACCGACCGAAGGACGGCTGGGGTCGACGCGACCAAAGCGCTCATCGTACATACGACCAATGGAAGTGCCCGAAGCAACCGACTCAAGATGGCCGGAACGCCCGCAGGCGCAGGGAATGCCGGCGGCAGCCGAGCACTCGATGTGGCCCATATGGCCGGCAGCACCATGGAAGCCCTGCATCACGCGGCCGTTCTCGACATATGCGCCGCCGATGCCCGTGCCGATGCCCAGGCACAAGACGGAGAACTTGCCCTTGCCGACGCCCCAGTGGGCCTCGCCCAGAGCATGAGCCTGCACGTCGCCCACAACGGCAACGGGGAGACCAAGGTCCTCGCGCAGACGCGGCCCCAACTGAACGCCGGACCAGCCGGGCATGATCTCGTTGGCATACGCGATGGCGCCCGTCTTGGGATCGACGACGCCGGCGGCACCAATGCCGACGCCAAGGACCTCGACATCGGGATTCGCCTCGAGAGCAGCCTTGATGGACGCCTCGATACGCTGGAAGACGGCCTCGCCGCCCTCTTGGGCCTCGGTGGGAACCTCGGCCTCAAAAACGGGATGGGGCACACTACCGTCAGCCGGGTACTCCATGATGGCAGTCGCGATCTTAGTTCCGCCGATATCAACGGAGCAAATGTACTTGTTCTCCATGTCGCTCTCCTTAGGAGATAAAAAACAACTACAGGAAATGAAGGCGGCGTTATCGCCGCAGCTTGGTAAAGGTTTCCCGAGTGCCCGAGGTTGGGGTGAAAGCGGTCGGGCGTTGACCTAATGGGTCACGCTCGACCGCTTGAGCCCCAAGATCGGGTGCCCGGGGAAGCTTTACAGGAGACCGTTGTCCTGGAGGACCTTCTTAATCGCCTCGACGTTCTCGCCGGTCATGGCCTTCACCGGGCGCGGCATGGTCGGGCTGTCGAAGATGCCCATGAGGTTCATAGCGGTCTTGAAGGCGCCGACGCCACCGGCATAGCCCTGGACGCCCGAGGTGACATCCCAGATGTGCGAAATCTCATTGAGGCGGTCCTGCTCGGCCTTGACGGTAGCCCAGTCACCAGCCTGAGCGGCCTTCCACTGACGTACGTAGCCCTCGGGCTCAACGTTGGCGAGACCCGGGACGGAACCGTCGGCGCCACCGAGGTAGGCGCCGTCGACAACAACCTCGTGACCGGTGAGAATGCTCATCGGATGGCCGTTCTTCTCGTTCTCCTGAACGAGGTAGCGGAACGAGATGTCATCACCCGAGGAATCCTTGACGCCGGCCAGAACGCCCTCGGCACCGAGCTTGGCAAGGAGCTTCCAAGGGAGCTTGGTGTGGACACACACGGGAATGTCGTAGGCGAAGATGGGCAGGTCGAGTTCCTCATGCAGGATGCGGAAGTGCTCCTCGACCTCGGTCATGCCCTGCAGGGCATAGAACGGGCAGGTGGCGACAAGCGCATCGGCGCCCAGCTCCTGAGCGACCTTACCGTGCTCGATCATGCGTTCGGTCTCGGTGTCGATGATGCCGACCAGAACGGGAACGCGGTGGTCGACGATGCGGACGGCCTCGGCGATGATCTGACGGCGACGCTCGTCGGTGGAGAAGACGACCTCGCCCGAGGAGCCCAGGAAGAACAAGCCATCGACGCCGGCATCGATCATGCGGTTGATGCTGCGCTCAAAGGAGGCAACATCGAGCTGGTGGTCTTCGGTATCGGGAACAACGACGGGAGGGATAACGCCGGTGAATTTCTGAGTTGCCACAAGAATCTCCTTAGTTGTCTGGTGGGCAGCCCTATGCCGCCCACTCTTGTTGGCAGTGTCCAGGCCGTCTAGGCCAAAGAACACGAGTAGAACGTTTGGTTAAAAAAGTCGACGACTTCGTTTTCGAACGCATTGATGCGCTCGTGAGCGTATTTGGCATAGATGATATGCCTCCGGTCACACTCAAGACCGTTGAATACGGCAAACTGGCCCTTGGGGTCGCTCGCGGCATCCATAAGCGATGTGCCCATGAGAACCGATCCGCGCACCCGAGACGACAGCGCCTCAAGGCCACCGGGAATTGGATTGGCAATCGCCGTGCAGGCGAGACCCCGCTCGTCCAGAGCAGAAACCGCCAGCGCGACTCCGCCGCCAAGACCCTCGCCCCATGCAAAGATGCGGTCGGGGTCCATGCCATCAAAATTGCGCGCCACCTTCGCCAGCGCGCAACCCCAACGGACGCGCTCGACAAAAGTGGGCGAAGAAATCCCCCGCTGCAGGTCGTCCGCACCAGCAACATCGTCATCCAGCGCGAGGACGGCATACCCCATGGCGGCAAATCTCGTCATGTGATGCCAGCCGCGCACAGGCCGATCGATGTCGTGGAACATCAGGCACAACGGCACGCGCTCAGATACTCGGGCACGACCGACAGGCTCGATCAAACGAGCGTGAATCGCATCGTCACCGAGCTCAAAGGAGACCTCCGAGTAACGGGCGCAGGGGTTAACAAAGTCAATCGCCGTAATGGCCAGGCCTTGAATCTCAAGATTCGAAGCGCATGTCTCTAAATCAGAAACATCTGCTTGGAAATCACCGCGCCAGTCCCGATATTCTGCGAGCCTTGACGAAACCGTTCCAGGAATTCCCACGAGCCCGGGGACAATCAGCTCGTCAACATTGCTCTCGCACTTAGACATGAGCCTCCCCTCCCTTGCAGAAAAACGGAATGATCAGATCGTCAAAATCCTGAATCTCCTCGTGGCCAAAGCCTTCAAAGAACTCATGACGCTTTTCGCAGGTCAGGTTGTTATAGACCGCAAACTGCGTCGCTGGCGGACAGACGATATCGGCTGTGCCGGTGCCAAACAGCACGGGACATTTGACCATAGGGGCAAAGTTCTTGGAATCGAAGTACGCCAGCTTGGCATAGGCTTCGTCAATACGAGTCGAGTCCTCGTCAAACCAGCGAGACCAATAGCGCAGGCCCTCGTAGGCAATGTCGTCGGCATCCAAATCCCAGACCAGGCGGAAATCTGACAGGAAGGGATAGAGGATGGCGGCACGATTGATAAGCTCGCTGTTAAGCGCACAGGTCGCAATGCCCAAACCGCCGCCCTGCGACGCGCCGTTCACAAACACACGGGAAAGATCGATGCCCTCGAGCTCGCGAACAATACGGCACAGAATGCGAATATCTTGGTGCAAGCGGACATAGTAGAGGTTGGCCGGGTCGCCGTCGATACCGGCGACGATATGGCCCGCGACCGTTGTGCCCTCAAATCCGCCAATGTCCTCGGAGGGACCTCCTTGGCCGGGGCAATCGAGGGCGATGAGTGCCATGCCCATGCCCGCAAACGACGCCTGCTCAAACCAGCTGCGGCTTGCACCCGGATACCCATGGAACTGAAGTACCAATGGCACGGGCTCGTCCGAGACAGGTTTAAGGTATTTGGCATGCAGGCGCGCGCCACACATGCCGGTATACCAGAGGTCGAAAAGCTGGCAGGTCGCGGCATCGGCGACCGATGCCGTCTCGATCGCATAGTCAAGCCCGACGGCGTCGGCCTCGGCCATGCGATCCTTCCAAAAGAGATCGAAATCTGATGGACGGGGCATGGCGCCTCGGTATTCACCAAATTGATGTTGTAGCTCCTGAGCACTTGGCATGGCTCGTGAACCCAACCTTTCGAAATCGCAACGGAGGTGCGCCCGGCAAGGGAACCGGGCGCACGGGAGGGAAAGCGAGGCTACTCGCCGAGCTTGGGATGCAGCAGCGACGGCGCAGCGCCGAGCAGCATCTTGGTGTAGGGGTCCTGGGGGTGCTGGAAGACCTGCTTGGCCTCGCCCTGCTCGACGATCCTGCCACCATTCATAACGATGATGTCGTCAGAGATATAGCGGACCGTCTGGATGTCATGGCTGATGAACACCATGGCCAGGCCGAGCTCCTTCTTAAGGTCGGTCAACAGGTTCAGAATCTGTGCGCGGACCGAAACGTCCAGAGCCGAGGTGGGCTCGTCGGCGATGATGGCATCGGGGTTCAGCGACAGGGCACGGGCAATTGCGACGCGCTGACGCTGGCCGCCCGAAAGCTGACCGGGAAGAACCTCGGCGGCGGAGCTGGGCAGACCGGTGAGCTCCAGGAGCTCCTTGACGCGCTTCTCCTGCTCGGCCTCGGTACCCAGGTTGTGGACGCGCATGGGGTCGAGCAGCTGCTCGCGAACGACCATGCGGGGATTGAGCGCCGTGGCCGGGTTCTGGAACACGACCGAGATGACGCGACCCATGTGGCGACGGTCCTCGGCGGTACGTTTGGTAACGTCCTTGCCCTTAAAGTAGACCTTGCCGCTCGTAGGGGCCTGCAGGCCGCACATGACGTTGGCGGTGGTGGACTTACCGCAACCGGACTCGCCGACGATGCCGATCGTCTGACCGGGCATGAGCTTAATCGTTACACCCTGGACGGCGTGAACCAGGTTGGGGTGCAGAATCGAGCCGGTACGGGTCCTAAAGGTGACGTGGACGTCATCAAGGAAGATGATCGGCTCGACGCCGTTGACTGCGGTCTCGCTCATCTACATCACCTCCGCGTGAGGGGTCAAACCATTTGCCTTGAGCACCTCGTCGGGAAGCTCGGAATAGAAGTGCTCGGTACCGGGCACGCGCTTGAAGACCGGACGGGTGTCCAGGCCAATACGCGGATGGCTCGAGCGGGGCGCGAAGCGATCGCCCTTGGGGAAATCGCGCGGGCTCGGAACGGCGCCGGGCACCTGGTGCAGGCGACCCGAACCGCTCTCGATGGACAGAACGGAACCCAGAAGACCGCGGGTGTACTCGTGGATCGGGTTGGTGAGCAGCTCCTTGGTGGGTGCCTGCTCGATAACCTGGCCAGCGTACATAACCGTGATGTTATGGGCAACCTCGGCGACCAGAGCCAGGTCATGCGAAACGAAGATCATGGCAAAGCCGAGCTTGGCCTGAAGATCGTTGAGCAGCTTGATGACCTGCTTCTGGACGGTAACGTCCAGAGCGGTCGTGGGCTCGTCGCAGATGACCAGCTTGGGGTCGCGGGTAAGGGCCATAGCGATCAGGACACGCTGACGCTGGCCGCCGGAAAGCTCGTGCGGATAGCTCTCGAGAGTGCGCTTGGGATCGAGGCCGACGAGCTCCAGGAGCTCCTCGGCGCTGCGGGTTCCGCCGCGCTTGGTGAGCTGCTTCATCTGGGCAGAGATGAGCATGGAGGGATTAAGCGAGGACAGGGCGTCCTGATAGACCATAGCGATATCGGTACCGCGCAGGCCGAACCACTCCTTCTTGCTCATCTTGAGCAGGTCACGGCCCTCCCAAAGAACCTCGCCGGAAAGATGCTCGTCATCGTCGGTCAGGCCCATGATGGCCAGCGTGGTGATGGACTTACCGCAACCGGACTCGCCCACCAGGCCCATGGTCTGACCAGGACGAACGTCAAAGTTGACATGGTCGACGACGTTGATATCACCGTGATGCTCAAACTGGATGCAGAAGTCACGGACCGAGAGAATCGGCTCAACGGACTCGTCGGGCACGTGGCGATCGTCACGCTTGAGCTCGACATCGCGCAGGGCGCCAAGGCGAGCGGAGAGGGACTGGGCCTGCTCCTTGTAGGCGCGAACGGGGTCGGAGACCAGCAGGTCGGCCTCGCGACGCTTGGAGGAATCGGTAGGATCCAGGGCGGCGGAGGGGGCAGCGGCCATAGCGTCGGTAATGCCCTCGGAGAGGATGTTGAGCGCCAGGCAGGTGATCATGATGGCCAGGCCCGGGAACAGCGCCTGCCACCAACGGCCGGCGAGCACGCCGCCGCGGGCGTCGGCGAGGATGTTGCCCCAGGTAGCAGTGGGCTCCTGGATACCAGCGCCGATGAAGGTCAGCGAGGCCTCGAAGATGATGGCGTCGGCGACCAGGGTAACGGTGAAGACCATGATCGGGGCGATGCAGTTACGCAGAACATGCTTGATCAAAATCCACGGAGCCTTGGCACCGGAAACGATGACCGCGCGAACATAGTCCTCGCCGTACTCGGACACGATGTTGGCGCGCACGATACGGGCAATCTGCGGAGTGTACATAAAGCCGATGGCGAAGATGATCGACGGCACGGAGTTGCCCAGGATGGAGACGAAGACGGCCGCGAGGGCGATGCCCGGGATGGACATGATGATGTCCAAGATACGCATGATCGTCTCGGAGACGGCCTTGCGCGAAACCGCTGCAAGGGCGCCCACGACCGAGCCGCAGACCAGAGCCATGGCGGTGGCACCAAAGCCGATGATCAGCGAGTAACGACCACCGTAGAGCATACGCGACAGAATGTCGCGACCCTTATCGTCGGTACCGAAGATAAATCCGTTGCCGGGAGCCTGGCGAGCCGTAAAAATCTCGACCGGGCTATAGGGGGCAAGAAGGGGCGCCAGGATCGCAGTCAGGGCGACCAGCACCAGCACGACGGCGGCAATCTTAGAAGATAGCGTCATCTTCTTCCAGCCACCGAGCTTGAGCCCCTTGGAGGCAGCCTTCTCGAGCTGCTCGGTTTGCTTCTCTCGAATCTTTACCATAATCTACACCGTCCTGATGCGCGGGTTGATGAGCAGGTAGAGCATGTCAACCACGATGTTGATGATGATGAAGGCAAGAGCAACGACGATAACGACGCCCTGAACCAGGTTCGCCTCGTTGCCCTGAACGCCCTGCAGAATCGCGGTGCCCATGCCGGGGAGGTTGAAGATAACCTCGATGACGACGGCGCCGCCCATGAGGTAACCGATCTTAAGACCGAGGGTGGTGACCGGGGTGATCAGCGCATTGCGAAGAACGTTGATGCCGACGACGACCTTCTCGGGAACGCCGGCGCCGCGAGCCATACGGACATAATCCTTGTCGAGCTCCTCGACCATGGCGGTACGCACGATACGAGTCATCTGGCCCGTCAGCGGAAATGCCAAGGCGATGGCGGGCATGATCATACGCCCCAGATAGCCAACCGGATTCGTGGTGAAGTGAGGCAGAGCACCCGATGCCGGGAGCACCTTAAGGTAGGAAGAGAACAGCAGAATCAACAGAACGGCAAGCCAGAACGACGGGGTTGCCAGGCCGGCGATGGAAAAGACGCGGATCACTTGGTCCGGCCATTTGTCGCGATACAGTGCCGCGATGACGCCGAGCAAAAACGAAACGACCGCACCGATGGCAAGACCGATGAAGGTCAGCTGCATCGTGACGGGCAGGGCCGTGGAGATGCGCTTGGCAACGGAGTTGCGAGCAGCGCCATAGGTGCCCATGTCGCCATGGATCAAATCGCCCATATAGCGCACGTAGCGCACGGGCCAGGGGTCGTCCAGACCATACTTCTCATGGTACTCGGCAACCGCCTCGGGCGAGGCACCGTCACCCAACGCCGTGTAGGCGGGGTCGGTCTTGGAGAACGACATAAGGAAGAACACCAGGACGGTGACGCCCAATGCCATGATCGGCAGCGCCACAAGACGCCTTCCAATCAAACGTAGCAAGTTGTTCACGTTCTCTCCCCTTTCTTTTGTCGGTAGGACCAACTGGTATATGAGTACGGATACTCATTACAAGACCCGAGCGACATCGTTGCCGCCCGGGTCTTTGTTTCAACTATGAGGATACGGTCCCAACGACCGACATCCTGCATACAGACTCAAGCGAGTCTTACGCCTTGACGGTCGCAACGCCCCTGAAGGACATGCTCGTCGTGCCGATGCCCTTGAAGCCATCGAGGGCCTCGCCGTTGGGCGCAGTGGACGGATCGTCCCAGGAAGCGGAGACGGTCTTGACGTGGACAACGGGGTACAGAACGGCGTTGTCGGCAATGATGTCGAAGCACTCGTTCCACTTCTTCTGCTGCTCGTCGCCCTCGGCGGCAAGAGCCTCGTCCATGAGACCGTGGAGCTTCTGCCACTCAGCGGACTCCTTCCACGGGCAACGGGTCTGCATCCAGACGTTGTCGCCGTACCACCAGTTGAGCAGCAGGTCGGGGTCGGCGCCGAAGCAGGAAGGATCGCCAGGGGCAAGGAGGATATCGTAGGCCTCGCCGCCGTCGATGGCAGCGTAGGTGGCCGGCGAGGTATCGGTCTGGATGGTCACATCGAAGCCGAGAGCGTCGAGGTCGTTCTTGACCTGGGCGGCCATGCCCTTAATCTGCTCGTTATCGGTGGTGCGCAGGGTGATGGCACCCGGGGTGATGCCAGACTCCTCGATGAGCTTCTTAGCCTTCTTGGCGTCAGTCTTGTACACCGTGGAAGCCTCATGATAGTTGGTGAAGCTCTTGGGCAGGTAGCAGCTGGCAGCGGTGGCAAGGCCGGCGAAGGTGTTGCTGACCATCTTCTCGGTGTCGAGCGCATACATGACAGCCTGACGGACCTTGACGTTGTTCCAAGGCTCCTTGGCGACGTTGAACATGATGAAGCGGGTGCCGAAACCCTGAACGTTATCGATCTTGCAGCCGGCGCTCTCGAGCTGGTCGACGGCGTCAGCGGTAACGAGCTCCATAACGAGCGTGGAGCCCTCCTGCTGAGCGGTAACGCGAGCGGTGGGGTCGGTCAGGATGCTGTACTGGATCTTCTTATCCTCGGCAGCATACTCACCGTTGTACTCGGGGTTGGGAACCAGGGTGATCTCGGTATCGGAGATAGAGTCGTACATCCAGGGGCCGGAACCGATCGGCTGCTTGGCGCGATCCTCCTCGGTCTGGGTGGCCGGGGTAACGCGGACGATGGCCAGACGATCCTTGAGCAGGGAGAAGTTGGGGACCTTGGTCTTGACCGTCACGGTGCTGGCGTCCTTGGCCTCGATGGACTCGAAGGGCTGGAAGAACGGAGCATAGGTAGCGGAAGCGGCGCAAGCAGTGTAGGAGGCAACGACATCGTCAGCGGTGACCTCGGTGCCATCGGAGAACTTGGCGCCCTTGCGGATGGTGACCTCGAAAGTGGTGTCGTCCACAGACTTGGGATCGTCGGTGGCGAGCTCGTTGAAGGTGCTGTAGTCGTGGTAATCGATGCCGTAGAGGCCCTCGACGACGTGCCAGTTAGCACCCAGGCCCACAGCGGAGCCGGTGCTGGCGGGATCGAAGCTGGACGGAGCGTAAGCGGAACCAGCGGTGATCACGCCGCCGCCACGGTTAGCGGAATCGGTGGAACCGGAAGCGGAACCCTCGTCGTTAGAGCTGCCACCGCAGCCGGTGAGACCAAGCCCTGCGACAGCAGCGACGCTGCCGGTGAGGCCGAGGAACGAACGCCTGGACATACCCTTGTTGATGATGGCCATGTCTTCTCCTATCAATAGAGAATCTTACTCGGGAGCACCTAGACGTGCCCCCGCGCAACTTGCGGACGATATATACCTTACCTACCGACGAACCCAACTGAGGTGCCGCGCTCGGCGACCGATACATACATACGCTTGAACGGTATTTACTACCGTTCACCGAATTCATTGACAAATGATTCGCCAGACAGTATGTATCGGCGAGGTGAGATATCAGTCTTCGTCAACCCGCAGGATAGCAGGGTTTTCGCTTGGGTTAGTCAAACGTTTTAGCGTTAATAAAACCCGAAACCAGCAGGCAATCATGGCGAAATAAATGGTTGAAAATCGCGCAATCATGTATATCAGTTGTTTAGGCTCGTGTTTAGCTATCGGAATGGCCAGCCGCCGCCTCGGCGCGCTCGGCATTCCATGCAACGAGCGCCTCGTGGACCGCCTTGGCAACATCGGCAGGTATGCCGCGAACTTCCGCGATCTCTTGCTCGCTCGCCGCGCGCAAACGCTTCATCGAGCCAAAATGGCGCATAAGGGCACGTTTTCTGGTGGGTCCCACGCCCGGAACGTCATCGAGTACCGAAACCGTCATGGCTTTATCGCGCAACTCACGGTGGAACGTGATGGCAAATCGGTGGGACTCATCGCGTACCTGTTTAATTAGATAGAGCGAAGCAGACCCGGTCGGCAGCACGACAGGAGTCTCGTCCCAAGGCACAAAAACTTCCTCGTCGGCCTTCGCCAAGCCACAAACTGGTATATCGAGCCCAAGAGCCTCAAGTTGCTTGATCGCAGCGGTCAATTGCGGCTTACCGCCATCGACAACGAGCAAATCGGGGCGCGAGCCAAAGCGCTCGTCGGCCATGCGCTCGGGAGCATAGCGTCGTCCCAAAACCTCGGACATCGACACGAAGTCGTTTGCCTCGTCCAATTCGGCCTGAATTTTAAAACGACGGTACTGGCTCTTGTCGGCGCGCCCGTTGGTAAACACCACCATCGAGGCGACCGTAAAGGTGCCATGCAGTGTAGAGATATCGAAGCACTCGATACGCAACGGCGGCGATGGCAGCGCCAACGCACTTTCGAGCTCCAGGAGCGCTTGATTGGTGCGGTCGTCAGCGTACCCCGTTCGCATCATGTAGCGCATGAGGGCATGGCGCGCATTTTTGGATGCCATATCGAGCAGACGGTACTTTTCGCCACGCTGCGGCCTATGGAGATGGCAGGAACGCTCACGCTTGCCCGCAAGCCACTCCCCCAGCGCCTCCGCATCCTCAAGCTCGACGGAAAGGTTGACCTCAGCTGGAATATCAGCCGTCTCGTCGTAATAGCGCTTAAGAAAGCCCGACTGGAGCTCTTCCTCGTCAACATCAAGACCCTTGTCGAGAATGAACTCGCAGGTGCGAACTGTTCGGCCCTCGCGAACGACGAAGACGCAAGCGGCGGAGATGGTCTCCTCGCGATAGAACCCGATGACATCGATATCGACACTGGAGGGAAAAACGACTTGCTGACGATCGTCCAGACCCCTGATGACCTCCAAACGACGTTTGACGCGTGCCGCGCGCTCAAAGTCGAGCGCCTCGGCGGCATCCGTCATCTCGGAGGTCAGCTCATCGACGACATCCTTGCGATGGCCCGACAAAAAGCGCTCGACACGCTTGACGTTCTTGGCATAGTCTGCCGGGAAAATCGCGCCGACACACGCACCCGGGCCGCGCCCGACATGGTAGTCAAAGCAGGGACGCCCGTTTTGTGCGCAAATCATATTGACGATGTCTTCCTCGCCCTTGTGGGACTCGATGGTACGGCGACAACGACGCCACTCCGCACAGGATGCAGAGCAGATGGGGATAACCTTGCGCAGCGTATCTATCGTCTCACGTGCCGCACGGCTATCGGTATAGGGTCCAAAATAGCGCGTTCCCGGCTTATGGCGCTCGCGCGTATATTTGATAGCGGGATACAGGTCGCCCTTTGTAATGGCGATAAAGGGGTAGCTCTTGTCATCCTTGAGGTCGACGTTAAAGTACGGATGGTACTGGCCGATCAGGTTGCGCTCGAGTACAAGCGCCTCATGCTCGGTTTCGACAACGATGTAGTCAAAGCTCGCCACCAGCTGCATCATCAGCGGGATCTTTTGACGCTCATCCTGCAGTGTCACGTATTGACGCATGCGGGCGCGCAGGTTTTTCGCCTTGCCCACGTAGATGACATCGCCCTTGGCATCCTTCCAAAGGTAGCATCCGGGCTGTGTGGGAACGCGCGAAACCTGCTCGGCAAGCGTTGGTATGTTGTCGTGACCGGCCACGCGCACCTACTTGCGACGAAGCAGCGCCGAGACCTCGGGCATCTTAAGGACGACGGCAAGGCCAAAGGTAACAACAAGCGAGGCGACACCCGCAACGCAAACGTAGCCAAGAGTAATCAGAATCGAGCCGCCAAGTGCCCCGACAAAGTGTTCAAGCGCCCACATGACGCCGGCGCCTGCGGCAGCACCTAGGCCACCGAGCAAAAGGCCAAAGAAACCGCCATGTAGGATAGATTTGACCTGAAGGCCACGCAGGCGACGACGCAGCCACCACAGCGAACAGCCGACCAAGATCACGTAGTCGACGACATACGAAAGCGCGATTGCCGGCATACCGAAGCCCAGCACAACGCCAAACAGCAGAACCGAGCCGGCCTGGCCGATGGCGGAATACAGGCAATAGCGGCTATAGGGCTTCATGTCGAGCAAGGCAGAGAAGCTCTTCTGCATCAACACGACCACGCCGTAGAGCGGCAGCGAGAGCGCCAGGTAGACAAGGTACTCGGACACCAGCGCCACGCCGGATTCATCGAACTTGCCAGCACAGTAGATCATATTGAGCGGACGTGCGAAGACAATCAGGTACAGTGCGAACGGAATCAGGAAGAACAGCATCTGGGCGACGCCACGCGAAATGCCCGTGCGAACGCTGTCGTAATCCTTCTCCTGTGCGTCATGAGAGAGCTCGGTATAGAGCGCCGTCGAAAGCGAGGCGGCAATCAGCGCGTAGGGCAGCGTGTACCACAGGCGCGCATAGGCGATGACGGAAGGACCCGTCTCGGGCTGGACCACCAGCGCGGCAGCGTTGGTGATAGAAGTCGAGACAAACATGCACACCGTGGCGAGCAGCGTCGGGATACCGAGCGCAATCGTCTGGCGCAGCGCGGGGTCCTTAAAGTCGATATGGATATGGGGATGCACGCCGTGCTTGCCAAGCGCGGGAATCTGACATGCCATCTGAACAAAGACACCGAGGGTCGTACCGGCCGCAATCAAGATGATGCCGGCACGTTCGCCAAACTGTGCGGACACGGGCGCAAAACCCATAAAGCTCGCAATGACGATCACATTGTTGAGGACCGGGGCAAACGTCGACCAGAAGTAGTCGCGGTGTGCGTTGAGAACGCCCGAGAACACCGAGCCCAAACCATAAAACAGAATCTGGATGGCAAAGAAACGGAACATGAACGCAGCGGTATCCATGCTGCCGCCGTCACCCGAAAGGAACGATTGCGTCCAGATAAAGCCCGGGGCGAACACGGTCCCCAGCAACGAAATGCCACCCAGCACCAAAAGCAGAATGCCGAGCAGGTTGCCCACGTACTCGTTCGAGGCCTCGCGACCCTGCTCACGCCTCACGCCCATGTACACGGGCAAAAACGCCGTCACGAGCATGCCGCCCATCACGAGTTCGTAGAGCATATTGGGCAGGTTGTTGGCGACCTGATAGGAGGACGAGAGTAGCGACATGCCGATAGCGGCCGCCATTGCCCACGTGCGGATAAAACCGGTGACGCGAGACACGATGGTCAGGATGGTCATAAGCCCGGCGGAACGACCAACCGTGGAGTAGTCCGACGAGCCCATGTCGTCAGTGTCATCTCGCGACGAAGAAGCTTCGGATGAGGGTGTCTGAGGCGCAGATTCTTTTGCAAAATGAGCTCCGCGCTTCAATTCTTCCTGCGGCATCGCTCAGTCCTCTCTCGTAATCGCGGCAACCGTCGCCCCGCAAAATGCAATTAAATCATCGGGTGCAAGCTCGAGCTGATAACCACGCTTGCCTCCCGAAATAAAAATGGTATCCCAAAGGACACATGTCTCATCAATGAGCGTCCGGTAGCGTTTTTTCATACCGACCGGGCTGCAGCCGCCGCGAACGTAGCCAGTCGCCGCAAGCAAATCCTTCACATGCATCATGGCCAAGGACTTCTCCCCCGCGGCACGCGCGGCGGACTTTAGATCGAGCTCGTCGGCAACAGGGATACAGCACACGACATAGTCGTTGGACGGTGTCACGCAGACCAAAGTCTTAAATCCTTGACCGGGCTCCTCGCCAAGCTGCTCCGAAATCGCGACACCCAGGCCCACCGACTCATCACCATCGTCTTCGTACGTATGTAGAACATAGGAAATGCCGGCGCTTTCCAGCTCGCGCATCGCATTGGTTTTTGGCGTCTTTACAGCCTTTGCCATGACATATCCTTTCCCTCGCATTCGGACGCAAGGATTAAGTATATGTCCAATTCGGCTGCATACGTCACTTCGGCACAGCAAGCGCCATCGAATCACAAGGAGTCGATGGCGCCCATAAACTGAATCGCCTATTTATTGAGCATCAAGTTGAGCCTGACGCTCCCGGTCACGCCTGAGCAACGGCGCCAAAAACTTGCCCGTATAACTCTGCGGACAGTCCGCAACCTGCTCCGGTGTGCCCGAAACCACGACGGTTCCGCCGCCGTTACCGCCCTCGGGACCCATATCGATCAGGCGGTCGGCAACCTTGATGACATCAAGGTTGTGCTCAATCACCAGCACCGTGTTGCCCGCATCGACCAAACGCTGCAGCACATCGAGCAGCTGGCGGACGTCCTCAAAATGAAGACCGGTCGTCGGCTCGTCCAAAATATAGAACGTCTTGCCCGTCTGGCGTCGATGAAGCTCCTTGGCGAGCTTCACACGCTGCGCCTCGCCGCCCGAGAGCGTCGTGGCGGGCTGGCCCAGGCTCACGTAGCCTAAGCCTACATCGTACAGCGTCTGGAGCTTGCGCTTAATCTGCGGGATATTCCCAAAGAAGGCCAGCGCCTCGGTGACGCTCATGTCGAGCACGTCCGAGATGGTCTTGCCACGGTAGGTGACCTCGAGTGTCTCGCGGTTGTAGCGTTTACCGCCGCAAACTTCGCAGGGAACGTAGATATCGGGAAGGAAGTGCATCTCGATCTTGATCTGCCCGTCGCCCTTGCACGCCTCACAGCGCCCGCCACTCACATTAAAGGAGAAACGACCCGGCGAGTAGCCGCGCGCCTTCGACTCCGGCGTACTCGCAAACAGCGCGCGAAGATCATCCCACAGGCCGATATAGGTAGCAGGGTTGGAACGCGGCGTGCGGCCAATCGGCGACTGGTCGATATCGATAACCTTATCGATACACTCGATGCCCTCGATTTTCTTATACGGACCCACGGGGCGCGTCGAGCGGTGAATGGCATTCGTAAGGGCAGGCGCAATGGTGTCGGTAACCAGGGAGCTCTTGCCCGATCCCGACACGCCGGTAACAACCGTAAGCGTACCAAACTCGATCTTGGCAGTAACGTTTTTGAGGTTGTTGGCTCGAGCGCCCGTAATTTTAAGGCAGCCGCGACCGGGCTTGCGCCGTTCATCAGGCACCCGGATCATTCGTTTGCCGGTCAGATAAGCGCCCGTCATCGACTCAGGACACGCCATGATATCGGCAGGCGTTCCCGCCGCGACTACGTGCCCGCCGTTGACGCCGGCGCCGGGCCCCATGTCGATCACGTAGTCGGCGGCACGGATTGTATCCTCGTCGTGTTCGACGACGATAACGGTATTGCCGATATCGCGCAGGCGCTCGAGCGTCTTGATCAGGCGCTCGTTATCACGCTGATGAAGACCGATCGAGGGCTCGTCCAGAATATAGAGCACGCCCATGAGACCCGCGCCGATCTGCGTTGCCAGTCGAATACGCTGTGCCTCGCCACCGGAAAGCGTCGCCGAGGCACGGTCGAGGGTCAGATAGTCAAGTCCGACATCGACCAGAAAGCGCAGGCGCTCCAGGATTTCCTTAACGATGCGCCCGCCGATAAATTGTTGGCGCTCGGTAAGCTCCAAACCCTCAAAAAACTCGAGCGACTCGCGGCACGATAGGCAGCAGACCTCGTAAATGGACTTACCGCCTACGGTAACGGCGAGCATCTCGGGGCGCAAACGAGCGCCGTGGCAACTCGAGCACGGCTCCTCGCGGATGTACTTCTCCAAGCGCGCCTTGGTGTTCTCATTCGTCGTCTCGGTATAGCGCTCGTACAGGATATTGCGCACGCCCGAGAACTTGGTGTCCCACTGGCTGCGGCGTCCATCGAGCTTTTGATAGTCGACCGAAATCTTCTGGTCGCCCATGCCGTCTAAAAACGCGCGACGCACCCGCGGAGGCAGATCCTCCCACGGCGTATCGACGCTCACCTTGAAGTGTTTACAGACCGCAGCGAAAATCTGCGGATAGTAGTTAGAGTTGCCAAACAGGCTGCCAAAGACCCCGTCGGCGATCGACTTCGAGGGGTCTTCGATTAGGGCCTCGGCATCGACCGTCTTCTTAAAGCCCAGGCCATCGCACTCGGGGCACGCGCCATAGGGCGCGTTGAACGAGAAATCACGCGGCTGCAGGTCATCGATGGAGTGTCCATGCTCCGGGCACGCTAACGCCAGCGAATACTCCAGCAGCTCGCCTTCGGTCCCCTCGGGAGCGTCGCGGTCGGGCAGCAAGTATACGTTCACATTGCCGTGCGCCAGCGCGGTCGCCTGCTCAACAGACTCGGCGATACGGCCCAGAGAATTCTCACGAATCACGATGCGATCGACCACGACCTCGATATCGTGCTTGAATTTCTTATCCAGATCGATCGGATCGTCGAGCGAGCGCACTTCACCGTCGACACGCACGCGGCTAAAGCCCTCGGCGCGAAGGTCCTCAAACAGTTTGGTGTACTCGCCTTTTCGCCCGCGCACCACCGGTGCCAGCACAAACGCGCGGCGGCCCTCCCCCGCCGCCAAGACCTTGTCGGCAACCTGGTCGGTCGTCTGGCGCTCAATGACGCGGCCGCATTCGGGACAGTGCGGGGTGCCCACACGGGCGAACAGCAGGCGCAGATAGTCATAAATCTCGGTTACGGTGCCAACCGTCGAGCGAGGGTTTTTAGACGTCGTCTTTTGGTCGATCGACACCGCCGGCGAAAGGCCGTCGATTGAATCCAAGTCGGGTTTGTCCATCTGGCCCAAGAACTGGCGCGCATAGCTCGAAAGACTCTCGACGTATCGACGCTGGCCCTCGGCATAGATAGTGTCAAATGCCAGCGAACTCTTGCCCGAGCCAGAAAGACCGGTAATGACCACGAGTTGGTCACGCGGAATGGAAACATCGATATCACGGAGGTTGTGCTCACGAGCGCCGCGAATAACGATAGAAGAATCAGACATGGAAGCTCCTTGCCTCCTATTGCATCGAATCATACTGTCGATGAGTTTAGCGCACTCGACGCGCACAGATGTTCGTAATACAAGATTCGCAGACCTTTAGCTTTGCGTATCGGGCGCTTTGTTTCTCGAAATGCCGTGGAAAGGTTACAGTAATCTAATACTGAACTTAATTTGCCGTAACAGAGGAACGTCCATGACCGAAGATATCCCCCTTGAAATCACTTCGAGCGACATGGCCAATCTGCCCATATTCATCGCCGTCCTTATCGTGGCCATCGTCGTGGTGCGCGTATATTTTTCAATCAAACACAATGAAAAGCCGCCCATTGCCCGCGTCTTTTGGTGCGCGACGCTCCTCGTCCCGCTCGGCATGGTAGCTGCATGGATTACGAATCAATTGCTCGTAAATGAGGACAATTCCCTATGGGTCCTTTCTTATTCGGCGCTCGGTGCTACCGCCGTCATACTTCTTGTCGAGCCCTTGGTTTCGGGACTTATCGACCAAACCGATCTTGCGACGGGAACGGTTGCCTGTATTTGCCGTGACATCCTTGTCATCGCCGCTGTTTCAGCGCTCTCGTTCGTTTCACTCGAAATTGCCTGTAACGAAACGTTCTATCGCATTCCCGCCAACTCATTCGGGTTTTCCGTCGGGCTGCTCGCGACGGTTCTGCTCTCCCTTTATTTGCTGGGACAGCGTCATGGAGGCGTCATGGCCCTCGTGCCCGTCGCCTGTTGCATCCTTGGCATTGCCGAGCACTTCGTCATAACGTTTAAAGGCGAGGCCATCCTGCCAAGCGATATCTTGGCCCTTGGCACCGCAATGGAAGTGAGCGAGGGATACGAGTTTACCTTTACCGCCGGAATCGTAACCTCTCTAGCCCTGCTGGAGATTTCCCTAGGGCTTCTTTCGCTTATCCGACCGAGAAAGCTCCGTACGCCCACCCATGTCTTCCCCGCAATCGCCGCTAACCTCTGCGCTTTTCTGCTAGTGACCGTTGTGGGGCTCTCGGGCTTTTCCAGCATCGACTTGGAGCAGGCGCTGAATTTTGGATTTGACCGTTGGCAGCCCATCACCACGTATGCGTCTCAGGGTTTTATCACTTCGTTCACCGAAATGGTCAACGAGTTGCCCATTGAGAAGCCCGAAGACTATACGCCCGATGAGGCGCAGAGCATCGAGCAGGAGCTCGCCGCCACCTACGACAGCACGTATGGCTCGAGCGAGCAGCGCGCGGCGGCCGTTGCCCAGTTCAATGAAATCAAGCCGACGATTGTTGCCGTCATGAATGAGAGTTTTAGCGACCTTTCGTGCTTTGAGCAGCTCCAGGCGGCCGGGTACACCGGCCCCGCATTCTACAACTCGCTTCCCGACACACTTGTTCGCGGCACCATGCTCGCTTCGGTCGCCGGTGGCGGAACGGCGAACTCCGAATTCGAATTTTTGACCGGAGCGACAACGGCCTTTGTCGGATTAGGCAAAATCCCCTATCAGCTATATCAGATGAATGGCGTCAACAGCCTGGCAAAGGACCTTAAGGAGCTTGGGTATACCGCTACCGCTATGCACCCGCAAAACCCCGTCAACTACCATCGAGATAAAATCTATCAGCAGCTGGGCTTTGGAGACTTTCTTTCAATCGGCGATTTCGAAGGTGCGCCCTGTTACCATGCCGGCGTATGCGACTACGCCACCTACGACAAGATACTCGACCTGCTTAGAACCGACGAAGCGCCGCAGTTCATCTTTGACGTCACGATGCAAAATCACGGCGGCTACGACTATGGCACCGTTCCCGCCGAGGAGCTGACAAACTATTGGGTCGAGGGAGCCAGCGAGGGTGCCAATAGCGCGCTCAACACCTATCTTACCTGCATCAACGCATCCGACCGGGACCTCGAGTACTTTATCAACGAGCTCCGCAATATCGGCAGACCGGTTGTCCTTGTCTTTTTTGGCGACCATCAGCCGAGCGCCGCAACGACTCTCAACGACGAGCTGTACCCTCAGGAAGATACGGCAAGCCACGCTTTCCGTATCTATCAGTCGACATATTTTGTCTGGGCTAACTATGAAATCGCCGGCAATACCGAGCTCAACGTCTACGACACCGTCGGGGCAAACGAGATTGCAGCCATTACCCTTAATAAGATCGGCGCCCCGCTCACCGACTATCAAAAGGCTCTGCTTGCAACAAGGTCAGATGTGCCCACCATCAATGTCGCCGGCTACCTTGGTGCCGACGGGCTGCGCTACGACTTGGAATCTGAAGACAGCCCATACGCCTCGACGATCGACAAGCTGCAGCGCATGCAATACCTCGAGTTCGCCAGCAAAGTTCAGTAAGCCCGCCCATTCGCTTGGACCCATCGTATTGCAAGCACGCTCGGCCCAAATGCATCGTAAATGACTCCCGCTCGCAAACGAGGGTACAATGACGCTCGTGTCACATCACGGGGCCCCGGCCCCAACATATACAAAGGAGTCATACATGGGTTGCGAGCACGCACAGGCCGCCGGCGGACAAACGTCGCCGTCGCAATTTGAGGAGAATACGCTGTCCGAGGTCAAACGCGTCATCGCCGTGCTTTCCGGCAAGGGCGGTGTCGGCAAGTCGTTTGTCACCGGTACCATCGCCACCGAGCTTGCCCGTCACGGCCACAAGGTCGGCGTCCTCGATGCCGACATCACCGGTCCCTCTATCCCCAAGATGTTCGGTATGAGCGGACGCCACGTCCATGCCCTTGGCAACCTCATGCTGCCTGAAATCTCCGAGCGCGGCGTCAAGGTCATGAGCTCCAACCTTCTGCTCCAAAACGAGACCGACCCCGTCCTTTGGCGCGGTCCGGTCATCGCAGGCGCCATTAGGCAGTTCTGGAGCGAGACCTCATGGGGCCCCATCGACTACCTGCTGGTCGACATGCCTCCGGGAACAGGCGACGTCGCTCTCACCGTCTTCCAGTCACTGCCCGTCGACGGCATCGTCATCGTCACGAGCCCGCAGGATCTGGTCTCGATGATCGTCGCCAAGGCGGTCAACATGGCCGAGAAGATGAACGTCCCCATTCTGGGCATTGTCGAGAACATGAGCTATATTGAGTGCCCCGACTGCGGCAAGAAGATCGAGGTCTTTGGCAAGAGCAAGCTCCCCGAGGTCGCAGAGCGCTATAACCTCGACATCTTGGGCCAGCTTCCCATTAATCCGGCACTCGCCGAGGCCTGCGATAAGGGCGAGGTCGAGACCGCACTGCCCGATGGCATGTTGCCCAAGGCAGTCTCTGCCGTCGAGGCCATTACCCCGCACGAGACCGACGAGGCCTAAGTGAACGCGAGCGCCTTCTATGACGTCCTGGTAATCGGCGGCGGGGCTTCAGGCCTCGCCGCCGCCATTACGGCCGCACGAGCTGGCAAAAGCGTCTGCATCGTTGAGCGCGATGTCGCCTGCGGCCTTAAGCTCCTTGCGACCGGCAACGGCCGCTGCAACCTCTCCAACGAATCGATTGATCCACAGCGGTATAACCACCCCGCATTCGTTGAATCCGTTATGGGCCCCCGGCCCGAACAAGAGCTTATGGGTTTCTTCTCCTCGCTGGGCATCATGACAACCTCCGAGGAAGGCCGGCTGTACCCGCGCTCCCTTCGCGCCGAATCGGTGCGCGACGCGCTTCTCAACGTTTGCGACCGCCTAGGTATCACCTTAATCTGCGGAGCCAACGTTGCCTCGGCGCACAAAGCTTCCGAAGGCTGGACACTCCAAATAGACCGTCCAGCGCGGGCACTCAAGGCAAAGAAGCACGACGACCGAAAATCGGAGCTCCGCTCGCTTCGGAAAGCGCTCGCCGATGTCCCTCGCAAGAACGAGGCCCTGGAGGCACATGCCGTAATTATCGCCACGGGCGGCAACCCCACCGGTATCGCCGATACGTTTGGCCTCCCCCTCACCTCGCTGCGCCCCATCCTCTGCCCCGTATCGGCAACGGTCGTTGGCGATCGGGCGGCACTCAAGACGTTGGATGGTCTGCGCGTCCGCGCCCGCTTGACGCTCACCCGTAACCATAGTGAGCTCTGGCACGAAGACGGTGAAGTACTGTTTCGAGCCTTCGGCATCTCGGGCGTCGCTGTCTTCAACCTCTCCCGTCGTATCCAGCGCGGTGATACGATCCTGCTCGACGTTTTCCCCGACCTCTCCAAAGACGAGCTGCTCGATATGCTCAACCGGCGCGTTGAGCTGCTCGGCGGCTTTTCGCCCCGCGATCCCCGTTGGCTCGACGGCATGCTCGCCCCGCAACTCTCCCGCGTCGTCTGCACGGCGTTCGAGCAGTGCCATCCAGGCTCCAACGATGTCATCCACCTGGTCTCGATCCTCAAGCACTTTAAGTTGCTCGTCGAGGGAACAGCCGAGGAGCGCTCGGCGCAGGTCACGCGTGGTGGCGTATCTGTCGAGAGTATCTCAACACCCAGTCTACGCGCGCGCAGCGTTGTCGACGCCCCGCTTTACGTCTGTGGCGAAGCGCTCGACATCGACGCCGATTGCGGAGGCTTTAACCTTGCGTGGGCATGGCTCTCGGGCATTCGCGCTGCAAGCAGCCTGTAGCCGCGCAGTCTATAATCAAAAACGCATTCGGGCCGTCTGGGATACCGGACGGCCTCTTTCTTGCCTCTAAGGAGACCTCGATGATCGAAATCACCCAAGTCAACGCTTCGCTCGATGAAGCCGGCGATGAAAATGCCTGCCTCATTGTTGGCAAGCGAGTCGCCAAGCGCGTCCTACGTTGCAAGGACTCCGAGATCAAGTCCATCGAGCTCCACCGCAAGTCAATCGACGCTCGCAAAAAACGAGACGTCCATTTTATCCTGAGCTTTCGTGTTGAGCTGACCAGTCCCCACCTCGAGCGAGAAGTGGTCGACAGCGTTTCCGAACGTGACCGCTCGCGCGTACGCGCGATAGAAGACGATGAGCCTTCATTCCCCTCCCCCATTTCCGACGCATCCAAAGAGCGCCCCGTCGTTGTCGGCGCCGGATGCGCCGGCCTTTTCGCTGCGCTCACGCTCGCCGAAGCAGGTCTTAAGCCCTTGCTTATCGAGCGCGGCGACCCGGCATTTCGCCGCTCGCAGGCGATCGACCTCTTTCTAAAGGAGCGCATCCTCGACCCCGAGAGCAATATTCAGTTTGGTCTGGGCGGCGCGGGGACCTTCTCGGACGGCAAGCTCAATACGGGAACAAAAAATCCCGCCCATCGCCTTATCCTCGAAACCTTCGTCGAGGCAGGTGCGCCCCGCGATATTCTGTGGGATGCCAAGCCGCACATTGGCTCCGACATCCTTCCCACGGTTGTCACCGCTATATCCCAGCGCATCGAGCAGCTCGGAGGTGTCGTCCGTTATCGAACGAAGCTCGTCGACATTCGCACCGACGCGTCTGGCGCCATCACCGGTATTGATGTCCAATCGTCCCAAGACGCCGCTTACGAGCCAATCGAAACAAAGCACCTCATCCTCGCCTGTGGGCATTCTGCTCGCGATATTTTTGAGCTCCTTAAGGACCACAACGTGGCCCTCGCACAAAAGACCTTTGCCATGGGCGTTCGCATCGAGCATCCGCAGCGCGACATCGACCGAGCCCAATATGGAGCCTCGGCGGGACATCCTGCCCTCGGAGCAGCCCCCTACAAGCTCGTCGCCCATCTTCCCAACGGCCGCAGCGTGTTCTCGTTTTGCATGTGCCCCGGCGGGCAGGTTGTCGCCGCCTCTTCCGAGCAGGGCCACCTGTGCGTCAACGGCGCCAGCCTCAATGCCCGCGACGGACGCAACGCAAACGCCGCCCTGCTCGTTAACGTCACGCCTGAGGACCTTCCCAACGATGACCCGCTCGCCGGCATCGAGCTCCAGCGTGCCTGCGAGGCGGCCGCCTATCGCCTGGGCGGTTCCAACTGGAACGCACCGGCACAGCTCGTCGGAGATTTCCTCGCAGGACGCGTCAGCAAGGCGCCCGGAAAGGTAAAGCCCACCTATCCGCTCGGTGTGACCTGGACGGCAATTGACGAAGCCCTGCCGCAGCATATCGTCGAGTCGCTCCGCCTGGGACTTCCCCTACTCGGAAAAAAGCTACGAGGCTACGACCGCCCCGATGCCGTTCTTACCGGCGTGGAGACTCGTTCAAGCTCACCGGTCACTGTCACCCGAGACCGAACGTGCCATGCCGTGTCGACCCTGGGCCTCTACCCTTGTGGTGAGGGAGCTGGATATGCCGGCGGCATCATGAGCGCGGCCACCGACGGCATCCGTTGTGCCGAAGCCCTGATCGCAGACCTCTAACGCACGAATTCCAGCGCGCAAAAGACACAGGCCCCGAGCTCCACAGGGAACTCGGGGCCTGTTCGCTATTTCTTAAACCGTGCACCCTGGCGTTTTCTGCCCGATGCGAACGTGGAACCCTTGCGGGCCTGTGAACGTAAGCGCTCGATCGTCTCGTCCTCAGACGCGCCCTCGAGCATCGCCCGAATCTGAACGACGGCATCGCGCAGGCGCGCCGCCTCCTCAAAGTCCATGGCGGCAGAAGCGTTACGCATATCCTCTTCCATGGTTTCGACAATCCGCACAAGCTCGTCATGCGGCAGTTCTTCCAACTGCTCCGCAAGTGTCTGCTCGGGCGCCACCGTTTCCGGCACGCCGCCCTCGCCCGACTCATCGGGCGTATAGAATGCACCATGGCCAAGAGAGTCGCCCTTCGAGCGTCCCTTGGAACCCACGGTTTTTTCGGCCTCGGCAATAAAACTTGAGATGTCGTTGATGTCCTTGCGCACCGTCTTGGGCACGATGCCATGCTCTTCGTTATATGCCATCTGAATCTCGCGACGGCGCTGCGTCTCTTCGATGGCCTCTTTCATCGAATCGGTCACAACGTCCGCATACATGATGACTTCGCCATCGGCGTTACGGGCCGCGCGGCCAATCGTCTGAATCAGCGAACGGCGGTTGCGCAAGAAGCCTTCCTTATCGGCATCGAGAATTGCCACCAGTGAGACCTCGGGGAGATCCAAGCCCTCGCGAAGCAGGTTGATGCCAACGAGGACATCGATCTTGCCCTCGCGCAGCGTTCGCAGGATCTCGACACGGTCCATTGTCGCCGTATCAGAGTGCATGTAATTGACCTTAATGCCCGCGTCGAGCAGATGGTCGGTCAGGTCCTCGGCCATGCGCTTGGTCAACGTGGTCACCAGCACGCGCTCCTTGCGGGCAACGCGCTCGCGAATCTCGTCCTCAAGATCGTCAATCTGCCCACGAACCGGACGCACATCGATCTTGGGATCGAGCAGACCGGTCGGACGAATAATCTGCTCAACGTCGTTCTGGCTCACCCGCAGCTCATAGTCGCCCGGTGTTGCCGAAACGTAGATGAACTGGGGAATCCTCGCCTCAAACTCATCGAAACGAAGCGGGCGGTTATCGAGCGCCGAGGGCAGGCGAAAACCGTGTTCCACCAGCGTCACCTTACGCGAGCGGTCACCTTCGTGCATGCCGCGAATCTGCGGCACCGTCACATGGCTCTCATCGATGATGCAGAGCATATCCTTGGGAAAGTAATCGATTAGGGTAAACGGCGGCTCACCCGGTTTGCGACCGTCCAGATGACGCGAGTAGTTCTCGATGCCGTTGCAAAAGCCCATCGTCTCGAGCATCTCAAGATCATAATCGGTGCGCTGCTGCAGACGCTGCGCCTCGAGCAACTTGTCGGTCGCCTTGAGCTCCGCCACGCGCTTCTCGCACTCTTCGCTGATCGATTTCAGAGCCGCCTTGACCTTCGGCTTCTCGGTCACGTAGTGCGATGCCGGCCATACGGGGATGGCCTCGTACTCACGAAGCATCTCACCGGTGACCTCATCGATCTCGGCAATCAGCTCGACCTCGTCGCCAAAGAACTCAAACCGCAACGGATGCTCAGCATAAGGCGGATACACGTCGACAACATCGCCGCGCACGCGGAACGTGCCGCGTGCCAGGTCATAGTCATTGCGATCATATTGAATGTCGATAAGTGCATGGATAAAGTCATCGCGCTCGAGCGGCACCTTCTTGTCGACGTTTGGAGCCAGACCCGCATAGTCCTCAGGAGAGCCAATGCCATAGATACACGAGACCGATGCGACAACGATCACATCGCGTCGAGAGAGCAGTGACGCGGTCGCCTGATGGCGCAGCATCTCGACCTCTTCGTTAATCGAGGAGTCTTTCTCGATATATGTATCGCTTTGCGGCACATACGCCTCGGGCTGATAGTAGTCGTAGTACGAGACGAAGTAGACCACAGCGTTGTTGGGAAAGAACTCTTTGAGCTCGCTCGCAAGCTGAGCGGCGAGCGTTTTATTCGGAGCCATGACCAGCGTCGGCTTTCCCAGGGCCTCAATAGTCTTTGCCATCGTGAAGGTCTTGCCCGAACCAGTCACGCCCAGCAAAACCTGATAGCGGTCTCCGTCCCTCACGCCCTGCACAAGCGACTCAATGGCCTTAGGCTGGGAACCGGCAGGCTCATAGGGAGACACGACCTTAAACGGCACGTCAGAGCCTTCAACGCCAAAGCGCTTAAGTTCACCACCAACGCGTTCTACTTCAAATTCCGCCATGGATACTCCTAACTCATACATCTGCAGTATACGCAGGCGGCAGGCATAGTCCTATACGAACCGATCGGGATAGATGGTCTTGTAGCGAGCCCAGGCATTATTGACACGAATCAGATACGCCTGCGTCTCGGGAAAGGTGATTGCATTATGAAGCGACGTACCCTGCTGCGCCCATCCGTCGACATTGCCCATGCCGGCGTTATAGGCGGCGATGGCGCTATCCGTCGACCCGTTAAAATACGCTAGAAGATACGAAAGATACGCACAGCCAAACTCGATATTCGTAGCCGGATCGTTAAGATTGTCGGCCGAATACTCGTCACCGTCAACAAGGCCCTTGGCGATCATATCCTGGGCAGTCTCGGGCATCAGCTGCATCAATCCCTGAGCACCTTGATTCGACTCGGCCTCGGGATCCCAATTCGATTCCGACTTAATGACAGCGCACACCAGATACGGATCCAGATTATGCGAAATACTGGATTGCTTTACATACGCCTCGTAGTCAATCGGATACAACGGCTTAAAGAAAGCGGCAGGAGCACACGAGTAAACGAATGAGATAAGGCCGAAGACAAAAACGGCAGCCAGCGGCATAAGGCGATACCACGCAAAGAAACGTGTCTTAGGCATCGGCATCCTCCTTATCCGCAGTGTCTATAAACCCATGGCATGCAAGCCATGAGTCAAGCTGCTCAAAGAGCGAATTATCACCTGAGGCATTATCAATCACCGTTGTAACGAGATTGCACAGCGCAGACTCATCGGGCTGACAAGCAGAACGGGCATCGAAATCAGATGGCTCCATGCCACGTTGAATAGCGCGCTCGCGACGAACTGACAAAGGGGCGCTGATGACCAGAATTTCATCAGCCAAGCCAAATGCATCCTCAAAACCAGTCGGAGCAGAAACCTCGACCACCGCAAAGGGATAACGGGGAGACGAAACCGTACAACAAACCGGATCGAGAATCCTAAGCGAAAGCTGTTCAATCAGAACGGGATGCACGATGCCATTGAGCCGTGCGACCGAATCAGGAGAAGCGAAAGCTCGAGAAGCGAGGATGCTGCGGCGAATGCCGCCTTCCTCATCCAAAATGTCCCAACCGAATTCATCCGCGAGAGTATTGACGATATCAGAGCCCGGCACATACAGAGATTTTGCAAGCTCATCCAGATCGATAAGCATAGCGCCACGAGATTCGAAATAGCGGCAGGCAGTCGACTTACCCGAAGCAATATTGCCCAAGACAAATACGGTAAACATCAAGCCCTCCCTAACGCCAATGCGAGTAATTATCGCTCAAATACACTAGAAGGACTCAAAATACAGCCAAACAGTAAGAGCGCATACGGGGAAGCTAAATCCCGAAGTACAACGTGTATATACGCAAAAAAGGGGGAGGCCGCGAGGCCTCCCCCTTCTCAGTTCAAGCGTACGGC
>CABSYR010000019.1:0-44881 GCA_902481895.1 uncultured Collinsella sp. | reverse complement strand
TGGGCTCGGAGATGTGTATAAGAGACAGGACTATATTTGGCTAAATTATTCCGACGCTAACAATGAATTTGACCGGCTGGGGAACGAACTTCGAGAGCTTAAGAGCAGACGTTCCTTTTTCAGCCCGTTCGAATTCAAGGCAAAACGAGAATGTGATGCAAAAATCGAACAGGCTCGCGAGCGCAGGCGGGAAATCAAGGACTCTCTGAAGGCCTTAGACGATGAACTCCTGGCGTACGTGTCAAACGAAATTGAATCATAGCTTTCACCGCTTGCCGCAACAGTCCATTGGCGACCTCAAAGGCGCCTCAATGGGATAAGAGCGATTTCACACCATGGAGGAATGGCGGGCAAGCGCTCGGAGTGTTCATTTGTCTGCTAACCGATATTCACTCTAGCCCGAGCAGATTAAGTCCCGCCACCGTCATCTTGCACACGAGCGGCCTTGCGGACACCTTTTCTAAATATCCGGCAGCGATTAGGCTCGACAATGACCTACTCGCTGTCGGCTTTGTCACATCGAGATAGCCCGACACACCATCAAGCGTAGATTCGCCAAAGGCACCGAAGATTTGCATCTGTGCCGCATAAAACAGAATATCTTTTGCCCTTTCGGTAAACGTATCGTCGAGCTCACCGATCGCCCGCTTGAGATCATCGAGTTGTACGCGCTTTTCGGCCAAATCGCCCAGAACGGCATCTTGCGCTTGCTCGACCAAATCAAGAATCATTGCAACAAACGGAGTAGCCTCGCTGCCGTTAAGGGGCCTCTCCACCACGTCAAACGCCTTGTAATATGCGGTTTTATTCTCAGCAATCGTCCTGGAGAGCGACAACACCGTGGGCTGCGACAACGTCTCGTTCAGGCTCAACGCGAGAAGATATCTCCCCGTTCTCCCATTACCGTCATAGAAGGGGTGAATATACTCAAAGAGAAAATGGCAGATTGAGGCTGCATAGAGGCTTGGAACATCTTCGCGATTGCCCAACTCTATCATCTTGCCAAGGAGGTCAATGATTTCGGGCTCCGAGGAAACACCCTGATGGAGAATCTTGCCCCGACTGTTCTCAATCACAACGGGGCCCAAACGGAACATCTTGCCATCCGGACGGTCCTTCGGGTCAAGCACGCCCTTAGTGACGGCATCGAAAATCTCGCGGATATCCTCGGGTTTGCCGGGACGACTTGAACCATCCACCAGCTGAAGGTAGAGACGAGCGAATTCAATAAAAGGAGTGTGCTCCTTTTCGGCGGCACCGCAATGTTCGGCCGCAGCATCCTCCGCAGACTCCAGCGCCGCTTCAATCTGGCGCCGTGTGCTGTGCACACCCTCCATCTCGTTGCTGAAAACAACCTCCTCAAGCACCAGCGAACGAATCGAGGCCCCCAAAGCCACATAAGGCAAGCTGTTCCACAGGTTGGAAATCTTTCGCTCTTTTCTGAGGATCCGCTCGCTAGCAACGGACAGGCTCAAAGGAACACAAGTGAACAGTTCACCATGCTCAAGGTGAATTCCAGTCCGCACCGTGCCGTCGGCAGTAAGGCGCTCGCGCAGCAGCTCGTCATGGCAAGCATAACGATCGGAGCTTGAATCTGCATAAAAGAGTTTTTCGAGTGTCTTGTACGCCATCGCTTCATCGCTCCTTTGAAATCAAATAGCTTAATCGTCTTTCATTATTTCGAATTAATCCGATATTTGCAATTAAGACTCAAGAAATGCATTGTCTAATTTCAGAATTTGAAGTATTGGGAATTAAGGTTTCCTTATTTACATAGCGAGCTAATTTCAAACCTCAGCAGAGCTTTATGCAAGAGGCGCGCTGCCTGCATCAATAGCAGGCAGCGCGTCTTCTTCTGTTCGAAAAGGAAACTGCATCCCAGATTTTCGGCTCAGAATGGGGTGCACTTTCTGCAACGGGCTTCTCGCGGAAACTGTGTCCCGCTCTGAGTGTCTATTCCGGGATGCACTTTCCAAAGGGCCTTGTCCCGGAAAACGTGTCCCATTCCGAGCCTTCAAGCCGGGATGTACTTTCCGCTAGAGGCTTCATCCGTCCCTGGTCTCTCCGAAGGGCCACCTTGCTACCTGCCGTCGTCGTCCTCGGCTTCTTCTCTTGCATAGAGCTCCAGCATGCGGCGGCGGTATTCGCGCACGGCGAGCTTGGCGCGCTCCAGGCGGCGACGCTCGCGCGGGGTCAGCTCGGACGGGTCGACCTCGTCTCCATAGGTCTTATCGGCAAGCAGGTGCGCCGCGTCCACGATGCGGGCATCGATGTGGCCGCTCGCCGCCTCGGCGGAAAGACGCTCGGCAATCGTATCGAGCGTAGGCAGGCCCTCGAATACGCGACCATGGCCATGCGAAGTCAGCAGCTCATGCTCGCGCGCGAGCAAGCTCGCTAGGTCGTGGTGGGCGCGCAGGATGTCGAGCGCATCGGATGGATGCTCGGCAACCTCTGCCACGGCGGCGACCGGCGCGGCGTCGACCACGCGGTAGAAGAGCTGCGCGAGCAGCGGCATCAAGAACACCGTGATGGCGCCGGCGGCAACCATGACCGATGCGATGTCTTGCGACAGCGCGCCCGCGTTGACGGCAACGCTCGTCACGGCAACGATGATCGGCAGCGCCGTGGTGCAGTACAGGGCCACGGTAATGCGACCATACGCCGACACATCGCGCGTCGCAGGGCAAATGCTCATAGAAATAAGAATGGGCACGGCACGAATAATCAGCAACGCCACGATAAAGCCCACGAGCAAACCCGGGCGCGACGCCACGGCCGTCAGATCGATCTTTGCGCCCGATACGGTAAAGAACACCGGAATCAAAAAACCGTAGGCCAGGCCGTCAAGCTTGGTCTCGAGCGTATGGTTGCCCTCGGGGATGATGTAGCGCAAGACAAAGCCAGCGGCAAAAGAACCCAACACGATGTCAAGATCAAAGACGGCCGAGAACGCCACGAGTGTGACCAGGATGAGCACCGTCAGGCGCACGAAGGTCTGCGACGTGGTATCGGCGCGTTCCTCGACAAACGCAAAGAAGCGGCTGCCGACGCGCTTGGAGCGGCTTGGGACCACGGCCAGCAACACGCAAACCAGCGCAAACAGGCCAAGGATTACGAGCGTTTGGATGCCAGTGCGGGCAGACAGCAGCACCGACATGGCGAGCACGGGACCGAGCTCACCCCAGGTGCCATACGCGAGAATCGAGTCGCCCACGCGCGTTCCGACAAGCGAACGCTCACGCATGATGGGCACGAGCGTGCCGAGCGCCGTAGAAGTGAGGGCAAGCGTCACGGCGATACCGTCGAAATGACTGACCGAGAACCACGGGGTAAAGCGCACGGCAAGCCAGGCGATACCAAACGTGACGACCCACGTCGCCAAGCCGTAGCGCCCCTCGACACCCATGATGCTCTTGGGGTCGATCTCAAAGCCGGCAAGCAGGAACAAAAAGGCAAGACCGAGCTCGGACACAAGCGAGACCTCGGCATCTACATGGATGACGCCGAGCATATGGGGTCCCAGCACCGCGCCGAGCACGAGCAAAAAGACCGTCTCGGGAACGGGTTTTCCGGGAATCGCCGAGGCGATAAAAGGACTCGCAAAGGCCACGAGTGCGATGATGGCGAGCGAAACGAATGCCATGTGATGCCTTTCTCTTGTTTGCGCTTCACTGTAGCACCCTCGCCGTCCTCAACGCGCCGCGAGCTGTCGTATCATAGTGAGGTTTACAAACATGTGGCTCAAGGCGACCGCGAGGCTTGTCCCGCAAACCGACCGCTGCCGCATACCGTACCGTACGCCCAACCGATCAGGAAGGCAGGAACCAATGGTCTCTCGTATCTACGTGGAGAAGAAACCCGGGTTCGACGTCGAGGCTCAGCAGCTCAAGGGCGAGCTGACCGAAATTCTCGGCATCAAGGGCATCGAGGCCCTGAGGATCATCAACCGCTACGACGTCGAGGGCATCGACGAGGAGCTTTTCCGCTCCTGCGTGCCGACCGTCTTTAGCGAGCCCCAGGTCGATGTGACCTACGACGAGCTCCCCGCAAGCGATGGCGCCGTCTTTGCCGTCGAATTCCTGCCTGGCCAGTTTGACCAGCGCGCCGACTCCGCCAGCGAGTGCGTGCAGCTCATCAGCCAGGGCGAGCGCCCCGCCGTGCGCTCCGCCAAGGTCTATATGATCTCGGGCGCTCTGGACGAAGCCGCCATCGATGCCATCAAGCACTACGTGGTGAACCCCGTCGAGGCGCGCATCGCCTCGATCGACCTGCCCGAGACGCTGTACATGGAGACCCCCGAGCCCCAGCCCGTCGAGGTGCTCGACGGCTTCCGCGAACTCGACGAGGCCGGCCTTGCCGCCTTTATCGCCGATCGCGGCCTTGCCATGGACGAGGCAGACATCGCCTTCTGCCAGCAGTACTTCCGCGATGAGGACCGCGACCCCACTATCACCGAGATCCGCGTGATCGACACCTACTGGTCCGACCACTGCCGCCACACCACCTTCGGCACCGTCCTGGACGACGTGACGATCGACGACGCCGTGGTGCAGCAAGCCTTCGACCGCTACATGGAGATGCGCCACGAACTCGGCCGCGACGCCAAGCCCGTCTGCCTCATGGACATGGGCACCATCGGCGCCAAGTACCTTAAGAAGACCGGCGTCATGACCGATGTCGACGAGTCCGAGGAGATCAACGCCTGCACCGTCAAGGTGAAGGTCGATGTCGACGGCGAGGACCAGGACTGGCTGTTCCTGTTTAAGAACGAGACCCACAACCACCCGACCGAGATCGAGCCCTTCGGCGGTGCCGCCACCTGCGTGGGCGGCGCCATCCGCGACCCGCTCTCGGGCCGCAGCTACGTGTACCAGGCCATGCGCGTCACCGGCGCCGGTGACCCCACCGTCCCGGTTTCCGAGACGCTCGAGGGCAAGCTGCCGCAGCGCAAGCTCGTGACCACTGCCGCCGCCGGCTACTCCAGCTACGGCAACCAGATCGGCCTTGCCACCGGTCAGGTCAACGAACTCTATCACCCCGGTTACGTGGCCAAGCGCATGGAGGTTGGCGCCGTCGTGGGCGCTACCCCGGCAAACCACGTGCGCCGCGAGTGCCCCGCCCCCACCGACAAGATCATCCTGCTGGGCGGCCGCACCGGCCGTGACGGCATCGGCGGTGCCACCGGCTCCTCCAAGACCCAGAACACCGAGTCCATCGAGACCTCGGGTGCCGAGGTCCAGAAGGGCAACGCCCCTGTCGAGCGCAAGCTGCAGCGTCTGTTCCGCCGCGGCGATGCCTGCCGCCTGATCAAGCGCTGCAACGACTTTGGCGCCGGCGGCGTCTCGGTCGCCGTGGGCGAGCTTGCCGACGGCCTGTATGTCGACCTGGACACCGTGACCAAGAAGTACGACGGCCTGGACGGCACCGAGCTCGCCATCTCCGAGTCCCAGGAGCGTATGGCCTGCGCCGTCGCCGACGGTGACGTCGAGGAGTTCATGGGCTACGCCGCCGAGGAGAACCTCGAGGCGACCGTTATCGCCGAGGTTACCGCCGAGCCGCGCATGCGCATGGCCTGGAACGGCGTCGCCATCGTCGACCTGTCCCGCGAGTTCCTCAACTCCAACGGCGCACCCAAGCACCAGGTCGCCCACGTGTGCGCCCGTAGCGTGTGGCAGCCCAGCTGGGCCGGCACCACGCTCGCTGAACGCATGACCTCGCTCGTCACCGACCTCAACGTCGCTTCCAACAAGGGCCTTTCCGAGCGCTTCGACTCCACCATCGGCGCCGCGACCGTGCTCATGCCCTTTGGCGGCAAGACGCAGCTCACCCCGAGCTCGGCCATGGTCGCCAAGTTCCCCGTGGACGGCGAGACCACCACGGCGAGCGCCATGGCATGGGGCTTTAACCCCTATCTGATGGAAGCCGACCAGTTTGCGGGCGCCTACCTGTCCGTGGTCGAGTCCATCGCCAAGCTCGTGGCTGCCGGCTTTGAGCACAAGCGCGCCTATCTCTCCTTCCAGGAGTACTTCGAGCGTCTGCGCACCGAGGCCGAGCGCTGGGGCAAGCCCACGGCAGCCGTCCTGGGCGCCCTCATGGCCCAAGTCGACCTGGGTGCCGGCGCCATCGGCGGCAAGGACTCCATGAGCGGTTCGTTTGAGGACGAGACCGGCGAGCTCAACGTTCCGCCGACCCTGATCAGCTTCGCCGTCGCCGTGGGCAAGGCCGCCCGCGCCGTCTCGCCCGAGTTCAAGGGCCTCACGCACCGAGTCGTCCGCATCGCCCCCGCCACCTATGTCGAGGACTACCGTCCCGACGCCCAGCAGCTGCTCGCCGCGTTTGACGCCGTCGAGGCGCTCACCGCCAACGGCAACGCCCTGGCCGTCTCCACGCCCGGCTACGGCTGCGGCGCCGAGAGCCTCTTTAAGATGTGCGTCGGTAACCAGATCGGTATCGAGCTTGCCGAGGATGTAGACGTGGAGAGCCTCTTCACCCCGCTCTACGGCAGCTTTATCGTCGAGCTCGCCGAGGACGCTGAGCTGCCCGAGGTCGCCGACGGCGTTGTCGTCGAGCCCCTGGGCACCACCGTCGAGGGCTATGTCATCGACACCGGCTCCGAAGTCATCGAGCTCGCCGAGCTCCAAGAGGCCTGGGAGAGCGGCATCGAGGGCGTCTTCGCCTACCGCAGCGCCGGCGAGACCCCCGAGGTCGAGACCATCGACTTCCGCGCCAAGGATATCCACGTGTACGGCGGCGCCAAGATCGCCCGCCCGCGCGTGATCATCCCCGTGTTCCCCGGCAACAACTGTGAGTACGACAGCGCACGTGCCTTCCGCGCAGCCGGTGCCGAAGCCGACACCTTCGTGATCAACAACCTCACGCCCGAGGCCGTCGCCGAGAGCACCCACGAGCTTGCCCGCCGCATCCGTGCAAGCCAGATCGTCATGATCCCCGGCGGCTTCTCGGGCGGCGACGAGCCCGACGGCTCTGCCAAGTTCATCACGGCGTTCTTCCGCGCTCCCGAGGTCACCGAGGCAGTCCGCGATCTGCTCAAGGCCCGCGATGGCCTGATGCTGGGCATCTGCAACGGCTTCCAGGCCCTGATCAAGCTCGGTCTGGTGCCCTACGGCGACATCGTCGACGCCACGCCCGATGCGCCCACGCTGACGTTCAACACTATCGGTCGCCATCAGAGCCGTCTGGTGCGCACCCGTATCTCGTCCAACCTGTCCCCGTGGCTGTCGCAGTGCAGCCTGGACGACCCCTACACCGTCGCCATCAGCCACGGCGAGGGCCGCTTTGTCGCCAACGATGAAGTGCTCGCCCAGCTGATCGCCAACGGCCAGGTCGCCACGCAGTACGTGGGCGAGAACGGTAAGCCCAGCATGGATCTCTCCGTCAACCCCAACGGCTCCGCACTCGCCATCGAGGGCATCACGAGCCCCGACGGCCGTGTCCTGGGCAAGATGGGCCATGCCGAGCGTCGCGGCGACAACCTGTACCGCAACGTGCCCGAGCATGTCCCCGGCGATAAGTTCATGCCGATCTTTGAGAGCGGCGTAGCCTACTTCGCCTAAAGCTTTCCCATCGGGTACAATCCCCTCGGGTAACAACACCCGCCACCGGCACCCCCGGTGGCGGGTTCTTTTTTGCTTCGCGCATGTAGGAAGGACATCATGGAAAGCCGCAAGCCGTATCTCGCCACCCTGCCCGGACTCATCCTGGGCTGCCTTGTTTGCTGTGCACTCTGGGGGTCGGCCTTCCCCTGTATCAAAATCGGCTACGCACTCTTTGGTATCCCAACGCACGACGGCGCCTCGCAGCTGCTCTTTGCGGGCTTGCGCTTCACGCTTGCCGGCGCCTTGGTTATCGTTGGGATGAGTGCGGCCCAACGCCGCCCCCTCATTCCGCAGGCTCGCGACATCAAGCCCATCTTTGTCTTGTCGCTCTTCCAGACTATCGGGCAGTACTTCTTTTTCTATCTGGGCCTCTCGCGCGCCAGCGCCATGTCGAGCTCCATCATCGAGGCCAGCGCCAACTTCCTCGCAATCCTCTTTGCCGCCCTGGCATTTCACACCGAGAAGCTCAATACGGTCAAGGTGCTTGGCTGTGCGCTGGGCTTTGCCGGCGTCGCGCTCGTCAACCTCTCGGGCGCAGATGGCACCTTTGGCTTTACGCTCGACGGCGAGGGCTTTATCCTGTCCTCCACTGTTGCGGGTGCTCTTTCGACCTGCCTGATCGGCATCTTCTCGCGCAAGCACGACGGTGTTTTGCTTGCCGGCTGGCAGTTTTTAGTCGGCGGCCTGGTCCTCACCGCCATCGGCTTTTTGATGGGCGGTGCGCTCTACCCTACTGCGATCGTCCCTGCCATCGCGCTCATCATCTACATGGCGCTTATCTCCGCGGTCGCCTACTCGCTGTGGTCGCGCCTGCTTGCCGTCAACCCCGTCAGCCGCGTCTCGGTCTTTGGGTTTATGAACCCCGTCTTTGGCGTGCTGCTGAGCGCGCTGCTGCTCGGCGAGGGCGCTGGCACGAGCCCCGTTACCGTACTTGTTGCCCTGCTGTTGGTCTGCGGCGGCATAATCATCGTCAACAAACCCAAAAAAGCCTAGCGAGCTCACCTTTTAAGAGAGAGCCTTCACACACTTTAGCTTAATGGAATGCACTGGTTCTCGTTGATTTCGTACCGAGCCGCGGCGGCAGACGCTCGTCTTGCCGCACCGCGCCTGGGCGTTATGGCCGGTGGCCCCCGCAAACGCAAAAAGGGCGCACGACCATCAATGCGGTCGTATGCCCCTTTTCTAGCGTATTTGTACGCCGGCTTTCTTTTTCTCGGCCTTGACGCGATAGAGCTCCGCATCGGCAGCGCGAAGTAAGTCTTGCCAGGTATCAACACTATCGCCGACCCGCGCGCAACCGATGGACATCCGCAATGCATACGGCACCTCGGCATGCGCGAGCTCGTCGTTGATTGTCGCGCACAGATGCATGATATCCTGTTCCGCCGCTGCCTTTTGGAGCACCACGAACTCATCGCCACCATAACGCGCGATAAAGCCACCAGACGCCGAGCAGACATCCTTGAGCGCCGTCGCAACAACCTGAAGAGCATGGTCGCCCTCCACATGTCCATAGCGATCGTTAATCTGCTTAAAGCCGTCAGCGTCCATCATAAGCAGATATACATCTTCGGCCTGATCCACATTTGAAAAGAGCGACAGCATATAGGTCTCAAAACGGTTGCGGTTGTTGAGTCCAGTCAACGGGTCAGTCGAGATCAGTTGCTCCTGGCAGATGATATAGAGCAGCAACATGCTAATCATTATGCCGACACAAAGGCCAGGCACCGAGTATACGATCTGAAAGGTACCGCCCACCAGGGCCGGAATGGCGAAAAATGCCAAGGTTCGATAGATAGCCTTCGTCTGCAGGCTCTCGACCCTACGAGATTGCACAAACGCATGCAGGGACGTATGTATAACGTAACAGTAGCTGACAATGGGCTGGATCATATAGGCAAAGCCGCGACGATACACGCCCTGCGAATCGATATAGAACAAGGCGTGCGTCCAGTAACTGGTAAAAGCCAGCACGACCACCAGAGCCGTAGGCAACGTTACAAGCACCACCCTATAGCGCGAGGTCACAAGGCGAGAGCCCTGCATCGTCTCGGAATAGATAAACCAAATGAGACACGCGATGGCAAAGAGCGAAAACGAAACCGCGTTGGAAATCCAGTTGGCAGCAATACCCAACGTGCCGTCCGCACCATCCGAAAGCGTCCAGATCATATCGAATAATATGTACGCGGCAGAGGTGTAGCCAAGCATGCTAAACAATAGCTGCAGGGTGCTCGAGAACAAGGAGCGACGACTTCGCGCGGCAAGCCCGATAAGAACAATCATGCATAGCAGGAATATCTCAATCTTGAGTGCCTTAACCACTAGACGCCATCCCTTCAATATCCGAATGGTCAGAATCGCCCAATTCGAATCAGGGCAATAAACACCCCTTTACTCCGCAGGGGTAAAGGGAATCATAGCAAAGCGCCCGAACATCACTGCAAAACAGTTTCTGTTCGGGCGCTCGGACGGCGCGAATTGCACGCCGGAATCAATTATCGGTAACGGCCGTTACTCGCCGTCGATGTCGGTCGCGACGGCCTCCTCGATGGCCTCGACACCGGCAGGCGACAGGTCCTCCTTGCCCTGGCAGAACTTCTTGTCGACCCAGCCGGTCAGAATCGGAGCCATGATTGCCGTGATGATAACGGCAGTGGCGATCTGGGCGTACGCGGTGGGTGCAAGCTCGGCGTAGCGCGGCGCGACCTCGGCGAGAGCAACCGGCGTGGTCATAGCCGTGCCGGCGATGGTGGAGCAAGCCACGGCAGCCTTGCCGTTACCACCGCACAGGCGCTCGAACGCAAAGGTGATGGGACCGACGACAAACAGCGTGACAAGGCCCAGCAAGATGCCGGAAATACCGCCGGTGATAAAGCTCGACAGGCTCATGGACGCACCGAGCTGAAATCCGATGACGGCAATCGCGGGATTGGCACCGGGAACCAGCAGGTTCTTGATAAACGGGAACAGGTTGCCCAGAACCATGCCGATAACGAGCGGCAAAATGGAGCCGATGATGGTACCGACAGGGATGTTGGCAAGGCCGGAAACACCGAGGATGATCATGGTGACGGCAGGGCCGGCCGTAAAGAACAGGATACCGACGGCGCCCTGCTCGGACTCATTGCCGAACTCGCCCATGATGCCCGTATAAAGCGCCATGTTGCAAAACGTGATGCCGCCGATAATAGACACGGAGCTCAGGCCCAGGAAGTTGTCGTTAAAGAAATATGCCACACCCAAGCCAAGGGCGGCCGCAACAACAAGCTTGGGAATCAGCACGACGATGCCGGTCTTGATGGCGCCCGGCGTGGTCTTAAAGCTGATGCCGGCGCCCACAAACAGCAGGATCGCGGCAACGATGGTATTGGAGCCACCGCGGCAGGCAGCCGTAAAGAAGCCGCCGATCTCAAAAACCTGCGGGCAGAAGGTGTTGAGTAAAAGACCGACGATCATCGGATAGATCATGATGTCGCCCGGGATGCGCGGGACCCTGAATTTCTTTTGCTCGTTGGCGGTTGCTTCCTGTGCCATGAAACCCCCATTCCCGCTGACGGGGTACAAAAGCCCACGTCACGCTTTGCTACAGTAAAGTTTGACCATGGTACCAGAAGAAATAGACCAGCTCGGTGAAAAATTCGACAAGTTGGGATGGAACGAGATTCGGCGCCCGCGACGCCACCCCTATATAAGGCTCAAGACGATATAGAGTACGATGCCCGAGACGCAGCACCACAGCATCGATTTTGTCTTGACCGCCACGACCACGACGCCGGCGGCCGCAATCCAGGGAACCAAGGCAGGCCAGAGTCCCGCGTCGAACGCGCCGGGGCTCACCAAGTCGTTGGCGACCAGCGCGGCAAAGGCAGCGGGCGGGATATAGCCCAGGGCCTCGGTAATACGGGGCGACAGGGTCCGCCCGCGCAAGGCGAACGCCGGCGCGATGCGAAAGAACGCGATAGCAGCCCACGACGACAGCCACAGAACCAAGAACTCGTTAACGGGCATCGCGGGCACCTCTTCCGTCAAATACAGCATCGCACGCCAACGCAATGGCAATGCCGGCCACGACGCTTGCCGGCACGGCAATATTCGTGAGGCCCAAGAACTTGCATACGGCGACGGACACCGCGCCCGAAACCGCCGCGACAACGTTGCCGCGCGACAGCCGCTGCGAAAAGAGCAGGCAGATAAAGAGCGAGGTGCAGACAAAGGCTGCAATGGCGGTGGGAACATCGACAACGGTGCCGACGATGCCGCCCGTCGTACACGAAACGCCCCATGTTGCGATAAGGATCACGTTGAGCACGAAGGACTCACGCGGGCCCCAGTCGTCCTTCTCGACCAAATTGGCTAGCGAGATGCCGTACGCTTCTTCGGTAAGCGTCGCGGTGACCGCCAGCGTCTGACACTTCGAGGCACTCTTCAGATGCGGGGCAAGCGATGCCGAATATAGTGCAAAACGCGAGGAGATGGCGGCGACGCTCGCGATAATCGAAGGTGCCGGTACGCCCGCCAGCCAAAGATTGCAGATCATAAACTGGCCGCTGCCCGTCACAAACGTGCTGCTCAGGGCAAAGACCATCCAGGGCTCCATTCCCGTCTGCCCCATGATCATTCCGCACGGCGCGCCTATTGCAACATAGGTAAGCATCACTGGCCAGACGGTTCTAACGATTTTGAGCACCATACGCTTCTCATCCTGACAAGGTCTCCGAACCGCATGTAGCGACACGGCAGAATCATCATCCGACAGCAACCGAGTTCACCTACAATTGCCACCGGATCGAAAGACACAACTTTTTAGGAAGTCATTATGACAGCTATCGATCGAGACCGGGCGCGCGCGGCCTTCAAAAGCTACACCGATGCCTACGACGCCACCAACCCACGCATCGCGCTCAAAATCGAGCATACGTACCACGTGGCCGAGGCATGCGATGCCGTAGCGCGCGAGCAGGGCTGGTCGTCAGAAGATATTGACCTGGCATGGCTTTGCGGCCTGCTACACGATATGGGCCGCTTTGAGCAGCTGCGACGCTGGGACACCTTTAAGGACGCCGAGAGCATGAGCCATGCGGCGCTGGGGATCGAGGTCCTCTTTGGCGAGAATCCCGCCGATGCACCCGCCGTAACGAGCATCCGCGACTTTATCGATGACCCGGCAGAAGATGAGCTCATCCGAGCGAGCATTGCCTATCACAGCGATTTCCGTCTACCCGCGCAGCTCGACGTGCGCACGCGAAGCTTCTGCGATATCGTGCGCGATGGTGACAAGATCGACATTATGCGCACCATCGCCGACAGCACCGTCGACACTATCCTCAAGGTGGACGAGAAGACGTTTCTCGGCAGCCGTTTCTCGTCGCCGGCACTTGCCGCCTTTGACGAGCACCGCTGCGTCGCACGCGATGAACGCAACGAGCCCGCAGACTACCTGGTGGGACTCATCTGCTTTATGTTTGAGCTCGTCTATCCAGCAAGCCGCGCGCTGGCGCGCGAACAGGGCGATATCCACCGCCTGCTCGACGCGCCCTTTGGCATTACGCGGCCCTTTACCGACCCCGCCACGCAGGCAACCTGGAGCCGCCTAAAGGACGAGATGCGCGACTGGCTGGCGCGCGCCTAGCGCTCAAGCTGGGCCAGCAGCTCCTCGACGACCTCGACGGCGTCCCCAACAACCTTGTACTGGGCAGCGCCGAAAATGGGGGCATCCGGGTCCTCGTTGATGGCGATAATGCACTCCGCCCCACCGATGCCGGCAAGATGCTGGATGGCGCCCGAAACACCGATACTCACGAGAAGCTTGGGCGAAACCGATACGCCGGTCTGGCCAATCTGATGGCGATACTCCAACCAGCCGGCCTCCACGACAGGTCGCGTGCAACCAAGCTCGGCTCCCAGAGCCTCGGCGAGCCTTCGCATCAGCGGCAGGTTTTTCTTGGAACCAATGCCGCGACCCACCACGACCAGGCGCTCGGCATCGGCAATCGAGGCCTGCTGCCTCCACTCCTCGGCGGGAATCGAGATCTCGACACGAGCCTTAGCATCATCCGCAAGCGATATCTGGGTGATCGTGCCGGAGCGGTCGTAGTCAAAGTCGGGCGCCTTAAAGATGCCGGGACGAACCGTTGCCATCTGGGGACGATGATTGGGGCAGACGATGGTGGCCATCAGGTTGCCGCCAAACGCCGGACGCGTCTGTTGCAGCAGTCCCGTCTCCGTATCCATCGAAAGTACGGTGCAGTCAGCCGTAAGGCCCGTCTGCAAGCGCACGGCAACGCCGGGTGCCAGTTCGCGGCCAAAAGCGGTCGCGCCGTATAAGATGGCCTCGGGTTTGCGTTCGGCTACCAAATCGCAGATCAAGCGGGCGTAGACCTCCGCATCGTTTTGGCGCAGGCGCTCGTCGCGACAGGCCAGGACTTCGTCGGCGCCCGCGCAAACCAGATGCTCCAGGTCGCCGAGAGAACCCTCGGGGCCCATGCCGGCCAGTGCCACCAGACGGCAGCCGCGAGCATCGGCAAGCTCGCGGCCCTTGCCCATAAGCTCATAGGCAACGGAAGTCACCGTATCGTGCTCGTCGGTCTGCACGAATACCCAAATGTCTCGATACGCATCGAGGTCAACCGCACCAGCGGCCTCGTCACGCTCGATCGAGATAGCGTTGACAGGGCAGGCGTCGACGCACCCACCGCATAGGATGCAGCCTTCGGTCACGCGGGCGCAGCGATTGGGACGCTCGCCCTCCACCACAATGCCGCCCGAGGCGCAGGCGCGAACGCAGCGACCGCAGCCGATACAGGCTTCGCTATCTATAATCAGTCCGCTCATCTATGCCATCCCCTCGATAATCTTGGCAAGTTTTGCCGCCTGCTCGGACGCCGTTCCGTCAACGTCCTCGCACGTTTGGTCACGGTCGGGCACAAACGAGCGCACGACCTGTGTCGGCGACCCGGCAAGACCGCAACGCGCGGGGTCGGCGTTCACGTCGGCGGCACTGACCACGCGCACGTCCGCCTCCTCCGCCGCGTGAATACCGGCAATACTCGGCATACGCAACTGGCCAATCTCCTTGGCAGTCGTCATCGCGCACGGCATCTCAAGGTACACCGTCTCCTCGCCGGCATCGCATCCGTGAACGAGCGCCAGTGAACCACAGGTCGTAAAGCCCGCGCTTTGCACGCAGCTCGCGTCGGTCACACAGGGAATCTCAAAAGCACCGGCAAGCTCGGGACCAATCTGGGCCGTATCGCCATCCACCGCCATCTTGCCGCAGATGAGCAGGTCGAAGTCCTCGTCGAGCGCCTCGATGCCGCACTTGAGGGCATAGGTGGTCGCCAGGGTATCGGCACCTGCAAAGGCGCGATCGGTCAGCAGCAGCGCGTCGTCGGCACCTCGAGCGATGCAGTCGCGCAGCAGCGACTCGGTCGCGGGGATGCCCATCGACACCACCGTTACGCGCACGTCCATGCCAAAGCCGATAAAGTCGTCCTTCAGCGCCAGCGCGCATTCCAAAGCGCTCGCATCAAAGGGATTAATGACCGCCTGCTTGCCATCGCGCACGATGGTATTGGTCTTGGGGTCCATCTTGACCTCGGTGCTGCCCGGCACGGCCTTGACGCACACCACCATATGGAAATCACTCATCTTCACGCGCCCCCTTTCTGGACGAGCTCATCCAAGAGCTTTTCCGAAAACAGGTTGCCGCGACCCAGCTGCCCGTCGGGATCGAGCTGGAGCTTGAGCCGCGCCGACTCGACCATGGCCTCGTGACCGTACATCGTCTCCAAAAAGCCCGCCTTGATCTTGCCGACGCCATGCTCGGCAGAAACGGCACCGCCCATGGCCGTGACCTCGGAAGCCCACTGGGCAAAGAGTTCTCCGCCGCGGCGGTAATCCTGCGCATCGCGCGGCAGAATGTTCACATGCAGATGGTTGTTACCGATGTGCCCCCAGGCGGCAGATTCAAGCCCACTTTCGGACAACGTACGGCGATAAAGGGCGATGACATCGGCCAAGCGTGCGTTGGGCACCGACATGTCCGACCCCAGTTTGGTGATGGTGGGATCCGTGCGGCGACGCTCGTCGATAAGCATGTTGACGCTCTCGGGCACCGCGTGGCGGAAGAACCGCTGGCACTCGCGATCGACCTCGGTGCGCGCGACCCATGTCGCATCGTCGCGGCCGCCCGCAAGCTCTAGTACCCACCCCAAGTGATACAGCTCCTCAGTCGCCTGGGCCTCGTCATCGCAGTCGAGCTCCACGTAAACACAGACCTTGGCCTCTTTGTCGAGCGCCGGCAGCGAGGCAAACGCCGTCGACTGCTCGCGCTGGCGACGCAGGATATCCAGAGCACCAGCATCGAAATACTCAATAGCGGCGGCATGGGACAGCACGGGACGCACGGAATCGGTAAAGGACACGGCCTTGTCTTCGCTATCGAAAAAGCAGCTCACACCCCAAACGACCGCAGGTGCCGCTTGCAGGGCAATCTCGAGCTCAGTGATAACGCCGAGCGTGCCACAAGCGCCGATAAAGAGGTCGATGGCGTCCATATCGTCCGCAACAAAATAACCCGAGGCATTTTTGGTCTTGGGCATGGTGTAGCCAGGAAGATCGAGCTCGAGTGTGTGGCCCTCTGCCGTCACGAGCGACAGGTGACGGTCCTGGGCAAAAACCTCGCCGCGCTGAAGCTCAAGCAAATCGCCATCAGCCAGCGCGACGTGGAGTCCCGTGATATGCGGGCGCATGGGGCCGTAAGCGTAGCTGCGGGCGCCGGAGGCGTTGCATGCCGCCATGCCGCCCAGACAGGCAGATGCCTCGGTGGGATCGGTGGGAAAGAACTGCTCGGGGGCATCTTGAAACTCATCGTAGGCCTTAAGCGATGCCTGCTCCCAGCCAGCGGCCGGCAGTACCTTCTTGCCCAGCTGCTTGCGCAGCTCCGAGAGCACAACGCCCGGCTCCACGCGCAGCAGAAATTGGCCTTGTTCATCGCGGCGAAGGCCCAAGTAGCGATTCATACGGGAAGTATTGAGGATATGCCCGCCGTGGGGCACGGCACCGGCGGCAAGGCCGGTTCGGGCGCCCTGAACCGTTACCGGGACACGCTCGGCATGGAGCTTTTCCAAAATGGCACGGACCTCGTCTTCCGTTGTCGGAAACGAGATGCTCGAGGCCTCGCCCGATGCGCGAGACTCATCGCGACCATACTCTTCGAACTCGTCGGTGAAGGGTTTGATGGTTGCAGACACGCGAACTCCCCCTTTAGCTAACTACAGTGTTTGCAGGGAGATGTTACCGCATCGTTTCGTCGACGTGTTCGAGACCGTCTCCATAATTGGCGATTTTTACGTTCGTGCAATTCGGCGAACGGCAAGGCTTCCTCGGCAGACGATGCTTTTGACACATATGGCCCCGCCGTCGCCGACCGCGCGATTGTCGCTCGAAAAAAGTTGGAGTATTTTTTGCCGCCTTTTACCTGCGGAGACGCCAATCCGTCAAGCATTTGGTCAGAAATTGGTCAAGTAGCGGCTGATACGGTCGGCGTCGACAGCCAAAACCGATAGAAGTTTTGGCCCAGAAGCAGGGAGGTTCCCATGGCATATTACTGGCCCCAGTACGGCATCGCCATCGAAGTCGACGACGATCCCCATCTCCTACCTTTCGACGAAGAGGTATTCCCCGATACGACGGTCTACCACGTTACCACCGATGTGATTTGCGACCCCGAGTCGTTCTCGGCGCTCGCCCACCACATCGCGCATATCCACGACATCGAGCTCCCTCCCGACTTCGACGAGCTCGTCTACTCGCGCCGTCTGATGCTTCACATGCTCTTTGGAGCGGACCCGTCCACCTTTGCGCGCGTCTATACCACCAAGGATGCCGCATGAGCGCGAAGAGGCCACCCCACTTTGTAGGCCTGGGTCGTCGCAAGAAGCTCATCGTTGCCTGTTTGGCCATCGTCTGCGCCCTTGTCGCCGTAGGACTATACGCTTGGCAGTCGCAGCCCGTACCCGAGGCGGGCGCTTCGGTTACGACGGCCGAGGGCAAAACGCGTCAGGAAATCCAAGATGAGCTCGACGCTATCGTCCGCGACAACATGATGACGATTTCGGTCGCGCCGGTCGCTCAGCTGCAGGAGGACGGCAAGCTGCGCGTCAACGTGCAAAACGTCCAAGACAATAAATTTCCCCAGCGATTCCGCGTCATCCAAAACGACGAGACCATGTACGAATCCGGTGTGGTCGAGACCGGCAAGACAATCGAGACGTGCCCCGCCGGCGACATCAAAGAAGGCGAGGCGTACATCGAGATCCAGGCACTCGATGCCAAGACCCTCGACAGCCACGGCAATCCGACACGTGTCAAGGTGCGGGTTGAGCAAGCCGAGAACTAGCTTTTCCGGCCGACGCGGCACCGCACGCAATTCACCAGCATTCGTCCAATCATCGCGGGGACGGCCCGCGGCGAATAGAAAGGAACGACCATGGACATCACCAGGAACATGAACGGAGCCAGAGCGCTCGTCGTGGGCGCAGGGCTCGCGCTCGCGCTCGCAATGGGCGCCGCCCCGACGCCAGCTATGGCAGCCGGGCGCGTTGGAACCACGAAAGTAATGGTCAAGACCGAGATCGACAACGTTGAGTTCAAAGTTCCGACGGTTATTCCCTTCGTCGCCAAGGCCGACGGCACGCTTCAGGGTCCCTCAGAAGACGCGACCACCATCGACAATCATTCGGCCTACGGCATCCATGTCACCAACATGAAGATCGACGCCATGAACACCTGGACCATTGCCGCCGACGCCAAGGCCGGAACCGCGCAGAACTCCATCGACTTTAAGGTCGGCCCCGACGGCGCGCTCCAGAACGCCAGCGCCGCCGCGCAAGGGACGGGCCTCGATCTTTCCAAGAATGCAGCCTTCGACATGGGCTACCAGGGCATTGCCGGCGGCACGGACAAAATCAAGCTCAAGACAAGCGGAAACGTCGCCCGCGTCACGCGCGACATCTTCCGCGTAACCGGCGAAGGCGATCAGGTTGCGACGATCACCTGGACGGTCGAGCCCGGTGCGCACACGGCATAAGGCCGTCGCCCTGGCCGCCGCCGTCAGCATCCTAGCGTTTGGGCCAGCCATGGCCTTTGCCCAGCAAGAACAGGCGCAGGCCGCCACGCAAGTGACGGTCGACCTCTCGGAGCTCGACCGCGGCGACCGCGAGGAACCGTTGGCGCAGACAGGCGACAGACGATGGCTCTTGGCAGCAGGCGCCACAGCAGCAGGCGCGGGAACCGCCGGCCTCGGTCTGCACATCAAACGCAGCCAGAAACAAAACACGGACAGGCCGCACTAAATTAGCTAAGGAGACCCCATGGCATCGAAGAACCTTTTGCCCGTCGTCGCACTCTGCGGCGCGCTCGCAACCGGAACGCCTGTCGCCGCTTGGGCGACTCCCGTCATGGCAGACTCCTTACCAGTAGCCCTAAGTTCCGCACCAAATCCGTCGAGCGCCATTGCGTGCGAGCGTTTTTCGATCGCACAGGCCGTGATCTCAACCTCGGGATGCCTTCGTCGTAATACGGACGGCTCGATAGTCGTGGATATCAAGCGTTCGAACAAGGCAAACGGCTCCCAGGCGGGGTGCGCCGTCTGCACGTGGCGCTCGGTTGTGTTCGATGCAGATGGCGATCCATGCAATTTAGAGCTGCGCATCGACATCGCTTCGGTCGATGACTCGGTGAACGGAGCGAAGGTCGCCTTCGACGGTACGTTTTTTGAGAAAGGAGGCGGTATATGGCTGGGCTGCGCCGCCGCGAATGCAGACGACACGCAGCCCACCCTCTCATTCACGGCATCGTTGCGGCTGACCAAAGCCGGCACCGATGCCATCGCGGCGGGAGAAGCGTCCCTGCTGTTCTACGCCGTCAGCGCCAAAGACACAGACGCTCATTTCGAGAAACCAGCCGGATCACTCAGCCTTACACGAGGGATAGAGGCAGGCCCTATTGAAATCGATGCCCACGCGCAAAGCAGGCAACGAATTCTTGCCGACCCGGCGCTTCTCGAAATGGAGTGGAACGGATCCGGAGCCATCGGAATTCTCCCCTCCGCGCTTGACGCCAAGACGCTCCCCCCAAACGACGAACCCATCAACGCAACCATACAAGAAGAGAGCGCGGATAAAGAAGCAGGTGCGGGCGACACGCCGTCGCCGACAAACAGCGTCCCAGCTTCTTTCGAAGCACCGAATGAGCCCGCTACCGATCCAAACGATCCCGAGCTCGCGGACAGCCTGGGGCTTGCTGATCCTCAAGAGATCGATGAAGGTAACTGCTGCGTGCTTGCCGCGCTCGACCACACAGAGGTCATCGACGCTGCGAACATCGAAGTTGCCGCCGCCAATCAGCCCGTCCGCAAGTCGGCTATCATCGCATTTCCTGAATCCATCGAAGTCGTCTTTTTGCCATCGGGCGAGGTCGTGGCCCCAACACTGCTCACCTTGTTGGGCGCCAAGAATACTCGAAACGAAATTAAAAAGGTCACAGTTGTCGACCCTGCAACCACCGCCAAGCTGCGTCTATACGCCGTTGCCGCAAACGGAAGCAAGACCCTGGAATTCGATGGCGACACACTTCTAACCTGGCGACGTCTGGACATTATGCAAGACGTCTCGTACCAGATCGAGCTCGAAGGGTTTGATCGTGCCCGCGATGCCAATATCATCGCCGCGGCTATTGAATCCCCGCAGCGGCTTATGACACTGCGCTTTGAATACTATCCCTATGTCCCGACAACCACCTGAGGCTTAAATGCTGCGCATCATTCCTAATACCACTTATATAACGTATTAGATGGGTTGCGATGTGCCTCGCATTTCGTTCTGCTACGATTGCCACGTTGGCATCAATACAGGAGGGCTCATGCCGGGCTTGGGAACAATCATCAACGTTGTGCTTTTAGTTGCGGGCGGTCTTTTAGGATTAGCGGGCGGCCGCTTCATTACACCGCGCATCCAAGACACGCTCATGAAAGCATCGGGGCTGTGCGTCCTGTTTATCGGCCTGGGCGGCACCATGCAAAAGATGCTCATCATCGATGGAAAGGCGCTAGCGACCACCGGTACCACCATGCTCATCGTCTCATTTGCGCTCGGTTCGCTCATCGGCGAGGCCGTCAACTTGGAAGCCGCCATCGAGAACCTTGGCGAATGGCTCAAGCGCAAAACCGGCAGCGAGGGCGATAACGAGTTCACCAACGCTTTTGTCTCGACTTCACTCACCGTGTGTATCGGCGCCATGGCCATTGTGGGATCGATCCAGGACGGTCTGCTCGGTGACTGGTCAACGCTTGCCCTGAAAGGCGCATTGGACTGCATCATCGTCTGCACCATGACGGCGTCGCTTGGCCGCGGCTGCATTTTCTCCGCCCTGCCCGTCGCCGTGTTCCAGGGGACGATCACGTTGTTTGCCGGCGCGCTCTCCCCCATCATGACCACAGCAGCCCTCAACAGCCTTTCGCTCGTAGGCTCCATGCTCATCTTCTGCGTCGGCGTCAACCTCATCCGTCCTCAGACCTTCCGCACGGCCAATATGCTCCCCTCCGTCGTCATCGCCGTCATCTACGCCCTCCTGTTCTAAATCTATCTACGCAGCGGTATCTCGAACACCTGTTTGATGCTGTGCTATGATATGAGGTCACCGTAGCTGCGTTCGAGAGGAGGAGCGGTGGCCGACCAGGACATCAAGATGCTCATCGAGCGCATTATGGCCGAGGCCCGGACCCATCAGTCTGCCCGCTTCTCACATGAAGTCTACGCAGACGAGCCGATTCTCAAAACCGGCCGACAGATGCAGAATTTCCTCCCCGACCAGTACCGTAAAATGCGCGAGATATCGCGCTGGCAGGATGACCCCAAAGGCGGCGCAGGTCGCTGGCTTTCGGAAGCCGAGCTTTTCTACCGCCAGGGCCTGCTGATGGCCGACTTTGAGGACGACTGTCCCTACAACGGCACCTTTAAATCGTACTTTCCCACCTACAACGCCATGAGCGACCGGCAGTTGCGCGGCTACTTTACCTGGCGTGCCCAAGTGCGCCGCGGAACCGTCGAGGAAACGTCTACGTCCTTTGCCTTTCTGTATCTCTATGAGCTGATTTGCGGCATTGGCGTAGATGACCCGCTCGATGGTTTTAACAAGATCAAGGCTTTTTGGGATGTCTATCGCGCCTTCGAGCCCGGCATCGAACGATTTGCACGCGTGTGGCTGCAGGATTACGCCGTGTTCCACGGGCTCGACCCCAAGCTGCTTCGCGATTCTAAAACCGTCATGTTCGATAACGCCCTTATCGAGCTGCGGCGCGCGGCACGAGACCTTGTACCAGCACCGGCACCGTCCGGCCAGACCCCTACGCGTCGCAAAACCTCCGAGCCCACGCTCCCCCTTCCACCCGATGAGGTGCGCGAGGAGCGACTCATGGCCGCCATCAACGCCCTCTCCACGTACAACCTAAGTAACTCGCGGCTCGACCGCAGCCACCACCGCGATCTGCGCCACGTGGCGTGCGCCGTGTATGTCCGTATGGCGCGCTACTATGACACGCACCGAAAGACCGGCATCGTGGCGAGCTTATTTGGGGAGGAGACGGCCATGCCCTACACCATGTTTGCCTCGGCCGTATTCTTTGCGCCCGAGCGCCACGAGGACTGCGAATACCGCTTGGATCCCATCCATATCTACCGTTGCCAAAACGGCTTTTGGGAATGCATGCGTATCCACGGTAGTAGGCAAAAGAGCAGCAAGCTCGGTGAAATGATGCGCGCCTGCGACCAACGCCTGCGCCTGGCGCTGGACCCCGCCCATCCCCTTAAGGAAGAAAAGGTCCCCAAATATCTGGCCAAGATTATCGATGACGAGATTGTGGCATGGCTTTCGTGGGACGCCGCACACCAACCCGTCAAGATCGATATCGATCTGAGTCAGCTGGGGCACATTCGGAGCGCCGCTGCGCAAACGCGCGAAGCGCTTTTGATCGATGAAGAGCGCGAGGACGGCACACCTGTGGAAGCCGAGGCAGCGGACTCAGGGCAACCGGAAGCCGAGCCCGTAGCCGACGCGATTGTCGAGGCGGTCGCGGCACCCATTCGGCAGGACGAGACCGACGAGCCAACCATATCCACCGAACAGTTTGGTGTCGTGGCACCGCTTCTCGCGCCGACGCCCCCGCTCGCAGCGGCTGCGCCCACTGACGCCGCGAGCGAACTCGCGCCCGCCGCAACCGCGTATCTGCGCGCACTGCTCGAGCAGAACGCAGCGCAAGCGACATCGGCAGTGGCGCACTCGGGACAGAGCGAGGACATGCTCGTCGATAGCATCAACGAGGCGCTCTTTGACCTGGTGGGTGACACCGTAATTGAATTTGGCGCGGCAGGACCGCAAATTATCGAGGACTACGAAGCAGACGTGAGAGGATACCTAGACTATGAGTGATACCGCATCCGCAGCACCCCGCGTGCCCAAGCGCGTCGCCGCCGTCATTCTCAACTCGCTCAAGGGCGGCGTGGTCCCGCGCATCGGCCTTCCCTATATCACCGTGGGACGCGAGGTCGAGATTCGCGCCCTGCTCACCGATTTGAGTCTCATCGCCGACGGCGGCGCAAGCTTCCGCTTTCTGGTCGGTCGCTACGGCGCCGGCAAGAGCTTTTTGCTCCAAACCATCCGAACGCATGCCATGGGCGAGGGATTCGTCGTCGCCGATGCAGACTTATCCCCCGAGCGCCGTCTGCAGGGCGGGCAGGGGCAGGGCCTTGCCACCTACCGCGAGCTCATACGCAATATATCGACCAAGACGCGCCCCGAGGGCGGTGCGCTCAACCTAATTCTGGATCGCTGGGTTGCCTCGTGTGCCGACGTCGACGAGTCGGTCGTCAATGCCCAACTGGCCCCGCTCGAGGAGATGGTCCACGGCTTCGACTTCACCCGCATGCTTCGCCGCTATCGCACGGCCGTATCCGAGGGCGACGAGGAAGCCATGAGCCGCGTGACCAAATGGATCCGCGGCGAATACCGTACCAAGAGCGAGGCTCGCGCCGAGCTGGGCTCCTCGACCATCATCAGCGATGACGACTGGTACGACTACGTTAAGCTCATTGCACGCTTTTTGGTCTGCAGCGGATACAAGGGCATGCTGGTGCTCATCGACGAACTCGTGAATCTGTACAAGATTCCCAACGCGATCACGCGCCAATACAACTACGAGAAGATCCTGACTATGTACAACGACACGCTCCAGGGCAAGGCGCAGTACCTGGGCATGATCATGGGCGGCACTCCAACCTCTATCGAAGACCGCCGCCGAGGCGTGTTCTCCTACGAGGCCCTGCGCAGCCGACTCGCTCAGGGCCGCTTTGCGCGCGAGGACCTTAAGGACATGCTCGCGCCCATCATCCGCCTGCAGCCACTCACCTATGAGGAGTTGCTGGTGCTGATCGAAAAACTCATGCAAATTCACGCCGGCTACTTTGGCTGGACGCCCACGCTTACCGAGAACGACTTGGTGGACTTCCTCAAGATCGAGTTCGGTCGTGTGGGAGCCGACACGCATCTGACGCCGCGTGCAGTCATTCGTGACTTTATCGAACTGCTCGATATCCTGTGTCAGAACCCCGATGCAAATGTGGCGGAGCTGCTGCAAAGCGTTGGTGGCGACGCGCTGGTGCCGGCAGCCGCAACAGGCGACACCGGCACCGCAGACGGCGACCGTAACTTCGCCGAATTCACCATCTAGCCTGCCAAAAAGGGACAGGTTTATTTTGGTAGGTTCTATCTGGGCAAACGTTGAGGCAGTAATGCAGCAAGCCGTTGCCAGCCGCGTTGAGAGATTCGTTTTTGAGAGGAGGCCCCGTGAACGCCTTTGACCGCTACGCCCCGTTTATCCAAGACTTCATCTACTCCCACGATTGGGAGAGCTTGCGCTCTATCCAGGTTGCGGCGGCAGATGCCATCTTTAACACGCAGGACAATGTGCTCCTGACGGCATCCACGGCTTCCGGCAAAACCGAGGCAGCCTTTTTTCCCATCCTGACCGAGTTTTGGGAGAACCCGCCCGCAAGCGTGGGCGCCCTCTACATTGGCCCCCTCAAGGCGCTCATCAATGACCAATTCGTCCGCCTCAACGACCTGTGCGAAGAAGCCAATATCCCTGTCTGGCACTGGCATGGCGATGTCTCGCAGTCGCACAAGGCTAAGCTCATCAAAAAACCGAGCGGCATCTTGCAGATTACGCCCGAGTCACTCGAAGCGCTCTTAATCCATAAGCACATGGCGATCCCGCGCATGTTTTGCGACCTGCGCTATGTGGTCATCGACGAGGTCCATTCGCTCATGCGCGGCGACCGTGGCGGGCAGACGCTCTGCCTTATCGAGCGACTCTCGCGCATGGCAGGCGTGCAGCCCCGCCGCATTGGCCTTTCGGCCACCATCGGCGACCCCGAGTGCACGGGTGCCTTTCTCTCACAGGGAACGGGACGCGACTGCGTTATCCCCCGTTTTGAGGAACCGCGTCGCGTGTGGCGTATCTCCATGGAGCACTTCTACAACTCGGGTCCCCAGGCACAGCAGCGAGGATTCGAGAACATGGGTCCTCAAGAGGCCGAAGTGCTTGCATGCGAGCGCATTGAGGCAGCGGCACCCGCGGCACTGTCCGCCGGCGCCCAAGACATGCGTCACAGCGGACAGCTCACACAAGAGGAGCGCCGTCAACGTCGTGAACGGGCACGGGGCAAGGCCGCTCCCAAAGACCGTCGCACTTCCTCGGCCCCCGAGGGCGAAGTCGACATCCCCCGGGCCACCGAGCAGACGCTCCTCAACCCCACCGACACGGCGCCCGACAACGCCGACCCTGGCATGGGGTATATCTTTGAGCATACGCGCGGCCGCAAGTGCCTGGTCTTTGCCAACTCGCGCGAGGAGGCAGAGGCTGTGTGCTCCATGCTGCGCAGCTACTGCGAAAGTCGACACGAGCCCGACCGCTTTCTGATCCATCACGGCAACCTTTCGGCATCGCTGCGCGAGACGGCCGAGGAGCTCATGCGCGACGAGGAGCAGGCGCAGACAACCGTCACCACCTCTACGCTGGAGCTCGGTATCGATATCGGCCGCCTGGAGCGCGCCTTCCAGATTGACGCGCCGTTTACCGTCAGCTCCTTTTTGCAGCGCATGGGGCGCACAGGCCGTCGCGACCTTCCGCCCGAGATGTGGTTTGTCATGCGCGAGGAAGAACCCGAGCCGCGCACGATGATGCCCGAGACCATTCCGTGGAAGCTCCTGCAAGGCATCGCGCTCGTACAACTCTATCGCGAGGAAAAATGGGTCGAGCCGCCCGAGCTCGATCGACTCCCCTACAGTCTGCTCTACCACCAGACCATGTCGACCCTCGCCAGTACCGGAGAGCTCACGCCGGCCGAACTTGCCCAGCGCGTGCTCACACTCAGTTATTTCCATCGCGTCTCGGCCGATGACTATCGCGTGTTGCTGCGCCACCTCATCAAGATCGACCATATCCAGGTCACCGAGGGCGGTGGGCTCATTGTGGGTCTCGCGGGCGAGCGCATCATCAACAACTTTAAGTTCTACGCCGTGTTCCAGGAAAACGAGGAGTTCACCGTTCGCAGCGAGTCGGCCGAGTTGGGCACAATCGTCAATCCCCCACCGCCCGGCGAGCGCATCGCCATCGCCGGACACTGCTGGATTGTCGAGGAAGTGGACTGGAAGCGTCATACCGTCTTTGCCACGCAGGTCAAGGGCCGTGTGCCGGCCTACTTTGGCGACTGCCCCGGTGACATCAATACACACGTACTCGAACGCATGCGCAAGGCGCTCAACGAGCATGCGGCATATCCGTATCTCATGGGCAACGCACGGGCACGTCTTGCACAGGCTCGCCATACGGCCGAGATTTCGGGCGCGGGGACCAAGCCACTCATCAACCTGGGTGGCGACACCTGGGTGCTCTTCCCCTGGCTGGGCAGCTACGCCTTTTTGGCGCTCGAACGCATGCTCAAGATTAAGTGTGCCGCGGAGCTGGGCCTTCGCGGACTCGACCCGTCACGTCCGTACTTTATGCAGTTTAAGATGAAGGCCGACGAGGAGACGTTCTTTGAGGTGCTCGCCGCCGAGGCCGAGAAGGACTTCGATCCCATCGAGCTCGTCTATCCCGGCGAGGTGCCTTATTTTGATCGTTACGATGAGTTCGTTCCCGAAGAGCTCGTGCGCAAGGGCTTTGCCGAAGGCATGCTCGACATCGAAGGCATGAAGCAGCGCGTTCTCGGCTGGCGCGACCACGCCTAAGACCAGTCTTTTTGGGACGGGGAAACTTATTTGTCGTGAAGGACGGTGCCGAGGAAGTCGGTGTCGAAGGGCACGGCTTCGGCAAAGGCGTAGTTGCCGTCGCTGGCGATGAGCAGGTAGTTTTCCTCGCCGCCAAACTTCGCATCGCCACATGGGACCACCCAGGCGTGGACGAATACCTCGAGTGCCGTGGCAGCGCAGTCGCGCAGGAACGTCACATCGCTCCCCTCGTTTGCGCTCACGATATTGGCCACGTAGATACCCCCGGGGTTCAGGCCGCCCCGCACCAGGCGCAGCGCTTCAACGGTCGCCAGCTCGCGCACGGGCTCGGCACCGCCAAAGCAATCGCTCACGACCACGTCGTAGCGACGATGGCCCACGCTCGTCACACCCAGATACGAGCGAGCCTCAGCGGTTATCACCCGCAGGCGATCGCCCGCCGCGCGCTCCAGCTCGTCTAGGTAAAACCAGCGGCGCGCCAGGCGCGTAATCTCTCCGTCATACTCGATGACGTCCATGCGCAAGCCCTCGTGCGACATCAGGGCGAATTTAGGATAGGCAAACCCGCCGCCGCCCAGCATCAGCATGCGGTCGATACCGTGACCATAAGCGTCGCGCATCGCATCCTCGGCCTCAAACACGTCGTCAAACGCGCGATAGTACGCAAAGACGGGCTCTGCCCAGCGCTCGCCAACGTAACTCGCGCTTTGGTAGACGCCGCCTTGCACCAATACGCGGACTTCGTCGTCGCCCTCGTCGTGCACGCGTTTCACACGCGCCAACCCATTGCGGGTTCGCGCAACCTGCAGACAGGCAGCACGAACAGCGACAGCGGCCGCACCAAGCGCCGCGGCTCCCAGAGCAACGCCGGCAACGACGCCGGCAGAAACACTCGGCTTGTTCATCTAGAGCTCCTTTTGCAGATAAAGACCATGGTCATAAAATCCAAGATGGCGATAGTACTCGCGCGTACCGATCGCGCTGATCACGTTGATGCGCGCATAGCCGGCATCCCGGGCAATCTCGCACGCACGCTCTACGAGCAAACGCCCCAACCCGTGATGCTGCGGCGCCTGGCCCTGGTCGCCCACGCGTGCCGCCATGCCATACACGTGCACCTCGCGAATCATCGCCTCGTCCGGCGACGTCGGCAACTCATCCGCATGCGCGGCAACAAACGAATGGTCGGGCAGCGACAACCGCAAAAAGCCCGCGATCTTGCCCTGCGGCGTCACCCACTGCAAAAAGCGCTCGTAAGTCACCGGCGTCTCGTACGCCACTTCCTCATCAAGAGATAGCTCATCCAAGTCGGCACCCGCCGTACTGATCTCGCGATAGCGAATCTCGCGCACCGTCGCACCGTCACCCCGAGCAGCCAGGCGGTTCTCAACGAGCTGACGCAGGTTGGGTTTCTTGTTGCCCACCATAATGTCGTCGGAACTAAAGTCGCGGATCATGCGACTGATGCGGCAGAACGCCGGCGTCACCACGATGTCGTCGGCCAGCACATCGAGCAGCTCTTCCTCGGTATAGGGACGCCACTCGCCGCGCTCATAGCAGCCCACCAGACGCGAGCCCTCGATGAGCGCGCACGGGTAGACCTTGACCTCGTCGGGCATAAAGGCCCCTTCGGTCATAAAGCGTTCGTAGTCGCGCTTGTCCCCCTCGGGCGTGGCGCCCAGCAAGTTGAGCATAAAATGCGCGTGGATCTTAAAACCAAACAGGCGCGCAAGCGAAAACGCCCGCTCGATCTGCGCCACCGAAATGCGACGCTCGTTGATATCGAGCAGGTGCTGATCAAGGCTCTGGATGCCCATCTGGATCTTGGTGCAGCCCAGGCGGCGGATGAGCGTGAGGGCCTGCGGCGTTACGGCATCGGGGCGCGTCTCGATAACGAGCCCCACCACGCGATGCTTCGCCGTCTCGTTGATGCGCTGCTGACGCTCAAGCTCCTCCATCGTTGCCGTCTGCCACTCGGCAGCCTCGCCCCACGGCGTACCAGGACCGTACAGACGACGCACCGCGCGGTTATAGACACCAACGACAGCATCCACACGCCCCTGCTCGTCGGCAACGCCGGCAGCAAGCTCAGCCTCGTCTGTCGCAATGCCGGCGGCCCGATAGCGCTCGCGGCGCTCCGCTACCACCGGCGGCAGGGCATCGGCGGGAGCGTCATCGAGCAGGCGCCCTGCCTCGGCACGGCTGATGCCCGGACGCGCCAACATGGGGTTGGCCGCCACGCCGGCGACGGCATCGTCATTGAGCGCGCGGAAAAGCTCCGACATAAACCATGTCTGATAGCCTTCCGGATAGTCGCTCCAGGTACCACCGAGCACGATGAGCTCTATCTTGTCGGTCGCATGCCCCATTTGCGAAAGCGCGGTCAGGCGAGCGCTCACCTGCAAATACGGATCGAAGCAGTTTTGCTCCGCACGGGCGCACGCCGGCTCGGCGTGCAGGTAGCTTTTGGGCATGCGCAGATCGTTGGGGCAAAACAGGCAATCGCCCGAGCATGGCCAGGGCTTGGTGATGACGGTAATGGTCGCCACGCCCGAAGCCGTGCGACGAGGCTTCATGCGCAGGACCTGCAGCAGTTGACGTTCCAGTTCGGAATCGACATTCCACGCAGCCCACCGAGCCGGCTCCTCACGTTTAACCCGCTGGTAAAACGGCAGCAGACGGCGCTTGGCCAAATCGCGTTTGTCGGCACCCTCACGGCGCGCCTCGGCATGTATCAGTTTGACGAGCGCCTTGTCGTCCACGGTCTCGCCGCGACGCAGGGCCTCAAGTATGTTCAAGATAATCTGTTCCATGCCCCCATTGTAAAGGCAAAGGCGCCGGAGCCGACCTCGGCTTCGGCGCCTTCATCAAACAGCGCAGCTATGGTATATAAGTCTTCGATAACCGCCCGTCACTCTGAATCAAATGACATGTCGCCCGAACCGACCTCAAAACGATACGTAGCAGACTTATCGCCGTTATCGAATTCAAGATTCAAAATGGTCTCGCCGTCGTAGCCAAGCGGAAGGAAATCGCTCTCGAAGTCGCCGCTGCCCAAGGTAAGGCTCGCCTTAAAGCCCGTCGAGTTCGGAACCATCATCTCCACATCGCCCGAGCCCACACTCACGTCCATCGACTTCGCGGGGGCCTGGTAGAGCTCGAACGTCACATCGCCCGAACCGACCTCAGCACTGAGCGCATCAGTCACGCTGCCCGCAAACTCTACATCTCCCGCACCCAGGAAAAGGTCGAAACCATCACAGGTGACACCGGCAATCTGCAGATCACCCGAGCCCACGTGCGCGTTGACTCCCTTCAGATGTTCGGCAACACGGCGCGGCAGCTCGACCGTAACTGAGCGATCGATTGCCTTACCGTCATCACTTCCAAACTGGGAAACCTTGAGCGTCGAGTCCTCGACGGATGCGATGTTCTGCGTCGCGGCCTTGGAGGCATCCATACCATTGGCAACGCGTCCCCGCTCGATAACGCGAGCCTTGTTGCCATCAACAACCTTGACGTCCACCGAAGCCGCATTGATATCGAAATCGAGGTAGCGGAACTCATCGGCATCAAAAGTCATGCTCGAAAGTTGCTGAGGCCGAGCGGAATAGCTGCCGTCGTCCAAGAGATCGTCATCGTCAAACATATCGTCAAAATCAGACAAATGGCCAGATAGAATACCGGTCGTACGCACCATATCGGAATGAGCCAATAGCCGCGAAGTGCCAAAGACAAGTCCGATGATGAGCGCAAACGCTCCTATGCCAATGCCCAAGCGTATCTTGGATTCATGCGAAAGCTTCATCATTCGTCACCTTCTTTGGCACATGGCTCAGCGGTGGCCGCGGTAGCCACGTCAGCATCAGGTTCCGCAGAAGTATCCTTCCCCTGGGCCCTGACCGCCGCCGGCGCCGGACCAACCTGAATATCCCCGCGTGCCCAATCACCATCGAGCGCACGCGCCACCCAGTGATAGATGGGAATCGTAAAGAAGATCAGTGCGGCAAAGGGGCCGGCGCCAAACAGGAACATCAGCAAAAAGAACAGCAGCCAGCACACGGCCCAATACGGGAACGACTGGAACGGGCCCTTCACCGGAGTCGAGCCTACCGCGGTGCCACTCGTCGCCTGTGCCGTAGCGGCATTGGCGGCCTGCGCACTCCAGCTTGCCGCTTGCGCTGCCTTGGCCGCAGCATCACTCGCCTGCGTTGCCGCCTCGGTAGCGCGCGCCGCCGCCTCATGGGTACGCGCGCGCTCTGCCGCCTCGGCCTCGCGCTGGCGGGCGCGGTCCTCGTTCTCAAACTCGATATCGTCCTCGATCTCGTCGCTCGGATTGAGCAGCTCGTCCAGACTCACACCATAGAGCTTGGCGAGCGAGATCAGGTTCTCGGTATCGGGCGAGCTCTCCGCACGCTCCCATTTACTGACCGCCTGGCGCGACAGCCCCAGCTTTCGCGCCAGCCCTTCTTGGCTAAAGCCCTTGCTGCGGCGAAGGTCGGCGAGCCGCTGCGCAGTTTCTACATTCATGGTTCCTCCTATGTGATGCCAGCCGTGCCGCCGGACCGTTTTTGTTCTTAAGGCGCCTTGCACAGTTAAAAATCTATCCGCCACCGCCAAAAGCATGCCACCTATTCTAGTGAGATTTTTGACAACCGCCGGTTGCGGGTACATATGAGCTGCGGAAATGTGTCCAAACAAAGCAATGGCACCTAGCTCGGTTGTCCCCGTTGCGGCGTTAACGGTAGTATGGTCGTACTGTTTATTTCGCACCGCCAACGGAGGGAGTTCCGCGCCGTGAACCGCGATTTCGCCTCATCGCTCATCCAGCTCAACAACACGTTCTATCGCGAGCACTCCGCCTCCTTCTCCGATACGCGCCAGGCCCCGTGGCCCGGCTGGGTTCGCACCATGGACATCGCGCTCGAACAGCTCGACGTCGCCACGATCGAGCATCCCGTCCGCATCTTCGATCTTGCCTGCGGCAATATGCGATTCGAGAACTTTGCCGCCGGCGGCGCACTTGCCGCCAAGGGCGTCGACGGCGCAAACCCCTCGGCAGACGCCAGCTGTCCGTTTGAGTTCTATGGCGTCGACTCGTGCCAAGACCTGGCCATCGATGCACGCGGTCACGCCCTGCGCATTCCCAACCTGCACTTCCAGGAACTCGACGTGCTCGATGCCCTCATGAAGCTCAACCCCGCCGAGACGCCCGACGTGCTTTTCGACGCCCCGCTCGCCGATATCTCGGTCTGCTTTGGCTTTATGCACCACGTGCCGTCGTGCGAGTACCGCGTACGCGTGCTCGACGCCCTGGTGCGGCAAACGAGCCCGGGCGGCATCATCGCCATCAGCTTTTGGGAGTTTATGAACGACGAGCGCATGGCGCGCAAGGCCGTTCGAGCCGAAGCCCGCGCCGAGCTCACCCCGCCGTTTGAGGGTTACGATTCCGCGCAGTTTGAAGCCGGCGACCACCTCATTGGCTGGCAAAACGACCGCCACGCCTACCGCTATTGCCATCACTTTGACGATCAGCAGATCACCGACCTGGTGCGCGGCGTCCGTACGTTCTACAAGAGCGGCGAGGTCCCCGTGCGCGAGCTTGAGCGCTTCCATGCCGACGGTCGCAGCGGCGAGCTCAACCGCTATGTGATTCTCAAGCGTCTGTAGGCATCGACGACTCGTCGCCGAGCCGCACCGCATCTTTCGGGCAAACTATGCCCACCCTTTTTTCAACCCATTGACGGAACGTGCAGCTATGCGTTCCACACTTATGACCAAGGAGCCTCATGGGAGCCGTCCACGTTCGCACGCCTAAGAACTTTGTGCTCGAAGAGCGCCTGGAGCGCTACGCCGATGCGATCGAGACGAACCCCGAGGCCTATGCCGGAGATTGGCGCGAGGCCTGTGCGCCCGCAGGCGGCAAGCCCTTCGAGCACCTTCACCTGGATCTTGGCTGCGGCAAGGGAACGTACCTTGTAGAGCGTGCGGTCCGCGAGCCAAACACGCTCTTTATCGGCATGGATCAGGAGCCCATCTGCATCGCCTATGCCGCACAGAAAATCTGCGCGCAGGAGCTGTCCAATGCACTCGTCCTGCCCCGAGGCGCCGCATCGCTGCCGCAGCTGTTTGCCGCAGGCGAGCTCGATGCCATCACCATCAACTTTCCCACGCCGCAGCCCAAGGCCAAGTACGCCAAAAAACGACTCGTCCATGTCGACCATCTGATGCTCTACCGCCCGCTCTTTGCAGCCGGCGCCACCGTCACGCTGCGAACCGACAGCAAGCCATTGCGCGACTATGCCCTGGGGCAGTTTGCCGCGGCCGGCTACGACACACTTTGGGTAAGTGACGACGTTCGCCGCGACCATCCCGAGCATCCCGAGACCGAGTACGAGTGCCGCACGCGCGAGATGGGTGCCGCCGTCTATGGCATTTGTGCCACACCCGGCGCGCAGCCAACCGACGAACAGCTCGCGGCGGGCCGCGCGCAGGAGCAAAGCCTTGCCTGCTACCTGCCCGACAACCTCGATGAGCTCACCTATATACCTCTGGGCATGGAAGAGGCCGTCGAGAACTTTAGAAACCGCGCCCGCAAAGGCAAGAAGCGCCTGCCGCAAGAGTCCTAGGGGCTTCTGATGGTCGCGGCGTCAGTAAACAAGCGCAAATAGGCACCAGCGAACGGCCCTCAAGCCTAAGTGAGTAGACTTTTTTGCAATAGCCAAGCACATCCCGCATAGCAAAAACTAAAACCGCAGGTAGAACCCTTGCACAAAAGCCATGTGCTCGCAATATCGCAAAAAGTCTACTCACTTAGCCGACAACTGCACCAAACGGCTGGGCAGAACGCCCATTTCCTGCATTTTCTCGCGCGCTGGCACCCCGCGCCGCCGCTACGCCATAATAGTTGGCGGACAATCGCGAGAGAAAGCAAACACATGGCACAGACCACGACAGATACCGCCGCCAGCACCGTCTCCGGCGCCGGGGCCGCCAGCTCATTCTCGGGCGGCACAGGAACCGAGGCAGAGTTCGGCTCGCTCGGCGCGCTCTCCCCCACCTGGTGGGAGCCCGAGGACGGCAGCGAGCCCGAACCGTGGCTCACGCCCGATCAAGCCTTCGAACGCTTCTTTGAATGGACGAGCGATCGCGGCATTGAACTGTGGGATCACCAAGAAGAGGCCCTCATGGACCTGGCTGCCGGCGATCACGTCATTTTAGGCACACCGACCGGATCGGGTAAATCGCTCGTCGCGCTGGGCATGCTCTTTATGGGCATGGCGCAGGGCAAGCGCTGCTACTACACGGCTCCCATCAAGGCTCTGGTCAGCGAGAAGTTTTTCGACCTTGTGCAGGTGCTCGGCCGCGATAACGTAGGCATGATTACCGGCGACACGCATATCAACACCAAGGCACCCGTCATCTGCTGCACGGCCGAAATCCTTGCCAACGATGCACTGCGCGAGGGCGAGGGCGCCGACGTGGGCTGCGTGGCCATGGACGAGTTCCACTACTTTGCCGACCCCGACCGCGGTTGGGCCTGGCAGGTGCCGCTGCTCACCCTGCCCCACACGCAATTCATGCTCATGAGCGCCACGCTCGGCGATGTCACTGCCATCGCCGCCTCACTCGAGGAACACACCGGTGCTACCTGCGACTTGGTCGTCGATGCCCCGCGCCCCGTGCCGCTGAGCTACGACTACGTGACGACCTCGCTCGAGGGCACAGTCGAGCTCGCCATGCGCCGTGGAGAGGCCCCGCTCTATATCGTGCACTTTAGCCAGGACGCCGCCCTTGCGACGGCGCAGTCGCTTGCCAATTTCGGCATCGCCAGCAAAGAGCAGCGCGAAGCCATCAAGGAAGCCGCCAAAGGCACGAGCTTCTCCACGGCTTTCGGCAAGATCCTCAAGCGCTTGCTCGGCTGTGGCGTCGGCGTGCACCACGCCGGTATGCTGCCGCGCTATCGTCTGCTGGTCGAACGCTTGGCGCAGCAGGGCCTACTGCCCGTCATTTGCGGCACCGACACGCTCGGCGTTGGCATCAACGTACCCATCCATACCGTGGTGCTCACCGCGCTCACCAAGTTCGACGGCTACAAGATGCGTCGCCTGCGCGCCCGCGAGTTCCATCAGATTGCCGGTCGCGCCGGCCGCTCGGGCTTCGATACCGAGGGCATGGTCATCGCCGAGGCCCCGGAGCACGAGATCGAGAACGCCAAACTCATGGCCAAGGCGGGCGACGACCCCAAGAAGCTCCGCAAGATTAAAAAGAAGAAGGCCCCCGAGGGCTTTGTCACCTGGAACAAGCAGACCTTTGAGCGCCTGATCGAGACGCAGCCCGAGACGCTCAAGCCGCGCCTTCGCATCACGCACTCCATGGTGATTAGCGTGGTCGAGCAGGGCGGCGATGCCCGAGCCCGCGTACACGACCTCATCGAGACGAGCTTGCAGACCCCCGAGGAAAAGGCCAAGCTCGAGGTTCGCGCCAACGAAATCTTCGCCACGCTCATCGATTCCGGCGTCGTCGTTCGCACCGAGGTGCCGCCCGCGCCCGACGCCCCGACTGACGCCGCGCCAGACATCGACTATGCACTGACGGTCGATCTGCCCGAAGACTTTGCGCTCGACCAGCCGCTCTCGCCATTTTTGCTTGCCGCGTTGGAGCTGCTCGACCCCGAGAGTGAGACCTATACCATGGATCTGATCTCGATGGTCGAGGCTACGCTCGAGGACCCCAAGCAGGTATTGCGCGCACAGGAGCGCGCCGCGCGCGACCACGCGATGGCCGAAATGAAGGCTGACGGCATCGAGTATGAGGAGCGCTTGGAGCGCATTCAAGACGTCACGTACGAAAAGCCGCTCGAGGATTTGCTCGACGCCGCCTTTGACAAGTACTGCCAGGAAGTGCCCTGGGCAAACGACTACCAGCTCTCTCCCAAGAGCGTCCTGCGCGATATGCTGGAAAGCGCGAGCGATTTTAAGGGCTATATCCAAAAGCTCGGAATCGCCCGCTCCGAGGGCATTCTGCTGCGCTACCTGGCAGAGGCTTACCGTTCACTTGACCGCACCGTACCCATCGAGAAGCGCGACGAGCGTCTGCGCGACATTATCTCGTGGCTGGGCTTTGTGGTGCGCTCGGTGGACTCGAGCCTGGTGGACGAGTGGGAGAACGCCGGCAACCCGGCAGCCCTCGATGCTGCGCCGCCGCAGGGCATCGACGAGGTCGTGGCGGACCGTCGCGGCTGCACGCTGTTGGTGCGCAACGCGCTCTTCCGCCGCGTGACCCTTGCCGCCCGCGAGCACGTTCGCGACCTGGGCGAGCTCGACGACAACTGGGGCATGAGCGAGATCCGCTGGCAAAAAGCACTCGACGCTTACCACGAGCAGCACGAGGAAATCCTCACCGACGGAAATGCCCGCAGCGCCGCGATGTTTTCCATCGATGAGTCCGACGAGAAGACCGCGCACGTATGGCACGTGCACCAGATCTTTGCCGACGAGGATGGCGACCACGATTTTGGCATCATGGGCGATGTCGATCTGGACGCCACGCAAGACGGCGGCGAGGTCATCTTCAAAAACTACCGCGTCGGCTTTATCGAGGACCTGCTCGAGGACTAGCCGTACATACTGGAACGAAATGAAGTGGGGCCGCTGGTAACATCGCCAGCGGCCCCACTTTTGCACTATATGCTATGCCTTACTCGGCATCCTCGACCTCATATGAATCCGCCTCGGCGGGCTCATCGTTTGTCTCCGTCGCAGCCCCGCGCGCCTCGTCAAACGCCACCTTCATGGTCTTGTTACCCCAGGTGAGCTTGCGAATGGTAAGATCGTCGGCTTTCTTGTTGGCTAGGCGCAGATTGTTCTCGGAGGACAGCAACGCCTCCTTGGTTTTCTGCAGATGGCTAATCGTCTTGTCGATCTCATCGATCGCCGTTTGAAACTTGCGGCTCGCGATCTCGTAGTTGCGGCCGAAATCGTTCTTGAACTTTTCCATCTTGGCTTCGAAGTTCGTGACGTCGATATTCTGCTGTTTGTACTCCGCCAGCTCCTGCTTATAGCGAAGCGAACCCATGGCGGCGTTGCGAAGAAGCGTGATCATGGGAATAAAGAACTGCGGGCGAATCACGTACATCTTCTCGTAGCGATAGCTCACGTCCACGATTCCCGCGTTGTAAAGCTCGCTTTCGGGCTCGAGCAGCGTGCAGAGCACCGCATACTCACAGCCTTTCTGGCGACGATCGTGATCGAGTTTCTTAAAGAAATCCTCGTTTTTATGCTTGGTCGCGGTCTCGTCGTTCTCGTTTTTCATCTCGAACATAATCGAAATGACCTCGTTGCCGCTCGCGTCGCACTCGCGGAAGATAAAGTCCCCCTTGGTGCCCTCGGACGCATCGTTATCTTTCTCAAAGTACGCGTTAGGAAACGCCGTCATGCGCAGACGGTTAAACTCGGTCTCGCAGTGCTGCTCGAGCGACTCGCCCACCATCTTGGTGGACAGACGGACCTTCATGTCCTTAAGGCGCTCAATCTCTTCATCCTTATAGCGAATCAGGTCATCGCTCGCGCGCTTGGCCTGCGCAAGCTCGAGCTCATGCGCCGCCTTGGCCTGTTCCTCGCGAGAATCGCGCACCGCCAGCTCGCTCGTCAGTTTGGCACGCGCCTCATCGCGCTCTCGCTCCGCCGCGGCGACCGCCTCTGATAGGTTCATTTTGGCCGTCAGCTCCTGTTCGCGCAGCTGCGCGCGCAGGCCCTCGGCCTCCTGCTCAGACTGAGCCCTTGCGGCGGAAAACTTCTCTTGTACCTTCGCGCGATAGTCAGTAAGCGTGCGTTCAGCCTCGCTGCGAGCGGCATCAAGCTCACGCTGTGACTCGGCCGCAGCAGCGGCAAGCGCCATCTCCTGGGCCTTGTCCGCCGCGGAGAGCTTTGCCTGTAGCTCAGCAATCTGAGCGTCGCGGGCGGACAGGTCGTTTTGAGCAGCATTGCGCGCCGCCGCCTCGGCAAGTTTGGCTTCGTCATCCTTGCGTCCCAGCTGCGCGCGCAGCCTATCAATCTCACGCTGGAGTTCTGCATTCTCCTTTTGAGCATCGGCTCGTGCCTCTACCGCAGCGCGCTGGCTTGCGCTCTCACGCTCTGCGGCAGCGCCCTCGAGCTTGGCGCGCAGCTCGGCGAGCTCAGCATCGCGTTTGGCGACTTCTTGTGCCAGCTGCTGAGCCGCGGCGTTCTTCTGCTCGACAAGCTGAGCGTTGCGCTGGGACTCTGCCTCCTGCAAGGCAGCCGTCGAACGCGAGCGCTCAAGTTCCAGCGCCTGCTCACCCTCGCGCTGGACTGCCTTCACACGCTCATCCAGGTCGCGCGAGAACTCGGCATCGCGCACCTGTTTGACGATATCCGCATAGCCGGACGCATCGACCTTAAAGACTTCGCCGCAATGCGGGCACTTGATCTCGTTCATAGCAGCTCCTCGATGGACGCAAATTTCAACCGCCTACACTCTACCGCGCCGCACGGACAAAAAAGACGCCGCCGCCATAATGGCAACGGCGCCAGAACCACCACAAAGGTGCCTGTCCCCTTTGTGGTGGTTTGGGCGCCCTACAGCCCAAAGAAGCTCAAGATCTGGTCTCGGCTTACGGGCCTGTACTCGTTGGCATCGAGACCGACATCGTAGCGAAAGATAGGGCGCTCGCGATCGCGGTTGCGCGCGTTGGTGCGGTCTCCCCTGCTGTGGATATGCCCGTGCAGCATGATGGCGCCACGTGCCTTGCCATTCCAGCTGAGCATGGGGTAGTGGCTCATAACCAGACGATGGCCCTTGGCATAGCCGGGAGCAATCTCCAGGTAATCGCGCACGTCTTCCCAAATCTGCGGTGCGCCGGAATCTTCCCAGTCGCCATCATGGTTGCCACGGATGAGCGTCACGTTCTGGCATTCGATGCGCTCGCGCAGGTGCACGGCATCCGCTAGGGGCAAACGATAGGTAAAGTCTCCCAGGATGTAGAGACGATCATCCGCAGCCACGTACTCATTGATGGCATCGATGACCTTGCGGTTCATCTCCTCGACCGAATCAAACGGCCGATCCATGTCGTGCAAGATATTCGTATCGCCCAGGTGCAGGTCGGCGGTAAACCACATCATCGTCTGTGTCCTCATTTCGCAACGCGTCTAACTCGTGCTAAGTATACAGACGCTCTGGCGCGTCGGTTAGCCAAAGAGCCCGCCGAACAGACCTCGACGGCGTTTGTCTTGCTTTTTCGAAGCGTCACCCTGAGTTTTCTTGCCCTGCCGTTTCCTACGATCCTGCTCCAACTCATCGTCATCGAGTAGCAGATCCCACTCAAACGAATCGTCTGTCAGATTGAATAGGTCGTCGTCATCAAACATGGCCGCCTCCCTTGCCGACTAGCGAGCATCCACCACATAGAGGCCAACGCGCACCTGGTGCCACGGGCTGCGCTCGGGAGCAACCTGTTGCACGCGAGCCTCAAATACGTCCTCGTGGCCGTAATACATCATCAAGGACAGTGGGCCGACCTCGTTTCCCGGAACATAGCCAAGCTTGGTGTTGCCGTAATAAATCGCAACCGCCTCAGGGTCATGGGGATTATCGCGCTCGGCACACAGCGTCAGCTTATCGCCCGCTTTAAGATCGCCCAAGACCAAGGCGCCATCGGCATACTGAAATCCTGCAATGTGAAATGACAGAAGAACACGCGAAGGCTCGTACATAGCAGCTCCTCTAACGGCCGGATAAACCGGTGTGTAACCTTATTGAGAAGTCTACGGTCCCGTGCGGACACAAATACATCCTGTCTGCGTCCTTCAATCGTTTGCCTCAACGCTTGCGCGACAGAACGCTTGCAGATAAGATAGGAACACGGATGGCACCCGTTGCCGCGGGTCTTGCCAACTCCGATACACGTTTTCATCGTGAGAAGTGGCCGTCTTCGCTTACGCGGGGGCGGCTATTTCATTCGGCCGATAAACAGACCGAGTTCGATAGCCGCAATCAACAACGCCAATAACGAAATAACATCGCTTACGTTCATACCAAATCCCTTCTAAAGGGAGTTGGCCCATCCGTGCTCCATAACAGTAGTCTAACGCAAAATGCAGGTAATAGGAACACTTGTTCGTATTACCTGCGCCCTTTTCTAATGCACAAACATGCGCACGAACTTGTGCTTCCAGCTTGCGTAGGGCGCATACCGAAACGGCACGTCCAGCCACGTTGCCTTGTTCACGATGCTCTTCTTGTGGCTAAACGTATCGAAGCTCTCGCGTCCATGGTACTGCCCCATACCGCTCGCACCCATGCCACCAAAGCCCATATGGCTCGTAGCCAAGTGCATAATCGTGTCGTTGACGCAGCCGCCGCCAAAGGGCACGTAACGCACAAAGCGCTGCTGAACTGCGCGATCCTGGCTAAAGATATACAGAGCCAGCGGCGTCGGACGATCCGTAATAAACGTCTCGGCCTCGTCTAGGCTCTCAAACGTCAGCACCGGCAAGATGGGGCCGAAAATCTCCTCCTGCATCACGGCGTCATCGGGGGTCACGCCGTCCAAAATCGTCGGCTCAATCTTGAGCGATGACTCGCGCGCCGTGCCTCCCAGCACAACCTTATCGGGATCGATCAGCCCACGCACGCGCGCAAAATGCTTGGCGTTGACGATATGCCCGTAATCCTCGTTATCGAGCGGATGCTCGCCAAACATACGGCGGGCCTCTTCCCTGATGAGGTCCAGCAGCTCGTCGTGCACGCGCGCATCGACCAGCAGGTAGTCGGGCGCCACGCAGGTCTGCCCCACGTTGAGCCATTTACCAAAGGCGATACGCCGCGCCGCAACCTTCAAGTTTGCCGTCGCATCCACGATGCAGGGACTCTTTCCGCCCAGCTCAAGCGTCACGGGCGTAAGGTTTTTACTTGCGCGCTCCATGACGAGTTTGCCGACCGGAACGCTACCGGTAAAGAAGATCTTGTCCCAGCACTCATCGAGCAGCGCTTCGTTCTCGGCGCGCCCGCCCTCGACAACCGTCACCAGGCGCGGATCAAATGTCTCTTCACAGATTTGCTTGAGCACCGCACTCGATGCCGGAGCATAGGCGCTCGGCTTGATGACCACAGTATTGCCCGCGGCAAGGGCGCCGGCGAGCGGCTCGAGTGTTAGCAAAAATGGGTAGTTCCACGGAGCCATGATGAGCGTGACGCCATAGGGCACGGCTTGCGTTTTGCACACACTCACGGCGTTGGCAAGGTCACACGGACGCAGGCGCGGACGACTCCATCGAGCCACGTGAGCGATCTGATGACGAATCTCGGAAAGCGACGTGCCGATCTCGCACATATATGCCTCGTCATGCGACTTTCCCAAATCGGTCTTGAGTGCATGGGCAATATCGGCCTCGTGCGCCCGTACCGCATCGCGTAAACTCACGAGCGCGCGACGTCGGGCATCAACATCAAACGTAGCGTGCGTTTTAAAGTAAGTACGCTGATCGCCGACGATGCGCGCAATTTCCTCGGTGTTCATGGCACCCTCCTAGTTCTCGTCCTCAAACATACCACCCGCGACGACCTCGTACATACGCTCGAGCTCCAAGCGGTCCATCAAAAGCGGAACGGGGTACAGCGGATTGGCCTCGGCATCGGCATGCGCCGCCATCTCGGGAATGTCGGAGCGGCGAATGCCCGAGACATATTTGGGGATTCCCAGGATCTCGTTCATGCGGTCGACCCAATCGATAAAGGCCTCGGCCGCAAGACTATCCTGCGCGGTAGCCGGCGCAATGCCCGCCATGCGAGCAAGATCGGCAAGCTTGGGGGCGGCGGCGTCACCATAAGCGCGAAGCATGTGCGGCAGGATGATCGCGTTGGCCAAACCGTGCGGAATTCCGTATCGGCCGCCCAGACTGTGCGCGATGGCATGCACATATCCGACATAGGAGCGGGTAAACGCAACGCCCGCCTTATACGCCGCCGAAAGCATATTGCGACGAGCGCGCATGTCGTCACCATGCTCATAGGCCTCGAGCAAATTGTCGTGGATAAGCTGCACCGCCTGTCGCGCCATCTTGCGCGTATAGGGCGTGGTGCTTCGCCCGATAAAGGCCTCAACGGCATGCGTCAGGGCGTCCATGCCCGTCTGCCCCGTAATGGAAGCGGGCAAGCCGCACGTAAACTCGGGGTCGTGGACTGCAAAACGCGGGATGAGCACAAAGTCGTTAATGGGGTATTTGTAGTGCGTCCCGTCATCGGTAATTACCGCCGCAAGCGTGACTTCGCTTCCCGTACCGGCGGTAGTGGGAACGGCGATGAGCAGCGGCAGGCGACGATGAATCCGCAGCAGGCCACGCATCTTGTTGATGGGCTTGTTTGGCTGCGCAATGCGTGCGCCCACGCCCTTGGCACAGTCCATGGCCGAGCCACCGCCAAAGCCGATAATGGCCTGGCAGGCGCTCTCTCGATACAGGGACGCCGCTTCTTCCACGTTTGAAACCGTGGGGTTTGCACGCGTTTCGGCATAGACCGTAACGCCAATCCCCCTGCATGCGAGCGCCGTCTCGAGCGGTGCCGTGAGCCCCAGACGGGCAATGCCGGGATCCGTCACGATAAGGACCTTCTGGATCGAGCGCTTTTGAAGCACCGCGGGCACATCCTCGGCATGCTCTAAAATGCGCGGCTCGGTATAGGGCAGGATCGGCAATGCAATGCGAAAAACCGTCTGATATGTTCGGCACCAGGCACGACGGGCTAGATGCATAAAGGAAACTCCTTCATTTGTTGATAGGTCAACATTTGCTCGCCCGATTGTACTCAGCGGCGGTCAAAGACGGCCTGCCAATCGTTAATCAATCAACATCTTCATATCTCAAAATTGTTTTATTAAAAATCATTCCTAATAGGCTTCACATTTGGTTGCATTTATGGATAATAGGACTCGTCAAGACGCACGTCCGGAGAGGGCCCTTACGGGACCGGACGAGCGCACAATCGCCATCGATCGAAAGGATCGAATCATGAAGTTTGTTTGCCCCGTTTGCGGTTATGTGGAAGAGTTCGACGGCGACCAGCTGCCCGAGGACTTCAAGTGCCCCCAGTGCGGCGTTCCCGGTTCTCGCTTCCTGAAGCAGGAGGAGGGTCAGCTCGAGTGGGCTGCCGAGCACGTCGTGGGCGTCGCCAAGATGGAGGGCGTCTCCGAGGACATCGTTGCCGACCTGCGCGCCAACTTTGAGGGCGAGTGCTCCGAGGTCGGTATGTACCTGGCCATGGCTCGCGTCGCTCATCGCGAGGGCTATCCCGAGATCGGCCTGTACTGGGAGAAGGCTGCCCACGAGGAGGCCGAGCATGCCGCCAAGTTCGCCGAGCTCCTGGGCGAGGTCGTGACCGACTCCACCAAGAAGAACCTCGAGATGCGCGTTGAGGCCGAGAACGGCGCCACCGCCGGCAAGACCGATCTTGCCAAGCGTGCCAAGGCCGCCGGCCTCGATGCCATCCACGACACCGTGCACGAGATGGCTCGCGACGAGGCCCGCCACGGCAAGGCTTTCGCCGGCCTGCTCAAGCGCTACTTTGGCTAAGCCAACCGCCTGAGACATAACCTCAAGCTCGATGAGGCCCGGACCGTATTGGTTCGGGCCTTTTTCGTGCCTCACGAACTTGTTAACGCCCTGAAATAGGACCGCCTTCGGCATCGGCTTCTCGTCAAAAACTAAGTGAGTAGACTTTTTGGAACTTGCCGAGCACACCACCCATATTGCTTTATAAAGCCGCAGGTAAATGACTTGTTGCAAAACGGCCTGGTCGCCAAAGTGCCAAAAGTCTACTCACTTAGAACCGCAGCCGTCCACGATTGAGCCGTTTTGTGTCTAACGGGCATCTTCCCGTCGATTACTCCCAATTTTGTCCAGTCAACGAATAGTTCAGACCGGAGTAATGTCTCAGCCCTTTGCTCATCTGAGCTTTTATCACGATATTCAGCATCGAGCATCCTGCATATGGCCTTAACGATCGCGCGGAATCTATCCTCATCGGATATCTGTCTGTGTGTCAGGAGAAGTACATCGTAGCCCATGGCCTGAAGGGCCGTCATGCGGTCAGCGTCACGCAAGCCATCCCCTGCGCGTCCGTGCGAGGCCTTTCCCTGACACTCAATGGCCACCTGTCGCCTGCCGTCCGGCGAAGAAAGAAGTAGGTCGATATATACACGGGACTTTCCCACAATCGCTCGAGCACTTGTGTTTAGCATCACTTCAACATTAAGCTCTATGCCGCAAAAACCTTCGCCTCCCAGGGCTCGCGGCAGTCCAAGCAACAAATACGCCTCGACCTCAAAAGGCGACGCGGCACCCAATGGAACGAGTTGCGATACCGCCCTAAATCTATTGCCGTAACGCATCCCGCAAATATCTGAACAAAAACGGTCAAGGTCTCTGCCCAAAACCAAAGCGTCTCGACGCCATAAATTTGAGGCGGTGCCGTCCTCGGACGGGCAGCGCACCCAACCGAACGTTGTCGAAATCGCGCCCGAATCAATTACACGCGAAAGCTCCGCCTCAAGTGCCGCTGGCAGGGCACACACCGCAAACAAGCCACACATCTCCGCCAATACCAAAAGAAGCTGAAGATCCGTCAGATGCCGCGACATGATGAATGTCGTCAGTAGAGGAGACGTAACCAAAAACCCATGCTCCGTTTCCAGCACGGATTCCCTGGGGAGCTCACCAAGAAACAGCCGCTGCCTAATGCTGGCAGGACAAGTCCGTTTGTTTCTCGTCCGAACCAATGTATACAACGGAAAACCGAGCGCGACCGCAGCCGTGTTGATGTTCACTAAGAAGTGGTCCGAGTGATCACCGGGAAATAAGCACCGTGAGCACGAAAAATTGAGCAGTTTAAGCAAGAGGGCCGCG
>CABSYR010000018.1:0-49323 GCA_902481895.1 uncultured Collinsella sp. | reverse complement strand
GGTGGGGGCTGTGTTCTGGCTCCCCGCCAGCCGCCCGGGGCCTTTTGGCCCCGGGCGTTGCCAGCGTGCCTAGCGCTTACGGATACCCCAGACCAAGGCTCCGACGCCGGCCATGGCGACAACAAATGCCATAAGCAGAGCGGCGGCCTGCTGGTCACCCGTGGTGGGCAGGAAACCCTTGACCGTCTTGACGATGTTCGTCACGGTCTTGGGCGTGCCGGGATCGGGCGTCGGCACGGGCGTCTCGGGCTTCTTGTACGTGTTGTTGAACACGATACCCTCGACGCTCTTGTCGCCCTTGGCAAAGGCGACGCTTGCCTTGAGGCTGCCCTCGCCGTCATCGACCACGTTGACGGTCGCGGTAAAGACGGACTTGTCGTAGGTCATACCGGCCTCGTCGCCCTTGACCTCGCTGATGATGTAGACGTGCGTACCGGGCTCGTCGTACTCAAACTTGTCGAAGCTGATCTTACCGTCGGCATCGTTGGTGACGGTGGACTCGATGCCCTCGCCAACGAGCTTAAAGCTGAACTCGTCCTTCTTGAGCTCGCGTCCCTCGAGCACCTTGATGGCGCCGATGGAGACCTGCGTGGGCATGGCGTGATACTTGTTGGTAAAGCCAGCCGACTCGGTGGTTCCCTCGAGCTTGTGCGTCGCGGTCAGCGTGCCATCGCCGTTGTCGGAAACGGTGGTCACGACGGTGTAGGTCGTGCCGTCATAGGTGACGCCCTTGTACAGGCCGAGCGCGTTGGGGCAAGCCTCGCGCAGCGTGTACGTGTGCGTGCCGGGCGCCTCGTAGCGGATCGGGCTCAGTGTCACAGTGCCGTTGGCGTCGTTGGTGCCGCTTGCGACAACCACGTCGTCCTCGAGCAGATCAAACGTGAACTCGCCGACTGCAAGGTCGCGTCCGGTCAGGCGCTTGACCGTCTTGACCTGATCGGTCACGGAAGAATCGGTAGGCGCCACGCTGTAGGTGTTGATGAACGTGAAGGCAGCACCGTCGTCGCCTTCGCGCTTGACGCTCAGATGTCCGGTGCCGTCGTCAGTCACGGTATAGGAAACCTTGCGCGTGGCGTTGGCATCGTTAGTCACGCCAGGGGCGCTGCCGGTCTCGGTTACCGTGTAGGTAAAAGTGTGCGAGCGCGGAGCGGTGGGGGCCGCAGGCTCGGGCTCGTCGGCGTTGGCGTCAGCGTCGGCCTCTTCAGCCTCCGCCTCGTCAACCTCGGTCTCGTCAGCTTCGTCTGCCTCGGACTTATCGGTCGCATCGTCCGTCACGCCCAGGGCGCGGTTGAGATCCTCGAGCGTAAAGTGGATCTTGCCAAAGTCCACGTTGCCGGCCGCGTCGTTGGTTGCGGTCGTGTGCTCGGGCATCGGGGCACCCGCCTCATCGGCGGTCACGGTAAAGGTGAACTTACCCGTGATGTCGGCCGGGGTCAGGCCCTCGGCAGCCTGGAGCTTCTTGGTTCCGGCGAGCGCGGCGTCAACGGCATCGGCGCCGTAGACGTTCTCGAACAAGGGCTCGACGCCGCCGTAGTCGACCGTTGCCGTCAGGGTACCGTCACCGTTGTCGACGACGACAACCTTAAAGCCAAAGCTCCACGTTGTAGCGGAAACGCCATTTGGCAGCCCGAATAAATCTTCGTAGGCCGTGTAGTTAATGGTCCAGGCAAGCTTGCCGTCCTTATCGGTACGATAAGCAAGCCCAGCAGCCTCAAGATTAGCAAGCATCTTGGTGTCGTAGTGCAGCGTATCAAAGCTCACGTGCCCGCCGATATTGGGCTTGAGGTTTTCGTATCCCACAAGCTCACCCTGATAGGCGATGCCGAACCAGAACTCGCCGTCGGCCATCGGGCGACCGGTCAGAGTCTTGGTGGCAACGACCTGAGCGGCGGTGCCACCAGGCGTGTTGGTCGTAGCGCTGTAACTGTTGTGGAACGGCACCAGGGCCTTCTCGACCTTGTTCTCGCCACTCTTGTGGACCGTCTCATGCGTGCCCTCGGGACCGCCGGAAACGGTCGTCGTGACGGTGAGCGTACCGGCGGTGTCGTCGGCGATGGCGATCGTCACGGTGCGCGCAGCGTCGTCGTAGGTGTAACCGGGCTGGCCGTCGTTCTTTTCGGCCACGGTGTACTTGAAGGTCTTGCCGGCGTCAGCCTGCGTAAATTTAACCTCATGACCAGCCAGAATGTCGATCAGTCCGACCGTTGTCTCTGCCGCTTCGGGGGACTTGAAGCTGTTGGCCCCGGGCAGCAGACCGAGCGCGCGAGCCGAAGCGTCGTCAGCAGGTGTCACGGTAAAGGTGAACTGGCCCTCGGTCATGGGGCGGCCGTCCAGATACTTGCTGAGCCACAGACCGCCGGCAGCGGTGTAGTTAAGCTCAGTGCGGTACGTGTTGGTAAAGCGTCCGTTTTCCTTCTTGGTGACGTTTGCGGTCAGGTTGCCATCGCTGTCCTCGGTCACGGTCACTTCGGCGGTTGCGACATGCGCGTCATACGTCATACCGACCGTGCTGCCCGCGTTCTCGCGAATCTCGTACTTATAGGTTCCGGCGGCAGCGTAGTGAATCTTGCCGAACTTGATGGCGGCGATGCCGTCCTTCGCGTCCTTCTTGCTCACGGTTACGGTTGCGGGATCGGGCAGCGGGGCGCCTTCGGGGGCGGTGATGGTAAAGCTAAACTCGTCCCCATCCGTCCAGTCGCGGCCGCTGATGACCTTGCTCAGGTCAAAGTCGAGCTCTGCATCGAGCGGGGTCACGCTGTAGGTGTTCTTGAACTCGGCGGGCTCGGCACCTTTCAGGACATGCTCGGCCTTGAGGGTGCCGTCGCCGTTGTCCGTGATGGTGGTCTCGATGGTGTACTTGGCGTCGCTGTAGGTGACGCCCTTGCTGGTGGTTCCGCCCTTGGCCTCGCGCAGCGTGTAGGTGTGCTTACCAAGCTTGTCGTAGGCGATCTTGTCCATGGCGATCGTGCCGTCGGCAGCGTTGGTGCCCTTGGCGACAACCTCGTCGCCCTCGACCAGCTCAAAAGAGAACTCGCCGGCAGCAAGCTCACGCCCGGTCAGGACCTTGTTCGCGGTGATCTGGTCGGTGACGCTCGTCTCGACAGGCGTCACGTTATAGGTATTGGTGAACGTAAATGCCACATCGCCGTCCGGCTTGCAGGATACGCTCAGATTGCCCTTGCCGTCATCGGTCACGGTGAAGGAAACCTCGCGCGACAGCTTGGCGTCGTTGGTCACGCCAGCGACCTCGCCGGACTCGGTCACGGTATAGGTAAAGGTGTGCTCGCGCTTCTCGGGCTTCTCGCCCAGAGCCTTGTTAAGGTCGTCGAGCGTAAAGGTAATCTTGCCAAAGTCGACCTTGCCCTTGGCATCATTGGTCACGCTCGCGTTCGCGGGCATGGGTGCACCCTCTTCACCGGTCACGGTAAAGGTGAACTTGCCGGCAATGTCAGCCGGGGTCAAGCCGTCGGCGACCTGCAGGTTCTTGATGCCCGCAAGCGAGGCCTCGGCAGCATTCGCGGTGTAGGCGTTCTTGAACTCGATACTCTTGACGTCCTCGGCGCCCTTCAGCTCGTGCGTGGCCACCAGCTGGCCCTTGCCGTTATCGCTGATGGTCGTCACGATGGTGTAGGTCGTATCGTCATAGGTGATGCCGCCGGCGTCGCCCTTGACCTCGCGCAGCCTGTAGGTGTGCTGGCCGATCTCGGTGTACTTGACGGCGCTGAACGTCACCTTGCCGTCGACGCCGTTTGTAACGGTCTCGACAGGCTTAACTTCCTTGTCCATGACTTCGAGCAGCTCAAAGCTGAACTCGCCTTCCGCCAAGTCGCGCCCGGTCAGGGACTTGGCCACGGTAATCTGGTCGGTAACGCTGGACTCAACAGGATCCGCAGCGTAGACGTTCTTGAACTCGGTCACTTCGGCTTCACTCCAGGCCACCTTCACAGCGGCGCTGAGCTCACCCTTCTTGTTGGGCGTCACCGTCACGGTGATCTCCGCGACGCTACCGCTGTAGGCAATGCCGTCAATCGTGGTCCCGGCGTGCTTTTCGCTAACCTTGTAGACGTACGTGCCAGGCTCGGTGTATTCAATCGTGCCGAAGTCGATGGCAGCCTTGCCCTTGTCGTCCAGGTCGGCCCCGTGCACGATCGCAGTCGTAGTCGCAGGCATCGGAGCATTGCCCTCGGACGTCAGCCCAAACTCAAACGTGTCCGTATCCGTCCAAGCGCGGCCCTCGAGCACCTTGGTTAGACCAAAGCTGGCCTTGGTGTTCACCATTGCCGGCGTCATGTCATACGCAAAGCTGATCTTGCCGTTGTTGCCCAGGTAGGAATTGACATGCGTCGCAGCTGCCTTGGCGGACATGTTGTTCCACTTGGGGTTGAGAACGTCGGTCGCGGTGCCGGTGTTGTTGTCGCCCACGCTCTTCTTGGCGGTGTGGAGCTCGTCGATAAAGGCCAGGCGCGCGGTTCCCACGCTAAACGACAGGTTTCCGTCCTTGTCGGCAACTATAGCGCCGTCAAACTTGGCAGCGTCGCGGCCGATAAACTCGATGACGGCGGTGGCAGACTTGGCCTCACCGTTCGCGCCCTGCTCCTCAAACTCATCCTTGTAGTAATAGGTGCCGGTATCTGCCAGCGAATTCTTTGCAGGCTGCGTGCAGTCCTTATCCGCGTAAATGGGAGTCTGCTTCTGGAAGTAGTAGTAGCGGTTGGTGTCGGCCGGCTCAAAGGTCGCAACCGTATCACCCAACGCACCACCGCTCCACTTGTTCGCGTAGAAGCTCACGGTCTTGGCGCCGTTGGCAACAGCCGTATTGCTCTCGATGTAATCCTTGAGCCCCGTTACCTTCTCGGGCGTAAACAGGTTGTCGAGTGCGCCCTTCTTCACGCTCGAGGCATACTTCACCTGGATGGGCTTAACGGTATCGACCGAAAGCTTGCCGTCTACGGTCTTAAAGTGACTCAGAGGAATCAACGACGCGGGAATGTTGACCGTTACGATATCGCCCTTCTGGGGATTGTCGTCGCCGGCACGCTGCACGGTAATGAGCAGGTCTTTTGCCTTGCCATCGAACTCGTACGTATCGGTCTTGGTTTCTTTGTTGACCGTCTTGCTCGGATTGGTAAACGGCGTGCCGTTGATGACGACCTCGGTGAAGCTGTCGACCTGCATAAAGTCGCCCAGCTCATCGGTAAACGTGATGTAGCCGGACTTGGTCTCGTCGTAGCCCTTGTGGATTTCGGTCGGATAAGGCGGCTCCGACGTAATGGCCTGTGAGATGTCGTCGAAAACCTTCTTGAGCTCTTCTGCATTGGTCGCCGACTTGTAGTAGTCGGAGTTTTCCGCGCGTGTGCCGTGGGTATCCCATGCCGTGGCATTGGGATAGTTGCTCGACACGGCCTGCATGAACTTGTTCGCGTTATTCGCTTCGTCTGTTCCTAAATCTTGAATGCCCGCACCGGGATTCGCTCCGCCAAAGATACCGATGGTATAAACGGTGGCCTTGCCGTCCTTCATGTTCTTAGCAGCTGTCACGGCAGCGTTGGCGACACCCGCATCGAATTTATTTTGCTTTGTTGGCGTACCGTCGGTAAAGAACACAATAATCTTCTTGGCGTCTTTGCGGCCAGAAGTGATAGTGATTCCCTCGGCCAGCTCTAGGCCATAGTCGGCGCGCGTGGCGCCGGCAGGCTGAATTTGATTAATTGTATTCTTCTTGAGATCATCCGCATTGCTGCCGGAACAGTAGGTCAATTCTTTCATAACCTGGGTGTAATTGTAGGAGTACCCTCCGTCGCGATACATATTGTTGCCGATATCGTTGGACTTCTTGCCCGCAAACTTAACAATGGCAACCCTATGCTGCCTATTGACGCCCTCGATGCCCTCGTTTTGCTTGGCAATGGTATCGATAAAGCTATTCGCAGCGTTCTTCAACGCATCGATACGCTTAGGTGAGTATCCACCGCCCATATGATCATCCATCGAGCCAGAGGCGTCCAGCACCATCACGATGTCGAGTGGCGTGGTAACCGTTACGGTTGAATTAGACGTCGAGGACATCGCCGAAAGCGTAGTCACAAAATCTGACGCTTCGTTTTCCCCGGTTGCCTTGACCGTCTTATCGGTCCAGATTCGGCCGACGTTTTGAGTCGTTACTTTGTTACCGTTGTGACCGGCCGCCCAGATTTCCCAGCGTCCGCTGGTATCGGGGTCGACGACCTTTCCGGTCATTGTCGGTCCGTCCATACCGGTGCTGGACCTGGCGTTGGCCTCGGGCAGCATGGCGAATGCTGCGGCTGGCAACACCAGCACTACGGCCAGTATCACCGCCAAGAGACCCCTCGTGTACTTACTCATCGCGTCTCCCTTCTCGCAGGCTCAGACCTTGCATCAGCCTAAAGTTACGGAATGAGACACAATTTGGGCAGGTGACACACGTTCCAGATTCGGTTTTGGGCGTGAGACAAATGTCTCACCAAAGTTGAGACACGAGGGTTTTCGCAGGAAAACGGGTGCGACTCGGAGCCAACAGGTCAAAATGATCCGTTTTCCTCCGTCCCCGGGGGATCAGTTGGTAACGCTCGCCACGAAACCGGCCCATCTACTACGTTTAACCCGATACCCCTGACCATAACCGTGTTTTACGAAAAACCGCAGGCGTTCTACCTGCGGTTTTCCTTTCGCATTTTTGCCGTGGTTGAGGGACGCCGCCCAAACGTAGTAGATAGGCCCATTTCATGGCGAACGGGCCACACGGATGTCCTCGCGAGGCCAAAATGATCCGTTTCCCTCTGTCCACGGGAGATCAAGTGCTGTTACGAATATGGTGTCATTTCAAAACTATGCCGGTTTACTACGATAAAAACGAGATTCCCGACCACGCGTGATTTTTTCGCAAAACTACAAGCCGTCTACCTGCGGTTTTGATTTTGCCAAATGCGGTGTGGTTGGAGGTGGGCGATTTATCGTAGTAATCCGGCATAGTTTTGTTCGCGACGGCACAACCGCGCGCTTAAGCGCGGGGCCGGTGGGGCAAAATTGCCCCACCGGCCCCTATTCCAGTTCTATCCCAGCGTTACTCCGGCTTGGTTTCTACCGTGGGAGTCTTGTCCGCCGCGACTGGAGTGCGGGCAGTGTCCATAGTCAGGCAGTGTTTAGGACAGCTCTCGATGCACTCGCCGCACACCACGCAGGCGTACGGGTCGATCGACCACGTTCCACCCTTGCGATCGACCGCGAGCGCGCCCGCCGGGCAACGGCGCGCGCACATGCCGCAGCAGATGCACACGTCCATGTCGTTGACGATGTGCCCGCGCAGGCGCTTGGGCGCCGCGAGCTTCTCCTGCGGATAGCACACCGTGACCGGCTGCTTGACCATGGAACCCAAGGCCGTCTTGGCAAATGTCAGCAAACTCATGCCGTGCCTACCTTTCCGTGCAGCTAATGCAGGGGTCGATGGTCAGGATAATCATGGGCACGTTGGCAAGGAGCACGCCCTGCAGCGCATGCGTCAGACCCGCCAGGTTCTGCGACGTCGGCGTGCGCACGCGAAAACGGTCCAGGTTCTTGGTGCCGTTGCCGCGCACATAGTAATACGCCTCGCCGCGCGGCTGTTCAATCACAACCTCGCCGCGGGCACCGTCGGCCGGCGTGAGCTTGGTGCGCCCGCCGATACCGTCGTGCGGAATCTTGCCCACAAGCTCCTTGATAATGTCCATGGCCTGCGTGACCTCGGCACAACGCACCTGGCAGCGGGCATAGCAGTCGCCGTCGGTGGCAACAATGGGCTCAAACGCGGCCAGGTCCGCATAGGCGCCGTCGCCAAACATGCGCACGTCGTAATCCACGCCCGAGGCGCGCCCAAACGGGCCGACCATCGACAGATCCAGCGCATCTTTCTTGCTGATCACACCCACACCATGCAAGCGCTCGCCGCAGCTGTCATCGTCCAAAAACGTATGCACCAGGGCCTCGTAGTCGGGACGCATGGCATCGAGCGTCTGGACAATTCCGGCCAGCTCGGAGTCCTCGATATCGTGCTTAAGGCCGCCGATCTCGTTAATCGACAGAATCACGCGGCCGCCGCAAGTGCTCTCAAAAATCTTGAGAATCTGCTCGCGCAGGGTCCACGAACGATAGAACAGTGCCTCGAAGCCAAAGGCATCGGCGAGCAGGCCCAGCCACAGCAGATGAGAGTGGATGCGCGAAAGCTCATGAAGAATGGTGCGGATATACTGCACGCGGCCGGGCACCTCGATGTCGAGCATGCGCTCGCAGGCGCAGGCATAGCCGCAGCTGTGGCCCACGGCGCAGATGCCGCAGATGCGCTCGGCGATGTAGCCAAACTGATGCATGTCGCGCTTTTCGGTGAGCTTCTCGAGTCCGCGGTGCACAAAGCCGATCTGCGGAATTGCCTCGAGAACGCGGTCGTCCTCGATCACCAGGTCCAGATGAAGCGGCTCGGGCAGCACCGGGTGCTGCGGGCCAAACGGAATAACGGAGCGATGTGCCATGGACCTTACGCCTCCTTTTTCTGCTTGTCGCGGGCGGCCTTTGCGGCAAGCGCCGCGCGGACCTTGGCCGCTTTCTCGGGATCCATGGCGGCGAGCTTTGCCTCCATCTCGGCAGCCTTGAGCGCGGCCTTCGCAGCAGTTTCATCGTGCTGAGCATCGGAGCCGGCAGCCGCAGCGGGCTGAGCGACGGCAGCGCTCGCAGCATCGCCAGCGCCCGCAACGCCCTCCCCCGCAGCGGCCGTGGCAGCGGCGGCCTTTTCGGCCGCGGCCTTGCGCGCTTTGGCCTCTGCGGCCGCGCGGACCTTCATGGCCTTCTCGCGCGCGGCCTTCACCTCGGGCGTGATAACGCTCATGGGCTCGGCAGTCGAGACCTGGTAGAAAAAGCCCTTAAAGTCGAGCTGCATGTCGGTAATGGCAAGACCAAACAGGTCGTGGGCCTCATTTTCAAACGGGAACACCGCCGGATAATATGAGCTGATGGACGGAATCTCCTGATACTGGTCGATACCCTCAACCACCAGGTTCTCAATCGCATAGCTGCCGTCCTGCGCAATATGCTCCTGAACAGCACGAACGTTGATAAACGTATAGACCAGGCGATACGTGCCGTCGTCGACGTTGCGCTCGGCGTGCATTTGCACAAAGCGCGCGCCGACGCCCTTGAGCGCCTGGACATGCGACAGGAGCTCGTCGATCCCGACGGTGGTATAGATAGCCTTTTGCATTACTCGGCCTCCTTTGCAGCGGCGGGCGTCCCAGCAGGTGCGTCGCCGGCGACGGGCGCGGCAGGCTTCCCGGCAGGCGCGTCACCGGCAGCGTCAGTCCCGGCTCCCGCAGCCACAAACCCGTCCTCGCCCAGCTCAACGCCGCCATCCCAGGTAGCGGCACCGCCCACGGTGAGCGGATCGCCGCCAGCGCGCATCACGGCCTCCTTCTGGTCCAGGATGCCGCACGCCTCCACGATGGCATCGATCACGGTCTCGGGGCGAATGGCGCACCCGGGCGCGTACACGTCCACGGGAATCGCGCGGTCCACGCCGCCGATCACGTTGTAGGCATCGCGGAACACGCCGCCCGAACACGCGCAAATGCCGCAGGCCACCACGCACTTGGGCTCAAGCATCTGGTTGTAGATCTGGCGCACGACGGGCAGGTTCTGGGCATTGACCGACCCCGTCACCAAAAAGATGTCCGCATGCTTGGGGTTGCCGGTGTTGACCACGCCAAAGCGCTCTGCATCGAACAACGGCGTGAGCGAGGCCAGCACCTCGATATCGCATCCGTTGCAGCTCGAGCCGTCGTAATGAATAACCCACGGCGAGCGCGACATTTTATGATCCATGAATGCCGCCTCCTAAATAAACACGTCGACGAGGATGGGCATAAGATTGAGCAGACCGAACACCAGCGCCACGCCCCATCCGAGCTTAAAGCAGCTGCGCCAGGTGCTGCGCGCGAAGGTGTTGTCGATCAACACCTCGACAAAATACGTCGCGGCCATCACGACCAGGGCAACCACCCAGCTCACCGGGTTGTCCCAGACAAAGAACATGCCCACCCACATCAAAAACAGCACAGTCTCGCACCAGTGCATAAGGGTCATCTTGGCCAGCGTGCTGCCGCTCATCTCGGTGGCGACGCCTTGGACAATCTCCTGATGCGCGTGATGCGAGCACGAAAGGTCAAACGGCGACTTGCGCAGCTTGATGGTAAGCACCGCGAGCAGCGCGAGGAAAATGGGTGCGCTGTACACGATGATGGGGGCCGACTGTCCCGTCACGGCAATGGAATCGAAGCTGTCGGTGGCAAGATACAGGCCCACGCTCATCAGCAGAACGGCGGGCTCGTAACTCATAACCTGCAGCAACTCACGGTCGGCGCCAACCTGGGCAAACGGACTTTGCGTCGAGGCGGACGCCAGCACCACAAAGATCGCGGCGAGCGTAACCATAAAGGCGCACAACAGCGTGTTGGAACCAGACACAAAGATGCCGCCGCCCACGACGGTAAAGATGAGCGCACACGCCATGTAGGTATCGTCCATGGTGTTTACGCTGGCGGGGGCCTTGCGCAGCAGCTTGGCAACGTCGTAGAAGGGCTGCAGCAGGCAGGGGCCCACGCGGCCCTGCATGCGGGCCGAAAGTTTGCGGTCAACGCCGTCGATCAGGCCGCCCACAAGCGGCGCCAGCAAGGCAAATGCCACGGTGCCAATAAAAATGCCCACGACGCCCGAACCTTCAAAATACTTGCCGCGCAACACCGAGGGCGCGCTCATGGCAAGCCGCTCGGGCCCAATCCACGCGCAGCACAGCAGCGCAAAAAAGATAATGCTGCAGCACACGACGCTACCCGCGGGGCCAATACGCTTCTCGCCAAGGGCGTCCTCCGAGTACCAATTGCGCTTTTCGGCCTTCACCTCGTGTCCCATCGAGCCGCGGAAATGGCGATATTTGTCGGTTCCCACACCCGAAAGGTACACGTTGACGTGCGGCTTGTTGCTCACGCGGAATGAAGTCAGCAGCACCACGGCGATAAACGCCACGATAACCACCATCAGATACATGGCGTCCTTGCCGATAACGTACGGCACGCGGCCAAACACCATGGCCAAGTAAGGCGACACCAGACCGCTCGAGATAACCGGAAACGCCACGCAGCACAGAATCAGCAGCGCGGCGATGGTGTTGAGGGCCATCCATTCGGTCTTATGGACATTGACCTCAACGTTTTGAGCCGTGGGGTCGACGCCCGAAAGCTTGGCAAGCCACTTGCCCCAGAAGAAGAACGTCGCGGCCGAGCCAAAGGCAAGCACCATGATCATGAGCACGTTGCCAGTCTGCGCGAACGCCACCAGGGCGCCCCACTTGGAGACGAGCATGCCAAACGGCGCCACAAACATGCCCATGATGCCCAGCATCATCAGACGCGTCAGGTGCGGCATGCGGCTGAACATACCGTCCATGTCCTCGATATTGCGGCTGCCGATATGATGCTCGGCCGTGCCCACGCACAGGAACAGCAGCGACTTTGCCACCGTGTGGAACAGGATCAGAAAGATGGCCGCCCATACGGCCTCGGGCGCGCCGACACCCAGGCAGGCACTGATGAGGCCCAAGTTGGAAATGGTGGAGTACGCGAGCACGCGTTTGGCGTTGCTCTGCGAGATGGCCATGAGGGCAGCAAGCAAAAACGTGATGGCGCCCACACTCGTGACCATAAAGCCGGTTACGGGATAGATAGCATAGAGCGGGCTCAGCTTGACCATTAGGAACACGCCGGCTTTGACCATGGTTGACGAGTGCAGCAGGGCGCTCGTGGGAGTGGGGGCAACCATGGCACCCAACAGCCAAGTGTGGAACGGCATCTGTGCGGCCTTGGTGAGTGCGGCGAGCGACAACAGAACGACCGGCATCACCAGCAGTGCGGATTGCGCGGTGCCGGCGCCGGAAAGCTCGATCATGCCCGAGATGGTCAGCGGCATGCCGTTAACGTGCAGAAACATAAGGCCCGCCAAAAACGCGATGCCGCCCAGCATGTTGAGGATGATCTGGGTAAAGGCGTTCTTGATGGCCTCGGGCGTGCGCGTGTAGCCAATCATAAGGAACGAGCACACGGTGGTGATTTCCCAGCCGCAGAACAGCCACTCAAGGTTATCGCTCGTCACGATGACGAACATGGCCGAGAGGAACAGAAACATAAGTGCCAGGAACTGCGGGCGACGGTCGGGCGCGGTCTGCCCGCGCAGCGCGGCCTCGTGCTCGTCATGAGCCTGGAAGTCCTTCATGTAGCCCAGGGCATACACGCAGATTAGGCTGCCGACGATACCGACGGCGAGGACCATGATCACACTCATGTAGTCCAGGTAGAGCGGCGTCGCCGTGACGGCTTCGGCCGCGGGCAACGTCATGGCTGCAAAGGCGAGCGAGCCCACCAGCTGGACTATGCCGAGCACCGTGGTGAGCGCGTTCCTATATTTGTACGCGTTGTACAGGATGACGGCGCACAGGATGACGTCGATAACGGAGCTGACGATCGAGAGCACATGCGAGGTGCCGGGGGCAACCTCAAAGCTCTGCGGACCCGTGCCAAAAAACATGACGGCGACTACAACTGTCACCGCCATAATAATGCCGGAGCCTATGAGCCCTACCGCATCGCGGGCTCGCTCACCGCGCGCGAGCAGCATACCCAGCGCCGGTACCAGCGGAAACAGGGTAAGGAAATACAGTAGCGTCATACCATCACTCCCCCATGCAAAAACGCTGCAATTGTTTAACGTTATAACTCAATTGAGGAGTAGCGGCGGCAGGTTTTCGGTCAACTGGGGAGTTTTAGGCGTACGGGGCAAGGGCGCGTCCGCATTGGAGTAGAGGCGCGGCAAGAAAAAATGCGCCCCTGTGGGCGCACCATCCCGTTTGCTATTCCGCCTTTTTAACGCGCGGCTTGCGACCGCGCGGCTTATCGACCAGTGCGGCCTCACCGCTCTCGCGGTACTGACGGCACCAAGCCTTGACCGAAGACTCGCTGGGAATCTTGTGCTTGATCATGGCCTCGCGAACCGTCAAGCCGTTTTCCAGACGGTCCTTAACCACAGCGAGCTTTACGTCGTACGAATAGGTGTGATGATGCGAACCGGCATTGAGAACGGCGTCGGCACCGCCCACGGCATACGCGCGGGCCCACTGACGAGCCGTGGCTTGGGGAATGCCAAGCTCCGCGGCGAGAGCGCGATGACCGACCCCCTCTTGGAGGATCTCGACGGCGCGCTGCCTAACCTCAGGCGCATGCGTGCGAGTCCTAGTTGCTTCCGACATACCTGCCACTTCTTAGCCTTAGCCGTTAATCTGCTTTCTTACGTGCAAGTTAGATAGTAGCATTTTACTGTTTGCTCAAAGCAGTTAATTAAAATAGACGCGGCGTTATCTGGGCATTTGGCACCAAATTACGACATTTCTTTATCGATTATTTACGCTGGTAGCTGACTCGCAGCTAATCGTCATTCGCTTGTCAACAAAATTGGCATCTCTTTATGTCCTTTGGTATAGAGGATATAGTTATTAACCCCTCCCCCAATATTTTTGAGTGATCTGCAAGGCAGTAGACGTCCTCACTCCTCATGATTACCGCGCATTGCCATCCACCGGAGCAAAACAAAAAGGGCGGGACCTACTGCGCTTGCAGGCCCCGCACCGGTTGACACCCGACGGGACACAGCCGGGCGAGGCGGATCCGTGCTACCGCCCCGCCTGGCCGCGATGTTCAACTACAGCTCGTTGGCCGCGTGATACGCCGTGCGAATGGCGCTCGCAATGTCGGCGGTGCGCTCACCCGAGCAGTCGCCCACGCAGGTCACGGGCACCGTCACGCCATCTAGGTCAAACGCGTTGGCTTTGGAGCCCACGGCCATCACCACGTAATCGCAAGCGATCTTCACCGGTTCCTCGGCGCCGTCCTCGGTGGTGCGAATGGCCTCCACGCCCTCGTCGGTAATGGCGGTCAGGCGGGTCTTCACGTGCTGCTCCACGTTGTGCTCAGCAAAGTCGCTCATAATCAGCGGCAGAATGGTCTCGGACTCGCCCGCGGCAATCTTGTCGAGCATCTCCACGATCGCCACCTCGCAGCCGTGCTGCAGCAGGTACTCGGCAGTCTCGGTGCCCACCAGACCGCCGCCAATGACGGCGACGCGCCCGCTGAGCTCCACCTTGCCGGCCAGCACGTCCCAGCTCGAGACGACCTTGTCCGAGTCGGCGCCCGGAACGGGGATGACCACGTCGTGTGCGCCTACGGCCACAATCGCAGCGTCGGCGGCGTTGAGGTCCTCAGCGGTAGCGGCATGGTTGAGCTCAACCTTCACTCCCAGGCCGGGCAGAATCTTCTCGTAGTACTCAACCGAGCGCATGATCTCGTCCTTGCGCGGAGGTGCAGCCGCCAGCACAATCTGGCCGCCCAGATGGTCGCTCGCCTCGTAAACGGTCACATCGTAGCCGCGCTTGGCCGCCACGCGCGCGGCCTCCAGGCCGGCAATGCCGCCGCCCACCACGGCGATCTTCTTGTCGCCCTCGCCCGGCTTGATGGCGATGGTCGCCTCGTCGCCGTTCTCGGCGTTGAGCACGCACGAGATGTACTTGCGGTTTTGAATCGCGTCGACGCAGCCCTTGTTGCAGTTGAGGCACTCGCGGATGGGCTCACCTGTGGCGGCCTTCAGCGCAATGTCGGGGTCGCACATGAGCGAACGGCCATAGGCGATGATGTCGGCGGCGCCGTCTTCCAGAATCTTCTCGCCGGCCTCGACCGAGACAACACGGCCGACGGTTGCCACCGGCACGGAGACCAGGGCCTTGACGCGCTCGGCCACGGGCAGCGTCCAGTTGTAGGGCATGGCGCCCATGGGCGGAATGGTGTCGCCCATGTTGCCGGTGTGGTTGGCCTGCGCGACCTGGATCATATCGATGCCCGCGCCCTCGAGCAGCTTGGCGAACTCGCAGGCTTCGTCGGGCCGCAGGCCGCCCTTGCCGCGCGGCGTGCCGTCGGGGTTCTCCATGATCACGGGGAGCTTGTACTCCACCATCAGCTGCGGCGCGGCTTCCTTAATGGCAGCGACAACCTCCAGCGCGTAGCGGACGCGGTTCTCGAACGAACCACCGTACTCGTCGGTGCGCTGGTTGAGGATGGCCGAGCACAGCGAACCCACCAGACGGTCGCCGTGGACCTCGATGGCATCGATGCCGGCCTGTTGCGCGCGAGCGGCCGAGGCAGCAATGGCCTCCTTGATCTGGGTGAGCTGCTCTACGCTCGCCTCGTTCACAAAGTGCTGCATGTCGTGATGCAGCTTGGCGTAGGCCTGGTTGCGGATCTCGTTGGACTCGGCCATCTTGGCGGCAAAGGTCTCCTCGTCGCCGGCGGCCTTGGCCTCCTGCGCGGCCTTGGCAGCGGCCATGGAGCCCATGACCATGCGGCCAACACCGGGCACATCGTACTCGGGGTGGAACAGCTGCAGCGCGACCTTGGCGCCGTGCTTGTGGACGGCGTCGGCCAGGGCCTTAAACGTGGGGATCTGGACGTCGGTCGCCAGCTTGGGCGTGGGGCTCGCGGTCATAACGGGAGCGACGTCACCGATGACGATGTAGCTCACGCCGCCACGGGCCAAGCGCTCGTAAAAAGCCAGGCTGCGCTCGCCGATGGAACCGTCACGCTCCTCGTAGCCGGTGGTCAGCGGCGGGAACATAATGCGGTTCTTGAGCTCAAGGGGGCCAACCGTAATGGGCTGGAGCAGCTTGGATGCAGGTGTGGTCATGGACATTCCTCTCTTATAGGCGCGGCGGCGATGATGCCGCGTAGTTGTCTAGAGGATATGGCATGGAGGCACAGCGGCACAACGGAAATCGGCGAATATCAGGTGCCGGCAGGTGGATGGGGATGGGCGGGGCGGCCCGTCGGTTTATCTCAATCTGTAACAGTTACTCGGCAAAACCGGGTTTTACTGTTACAGATCAAGATATTCCTCTCGACCCAACCTCAACAATCTAGATCTGTAACAGCAAGACCAACTTTTGACCCCTACCTGTTACAGATCGAGACAAACCAATCTAATCTGCCGAAAGATCTCAATCTGTAACAGTTACTCGGCAAAATCCGTCCCCCGTGTTACAGATTTAGACAAACACGACCCAACCCACCGGTATATCTCGATCTGTAACACCAAGCCGCCCAAATCGGGTCTAGATGTTACAGATCGAGATTTTGTTTGAGAGGCCGAGATTGGACCGAAAACACAGTCCCGGAATAACAAAAAAGCTCGCCGGCTAGGCCGGCGAACTGCAAGTTCTTGGTCGCGGGGGCAGGATTTGAACCTACGACCTCCGGGTTATGAGCCCGGCGAGCTACCAGACTGCTCCACCCCGCAATGTCTGGGCGCCTCATGTGCGCAAGAAAGAATATTACGCGGGAGTTCGGTAAACGGCAAGGAAAATCTCGTAGAGCATAATTCCTTCATATTTAAACCCCTCAGCCCCTATCACCGTAAACGAATCGCAGCCGAGCGCCGTCGACGGCACGTATACAATGGTGCGCGTCCTTTTATGCCGACACCGGGAGTAGACATGCTGCTCGCTATCGATATGGGAAACACGCAGACGGCCATGGGCCTGTTTGACGGAGACGAGCTGGTGCAGTCGTGGCGCATGCCCACCGACCGCTCCTATACCGCCGACGAGATCCATGTGCGCCTGATGGGTTTCTTTAAGATGTACGGCCTTTCGCTCGATGCGGTCGACGCGATCGCCTTTGCGGGCGTGGTGCCGCAGCTCTCGCGCGAGTGGCACGCCGTGGCCGACCGCATTGCCGCGGACGCCATCGTCATCGGGCCGCAGACGGCCGCCGTAACCAAGCTGCGGGCGGCGCGCCCCCAGGCCGTTGGTGCCGACCGCATCGCCAACGCCGTCGCTGCCGAGACCTTCTATGGCGCGCCGGCGATCGTGGTGGACTTTGGCACCGCGACCAATATCGACGTCATCGATGAGGACGGTTATTACATTGGCGGAGCGATCGCGCCGGGCATTCGCATCTCCATGGACGCGCTTGCCGCCCGTGCCGCCAAGCTCGCCAGCGTGCCGCTCGAGGCGCCCGAGCACGCCATCGGCCGCGATACCGAGGAGTGCATCAAGGTCGGCGCCGTAACGGGCGCCGCCGCCATGGCTGAGGGCCTGGTCGCGCGCATGAAGCGCGAGCTGGGCCGCGAGGATGCCACCGTTATCGCCACGGGCGGTCTCGCCAGCATCGTCGCCGATTCGACCGATGCCTTCGACGTGGTCGACGGACAGCTCACCATCAAGGGTATCTGCGAAATCTACCGCCGCATGCAGGAGCTGGGATAGGACAGGGGCTTAAGTCGAGCACGCCCGATGCCACAGTCCCCGCAAAGGCTCGCCAAGCCTATTCCTCAGATAGGCGAAACCCTCCCCGGCACAGGCCGAGAAGGGTCTTGTTGCCATCGTTATCTTTGAGCGCTGGCGCCCCGCGCTACAGCCCGCGAATTCGTACAGCCTCGGGCGGAAACTCCTGCTCGCCGGCATCGGTCTTGATGGTCGCGCGACCCCAGATGTCCAGGCCCGCAAACACACCGACCGCAAGCGGCAAGCCGTTGGGAGACACCGCCGCAACCTGGCGGCCCAGCAGCGGCACCATGTCGAAGTACTCGCCCAGCACGGGAGCCAGCGGCCCTGCGGCGCCTTGCGGCGTGTTGGCAACAACCGCCCAGGCGTCCACGCGGGCCAGCACGGCGGCGGCCAGCGTCTCGACCAGCGCTTCGTCAGCCACGTCCACACCAAGCTCGCTCAGCGCCGAACGCTCAATATCCACCGTCACGGCACCGAACATGCCCGCAGCACCGGCACCGCCGTTCACGGCAACACGCGCGAGCGACGTCTCAAACGCAGGCGCACCACACACGATATCGCTCGGCCACTGGATACCCACCTTACCGGCAAGGCCCAGGCCCGGCGTCGATGCCGTGCCCACGAGCGCGTCCATCATGCCCATCGCGGCCACAAACGGCAGGCCGTGGAAGGCGTGCATATTCACATCCGGACGCACGACCAGCGAAAACGCCAGCGAAGCATCGCCCGCGCTCCACGCGCACCAGCCCGCGGACACGCCCTCGCGGCCCGCGTCGCGCGCCGCGTCGAGCTCGGTGCCAGCGGCAACAGCATTCATCTCGATCATCTACATACGCCCCAATTCGCCCACGATATGGCCCACGCGATCCTCGGGTTCCTTGACCTCGACGCCGTTGTAGCGGAAGAACCGTGCCGGGTCGTGCATCAGGTCCTCGAGCGGCACCAGCACAAAATCGCGCTCGCCAATGAGCGGATGCGGCAGGCGCAGCTTTTTGCCGCCGTGGGTCTCGCCGTCCATCCACAGCAGGTCCAGGTCGATGGTGCGCGGGCCGTTGGCCTTGGCCTTTTTGGAGCGGTCGCGCCCCAGCTCGGCCTCGATCTTCATGAGCTCGTCGAGCAGCACCAACGGCGCCAGCTCGGTCTTAATCTCGATGACAGCGTTGGCAAACGCGTCCTGGCGCGTCTCGTAGGCCGGCTCGCTCTCGTAGATCTTGGAGGAGTTGGACACGCAGGTGAGTGGAATCTCGGCGATCATGTCGCGCGCGGCGCGGATGTTGTCGCAACGATGCCCCAGGTTGGAGCCCACGGCCACAAACGCGCGGCGCGGCTGCGGCTTGGCAACCGCCCAGTAACCGTTCAGGAACTGCGCAAAGCCCGCAACGTCATGCACGCGCACGATGTTGGCACCGGCCTGGATGGCGCCCAGGCACACGCCAAACGTAGCGGCATCGCGCTCGGCGGCCTCGGTCACGCCCGAGACGGCGCCCACAAAGCGCTTGCGCGACACGGCGCACATGAGCGGATAGCCCAGTGACGCCATCTTGGCAGTCTCGCGCTGGATGACGATGTCCTCGTTAGCCGACTTACCAAAGCCCGGGCCAGGATCGATGCAGATGCGGTCGCGCGACACGCCGGCATGGATGAGCGTGCGAGCCTGGTCGGACAGAAAGCCCATGACGCGGCGCATGATGGGCGCCGAATCGGGAAGGGTGAAGCGGCGGAGCTGCGAGGTGGGCACGTAGGCTTCCTCGCGGCGGGCGCTGCGGCGCATCATGGCGGCCAGACGGTCATTGGACTCCGATGCGACCTCGGTGGCTGCGGGCGCGGCCTCGGGCGCGGGCGCGACGGTCTCGGCGGCAGCTGCCTGCTCGTCGGCCGGCGTCTCCTGCCCCAGCTCGGTTACAGGCTCGGACGTGGGCTCCGGTTCGCCAAACGGCAACGAGGGCTGCACCACGCCGCCCGGAAGCTTGGCCTCCGGCTTAGGCTCGCCCAGCAACTTGCCACGACGGCGACGGGCCGGCTTCTCGGCCTCGCGCGCGGCCTCGGCAGCCGCCTCGCGTGCCTTCTCGGCAACAAACGCCGCAGCCGAGGTATCGAGCTGCACCGTCGCGTGCGTGCGGGCGGGTGCGGCGACCTCGCCGGCGTGCATTACGATGACGCCGCAGGTGCTCGTCTTAACGAACTCAACCATCTTGGGATCGGTGAAGCCCGTCACGTCGTTGACAATCGAAGCACCGCAGCGCACTGCCGCCTTGGCAACCGCCACATGACGCGTATCGATCGAGACGATGGCGCCCTCTTTGGCGAGCGCGCGCACCACGGGCAGCACGCGGCGAGCCTCCTCGTCGGGGTTGACCGGGGTAAAGCCGGGGCGCGTGGACTCGCCGCCCACGTCGATGATGTCGGCGCCGGCATCGAGCATCGCCAGGCCGTACTCGATGGCGGCATCCGGGTCGAAGTGTTCCCCGCCATCGCTAAACGAATCGGGCGTCACGTTGAGGACGCCCATGATGCGCGGACGGTCAAAGCTGAGCTCGTACTTTCCGCACCGCCATGTCTTGCTGTCGTTCGCCATGAACATCCTCCTAAAATGCCCACGCCGCCGAGCTTGGGGAGCTGGCGGCGGGGTCGCTTTGCACTCAGTCTTTCTATTGTATCCGCGCACACGGGCTAGAACGCAAACGCGGCCGCGATGTCGCAAGAAATCAGCAGGTCGGCATTTGCATCCTGATCGGTGGGAGCAAGATTGCAAATGGCCAGCGTATCGCCGGTAAAGTAACGCGTAAGGCCCGCCGCCGGATACACCACGAGCGAGGTCCCGCCCACAATGAGGGCATCGGCCGCGGCGATGGCGGCAACGGCGCCGGTCAGCACATGCTCATCGAGCGGCTCCTCGTAGAGCACCACATCGGGCTTAATGCGCCCGCCGCACGCGGGGCACACGGGCACGCCCGCGGCATCCTCGTGCTCGCGCGAGCAAATCCACTCGGCGCTATAGACCGCGCCGCACGACTGGCAAATGTTGCGATGGACCGATCCGTGCAGCTCGAACACGCGCTGTGAGCCGGCCATCTGATGCAGGCCGTCGATATTTTGCGTCACCACGGCGTCGAGCTTGCCGGCGCGCTCCAGCTCGGCCAGCTTGGTGTGGCAGCGGTTGGGCTTGGCGCCAAGCGCGATCATCTTGGTGCGGTAGAAGTCGAAGAACTCGGCCGGGTGCACCTCGTAAAAGCTATGCGAGAGCATGGTCTCGGGCGGGTAGGCAAACTGTTGGTGATATAGGCCGTCCACGCTGCGGAAATCGGGGATGCCACTCGCCGTGGAAACGCCCGCGCCGCCAAAGAAGACCACGCGCTTGTGGGTGTCAAACAGATCCGCCAGCGCGGCGGAGGCCTGCCTGGGGTCCGATATTGCCTGCGTCATATGAGTCCTCCGTCCTTGTCTCCGGGACGGCGGCGTTCGCACTATCACTCGCGGACTCCGCCCCGCTCTTGTTGCGTTAATCTTAAGCCTGCCAACCCCGTCGAAAGGACACCATGCCTCAGACTTACACTTTCGCCTCGTGGAACGTCAACGGCCTGCGCGCCGTGCTCAAAAAGGACCCGAGCTTTATCCAGATCGCGCAAGAACTCGACGTCGATATCCTGGCGCTGCAAGAGACCAAGCTGCAGGAGGGCCAGGTCGATATCGACCTGCCCGGCTATCACCAAACCTGGAGCTACGCCGAGCGCAAGGGCTACTCGGGCACCGCGGTCTTTAGCCGCCAGGAACCGCTGCGCGTACTGCGCGCCGATGCGCTGCTGCCCTACGCCGGCGAGGGCGAGGCGGCCGAGCTCGTCGCCCAAGCCGCGACCGAGGGCCGCGTCTGCGCGCTGGAGTTCGACAAGTTCTGGTTTGTGGATGTCTACACTCCCAACGCGCAAAACGAACTCGCCCGCATCGACGTGCGCATGGCCTGGGACGATGCCTACCGCGGCTTTTTGAACGCGCTCGAGTGCGAGACCGGCAAACCCGTCGTAACTTGCGGCGACTTTAACGTGGCGCACGAGGAGATCGACCTTAAGAACCCCAAGTCCAACCGCGGCAACGCAGGCTTTTCGGACGAGGAGCGCGGCAAGTTTACCGAGCTGCTCAACGGCGGGTTTACCGATACCTGGCGCGCGGCAAACCCCGACGTCGAGGGCGTCTACAGCTGGTGGAGCTACCGCTTTAATGCCCGCAAGAACAACGCAGGCTGGCGCATCGACTACTTCCTGGTAAGCGATGCAATCGCCGCCAACGTTCGCGACACCGGTATCCGTGGCGACATCTTTGGCAGCGACCACTGCCCCGTTACCCTCACGCTAGAGCTCTAGCGCCAAGTAATTCCTGGGGGACAGAGGAAAACAGATCATGTGACCCCTCTCCCCCTATAAGTTGCGGTGGAATAGTTCCTGTTTGGGCAGCAAATAGCCAAAAACAAGAACTATTCCACCGCAAGTTCGTGAGGGAACGCAAAATGCCCTACAGTCCGTATTTCACGACGACACGGTTAATGCGACGGCACCAAGGCTTGTACAAGGCGGCCAAAAACACACAGGTCGCAAGGCCGTGCGTAATATCGAACGGCACTGCCGTGGCAAGACGCGCCACGGCACCCGCCCAAGTAAGCGGCTGTACAAATCCAATGATGTCGTAGGCATTGATTACAACGCCGTAGAGCAGGCCCGATGCAAAGCCGTACGCCATCAGCGCCGGCATGCGCACAGCTCCATCCGCGCGGTCGAACGCACCCGCATGCGCCAGCACGCCGCCAACATAGCCAACCAGACCCCAGGCATACATCTGCCACGGCGTCCACATGCCCTGTCCAAAAAAGAAATTGCTGGTCAGCGCCGCCAGCGCGCCAACCATAAAACCATTGCGGCGACCAAGCGTCGCCCCCGCGATAATGGCGATAGCGCTCACCGGTTTAAAGTCGGGAATGGGCCCAAACAGGATGCGCCCCGCCGCCGCCAGCGCCGCCAGCACCAGCGTGGGCATAATCTGGCGCAAACCCGGACGAGATGCCTCATAGCCCGCAAAGAACAGCGCAAGCACCAACGCCACCACAACCAGCATGGCCAACGCTGCCTGCTCAACACCCGCCAGCAACGCGGCAGCCATCACCGCCGGCACCGCCAACAACAGCGGGATCTCCAGTTTTGCAAGCAAACGCGAGAAACGACAGTCCGTCATCCCATCACGCCCTATAGAACACGTTGTCGGCGAAGAAGTCGGCCGGGGACTCCATGCAGGCAATCTCGCCGTCAAACATCATGGCGACTTCGTCGGCTACCTGCTCGGCAAAGTCCAAATCGTGCGTAGCCATGATGACGGTGCCGCCAGCCTTCGCATGGTCACGCAGGGCGCGGGCGATGGTGCGGCGGCTGAACAGGTCTAGACCCTTGGTGGGCTCATCGAGCAATAGCAGTTCGGGGCCGATTAGCAGCAGTTTTGCCAATGCAAGCAGTTGATGCTGCCCGCCCGAAAGATCGTACGGATGGCGTCCATCCAGACCCGACAACCCCAAGCTCGCCGCACGCTCCCGCGCCAAGTTCTCGTCATATCCGCAGGTCGAGGCCCATTCCATCAGCTCATCGCGAACCGTCTCGGCAACCAGCAATGCTTTGGGATTCTGAGGCAGCAGCGCCGCCGAGGCCGCTCCGCGCACCATGCGGCCGCGCTGCAGCTTGGCGGTCTTCGCCAGCACCGAGAGTATCGTCGACTTACCGCATCCGTTGCCGCCCACGATCGCATGCACCGCACCGGCCGAAAACGACGCATCGAGCCCGCGCAGCACCCAGCCGGACGCTCGATCGTAGCGAAACCAGCCTTCCGACAGGGTGGTAGCCGACCCGCCGTGCATTTTTTGGAGTATTCTGCTTCCATCCGTGCGCGAGAAGGCTTCCAAGCCGTTCTCGAGCGACGTTTGCGCCACAAATTCGGACGATTTGTCCAATTCCAAACTTTTTTTCGCGCTCGATACGTCCCCGGGCGGCTCCAGAGAGCCCAAATTGTCCTCACGTCTGCTGAATACTCCGTTTTTTGCACATCGGATGGCACCCCACCCCAACATGTCGTCGGAAAACAGCGATTCTCGGCGTCCCAAAGAAGCCATATCCGCCACCTCGCGCACGCGACCGTCCTCAATCCGGTACGCACACGTCGCGTATTCGAGCATTGGGCGCGGCTGATGCGTCGCCACAACAACCGTGCAGCCCAGCTCGCGATTCACACGAAACAGCGCGTGCAGGAAATTCTTCTCCGCAACCGGATCAAGCTGAGACGTGGGCTCGTCGAGTAGCAGCACACGCGGACGCAGCGCCAGGACGGCGGCAAGCGACAGCAGCTGCTTGCGGCCACCCGAAAGCGTATCGGTATCACGATGAAGCCAGTCCTCCAGACCAAAGAAATAGCTGGTCTCGGCAACACGGCGGCGCATCTCGTCGCGCGACACACCCAGATTCTCTAGGCCAAACGCCATCTCGTGCCACACGGTCTCGCACACAATCTGGTTCTCGGGATCCTGAAACACATAACCCACGCGCTCCGCCGATGCCCGCACATCCATGTCGGCGACGGGCTCGCCCAGCACGCGCAGTTCGCCAGTGCGCTCGCCCGCTGGAGCGATCTCGGGCTTGAGCAGCGACAGCAGCGTCGACTTGCCCGAACCGGTACCGCCAACAAGCAGCGCAAACGCACCTTGGGGAACAGACCAGTCGAGCCCCTCGAGCACCGCAGCATCAGCATCGGGGTAGGCAAAGCTCAGGCTCCGCACCTCAATCGCCGGCGCGGCCGAGCCATATGCCACACCCGCCGCCGAGCTCCTATCCAACCGAGCCATCAGCCAAACCTCTTCTCATCAATCGCGTGCAACGCGCAAGGCAGCACCATCCAGGCAACGTACACGACATAGCCCGGCCACGGCGCCGGCACCGAGAGCTGCGGATAAAACGAATACTGCGCCGTCGCGGTCCACGCCACCGCCACCGCGGCAGCACCAAACAGCGCGAGCCCGACCAGCGCGGCAACGTCGCTGCGCCCCAGTCGATACCGCGCATACGTCGTACGACGCGTCGCGGCACCCCACCCGCGCGAGCGCATCGCGTCCGCGCGCTCCAGCGAATCTTCCATGCCCCAGCCCATCAACACGCTCGACGCCCGCAGGCGCGAGCGCACGGGATCGGCCGGCGCACGCCCCGGTACATCAATCGCGCCCTGCACCGCCAGCACCGTGCGGCCGCGGCGCAAAAACTGCGGGATAAGCCTCATGCACATCGAGATCATGAGGGCAATCACCGGTGCGGCATTGCCCAGCAGCGCGAGCACCTTGTCGTATTCGAGCATCGACGCCGCGGCCTCAAACCACAGCACGCTCGCCACAAACAGTCCGCCCATGCACAGGCCATATACCATGCTCTCCAGATACACCGCGCGCATACCAATACGGAACAGCTCCGTCGAGCCCGAGGCGCTAAACAGCGGATTGACCAGCGCGATAATCAAAATCACCGGCAGCTGCCAGCGAAGCGCCCCCAACGTGCGCGCAGCACCGCGCGTCGCAAGCCCGTACGCCAGCCCGCCCGCAAGCGACAGCGCGATCAGCACCGGCTGCATCGAGAACATGGTGAGCCCCAGCGTCAGCACTATATAGAGTGCCGGCACAGCCGGATGCGACATCGAGAACGCCGCGACGGGATCGCCGCCAAACTCCTCTTGTATGTTGTCCACGGGCACCCCCGTCCCCTCGCTCAAAAGACAGCTCCGCAGCACCGCCAACGCCGCACACAAGCAGCGCAAACGCCACGACGGCGGCGCAAACCCCAACCGCCGCAAACCAATCGCTACGCGCTCAACATATGCCTGCGGTATCATATTGCGCCGTGTATCGTTTCCAAACACACGTCTCTATAACGTAACAGGAGATCACATGGACGCAACCGCAATTATCCTCGCTGCCGGCGAGGGCACCCGCATGAAGTCGAACCACTGCAAGGTTTCGCACAAGATCCTGGGCAAGCCCATGGTCCAGTGGATCGTCGACGCCACCATCAAGGCCGGCTGCAGCCGCGCCGTGGTCGTCATCGGCAGCCACGCCGACGAGATGCGCGCCCTCATCGACGGCGCCTACGCCAACAGCGCCACCAAGGTCGAGTGCGTTGAGCAGACTGAGCGCCTGGGCACCGGCCACGCCGTAAAGGTCGCGCTCGAGGCCTGCGGCATCGCGCAAGGCCCCGTCGTCGTGCTCAACGGCGACCTGCCGCTCATCACCGCCGACACCGTCGCCAAGTTCGCGCAGACCGTCGCTACCGGCGAGCTCGCCTGCACCGTCATGACCATGACCCCGCCCGATCCCTTCGGCTACGGCCGCATCAAGCTGGGCGCCGACGGCCAGATCGAGCGCATCATCGAGCAGAAGGACTGCACGCCCGAGCAGGCCGCCACGCTGCTGGAGTGCAACGCCGGCTGCTACGCCTTTGACGGCGCGCAGCTCGCCGCCCACATTAACGAGATCGGCAACGACAACGCGCAGTCCGAGTACTACCTGCCCGACATGCTCGAAATCCTCAAGGGTCACGGCCAGGCAGTCTCCATCTTCCACTGCGATGACTACCGCGACGGTCTGGGCGTCAACAGCCGCATCCAGCTCGCACAGCTTACCGCCATTGCGCGCGACCGCATCAACGAGCACTGGATGGCCGAGGGCGTCACGTTCATCGATCCCACGCAGGCCTGGATCGGCCCCGACGCCGTTATCGGCCGTGACACCGTCGTGTGGCCGCAGACGCATCTGATCGGCCACGTCACCGTGGGCGAGGAATGCCAGCTCGGCCCCAACAGTCGCCTCACCGACACCACCGTCGGCAGCGGCTGCACCATCGATGAGACCATCGCCATCGAGGCCGTCATCGAGAACGGCGTCGACTGCGGCCCACGCGCCTACCTGCGCCCGGGCACCCACATGCTCGACGGATCCAAGGCCGGAACGCACGTGGAGATCAAGAAGTCCACGATCGGCGAGGGCTCCAAGGTGCCGCACCTGTCCTACATCGGCGACACCACCATGGGCTCCGGCGTCAACGTGGGCGCGGGCTCCATCACCTGCAACTACGACGGCGTGCACAAGCACAAGACCGTCATCGGCAAGGACGCCTTCATCGGTTCCGACACCATGATGGTCGCGCCCGCCCAGATCGGCGACGGCGCGCTTGTGGCCGCCGGCTCTGTCATCACCGAGCCGGTCCCGGCAGACGCACTTGGCCTGGGTCGTGCCCGTCAGGTAAACATTGAGGGCTGGGCCGCCGATTACCGCCGCCGCCTGCACGAGGACGACGAGGTATAACGTTTTACCAAGCACAAAAGGAGCTGCTCCCATGGGGACGGCTCCTTTTTCTATCGTGACCTGCGCAACCGGATGAGTGGTCGGTTCGTGTCCGTTGGCGGTAAAGACGTTATCAAGACTCGATAAACCCCGTCGCGCGGTTACAATGCAACAAGGCATCTATATGGCATTCGATGTATAAAGGAGAAGGGTAATGCCGATTAATGATCCCGAGAAGTCGGAGAATATGCGCAAGTCCATCCGCGTGTATTCCGGTTCCTCCAACCGTCCCCTCGCTCAGAAGATTGCTGAGTACCTTGGGGTCGAGCTTTCGGGCCTTACGCTAAAGCAGTTCGCCAACGGTGAGATTTACGCCCGCTACGACGAGACCGTCCGCGGCGCCGACGTCTTCCTGATTCAGTCCGTGGCCGGCGGCAACGTCAACGACATGCTCATGGAGCTGCTCATCGCCACCGACGCTGCCAAGCGCGCATCCGCCCGCTCCATCACCGCCGTCATCACCCACTACGGCTATGCCCGCCAGGACCGCAAGGCCGGCCCGCGTGAGCCCATCACCGCCCGCCTCGTCGCCAACCTGCTCGAGCGCGCCGGCGTCAACCGCATCATCACCCTCGACCTGCACCAGGGCCAGATCCAGGGCTTCTTCGATATCCCGGTTAACCACCTGTCCGCGCTGCCGCTGTTTGGCCAGTACTACAACGACATGCACTTCGACACCGACAACCTGGTTGTCGTCTCCCCCGATGTGGGCCGCGCCAAGGCCGCCAAGAAGCTGTCCGACATGCTCGGCTGCGACCTGGCCATCGCCCACAAGGGCCGCCCGCGCCACAACGCCGCCGAGGTCATGGGCATCATCGGTGACATCAAGGGCAAGACCTGCATCATCAACGACGACATGATCGACACCGCTGGCACCCTGTGCGCCAACGTCAAGGAGCTCAAGGCTATGGGCGCTGGCGACATCTACGTCTGCGCCACCCACGGCATCTTCTCCGGTCCGGCCATCGAGCGTCTGAACGACGCCCCGATCGTCGAGTGCCTCGTCACCGACGCCATTCCCGTCGAGGTCGGCGGCAAGATCAAGACCATTTCGGTCGCCGAGGAGTTCGCTCAGGCCATCTCCGCCGTTTACCACGAGGAGCCCGTCTCCACGCTCGTCGGCGGCGACTTCGCACTGTAATCGCATCGTCCTTGTAACCCGGCGCATCGCCGTCGGAACAGAAGAAACCCCCGCGCTCCCCCTTGCTTCGCAAAGGTCGCGCGGGGGTTTCTTCTGTTCCGACGGCTCGCCCTGCCGCGGCCGCGCTTTTGTCTGGTGGGATTTCGCTGAAACGAAGTCTCGCCTTCGGCGGGCGTGGTAGCCTTTGTCGTTGATTAAACTTTTTATGTAACGGAAGGACAAATATGGCAGCTGCACAGCCGCTCAAGATTCGCATGGTTGCCGGACTTGGCAACCCTGGCGATGAGTATGCCGAGACCCGCCACAACGCTGGCTTCAAAGCGATCGACGAGTTGGCCCGTCAGGCCGGCGTCACGTACTGGAAAAACCAGGCCGGCGCCGAGGTCGCGCTCATCAACATCAACGACCCCGAGGAAGAGGACGGCAAGCGCCAGATTGTGCTGGTCAAGCCGCAGTCGTACATGAATACCTCGGGCGGCCCCATCTCCAAGCTCTGCCGCGAATACAAGATCAAGGCCGAGGAGCTGCTCGTAATCCACGACGAGCTCGACATTCCCGCCGGCGACGTGCGCGTTAAGGTGGGCGGCGGCCATGCTGGCCACAACGGCCTGCGTTCCATCATCGACAAGATGGGCAGCCGCGACTTCAGCCGCATCCGCACCGGCATCGGCAACCCTCCCGGCAAGATGCCCGTCGCTGACTACGTGCTTAAGCAGCTGCGCGCCCGCGAGGCCGAGGATTTCCAGGACACCTGCGCCCGCGCGGCCGACGCCGCCGGCCTGGCGATCGTGCACGGCGTGGTCTACGCTCGCGACCATGTCAACGGCGCCGCCTCCGCCAACGGCAAGCACTAAAACCTACCATTTAGGGACAGGTTTATTTTGGCAGGTTTTACCTGCGGAAACGCTCCATTTGCGGCATCGTAATAAACCGCGCGCCGCCATACGCACATAGCACCCCAAAGGGAGCCGGCCTCATCACAACCCGAGGCCGGCCCCCTTTGCCGTTTTACCCGATAAAACTGACCAAAATATACCTGCCCCTGTTTGGTAGGCCGAAGTGGATAAACCCTGCTCCCAACCGCCGAAGACACACGTAAGTGACATGTCCATGAGGGTATAATTTGCACCGTATGTCTGCACAACGCCTGTGCGCGTACGGTTTTATTCGGGCTACCGTCCATTTCCGTGGAGGCACGGTTCGGCGGCCCTAACAAGAGAGGGGTTCTATGTATAAGATCCTGGAGAAGACGCAGTTCTCTGAGAAGGTGTTCAAGTTCCGCATCGAGGCGCCTGCAATCGCCAAGCATGCGCACGCTGGACAGTTCCTCATGGTTCGCGCCAACGAGACGGGCGAGCGTGTCCCGTTTACCCTGGCCGGCTGGAACGGTGACGAGGGCTGGGTCGAGTTCATCTTCATGGTGATCGGCAAGACCACCGAGATGCTGTCCACCTACGAGGCCGGCGAGTCGCTGCGCGACGTCGTGGGCCCGCTGGGCGTTCCCACCGAGATGGCCGAGGGCCCCTGCGCCGTCATTGGCGGCGGCGTCGGCCTGGCAATTGCCTTCCCGGTCGCCAAGCACCTGGTCGAGACCGGTCACGAGGTGCACGCCATCATGGGCGCCCGCACCAAGGACCTCCTGCTCATGGAGGACCAGTTCCGCGAGCTCCTCGACGAAGATCACATCCACATCACCACTGACGACGGCTCCTACGGCGAGCAGGGCGTTGTCACCGCTCCGCTGGAGCGCCTGCTGCAGGACAAGGCCGTGAGCCAGGTCTTCTGCGTCGGCCCCGTTCCGATGATGAAGTTCTCGACCCTCACCGCCCAGAAGTACGACACCCCCATCACCGCGTCGCTCAACCCCATCATGGTTGACGGCACCGGCATGTGCGGCTGCTGCCGCGTCGAGGTGGGCGGCGTGACCAAGTTCGCTTGCGTCGACGGCCCCGACTTCGATGCCACCCTGGTCGACTGGGATGACCTTCGTGCCCGCCAGGCCGCTTACCGTTCCGAAGAGGGCGAGTCCCTCAAGGCCTATGAGGAAAAGAGCTGCGCATGCCACTAGTTAACGGTCGTTTCGTTGCCGATATGAAGTCGCCCCGCACCCCCGATAACGAGGAGCCGGCTGCCGAGCGCGCCTGCGACTTCCGCCCCGTCGACAAGGGCTTCACCGAGGAGATGGCGCTGGCCGAGGCCGAGCGCTGCCTCAACTGCAAGAAGCCGTTCTGTGTTGAGGGCTGCCCCGTCAACATCAACATCCCCCGCTTTATCGAGCAGATCCGCGCAAAGGACTTCGGCGGCGCTCTCGATACCATCCGCGAGGACTCCATGCTTCCCGCCATCTGCGGTCGCGTCTGCCCGCAGGAGAACCAGTGCGAAGGCAAGTGCATCCGTGGCAAGAAGTCCGAGCCCGTGGCCATCGGCCAGCTCGAGCGCTTCCTGGGTGACCGCCCCGAGCTCGCCTCCACGCCCAAGATGGCCCCCAAGAACGGCAAGAAGGTCGCCGTCGTCGGTTCCGGCCCGTCCGGCATCACCTGCGCCGGCGAGCTCGCCCGCAACGGCTTTGACGTCACCGTCTTCGAGGCCTTCTTCACCGGCGGCGGCGTGCTGGTCTACGGCATCCCCGAGTTCCGTCTGCCCAAGGCAGTCGTCAAGCGCGAGATTGACGGCCTGGAGGACATGGGCGTCAAGTTTGAGTACAACTCCGTCGTGGGCAACATGGCCACGGCCGAGGAGCTGTTCGAGCAGGGCTTCGACGCCATCTACGTGGCGACCGGCGCTGGCCTGCCCAAGTTCCTCAACGTCCCCGGCGAGAACCTGCCCAACGTCTTCTTCGCTAACGAGTACCTCACCCGCGTGAACCTGATGAAGGCCAACAAGTTCCCCGAGTACGACACCCCCACCAAGCACGGCAAGAACGTCGTCGTCTTTGGTGGCGGCAACGTGGCTATGGACGCCGTCCGTACCGCCAAGCGCCTGGGCGCCGAGCACGCCATCATCGCCTACCGTCGTACCGAGGACGAGATGCCCTGCCGTCGCGCCGAGCTGCACCATGCTAAGGCCGAGGGCGTCGAGGTCCTGCCGCTCGTCTCCCCGCTCGAGTTTGTCGCTGGCGAGGACGGCTCCGTGTGCGCCGTCAAGGTCCAGAAGATGGAGCTCGGCGAGCCCGACGAGTCCGGCCGTCGTCGTCCGGTGCCCATCGAGGGCGCCATCGAGGAGATCCCCTGCGACGTCGCGATCTCGGCTATCGGCACCAACGCCAACCCCTTCGCAAAGAAGATCGGCGGCAAGATGGAGCTCAACAAGTGGGGCTACATCGTCGCCGACGAGGAGACCGGCCAGACCACCGATCCCCGCATCTGGGCCGGCGGCGACATCGTCACCGGTGCCGCTACGGTCATTCTGGCGATGGGCGCCGGCAAGAAGGCCGCCGCTTCCATCACCAAGAGCCTGCTGGGCGAGTAATCACCTACAGCACTAGCTACCAAACGGCAAAGTCCCCGTCGAACACACGCCCGGCGGGGACTTTTTCTATACCGGCCGCCCAAACCACCACAATGGGGACAGGCACCTTTGTGGTGGTTTCAACTGGTTAGCCTTCGAGTTGGGCCACCTTGTAGCGGTAGGCTGCGGCGATGACGTCCTTGCAGCCTTCGCGGCCCAGCTTGGCGCGGTTGACGACGATGTCCTTGCCGCTCGTCATCTTCCACTTACCGGCACTGTAGCGCTTATAGAACGCCTCGCGCGCCTTCTGCTGCTGTTTAACCAACTTGGCGCCCTTCTTTTTGTTGAGGCCGCGCTTTTTGCGCACGATCTCGACGCGGTCCTCAAAGGGAGCGGTCACCAACACGGCAATGTGGTTGGGGTTGTTACGCAACAGGTAATCGGACAGACGACCTTCGATAATGCAGCTCTCGGTCTCGCCCAGATCCAAAATCACCTGGCTCATCTTTTGGAACAACTTATCCGAGTACGAACGCGCATCGTAGCGGTCGGGCAGAAACGCCATGTTCTCCACGGCCAGACGCTCATCATAGGCGGCCATCTTATCGAGCGACTCGCCCGCGCGCAGCGACGCACGTACCAGCAGCTCGTTATCGTACAGCGGAATCCCCAACTCGTCGGCAAGCATGCGGCCAATCTCGTGGCCCTCGGCGCCAAAGTCGCGCGCGATGGTAATGACCACAGGATTCTTCTTATTCTCCAGATCGCTCATCGCGATTCCTTTCTCTATGTGACAAAGGGGCTGTCCCTTTGCCACATTCTACGCTGCCACCATTCGCCTCTGATATGCGCGGACCAGCAGCGAGATACCAAAGTTGAGTACAAAGTACATCGCAAACACCAGGCCGTAGAGCATAAGCACCTGCGACAGGTCGATCGCGTGGGCCATCACGACGTTTGCCGTGTACATGAGCTCGGCCACGTTAATGCCCGAAAGATACGAGCTGTCCTTGATGACGGTCGTGCACTGGCTAAACAGCGCCGGAATGATCGTCTTAAACGTCTGCGGCAGAATGATGTAGCGCATGGTGGCAAAGAAGCCAAAGCCCTGGCTCTGCGCTGCCTCAAACTGGCCGCGCGGAATCGAGTTGAGGCCGCCGCGCACAATCTCGGCCATAACAGCGCTGGTAAACAGCGTAAAGGCGATGGTCGAAATCACAATGTCCAAACCCTGCACCGTAAAGTAGATAAAAAGGATCCACAGCAGGTTCGGCGTGCAACGGAACAGCTCGATATAGGCACTCACCAAAATACGGAACGGGCGGGGCGCATAGCTTTTAACAAGCGCCAGCACCGTGCCAAAGATGAGCGAGAAAAAGATCGACAGCGCCGAGATCTCGATCGTCTTAACAAAGCCGCCCCAGATGTAGAGCAGGTTGGTCGCGTTGAAGATTTCCATGCGCTAGGCCTCCTCTACGTTGTCGAGCCCCAGCTCGGCCAGGCTCACACCGCGCGGACGCTCCTTTGAGCGGCGCTCGAGCCACTGCACCAGCATGGCGAGCGGAAAGCAGATGATGAAGTACATAAGGCAGCAGACGATGTATCCCTGCAGGTAACCGTACAGACTCACAAAGTTGTCGGAACGGTACATAAGGTCGCCGCCGGCCACAAGCGCCAGCACCGACGTGTTCTTGACCAGGTTGAGCGCCTGGTTACACAGCGGCGGCAGAATGATCTTGAATGTCTGGGGCAGCACGATGTACCAGTACGCCTGGGCACGGGTGAAGCCCTGGCTCTGGGCCGCCTCCATCTGACCACGCGGAACCGCCTCGATACCAGTGCGGATAACCTCCGAAATGTAGGCCGCGTGATACAGGCCCACGCCCAAGAAGCCCAGCACGAACGGCGCGATGCGCACCGGCTGGTCGGCACCGGTTATGGCCTGCAAAAACTGCGGACCGGCCATGTACATAAAGAGCACCTGCACGGGCAACGGGGTGTTCTGGTAAAACTCCACGTACACGCGGCTTATGGCGCGCAGCACGCGCGAGCGAGTGGTAGAGAACACGCCCAGCAGCGTGCCCAGCACCAGCGACAACAGCAGGCCGGCAACGACCACTTGCAGCGTCACGCCAAAGCCCTCCCAGAAGGGCCCCATGTTTTGAAATGTCGTCGACCAACGGTCGGCGTCAAATAATCCTTCGAGCATTTGATTCCTTCCTTGGACGATGTGCCTATACAAGACCCCAGGTCTTGACCTCTTGGTCGAGCCAGCCATCGGCCAGGCGATCACAAATCACCTGATCGACCACGGCCGAAAGGTCGCAGCCCTTCTTGGTCGCCACGCCGTAGCCCTGCTCGCCAAACTTGACCTCGGGCTGCAACAACTCAACGGTCTCGTTCATGTAGCCGGCCAGCGTGGAGCGGTCCATGGCAAAGACGTCGATATTGCCGGCGTCGAGCGAACTCTTGATGATGGGGTAGCCGCTAAATGCCCTAAACTCGGGCTTACAGCTAAAGCCGTTGTCCTTGATCATCTGCTCGATCAGGCCCTGCGTGGTGGCACCCTGGCTCACACCAATGACCTTGCCGTCCAGGTCCTCAATCGAGGTAAAGCCCGAACGCTTCTTGACCATGAGTCCCACGTAGTCGGTGCGGTACGGCGTCGAGAAATCCCAGCTCTTCTTGCGCTCGTCGGTGATGGTGTAGGTCGCCGCGACCACGTCGAGTTGGCCGTTATCGATCAGCGGGCCGCGTGTCTTGGGCGTTACGTCGGTAAACTCGACAAGCTCCTGGGCGCGGGCCTCCTTGTAGCTCACGCCAAAGACGGCAGCGGCGATCTGGTAGCACAAATCGACCTCCATGCCCTCAAAGCGGCCCTTGGCGGTGTCGTAATAGCCGTAGCCGGGAACGTCCTTCTTAACGCCGGCATTCAGATGGCCACGCGACTTAATGGCCGCAAGCTTAGACCCCTTGTCGGAACCCTCGCCGCTGGTGGAGTTGCCGCAACCGGCAAGCGCGATCCCCGTCAGCGCAAGCATACCGGCGCCCGCCAGCTGCAAAAAGTGACGGCGCGACACGGCCGTCCTTGTCATATCCGTCATGTCCATCACCGCGCCTAGTGCAGAATCTTGGACAGGAACTCGCGGCAGCGCGGGTTCTCGGGGTTATCGAAGAAGTGCTCGGGCGTGCCCTCCTCCAGAATGCGGCCGTCCTCCATAAAGATGACGCGGTCGGCCACCTGACGCGCAAAACCCATCTCGTGCGTCACGCAGATCATGGTGATGTCCTCCTGCGCGAGCTCAATCATAACGTCCAGAACCTCCTGGACCATCTCGGGGTCGAGCGCCGAGGTCGGTTCGTCAAACAGGATGATGGGCTGCTTGGTGCACAGGGCGCGGGCGATGGCGATGCGCTGCTGCTGACCGCCCGAGAGATTCTGCGGATACTCGCCGGCCTTATGCGCCATGCCAACGCGCTTGAGCGCGGCGATGGCGATCTCGGTCGCCTCCTCCTTGCTCTTCTTTTGCAGCTTGATGGGCGCGAGCGTCAGGTTGCCCAGCACCGTCATGTTGGGATACAGGTTGAACTGCTGAAACACCATGGAGCTGTACTTGCGAGCCATCTCCAGGTGGTTCTTTTTGGTGAGCGGCGTACCGTCGATGACGACCTCGCCCGACGTGGGCTCCTCCAGATAATCGACGCAACGGATGAGTGTCGACTTACCCGAGCCGGAAGGCCCGATCATTACGAGCTTCTCGCCGCGCTTGACGGTGAGATTGATATCTTTGAGCACATGCAGGTCGCCAAAGTACTTGTTGAGATGCTTGATCTCGATCATGTCTGCCATGAATGTCCCTTCCCTGCGTTTACACGAGTTGAACTATTGTACGGAAAGAACCGCGTTTCCGCAGCCCACACTACATTCCCGTAAAGAACCCGCAACCTTCCACTCACTCATTGGGGACGGACTTAAATGAGTGCCTACTCATTGGGCACTCATTTAAGTCCGTCCCCAATGAGTGCCCGGCCAGCAAAAAGGGGCGCGACCATGACGGCCACGCCCCCTCAACATCAACTATGTACCGCTCGGCCCCTACGCGAGCTTGGCGCCGACGATCTTTGCTGCGGCCGGCTTGTCGAAGTTGCCGCCGGTTGCCTTGCCTAGGGCACCCATAACCTGGCCCATCTGCTTCTTGGACGTGGCACCCAGCTTGGCGATAACCTGCTCGATCAGGGCCTCGAGCTCCTCGCCTGAAACCTGCGCGGGCAGCAGGCTCTCCAGAATCTTGACCTGCTCGGTCAGGTTGTCGGTACGGTCCTGGTCGGTGCCGGCCTTGATGGACATCTCCAGCGTCTCGCTCGTCTGCTTGATCAGACGCTTGATCATGCTGTTGACGTCTTCCTCGGTCACATCGCGACGCTCGTTGACCTCGATATTCTTCACCTCGGCCTTAACCTGGCGAATGATAGACAGGCGAACCTTGTCCTTGGCCTTCATGGCCGCAATCATTTCCTTCTGCAGCTCTTCGTTGGTCATCTGCATATCCTCCTCAATAGCGTGGGCGGTACTCACGCGGGCACCGCCCCATGATTACTTAGTCGTCGACGAATCGTCGGTCGAACTCTTGGTGACGCCCTTCAGGCTGACGTTGTACGGCACGTCCTTGGGCATGGGGTTGACGGTGATGTCGGCGTCCTTCTTGTACTGCTCCAGCCACTCGCTGTACGCAGTGCTTGCCGCCTGCGTCTTCACCACGTTGGAGACGTACTTCTTGATGTCCTTGGGCACCTGCTTAATGTCATCGACCTGATTATCGACATGGAAGTAGTCGGTGCACTTGATGATGTGATAACCATAGGTCGACTCGACGACGTCGCTCACATCGCCCTTGTTGAGCCCCTCGAGCGCCGCCTGGTAGCTGTCGACGAAGGTGGTGAGCTTATCCCAGCCCACATCGCCCTTCTTCTCCTTGGAGCCGGTGTCGTCGGAATACTGCTCCACGGCGTCCTCGAAGCTCAGCTCGCCGGATTTGATCTTGTCCAGGCACTCCTGTGCCTTGGCCTTGGCGGCAGCCTTGTCCTCGTCGGAAGCGTCGGAATCAACCTTGATCAGGATGTTCGACGAGCGGCGAGCATCGTTGTAGTTAGACAGGTTCTCGTTGATGTAATCGACGATCTCGCTGTCCTTGGGCTTGCTTGTGGGCGCTACCGCATCCTTGAGTTTCTGCTGCGCCAGACTCTCCTTGAGCGAGTCCTTGTAGGTGTCCTCGGTATAGCCGTAGGTCTTGAGGGTCTTCTTAAAGGCCTTGGCACCGCCCGCGCTCTTGCACGCGTCCTTCCAAGCCTTCTCGACCTCCTCGTCCGACACCGTCACGCCGTTCTCCTTCTGTGCCTGCTGAAGCAGAATCTGCTGCGTGTAGGAGTCGATGAGTTGCTTGCGGTACTTCTTGGGCGTCAGGTCGTTGTCGACCAGATACTGCGCCCAGTCCTTGTCCTTGGTGTAGCCGTAGGACGTGCGCATGCTCATGATCTGCTTGGTCACGGTGTCCTCGGTGAGGTTGGTGCCGTTGATAGTTGCAGCAACACCGCCGGTCAGCTTGTAGCCCGAGGTGTCCTCGGCCTGCGACATAAGGCCGGAGCACGCCATCGCCGAGACGGAAAGCAGCATCGCCAGCACACCGATGACCACCAGGACGATCTTGACGGTCTTAGACACGTACGTCTTGCGCTGCTTCTTGCGAGAGCTGGAGGCAGCGCGGGCCTGCTGCTCGGGCGTCGGCGCGGCCTCGGAGTTCTTTTTCTTATTTGCCATAGTTGGCCTTTCGCATAACGAATCGAACAAACGCCATTGTGTCACAACGCAGCCCCCGCGGCACGCTTGGTGCATTGGGGACAGGTTAATCTGCACCATTTTGGTGCAAAGGGGACAGATGTGGCACTTGGCACTTGGGGACGTTCTTTATATGCCGGCACTTGGAGACCGCCCCTTACTGCCGGCAGAAAAGGAACGTCCCCAAGTGCCGACTCAGCCCCACCTTAGAAGTGGCGGCGGATGGCGTCGACCATGCCCTGCGGCGTGGTTTGGCCGAGCACGTCGGCTGCGGCATCGGCGTCCATAAAGATGTTCATGAGCGCCTGCAGGGCCTCGACCTGATCGCCCGGCTCTGCGATGCCCAGATTGATGACGATCTGCGCCGGCACCGGAGCGCCCATGCCAGCCATAGCGTTAAATGTCACGGGCGCGGCGGGCTTCACCACCGCGATATAGGGCTTGGCCACAAACCCCGGATCGGTATGCGGAATGGCAATGTTTGCCGCCGGCATGGCAAGACCCGTGGGATAGGCATCCTCGCGCGTGCGAACGGCGTCGAGCCAACCGGATGCAATGTAGCCGCGCGGGGCAAGCTCGCCCTCGAGCCGCGCAAACACCTCATCCGGCGTTGCACACTCCCAATCAAAAAACACCAGCTCAGGCGTAAACAGCGCTTCATTATCCGCCATGCGCTCACCTCTCTCATCTAGTCACCTGCGACGTTCTTGAATGACTAGTCGTTAAAGAACGTCGCAGGTGACTACCCAAAGCAAAGGGTGGCCACGTGCGCCTTGGCGCCACTGACCACCCTGACTACTCGGCTAAATTGTACTGTGCGCCGCTAGCCGCGAGGCGCGTCAATTGCGACCTTGCCGCTCTCCAGCACGTGGACGCGGCCGTCGGCGAGCATTTGCACGACCTCGGGATACAGCACGTGCTCAATCGCGTGGATGTGCTCCTCGAGCGTGTCGACATCCCAGCCCTCCTCGACAGCCAGCGCGCGCTGGGCGATGATGGGGCCGTTGTCGTAAATCTCGTTGGCAAAGTGCACGGTCACGCCGGTCACCTTGACGCCGCGCGCAAAGGCATCATCGATCGCATGCGCACCGGTAAAGCTCGGCAGCAGCGCCGGATGCAAGTTGACCACGCGGTTGGGAAACGCCGCCAGCAGAGGCGTGTGCACCATGCGCATGTAGCCGGCCATGACCACATACTCGCAGCCGCGCTCGAGAAGCTCGTGCGCGATGATCTCGTCGGCGGCAATAGGGTCGGCATAGACATCCTTGGACAGCGTGAGCGTCTGGATGCCCGCGCGCTCAGCGCGCTGCAAACCCTTAGCCGAAGGACGGCTCGACACCACAAGCTCAATCGAAGCGTTGAGCTTGCCGGCGGCGATCAAATCGATCAGCGCCTGCAGGTTGGTACCCGAACCGCTGATGAGCACACCGATCTTGAGCGGCTCGGCCGTATCGGTGCCGGTCGGACGGGTATAGGGCACAAAATCCAGGCCCTCGGCAGCAGCCATCTGCTCGTTAGCGCTCATCGGAGTACACGACCTTACCGGAGCCCTCGACGCACTCGCCCACGCGGAACGGCTTCTCGCCCAGCGCGACCAGAGCCTCGGTCACCGCGGCCTCGTCCTCGGGGGCGACGATCAGGCACAGGCCAACGCCCATGTTGAAGGTCTTGCATGCCTCATTGGGCGCGAGCTCGGCCTGGCGCGACACGTAGGTGATGACGGGCGGAACGTCCCAGCCCATCTCGGCACCGTTGCGGGTGACCACAGCGTCGACGTCGTCGGCGAGCGCGCGGTTGAGGTTCTCGGTAATACCGCCGCCAGTGATGTGGGCAATGGCATGAACGTTGGCGCCACCGCGCAGCAGCTCCAGAATCGGCTTGACGTAGATGCGCGTGGGAGCCAGCAGGGCGCCTGCCAGCGAAGCGCCGCCGAGCTCCTCGAGCGGACGGCTCAGCTCCTCGGCCTTAGCGGCAGCCTCGGGCGTGCCCGGCTTGATACCGTCGACACCGATAACCTTGCGCACGAGTGAGTAGCCGTTGGAGTGCACGCCGGTGGAAGGCAGGCCCAGGATCACATCGCCCGGGCGGACGTTTGCGGGGTCGAGCATCTTGGGACGGTCGACGACGCCCACGGTAAAGCCGGCGAGGTCGTAATCGGCGGGGGCCATGACGCCCGGGTGCTCGGCCATCTCGCCGCCCACAAGCGCGCAGCCCGCGAGCTTACAGCCATCGGCCACGCCCTTGATGATCTTTGCCATGTGCTCAGCCTCGATGTGACCGATGGCAACGTAGTCCAGGAAGAACAGCGGCTCGGCGCCCGAAGCCAGAATGTCGTTGACGCACATAGCGACCAGGTCCTGGCCCACTGTCTCGTGACGGTCCATGATCTGGGCGAGCACGAGCTTGGTGCCCACGCCGTCGGTGCCGCTGATCAGGATCGGGTCTTCCATATCCTTAAGTGCGGCGGCCGAGAACAGGCCACCGAAGCCACCGATGCCGCCGATAACCTCGGGGCGGTTAGTGTCCTTGACCATCTGCTTAATCGCGTCGACGGCGCGGCCGCCCTCGGCGGTATCGACGCCGGCGTCCTCATACGTCACATGTTTGCTGTCGCTCATCTGAGCCTTCCTCTCCCACTACCGTGGCGCTGCGCGGGCGCCAAACGGTGCTCATAGTTGCGTTCATTTCGGCGCGCGCCATAACAGCACGCGCCGTCATATCAACAAAACAGCAGGTGAAACCTACCAAAATAAACCTGTCCCTAAATGGCCGGTTTTAGGCCTCGCCGTGCTTCTCTTCCCAGCTGCGGTCGTCGTATTTCTCGACCACGGCGTCGTCGTCAAAGTGCAGCGGCTTATCCAGGTTGCGAGGCGTAAAGCCCTCCATAAACTTGTCGCGGCCAAAGCTCTCGGGAATCGCCACGGGGTAGCGGCCGGTAAAGCACGCATCGCAGTAGCCACCCTTGGGCATGACCTTAAGCAGGCCCTCGACCGAAAGGAAGGCCAGCGAATCGGCACCGATATACTCGCAAATCTCGTCGACCGTCTTGTTGGCGCTGATAAGCTGCGACTGCACGTCGGTATCGATACCGTAGAAGCACGGCCAGATGACCTCGGGCGAGTTGATGCGGATATGAATCTCCTTGGCGCCAGCGTTGCGTAGCATCTTGACGAGCTGCACCATGGTGGTGCCGCGCACGATGGAGTCGTCGATGACGACCAGGCGCTTGCCCTCGATGTTGTCGCGCAGCGGGTTGAGTTTCATGCGCACGCCCATGGCGCGCAGCTCCTGCGTGGGCTCGATAAACGTACGGCCCACGTAGCGGTTCTTAATGAGGCCCTCGCCAAAGGGAATACCGCTCTCGTGCGAATACCCCTCCGCGGGCGGCAGACCGGAGTCGGGCACGCCGATGACCAGGTCGGCCTCGACGGGCTCCTCGTGTGCCAGCTGACGACCCATGTCGTAACGGCAGGCGTAAACGCTCTTGCCGTTCATGATGGAGTCGGGGCGGGCAAAGTAGACCTGCTCAAAGATGCAGTTTGCGGGCTCTTCGGCTGCAGGCACGCCCTGCTCGGATACCAGACCCTCGGCGCTGATGCGCAAAATCTCGCCGGGACGGACGTCACGGACGTACTCGGCACCCACGATGTCGAGTGCGCAGGTCTCGGAAGCAACGACCCAGCCGCCGGCGCGCGTGACACGGACGGCGGAGTCGACCGTCGCGGCGCCGTCCTGCGACGGCAGCTGCGAAACGGATGCGGCATCGGCCTGGTCCAGGCCCTCGTCCACCAGCTTGCCCAGCACGAGCGGGCGAATGCCGTGCGGATCGCGGAATGCGTAGAGTGCCTGCTCGTTGATGAGCGTCATGGCGTAGCCGCCGCGCACGAGCTCCATGGTCTTGCGAATGCCCTCGCGCAGATGGCCTGTACGCTGAGTAAAGTAGCCGATAAGCTTAGTCGCGACCTCGGAATCCGAATTGGAAAGGAACGGCACGCCCAGCTCGATCAGCTGGCGGCGCAGCTCGTCGGTGTTGACGAGGGTACCGTTGTGCGCGAGCGCGATAATGACGCTGTTGATGGTAGAAAGATGCGGCTGCGAGGCTTCCCAGCTCTTGGCACCGGCAGTGCCATAGCGCACGTGGCCCACGGCCAGCTGGCCGGAGAGCGTCGACAGGTCGGCGTTGGAGAACACGCGGTCGAGCAGGCCCAGATCCTTGCGGACCATAACCGTGCCGCCATCACCCACGGCGATTCCCGCCGATTCCTGGCCGCGATGCTGCAGCGCGCGCAGACCAAAGTACGTCAGTCGAGCCACATCGCGATCGGGTGCCCACACACCAAAAATGCCGCATTCCTCATGCAGCTGGTCGGAGTCCGGATCATACGTCGACATGGTCTTCACCTGTCCCGCGGCACGCTCGGCCGCGCGGATGGTTTCTTGAGACATGGCATCCCCTCAGAGCCTCGTTATTTGGCGTTACCTGCCCTATTATACGCACGGCAAGACAAGCACTCCCGCGCATGAACAGCGCTTTTTAAAAGCCCACCGAGCTTATAATCCGTTTTGCAGCCAAACATTTTATTGGGCAACCTCGTCGGGGCCGACGATCCCGCATACTTCCGTTGCGACGCGTCTCGCCCGCCGTTGGGGCTTGCATTGTTGCAATTGGGACGTTCGTCCTGTCTTTTGGCAGGTCGGCGGCGTATCCTTGTACCTACAGCAAAACGAGAAAGGTTATGTATGGATCGAAACGAACTCGACCCCAGCGTCCCCAGCGCCACGGAGGTCAAGAAGATCCCCCTCATCATTAAGGTGTACGCCGTCCTATGCATCCTGTCCGGCGTGGGCACGCTCCCTTCGGTCGGGGCCTTTATGTGGCAGGTCATCACCGCGCTCATCAACGGCAACGCCGCCGCCAAGCTCGGCGACAACACGCTCGTCGCGGTCGGCCTTATCGTCGCCGGCATCATGCTCTCTGCGGCAAGCGCCGTCATCCTGATCATCTTTGGCCTGGACCTCATCAAGAACCAGCGCCGCAATGCCGCCCGTCTGTCCTATATCCTTATCGCATTGACCGTCGTCGAGCTTTTGGTTGACGTGATGCTCCAGGGCATCGGGCCTTTCTTGCTGCGCCCCGCCATCCAGCTCGGCATCCTCGTCGCACTTTCGACCACCGTCGACCCCACGCTGCGCCAGGAGCGCGAGCTGCAACGCCGCCTGCAGGAAATGCTCGATCGCGACGCCGCCGCCGAGGGCATGCTCGGGCGCGATGAAACCGGCGAAGGCTACATCAAGCTCAACTACTTTAACCTGTTCTGGGTATTCTTTGTCTGCTGCATACTCGGCCTGATCGCCGAGGACATCTGGCACATGACGGTCGACGACCCCGGCGTCTACCAGAACCGCGCCGGCATGCTGTTTGGCCCCTTCAGCCCCATCTATGGATTTGGCGCCGTACTCATGACCATGGTGCTCAACCGCTTCTACAAAAAGAACCCCATCATTATCTTTTTGGTGAGCGCGCTGCTCGGCGCGAGCTTTGAGGTGTTCGTGGGCTGGTTTATGCAGACCTCGTTTGGAGTGGTCTCATGGAGCTACTCGCACATGAAGCTGTTCGGCATGCCCGACCCGCTCGCCGTCCTTACGGGCGGACGCACCTGCACGGGCTTTGCCTGCCTGTGGGGCCTGGGCGGACTCATCTGGATCAAGCTGCTGCTGCCGAGGCTGCTCAAGCTCATCAACATGATTCCGTGGAAGAGCCGCTACTCGGCTACCGTCATCTTCACCATCATTATGCTGGTCGATGGCGTTATGACGCTGCAGTCGCTCGATTATTGGTATCAGCGCGTCAACGGCACGGAACCGGATATTCCCGTTGCGCAGTTCTACGGCAAGTACTTCGATAATGACTTTATGGAGAATCGCTTCCAGAGCATGACCATGAGCCCCAAGGATGCGACGCGCGTGTAGCGTCCACCGCGCCCAAAACGCAAAATGCCCGCCGGTATCACACGTACCGGCGGGCATTTTTATAAACGAGCCTTCTATCGACGCAAGCCTCTACGCCTCGCGCTCGACCTCACTCACGCATTCATTCTTGATGGTGCCAACGAGCGCCTGCAGCGCATCGACCACGTGCGGGCGAATGTCCCCGCCGATGAGCACGAGCATGATGTCGTCACCTACGGCAAGCGCGCCGCTTGCCAGCCACACGCGCACATAGCCGATACCCGGCATCGCGCGCGTCGCCTCGATGGCGGCCTGTACCTTGCTGGCGTCGTAGCCGAACACCATGCTGCCCACCTTGTGGCCCGGCGCCACGCCATCGGTCTCGACACCGCGCGCCTCGGCCTTGGGCGTCGCGCGCACCACACCGTTATGTGTCAGATACATACCGCACGCAGGTGCCGACGAATCGGCCTTGGCCTCGCGCAGCCAAGCATCAACCGAAGGCATCGTTTTGCCATTCTCGAGCATCATTTCCCCTTTCACCGTCATTGAGTAGCCCATTATCTATTCCTCGACCGGCGTGAGCACCATGACGGCACGTGTGTTGCTCAGCGATAACGAACGACAGGTCACAAGCGTTACGACCTTGGTTGCCGAAGCGGCACGATCGGTGGCATCGCTCGCCACGGCAGAGGCACCGTCGAGCATCTCGGACAGGTAGTTCTTGAGCCCGTCGTCGCCCTCAAAATTGGTCGTGCGCGCCTTGGCATACGTGTCCTCGACAACTTTGGTCGCCAGTGGTCGCAGTTTATACGTAGCATCCCGTGTGATGTAATACACGAACTCGATGCTATCGAACGTTGCCTGATCAGTGGTGTCCGAAATCACGTTGAACATCGACCCGTCATTCATGTGGTGGCCGTAGATCGTGGTCTGCTGGTCAACCATTCCCGGCGCGGTATCGTCGCTGTCCAAGAAGATCGCACCCGATGCATTGGACGTACCGTCAAACAGCGTGTTGAGGTATTTGGAGTTGTTATTGGTCTGCACCACGGGATAGTTGATGTTGGTTCCCGGCGCGTAAATCCAACCCACAACCTCGGGATTTGTCTGGGCAAGTGCATCGAAGTCGATAATCGGCACGCCGCTGGCGTCCTTATCGCTTACATATTGCTTCTCGATTTTCTGGTACGAATCGCTTGCCTGCTTATAGCCAATCTGAGCATTGATAAAGATGGCAGCGGCGGCAACAATCAGGCCGATGCCGATGATGATGAGCAGAATGGGAATAATGGAGCGGCGCTTTTTGCGCGGCGGCTCGGTGTAATCCGACGGCGCGGCGTGCGATGAAGACCGGGGCGGCTTCTTAGCGTTGCTATAAGATGAAGGTCGATATGCGGCTGGCGCGTCCTGTCGACGATGCGTCGCCGGCGTCACGGGGCGCGGCGCGCGCGGCTGCTGAGGAGAGGATGTCCGACCCTGCTGTGCCCCATGGGCAGCACTCAGCTTCGACGGATCGGGGATCTGAGAAGCCTTGAATCGTTTTCCCTGATAGTCAGACATGGCTCTCCTTATACTGCGGTGAAACGGCGGAACGCCTAGGCGTCGGCCATCTCCTGCTTCATCTTCTCGATAACCTTGCGGTACTCGGGGCCGCAAGCGCCCAGAATCTGCGTGGCGTAGATGGCGGCGTTCTTGGCGCCGTTGATGGCAACGCAGGCCACGGGCACACCCGAAGGCATCTGCACCATCGACAGCAGCGAATCCATACCGCCCAGGTCACTCGTCTTCATAGGCACGCCGATGACCGGCAGCGGCGTAAAGGCAGCCACGACACCACCCAGGTGAGCGGCCTTGCCGGCGGCGGCGATAATCACTTTGATACCGCGATCAGCAGCAGTCGAAGCCCACTCATGGACCTTCGCCGGCGTGCGGTGTGCGCTCGCGATCACGAGCTCATAGGGCACACCGAGCGCCTCGAGCTCGGCGGTGCAGCCTTCCATAACACCCAGATCGGACTTGGAGCCCATGATGATCCCGACAACCGGCTTTTGATCTGCCATAAACAAAGACCTCCCGTTGAGAGCGGTGACGCGGCCAATCCGCGACCCTTAACTACTGAGAGTAGTATAGCTGCTCCCGTCCCTGCGGTCTTTGTGGCGCTTCGCGGGTGGGCCAGGCTTTATCTTCACTCCGGTTGCTTCGCAAAGTCGTTCAGATAAAGCCTGGCCCGCCTGCGAAGCGCCCTGCGACCTACCGGGAATTGCCATGACGTACGTTGGCTGATGAATTGGAAGGAAAGGTCAACGGAGGCTGAAGGCAATTGGTTCAGCGAAAAACCCTGACGAATCTAATTCGTCAGGGCCCCACCAACGCTCACTCGTCGTTCATCGTTAAAGCTAGATATTCTCTTCCGCCCATTTCTCGAAATCGAGTTCTCGTCTCTGAGCAGTTCGGTAGACTTCCATGTCTTCGCGAGCGCCTACCACTACGATGGCCATCTTTTCTTTAATTCTGATGAGGCGGTACACGATTCGAATGCCACTTCCCCTGAGCTTGATCTTCATAAAGCCAGTCAAATCCGTACCTGCCTTGTTTCCAAGAGGCTTGCCGAATCCACCTTCGTTCTGCGGCAATGGGTTCGTTCTGATTTTTTCTATAGCCTTAAGGACGATCTTTCGTTGGGAGCCGTCCAGACGCTTAATATCCTTGAGAGCATCCGGGTAGAAAGCGACTTCGTACCCACTCATTCAAACTCGACCTCATCCATCTGATCGAGTTCGTCCTGGCTCACACCCAGCTCTTCCATAACATCAGACAGGGAAACAAGCGCATCGTCACTTGCCACAGCCATTCTCTTAAGCGCCAACGTTAACAAGGTGAGGTCCTCCTCCGCTTGCTTCGCTTCCCTATATTCATCGGGTGTAACAATCACAAACGCTGGCTTGTTGTGTTTGAGAACCACAACAGGATTGTCGTCCCCAACCTTCGAAAATGCAGCCGAGCCCTTACCGTGGCTGAAATCGCTAATTGGAACAAGGTTGTCGAGCATCTGCAAAGCAGGCATACATACCTCCTAAAAATGAATTCTTTTTCGAATTCATTTTATCATTCTTTTTTGCTATATTGTACCGCGCAACCGAAACAACCTTTTTAGAATACGAATCCGAGCTTAGAATGACTGTTGGCCCTCGCACCGCCCTTGCCTCTTTTATTACGTCAAGTGGTATACAGCGAAGCAAAATGGCGATCTAAAGTGCGCGGCACTCGCCTCGCATCGCTACAAAAAACAAACTGCTCCCCACCCACTCGGGCAAGGAGCAAGCCTCATTTTTAATCAGATTGAGAACCACGAATGCAGAAACACAGGCGACTTCAGTCCCTTATCGCCGAGAGACGTTATTGTGCAGCCATTTCTTTAAGCTTCTCAGCCATCAACAAACACACGTCTTCCGATTGCGGGTACACGCCAAAATGATCGAAGAAACCATGGTCACATCCGGCATATTCGATGACCTCGACATCGATTCCTGAAGACCGTAATTTTGTAGCCCATTTTTCATCGGGGATACGAAGCGGATCGTATTCGGATGTCACGATAGTCACCGGGGGGAAATCAGTGCAGTCCTCAAGCATTAGCGCAGAAATCAACGGGTCATGAGGAGACATTTTTCCGTGTGCACAAAGTTCGACCATCGGGCCGTCCGAATCGCGAAGATGGTCGATGCGAAAACGCGCAACGTCCTCTTGATCGGCTATCGCAGGAAAATCCTCATATCCCTCGCCCTGTTCGCCCGCAAGGTCGACTTCAGGATAGATTTCGAAGGCATGGGCTACAGCTCCAGCACCCCTGAGCTGAACACACGCATTAGTAAGGCTTCCTCCTGCGGAGTCGCCGGCGACCATTATTTTATGAGGATTGATTCCGAGATCCCCGGCATGCTCGCACACATAATCAAGAGCAAGAACGCAATCCTCGATCTGCCCGGGAAATGCCGTCTCCGGCGCCAAGCGGTATTCTGGATAAACCACCACTGCACCAGACTTTTCGGCGATGAACTCGAGCTGATGTTCAAATTGCAGAACATTCCCCGCCATAAACGCGCCGCCATGCAGGTAAACAAGCGCTGGACTTGCCTTCTTATGATTTGGTGGCGTCCAGACGAATAAATCTATATAGCGATCGGCCGCCTCCATGAGGATCTCATCGCGCTGAACCTCACCATCGAGTAGGCGGTATGTCGGCTTATCCGGGCGATGGCGCATTCCAATAAGGCTCGTCCAGCTCGGAGACATGCTAACATTCCGCATCTTCTTGCGAGATACCTCGAGAATTCGTGGGTCAAGCACATGCTCTCTTTCATCATCAGGAACCGGACGAATTTGAACCTCGAGCCCCCTCTTCTCGGTTATAAACGAGCGACCGGAGATGGCGCCAATCAACGCCTCGTCGTATTGTCTGCCCATCTTAAATCCCCTCTCGGCGATAACGCCAAATCGATATTTCCATAACTTTTGAGATAACGGCTTATGATGTCCTCAGTTGTCGTATATCTATGTACTAAAGAAACTGAAGACCAAGGGGTCCACCATGCCTGCAGCAAAAGACGAGCTCACTCAGCCAGAGCTTCTCTATCAGACCGTTGAAAACGATATCCTCAAGAAAATAGTTTCTGGCGAACTCCCCGGCGGCAGTCAGATTCCCACCGAAACCGAGCTTTGCAAGCAATACAAAGTAAGCAGGATCACCGTAAGACGCGCCGTACAGAATCTCATTGACCAAAACTTGCTCTACCGCCTGCGAGGCAAGGGAACATTCGTAAACCCATCGAAGCTCACCCTGAAACGAGGAACAAGCACCATTTTCAATTTGAGCTCCGACCCCCAATACGGCGATAAAACAACCAAGTCCATCTTGGAAACAGGCTTGATCAAGGCTGATGCCCACATTGCACGGGAGCTCAAAATTGACAACGGAACCGTAGTGCAACGAGTTGCGCGCTTGGTTTATATCGAAAATGCCCCCTGCGCCATCGACACCGTTTATGCAACGCAGGGCACTCTGCCCGGACTACTGGAGCTTCTCACAGACAATGCCGGTCTTTTCGACCTGATCGCCAACCATTACAGCATCGCAACCGGTATTGAGAAGCTCAAAATCACCGCAGGAATAGCGGGGCTCCAAGAAGCAAACCTTCTCGGTTATATCGTTGGAGCCCCCGTGAGCGTTGTCGAGCACGTCACATATGCCTGCGATGAAATGCCGCTCCACTATTCAAAAACCGTTTGGCGAGCAGACGCATCGTCCTTCGAGTTCAGCATCTCAAAAGATGGACGCCTTCTCTAGCCCAAAATCCCCAGGACGCCGAGCACAATACCCGCAGCGAGAATGCCCACAATCTGCCAAATAATTTTGACCTGTTTCTTATTGCAAAGACACATGATCCCGAACGCGCAGAGCGGCAAAAGAGCCGGGAATATCCCATCGAGCGTTTCCTGCAACTTAAACGCGGTGTCGCCGAAGTTAAGAGCGAGCGGAGTGGTAACTGCAACGGTGGTCGCCACCATTCCACCAACTACCATTAGTCCCACAATCGCCAGGCCGGACGTAACTTTGTGCATTACATCAGAATCGTTCAGCTTCGAAATCATGCCACTGCCAAGCGAATAACCATACTGAAGCCCAAACCAGCGGATCAGGATCGTTGGGACATTATAAAGAAGCAGGAACAGGATTGGGCCGAGCAGACTGCCCGAAAGGCAAAGTCCTGTCACAACGCCCGTCGCAATCATGCGAAGCGTACTGGCAATCAGTGAATCTCCAATACCGGAAAGCGGAGCCATAAGCGATGCTTTCATGGCGTTAATTGAGGCGGTGTCAAAGTCCTGATTGTTGGCGTTCTCCTCCTCCATGGAGGCCACAATGCCGGCGACCAGAGGATTAAACGTAACTTGAATATTGTAGAACTCAAGATGACGCTTATATGCCTCGATCCGGTCTTCAGGCTTATCGTATAACCGCTTGATTACCGGAATCATGTCGTAGCAGAAACCAACGTTCATTTGTCGGTCAAAGCTCCACTGTTAGCGTCGGAATAATTTAGCCAAATATAGTCGGCCGAGATTGACCAATCCCG
>CABSYR010000017.1:0-56203 GCA_902481895.1 uncultured Collinsella sp. | reverse complement strand
CGCGATTGGCGAAAATGCGTTGGTGGAAATGGTGAAAATTATATTGACGCTAACAGGCGAGGAGCACCGCTGCGGCTACAAGGGTCTCGAACGCGTGGAGGGCGACGGGTTCTGCTTCGTCCCGAAAACTGACGTCAAGTCCCTCGGCGAGATCGTGTACCTGCTCGGCAGCTTCCGCGACAGCCGCGAGACGCTATCGGTGCCCGACCTCACGGAGGGCTCCTTCTCCAAGAAGCTCTGGAGCACGTTCCTGTCCTACTACGAGCCGGGTCACTTCGCCTACGGCCTCAAGCCCAATGTCGACGGCCGCGGCTCTTTCACCGAGTTCCTGCGCACGCCGGAGCGCGGCCAGGTCTCGGTCAACGTGAGCAGGCCCGGCATCACCAAGGGCAATCACTGGCACATGAGCAAGTGGGAGAGGTTCCTGGTGGTTTCCGGCACCGCGAGCATCAAGCTGAGGAAGGTGGGGGAGGACGCCGAGGGGAACCCGTTCCCCATCGACGAGTACACCGTCTCGGGTTCCGAGATGCGCGCCGTGGAGATGATTCCCGGCTACACGCACTCCATCACTAACCTGTCCGACACCGAGGACCTCGTTACGGTCATGTGGGCCAACGAGCCCTTCGACCCAGAGAGCCCCGACACCTACTACGAGGAGGTCTAGCCACATGGGCAAGGACTATTCCGACATCGCATTCAAGGACGACGGCCGCCTGAAGCTACTCATCATCGTGGGCACCCGCCCCGAGGTCATCCGCCTGTCCGAGGTCATCAAGAAGTGCCGCCGCCACTTCGACTGCCTGCTGGCGCACACCGGGCAGAACTACGACTACACGCTCAACGGCATCTTCTTCCGCGACCTGTCGCTGGACGACCCGGACGTCTACCTGGACGCCGTGGGCGCGGACCTCGGCGAGACCGTGGGCAACATCATCGCGTCCTCCTATAAGCTGATGGTGGAGACGCGGCCTGATGCCCTCCTCATCCTGGGCGACACCAACAGCTGCCTGTCCGCCATCGCGGCCAAGAGGCTCCACATCCCCATCTTCCACATGGAGGCCGGCAACCGCTGCAAGGACGAGTGCCTGCCCGAGGAGACCAACCGCCGTATCGTCGACGTGATCTCCGACGTCAACCTGGCCTACTCCGAGCACGCGCGCCGCTACCTCAAGGACACCGGCTGCGCGCCCGAGCGCACCTACGTCACGGGCTCGCCCATGGCCGAGGTCCTGCGCGCAAATCTGGTTAAGATCGAGGCCTCCGACATCCTCACTGAGCTCGGCCTGGAGCCCAAGCGCTACATGCTGCTGTCCACCCACCGCGAGGAGAACATCGACACCGAGGCGAACTTCACGAGCCTGTTCACCGCCATCAACGCGCTCGCGGACAAATACGACATGCCGATCCTGTACTCCTGCCACCCGCGCTCCCGCAAGCGCCTGGAGGCCACCGGCTTCAAGCTGGACCCGCGCGTTCGCATGCACGAGCCCATGGGCTTCCATGACTACAACTGCCTGCAGATGAACGCCTTCGCCGTGGTCTCCGACTCCGGCACCCTGCCCGAGGAGTCCAGCTTCTTCGCGAGCGTCGGCCGCCCGTTCCCGGCGGTGTGCATCCGCACCTCCACCGAGCGCCCCGAGGCGCTGGACAAGGCCTGTTTCACGCTGGCCGGCATCTCCGAGAGGGGCCTTCTGCAGGCCGTCCACACCGCCGTCGAGCTCGACGCTGAGGGGTCGCTCCCCGAGGCGCCCGTTCCCGACTACGCCGACGAGACCGTGTCCACCAAGGTGGTCAAGATCATCCAGAGCTACACCGGCGTCGTTGACAAGATGGTGTGGAGGAAGGCTTAGCCATGGGTCTCGTTTACAAGATTCTCGACGGTGTTTCACGTGCCTATAACAAACTTCTTCTAATGCCCTCGTTACGCCGCTCCTTTGCTGCATGCGGCGAGAATGTGACTCTCGGCCGTCGCAGCGAGATCGCCGGAGCGGGCAATATCTACATGGGCCATGACGTGTACCTAGGCCCTGGAACAACGCTGCTAACGACCCGAGCGAAAATTCGCATCGGCGATTATGTCATGAGTGGGCCCAACCTTACCGTTATCACCGGCGATCACCGCACCGACATCCTCGACCGCCCCATGATGGAACTAACCGATGAGGACAAGCTCTCCGATAACGACCAAGATGTCGTTATCGGTAATGACGTGTGGATGGGTAGCGGCGTAACGATTCTAAAAGGTGTCCACGTCTCCGATCACTGCGTAATTGCCGCTGGAGCCGTGGTGACCAAAGATGTGGAGCCTGAGTATTCAATCTGGGGGGGGTTCCCGCTCGCTGCCTAGGTTCGCGGCTTAAAGGATAACGATGGTTTCATCTAAAAAAAGTGTACACGCGAAAGTTCTAATGGTCGGCCCCGACCTTTCTTTGCACGGCGGAATTGTTTCCGTTGTGCAGGGCTATCTCGATGGAGGTCTTCCTGAAGCATGTGATGCCTTCGAGTACTTGGGTACGGGTGTTGGTTCCTCAAAGCTCGGTAAGTCTCTCGCATTTACCCGGGCGTTGATTCGCTATGCGATGATCATGCCATCCTATGACATTATTCATTTGCACATTAGCGCCCGTGGGTCCTACAAACGTAAGTCAATTATGGCTCGTATGGCCCATAAAGCCGGCAAGTATGTAATACTGCACGACCACGATGGTGAGTTTAAGAAGGCCTTTGAAGAGGGTGGAGATTCCTACCGTCGTGACGTAAGAAAGACTTTTGGTCTCGCCGACCGAGTTGTGGTTCTGTCGGAAGAGTGGCTCGACTACTTTGCGGAAAACGTTTGCGACCTCGATAAGATTGAAGTTGTCCACAATGGTGTTAAAGTACCGGCGCAGCCGTGCTCACCTTGTTCGCGTCAAGATGTCCTATTTTTAGGACGTCTTGACGCGAACAAGAGCCCTGACGTGCTCTTGCGCGCGTCAAGAAAAATCCTGCCACGTTTCCCGGAGACTAAAATTGTCTTTGGCGGCGACGGTGAAATCGACAAGAACAAAGCGCTCGCCGAGGAGCTTGGCATTGCCGACCGTTGCGAGTTTCACGGCTGGGTCATCGGCGACAAGCGTGAGGCCCTCTTTGAGCGTGCCGCGTTGTTCTGCCTTCCCTCCAAGAACGAGGGGCTGCCCATGAGCGTACTTGAAGCCATGGCGCACGGCATACCGGCTGTTGCCACCGCCGTAGGAGGGGTACCGCAGGTCATCGAGGACGGTGTTAGTGGATTCCTCATTGACGTGGATGACGAGGTAGCGCTTTCTGAGAGTTTGGCCTCGCTACTTGCGGAACCTAAGTTGCGAGAAGAGCTTGGGCGCAATGGCAGGGATCAGGTCGTTCGTAAATTTGGGCTCGACGGGACCCTAGCCCAGGTTGAAGGCATCTACGGAGCGCTTATGCTCGGTAAGGGGACATTTTGTGAGTAACAGCAAACCTTGGCTATCGATCGTGGTGCCCGCATACAACGCAGAGCTCTTTCTCGAGGAATGTGTCTCGAGTTTCGGGCTCGACGAAAACCCCGATGTCGAGGCTATCGTTGTCGATGACGGCTCAACCGATGATACACCAGGGATCTGCGACCGCCTTGCATCCAGATCTGCGAATGTGAAGGTGATCCACCGTGACAACGGCGGATCACCTTCAGCGCGCAACGCAGGTTGCTTGCGCGCTGAAGGTAATTGGATCTGGTTCGTCGATTCCGATGACGTCATCGAACCCTACGCACTTGATGTTTTGAGGAAGTGTACCCTTGCGACGGAATGCGACGCCGTTCAGATCCAGTTCCTGAGGTTTCAGGACGGCGAGAAGCCGGCTTGGCCGGCTCCAATGTTGTCCGAAAGCCCTGTTGCCCTCTCATCCGAGGAATATCTGCGCGAGATATACCGCGGCCGCGGACAGCACTATATGTGCTCATTCCTGCTGCGATCGGATGCGCTGCTCGAGAGGAATGACAACGCCGCAGCCGATCGCAGCAGGAATGAACTCGCGGGATGGCCTTTCCGCGAGGATTTCTCCCTTTATGAGGACGTTGTCTCGATGGAAGAAATACTCAGGCGCATCGACGGCGTCGAGGTCCTCAGGGGACAATACTACGGTTATAGGCAGTCTGCCGGCTCGATGACGCAGAAGCCGAGCAACAAGGCGGCGGACAGCGGCCTTCGCGCGGTTCTCGACCTCTCTGCGCATGACGACGCCGGTGACCCCAGGGGCAAGCTGTCCCTTGAGATTAGTCTCCTATTTAATGCCTATAAGCTCATCGAATGGCGTGGGACCGAATCCGAGACTCTGCGTATACGGTACAAGGCCGAGATCACCTCCCGTGTGAGGGAAGTCGGCGTTTCCCACCTGGGGCTCGACCGCTTCGGGAGGTTTGTACTTATGAGGACGGGGCTACTCGACTACATTTTCAAGAGGAGGTATTGCCGATGAGCGGATTTAACGCATCCGGGCGAGACGACGCATTATCGAGGCGCAGCGTCGGGCTAGACAGCCTTTCGTCCTCCCCCGTTCTACCGATGATTGCGGCGCTGTTCTTCGTCCTCACCTTTCTCATCAAGGCTCTCGTAGATGACGCCTTCACCAGGGGCGATATTTCCGCGGGTATTGCTTACACCAAGTATGTCACCGCGGCTATCGCCTGCTTGGCGGCGCTGGCATATGCTCTTAAGAACGGCGAGCGAGTGTTCATCAAAGAGTTCAACGCCCTTGCTTTCATCTTCATTATTTTCACGGCGGTGTCCACTTTTCTGCAGGTTAAGACTGGACACTTTTCCACCGGGGTTCTCCTTGAGCTCTTCAAGTTCGCCATCCCCATCATTCTTGCACACACCATGCTTAACGCTTTGACGCCTCATGCGCTTTACCGGTGCATGGTGGCCGTCCTGCTCGTTTCCATTCTCGGCTACCTGTTATCGCTATCCCATGAGGGGGTAGGCGTTTCCGAGATCCTCGAAGCTAGCTTCATGGATTCAAACAGTGCCTCAGAATCTTCGACCTTTTCTGGGATTTTTCTCGTGCTCACCTTCTACTTTGCCTTCTTCAGGCATAAGAAGGTATGGCTGGTTCTCTCCGCCCTATTCTGCATCCTTACTTTCAAGAGGCTTGCAATCTTCGCCGTTCTATTTGCTCTCGTTGTCAGCTTCATCGCGCCTAGGCTCATGAAGATCAAGGTCCCCCGTGGCGCTATAGTCGCCCTAAAGGTCTGCACAGTTCTGGGCGCCTTCCTTTGGACTTGGATGCTACTTCCTGAGCAGCAGTATCTTTTTATTCATCTGTTCGGTGACACGCAGTCGCACTTCTCCATGGGCAGAAGCGATGTGCTTGGTTATTTTTTAAGTTCGGGCTTCGAGAGTTATGGGTACGGCTCCGCCAATGAAATGGCTAAGGCGGTTTTCGCCGCTCCGTTTGAGATGGACCTAACAAAGATCGCTTTCGAGCTTACCTCGCTGGTCATGGTTCTGTTCGTGTGGCTTTTCTGGGATGTCGCGGGAGATTCCCTCTGGGGCGTCGTCATCATTGGCTACTTCATGATTAACATGATTACCTCGGATTCGTTGACATCAAACTTTTGTCTCACACTTGCTTACATGACCTGTGGGCTTGTCACGCAGACTTTTGAGCATACAGGGAAATACATGCTGGAGGTTTCTGATAATGCCTTCTAATGGAACGACTACAACGGTTGCGCCTTCCTCCGGCGTGACTATTACCGTCTGCGTGCCCGTCTACAACGTTGAGCGTTATCTTTGTGAGTGCCTAGACTCAATCTTCTCCCAGAATTACGCCGACTTCGACGTTGTCTTGGTCGATGACGGCTCTACCGACAGCAGCGGTGCTATTTGCGATGAATATGCCGCGCGCTATCCGCAGCAGGCCCTCGTTTTCCATAAGGACAACGAGGGCCTGCTGCTCGCGCGCCGCGACGGCTTTGCGCTTGCAGCAGGCGACTACGTTATGTGCGTGGATTCCGACGATGCGCTTGTCCCCGGGGCCCTCGCTTTAGTTGCCACTACGGCGGCAAAGACGAGTGCGGATGTTGTGCGCTTCGGTTTTACACGGGAGGAGAGCGAGGCCGTACCCGTTGAGTCATCTATCCCTTTCAAACTTTATTCCGCCGAGGAGAAGCCTTCGATATTAAGCGCCCTGTGCCGCTCGACCAGTGGTTCAGAGAACCCTATGTGGTTCAAGGCCATTCGTCGGTCGTGTGTCGGAGTCGATGTGGACTTCTCGAAATTCAAAGGTCTCACGTTTGCTGAGGACTTTCTGCAGACCCTTACCGTATATGATCGCGCTCAGACGTTCTGCTTCATCAATGCCTCTCTTTATTACTATCGCCCAGGTTCCGGAATTACTAGAGCATATGATCCGCATTTCTACTGCGATGTTTGCCGATGTCTCGACGTGGGCGAAGGCTACGCGCGTCGCTGGGAGCGCGAGTACGGCTGTAACGATCTCATGGTCGGTCTCGCCGCTTGCAGGCTTGACTCTGGCGCGCAATATGCGGAATGGATGGCGTCGCAGGGCGATACGGTGGGTCTTGATGACCTCCTCGCCTCTCGTGACTTTGCGCGTTGCCTGACGACATCAGGTGCGGGTAAGTTACTTCGATTTGACCGACGTCTGGTCCTATGGGCATTGAGATGGCGGGCATACCCAATTATAGCTAGCATCGCTATGGCCAGGGCGGCTAAAGCGAGAAGATAGACTGTGTCATGTCAGTTCATTTGAAGACATGCCGCGACATAAGCCTTTTGAATTGGATTTAAAATTGACAAACATTTTTTCAACCGAGGAGCGGGGAGGTATCGCCGGAAACCTGGCATACGCCGTTGTAGCTCAGGGAATAGGCCTGCTCTCGAGCATTCTGACGTCCCTGGTGCTTCCCAAGTTTTTGGGCGTGGAGGACTACGCGTACTGGCAGCTGTTCTTGCTGTACTCATCGTACTCTGGGTTTGCCCTGCTTGGACTCAATGACGGCATTTACCTGCGTCTCGGCGGAAAGCGCTACTCGGAGGTCAATCACGGGGAGTTGAAAGCGCAGCAGTGTGTCGTCGCAGCCTCGCAGCTGTTAGTTGCTGCCTGTTGCCTGGCCGCCGTCCTTGCCGCTGGTTTCGAACCATACCGGTCCCTCGTGCTCGCGCTGTGCGTTTTTTTCGGATTGCTCACAAACCTGACCCAGTGTCTGCGCTATGTGTTCCAATGCACGAACCTCACGCGTATCTCATCACTCGCCGACCTATTCTCCAAGGGACTTTTCGTCGCGTTCATGATGACGGTTCTCCTCGCGGGCGTTAACTCATCGCTGCCGTTTATCTTGGGCTACATAGCCTGCCAGGCGTTGGCGCTTCTGTATGTACTCATCTGCGCTAGGAGCACCCTACGCAGCAAGGCGGCGTTCAAGGGCGTGCTGCGCACATGCGCCGCCGACGTACGGGCAGGTCTGAAAGTCATGGTAGCCTACTACGCCGACTCGCTGATTGTTGGCTTCACTCGTATGTTGACAGACTGGCAACTGGGGCTTACGGCCTTTGGCAAGTTGTCACTGTCTTTCTCGTTGACGAACTTCGTTCTGGGTTTTATCGGGCAAGTGTCAATGGTGGCGTTCCCCGTGCTCAAGCGTTTGGACGCCGAGGGGCAGAGGGAGAAGTACCTTGCCATTAGGCTGCTGCTGCACACGGCTCTTCCCTGTGCGTACCTTCTCTATGTGCCTGCGAAACTGGTGCTGGGGCTGTGGCTTCCGGCATACAGTAAGAGCCTAGTTTACCTGGCTCTTACTATGCCTCTGTGTGTCTATAGCTGCAAGGCGAACCTGCTGTTCAATACCTACCTTAAGATGGGGCGACGCGAGGGAACACTGTGCACGGTGAACGTTGCTGCCATGATCTTGAACGCGGTGCTGGCCCTTGCGAGCATCGTTGGCTTGGCGAGTGTGGAGCTGGCGACATGCGGGATTGTGGCCTCGGTGGCGCTGCGCGACCTGGCTTTCGAGTTAATCATATCGCGCAGGTTTGGAAATCCCGTGGTGCACTTCTGTGTTTCGGAGGCCCTGATTACCGCAGGGTTCATGACGGCGTCGTGGTTTTTGGGCGCGTGGAGCTGGCCTGTGGTGCTGCTGATGCTGGTCGCATACCTATGGTGCGATAGAGACGGCGTAAGGCTGGTTGTAACGGGGGCGAGAAAGAGGCTCGGGCGTGGGTGAGTTTGCGATGACCAAGGAGCGGGAGCTTGAACTCACGGGACCCGTGAAGGCGCTGGCGATGCTCGTCATTGTCTTGTATCATGCATGCGCTATCTACGGCGGGGTCTGGTTCGGCGAGCCCGCTACGCCGTGCCCCGCGCTGGGCGTATTTGTTCAGTGGCTCTCCACCATGCATGTGCCGCTGTTTCTTCTTGTCTCCGGCTACATTTGGGCGTACATCAAAATGGAGACGGACAAATATGACGATGCGTGCGTAGTTCTCAAGAAGAAAGCCAAACGCCTGCTCGTGCCTTACCTCTTTGCGGGCGTCGTGTGGGCGGGTCCTGTCTACTGTTTCTTTTATGGTCCTGTCTCGACTGTCGAGTCGTTTGTTCTCGGCAATAACCCCTCGCAGCTGTGGTTCCTGCTGGCGTTGTTCTGGATGTTCGTGTTCGTCGAACTGATGTGGCGCATTAGGCCAGCCTTGTTGTGTAAACGGCCGACGCTGTTAGCATCGGCCGTTGTTGCTTACATCTTCGCACGCGCCGTGTACACGCTGCCTCTCGACCTGTTTCAAATGGCACGGGCCTTCGACTACTTCCCGTGTTTCCTACTTGGCGCGTTGCTGAGACAGACCGACACGTCTCGCTTCTGGCGAATAAAGCCCGCAGCGCTATTTGCGGCCGATGTCGCACTGTTCGTGGCGTGGTACGTCTGCAGCGCCTCGGGGGGGGCTCTCGGGGCGGCCTCGAAAGTCCTACTGTTTATTTTGAGACTTGTGGGTCCGCTTGTACTCCTGTCGATCTTCGGACACGCCGAGTGGCTGATAGACAAGGTTCACGGAAGCCTATTCGAGAAACACAGCTTCGGAGTGTACCTGTTTCACCAGCAGGTTGACTGGATTCTGCTGAGCCTCATCAACGTACCTGGTGTTCCGCCTTTGGCGATAGTTGTGACGCTATTTTTCATATCCCTCACTGTGAGTTTGGCGATTAGCATCGTACTCAAGCGATGGAAGGTAACGGCCAAACTGCTCTGAGATGTTGCGGTAGATAAGAGGCTCTCGTAACTAATTCGTTATTCGGTATAGACAGCATTCATTTTTGCGATAACCGCCTTACTCTTGCCTCGTACTTTGGTCCCTTGGACGCGATCGGCATATCTCATAGGGCGTCGGTGATTTCGGGCATATAGGATTCGAGAACGCTAGCAATAAAATGCAGCTTACGTTTTTTCTGGTTCCTCGAATTCTATTTGCTTCAGCGCCTTTAGAAGGCAATTGCCAATGAGTCATGCGCATGATGCAGCAGGTCCTTCTGGGGCTTGATGCATCATTCGGTTTACACCGGCGTCGAACTCGACGCCGAAGGCGCGCTGCCGATCGCGTCGGAAGTGTTGGTGTAAGGTGACGCCCTTGCGTCCGCTTAACGAAGATCGGCCCTCGTTCTAGATTCGGAAATCACCACAACAGCTGTTTCTAGGAAAGGAAGAATACCGCTACGCAAATCTTCTTTGACTCGACGCTGGACATGCTCGCCATGCCCTGGTTCGACGGCGGCGCCATCAACATGCGCGACCTGCTCAGGCGCCTTGCCGAGCAAGTAATGTACGATTGGCTGGTCGCCGTGGTCGACCAGCCGTGCGGAGGTGGGACGAACAGCCGCAACGGCAACCGTGAGAGGTTGCTCGCAACCTCCGTCGGCGCGCCGACGGAGCGCATCCCGAAGCTGCGCTCCGTCTAATTCCGCGCGAGCTCCATCAAGGGCGTCATGAAGCGCATGAAGGCCAAGGGCGTGCCCGTGGTGGTCGACGAGCCCACGCTGGACGCGCCAGAGTTCTTCGGCTCCGAGGTGACCCACGACCTGGAGGCCTTCAAGGCCGGCTACAACGTGATCGTCGCCAACCGCTGGAGCGACGAGCTCGCGGATGTGGCGGACAAGGTGTATACGATGGATCTGTTTAAGCGCTTCCAGTGCGACGGTGGCAAGTCGAGGTAAGCCGGTCCGTCGGATCCCGCGTCCTCCAGCACAGCCGCGTACGGTAGTTCGTTCGATTTATATTCAATTAGGCACACCATCCGAAATATCCGCTTACTGCGCCTCGGGCGCTCATATTGAATCGCGGATGAGCTTGCATCCTGGCGATGGCCGAACGCGGTGCCAAGCATTCTCCCGGTACCGTTCCTCTGATGTGCGGCATGAGGGTTCGTGTTGCTCGTTTGTACCGGGGCGGCAGAACGACTGCATGACATCGAGTTGCGCCGTTTGAGGTCACCATAATGGTTATCGAGGTGACTGACGGGAATTCGCCACGGAGAAACGGAAAGGCTTTCTGATCCTGATCAAGCAGGTTCGGAACTACCGTCATTGGAACTATTCTGACTCAGCATCACAGACAGTTTCATGCTTCTTTGCGATCAACTTCTTTGCAAGTTCGAAGACACTTTCGTCGTAATATGGCCAATCTACGAAGTTTTCGAGGTACCCGCGGCCCGTTTTGGCCGACAGCTCATCGTTTATCTTGAGTGTAATCGCGACGAGCAAGGTCAGCATGCGATAGTAATCGGATCTAATGTTCTCCGCATCAGGGTCGGCGATCGGTGAATGCGCATGGTCGTATCTGTTCCTGAGACCCTGTGAGTTGGGGAAAGAGACGTCGTTGAACATGTAATCGAGATATGCAGCCTCGTCGGGTGTGAACAGCTTGCCGCAGTACGACAGCATTTCGTCTGAGACAAGGCCATCGATGAGCGCTAAATCACCGTCTCCGCATCCCCCAAGCGCAATTGCGCCATTATCCCAAACGGCTTTCAGACAAATTGAGCGAGGGGTTGGGGAGAGAGCGCCTGTTTCTTCGCACGCACTTACCAGCTGTCGGTCGACTAATTGCTGGAGTACCTCGGCGTACGCAGCATCAAAATCGTCGAAGGTGATCCTGGCATTCGTAATCAAATCGAAGAAGCAACGAGCATGGTCGTTATGGCCTCTTCTGTATGTCAGCATGCACTGGTCGGAGAACAGATAGAATCCCCACCTGTTAAAGCAAGCTCCATCGATTGCATATTTTTTCTCAGAGAGTGCGTTGAGGGTTCCAAAAGTTTTAAAGCTTTCATAAGGGAAATAGTCTCCGTCGATTTTTCCAATCCTCGAATATATTGAATAGGACTTAACGGCGCGCTCGATCTCTGGCCCTATCGACTTGCATTTGTCGAGCCACGAAGCTCCGCTTGACGGCAGCGCCAAGCTGAAACCATTGATTGAGTACTCCTCTGCAAAATAAACGTTGTACGTCCATTCGAGTGCATCTTCGAGCCTTGTACCGCGGCTTTCGAGGAAATTCGCGTATGCGACAACTTCGACATTGGCGAGAGATTCCCGCATGTTGGAGATCGTATTCATTCGGTATTCCCCCAGCACGCGGGACCCCAGCGTCGCAAGCAGGCCGCTCTCCTCATGGGAGTGAGCAGGCGCGGACATGAGACCGCATAGGTCTACTACGTCCAGTAGGTACCTGCAATTGTTCATAACGCTTGCATGGTCGGTGTATTTTCCGAGCCATGTTTCGCTAAAGCTGCAGGTTATGGTTAGGCCATCGACCTTTATACCCTTGCAAGCAATCTGTTCAGGGTCGATTTGCACCTCGGCTCCGTACTTAAGCCTAGTACCTTGCCGGAATATCGCAACCATAGCCTCATCGTGGGCGCGCTTTGCTCGCACCTTGACGTCCGGCGAGGGAGAGAATCTACATTTCGTAGCGCCAGAAGGCCAATTGAAAAGGACCTCCATGCAATTCGGGTTGGCGCGCTGGTCGTCGAGGTAGCCGGTCATTATCGAATCGAAGTCGCCTTGGGAAAGGCATTTAGGGAGGTAGATTACGTTCTGGCTCCTTGATTCTGTCGCGTACTCGTGGATGATCAGCTCCGCGGAATAATACGGATTGTCGATCAGTGATTTTCCTAGCTCTGTATCAAATAATTTGACGAGTTTGTCGTTCTCCAAGATAGAAGCTAAGCATTCGACATGTCGCGAGAGAAGTTCGTCAATTTCCTCGCCGGAGATCAGCGTCTCTGCGCCGCAGGCGTGCAGCAGGCTCCAGAACTGAGTGGCGTACTGAATCTCGACTTCCTCGTAAATATCGAGGATTCCCGAAGACTTGAGTGCCTCACTCGTATACTTGCAGGCGTTCGCGAAGAGCGCAGCGACGGCACTTGCGGCATCGCCGACTTCAGCTTCCTTAAACAGTTCGGGGACCGTTTCAAAAGTGAGCTTAAGCTGATGAGCCTCTATCGCGTCATTAATCGTCGCGATTTGAATGCGAGGACCCTCCTTCAGGATATGAAGACAACGGTCCATGAAAACTCCTGCAGCCCAGTCATTGCGGCCATAGGAAACAATCCTAGTGTGGTTGAAGTCTCGCAACGCTAGCCTTTCTCACGTAATGCTGACTGCATAAGAATACCGCTGGTTCGGCCTCGTCGGTGGTCAACGATGGCGCGACGTAAAGTATTGCTTCGGCAAATTATCCGCCTCGCCATCCTCTTGGCCTCGAAGATGGGGTCGCCGATTTGAAGGAGAAACTATTGCCAGGCTAATTTCACATATATAGTCTGACCATTTCTTTTTATTGACATTACGCAAAAATCGCAATGTCAAATTGTGACTAGGAGTTATATCAGATGGTTTACGAATCCTGTTATTGGAAAGATGACTTACAATCATACGCAACAGAATTACGGGACTTTTCCACTTGTACCACTCTGGAAGACGAGTACCGTGATTATCGCCTGGAAAAGGCTCTCCTGTTGTCCGCCTTTACCGTTCGCTTACTCTTGGATGCAAATAAGCTAAGCGACGGCATCGGTTCGCTTAACCTAAAGGTCGACTTATATCCTGCAAAGAAGGAAGCCCAAAAAGACATCTCGCCCTTGAACAAACGCTTTATTGATGAACGATATTTCGACTTAACTAAATCCACATCTTCATCCATTTCCTTACGACAACTCACGAACCAACTAATTCATTCCGCGGTCGTTGTTATGTTTTCATATGATGAATCAGATTGCGTGCTTGGCTTTTTTGTTGTCTCTGACAAGGACTATGAAAAGCACTTGTGCTATTGCGGCCTGAAGGAGTGGATAAGCGTAGTGGATGCTGTTGCGGCTGATGATGTTGTCTCCGCTCGGATATGGAAGGACCCGAAAACTGGGAAATGGAAAACCGTAAAGCTAGCCGCAGCTGATTTAAAAGATACGGACTCCATCCCGAGCCATTTTGATTACGGAGCGCTTGGCTCAGAGACCCTTGAGGCTATTCGCGAAGGAGAGGCGTTCTTGGCAACGGGGGAGCCCAGTCGCCTTGACAACGCCGTCGATTCTATCAATGCATCTCTAGAAAATTCCGAAGCCTAAGGTATTTTGATTTGCCATCTTGACGATATCCAATTTCCTTTCACCGATTGGCAAAACGATTTACACCTAATTATTGTCACTGTTCAGGGGTATTTCCTTTGTTTGTGCCTTGATCTCGCTAAACTAATAGCTGCTGCTACCAGCGCATTTTCTGGTGCACATTCTATTGGCTCCTGCGAAGATCGGAGCGGGTATGTTTGCTGCCGAGTCCCACACCAGCCGTCAATACATTGCGATTGTTGCCATGGCCTGCCTATGCGTTTTGCTGGGCGGGCCTTCTTATGCCGCGGGCGCGGAGAGCCTCATCATCGCGGGCGCGACGTACTACGAGCCGGGCGTGTCGGGCCCCGGCTGGGCTTGGACCGATGCCGACCACCTGGAGCTTAACGGCTACGCGGGCGAGGCCATCGGCGCCGAGGGCGACCTGGTGCTCACGCTTACAGGGCAAAACTCCGTGACGGAGTCGCATGCGCCCGATGCGGACATCACGCTGTGCGGCATGGAGGTGTGGGGCAACCTGACGCTTCGCGATACCGGGACCCTGACGGCGACGGGCTCGCAGTGCGGGATCCACGTTTCGCAGGCGCTCGTGGTGGACGGATGCACCGTCGATTCCCGGGCAGACGGGACCGATATTACGGACGAGGCGGTCGCCGGCGTGATCGCAGGCGACATGGCCGTGCGCGGCGGCGGACGCGTCGTTGCCGCGGGCGCCGGGTCCGGAGCGGGCGTGCGCGCCTACGGCGTGTATCTGCAGGACGCGGGCCTTGGCGACGGTGCGGCCGGCTGTCGGCTTTCCGTCGACGCCTCGTGGCTTGATGCGGCCGGTGCCGATGGCGGCGTTGCCTGTCTGGGTGGGTCGCTTGTGTCCGCACGCTTTGTGGCGCCTGCTGGTGGGGTCTTTGGTGCTAGCTGTGTGGTGGATGCCTCCGGTGCAGTGGCACCGCATGTGGTGGTTGAGCCCGATGTGTCCACGCCGCCGGCGGGGGAGGCCGACGGGGGCGAGGTGCCGGACGATGGCGCGGACAAGTCTCCCGCCGATGCTGGCCCCGCTGCCGGAGAGCCCACCACGGGGCCCACGGCAAATCCCGCGCTGAAACCCGCAGCCACGACAACCAAGATAACAACGACAGTAACCAAGACCACGGTCGCCAAGACGGCCAAGCCCAAGACCGCCACCGCGACCACTGCGGTACTCCCCAAGGCCGGCGACGGCAACTGGATCGCCGCGTCCGTGGCGCTTTTCCTGCTGGGGACATTGCTTATGGCTGCCGCATGTCGCTGCTGAAGCGCCCATTTCGATAAGCAATGTAGAAGACCATATTCGTAACGACGCATTAGTAGAATAGTTTATAACGACAATTGCTCAGGATTTATCTAACATGAACCACGAATCGGATCATACAGTTGACGCTGTCAAGAAAGAATTAAACGCCGACCTTCTTGAGCTGTTCGAGCGTTGCAGCTATCTGTACAACGAGGCATTTTATGCCAACACGGAACTAGCAATCCTTCGCGAACTGTCTAAAGCATCTTCTGACTATGAGAATGAAGTAATTTGCGCTGGCTGCTTCTTCAGCTTTACACAACTTGCATTAACCGAATCCTGTTTCATGAATTGCGCGCGGTTATTTGATGCCAAAAGCGACATCAGTATTGGGAACTTGATAGAAGAAGTCTCGTCTCATTCTGCTGAAATCGACGCACTTGCAATCTCTATATTCAGTGATCGACCAAACTTTGACAGGCTTAATCCAATCGTTCACCCATTGGCAGAGGACGAGGAGCGTTTTTACCCCAAAGAGGTTGAGTCTCAACGCTCATTTGAAAAACTGTTCGGAGATCATTACGGAATGGTTACCGTGTGTATAACCACTCATGACCTTTCCAATTTGTGGAAAAAACGACTCAACGGTCTCAGTAAACTAACTGACATGCTTCGCGATCAGCGAAATAAGGTTTTCGCCCATAGCGACATGGAAGCACTGAATTATGATGAGCTAGTTAAGCGACTTCCTTTAACTTGCAGCGAAATTCAAAAACTAATCGACTTCGCACTCGATCTAACAATCGAATTATTCGCCAAAATTACTGGAATTGAAAAAGATCGATTGCCCAAGAACTACAACGATATACAAGGTTTCCTAAAATATGTGGAGGTTGGCATGGAGACTGTTGAGCAGCATTTGGGTAATCTATAGGATTCAAGCGCCTGCAAGTAGTTAAGCATGCGGGCGCTTGAATCTGAATACGATCCTTGACATAAAGTCCGACCATCGCACAATGACGGTTTTCCATGCCAAAAAGACACTGAAGTGTGAGGTGGTTCAAATCTCAGTAATACAAATAATCAGCAGTTCAGGTCTTATGGGAATAATTCAATTCGCATCACGTTGCATCTAAGCGGCTGTTTATACTTGGATATAAACACTAAGGAGGCAGCAATGCTTTGGAGCTATGTTCAGCTAGATGACGGCACTCAGTTTGCCTACTCAGAAACACGAGACGACGGGACCGTTCGCGTAGCCGTCGAGCGCCCGGTTGATTTTGGTTTTGACCATGCAGAATGCTTTCTACCTGCGGTCAAATGGTTTAACGTCGAAGGATTTTCTACTGACGATCTGGATTTTTTGACCGAGTTCGTTAGATCAAACGCTCCGTTTATCTTCGAGCTTGCAGAACGGCAAAAAGCTGGACCGGCGGCATCGGCGCTGGCCCCCTGACGCTCTACTGTTGAACGGTAATTAACTCATGATTTCGCCTACCGACATATCCACTGCCGTCACCCGCGTGCTGGCTCAATACGACGTCAGCGTAGCCTATTTATTTGGTTCGTTTGCCCGAGGCGAGCAAACGCCCGATAGCGATATTGACTTGCGCCTAGTTTGCGGCAACACCATGACGTTCGGCACGCTTTACGAACTCTCCCATGAGCTCGAGAGGGAACTTGGGCGAAAGGTTGAAATCGTCACCAACCCACCAGAGCACATGCGCCCAGCATTCCGCAAAAACATCAAGCAGGAAGAGATACGCCTTTATGTCTCAACATAAACGAAACGATGAGCTTACGGATACAACCCTACAGCCCTGTCCTCCCAAAGAACCTAACGCCGAAAGCCTAGAGGCCATCCGCGAAGGGGATGCGTTCTTTGCCAGTGGAGAACTAGGTCGTTTCGACAACTCCGCCGACCTTATCAATGCAGCTCTAAATGCCCCTGAAGTGTGAGAAAACTCAATCACCAAAGAGACGGCCGTCTTGGAGGTGCCAGATCGGCGAGGTACGTACCTCGCCATTTTTGTCCTTCGACGGATAGCGGTACTATCCAGCCTTCTGGCATAGCCCGAGAGACGACGAGCGCGACCGTGTGACTTCTGGGTTTGCCTTGCAGCTCTTCCCATTCATTTGTATGCTTGACTTTGATTTTGGTCGTAAGGCGCGACCAACGGAATCAAAAGAAAGCCTGCCGAGAAGACCTTGGTCGCAGAGCACGACCAACGCAATCAAAACAATGCTCGCGGAGAAGGCGCTTTCAATCGCATTGATTGGAGGCGCCTCTAATACCAAGAGATATCTACTCTGCCGGAGAGCCAGGAGCAAAGGCGGCGGTCGAACGCGCCTGATAACGGGTATCGCTCTAACGAAACCAGTACTACGCTTGGATCCAGGACCTCGTTTCCGGAAGCCGCACGACCAGTGGACTCGCCGAAGAGTTGCGCCGCGGTTGCATTGTGGGCGCGGGCGACCCGTCACCCGTATAGAATCAAACCATCCGCACGCCAGTTATTGAATGGATTGGACACCACATGGAAATCCCCGGCACCCTGTGCAGCAATGTGTACGACTTCGCGTTTTGCCCCGAGCCCTGCTACGACCGCTTGGCCGACCTCGCCGACCCCGAGGACTGGGGTCCCGGCAACCGCATCCTCAAAAACTACCTGTCGTTTTCGTTTAGCCGCGCAGTATTTTTGACCGAGCGCGACGTGGACCAGACCGCGCCGTCCAACCTGCCGCTGGTGTTCGACGACGACCGATGCCTGTTTAACACCGGCCTGTACACGCGCCGCTACGAGACCATCTACGGCCTGTTTGAGCCCAACACCAAGCCCGACGCGCGCCAGTGCTGGTTTTTGAAGGGCTTCTTTAAGGAGAGCGACCCCATGCTGGTCTCGTTTGAGTACCTGCCGTGCCGCGTGCGCTTTGCCGAGGACCCCTCCGAGCTTGTCTTTGACTACCGCCTTCCCATCCGCTCCAACATCGACCACATTCTGGGCGACGAGGAGAACCTGACGCGCATTCCTGCTAGCCTGATGGGGGAGGACAACTCGCTGCTGCTACGCCGCGCCTTTGAGGGAGCTGTCGTCGAGGCCGCCCGCCGCGCCGCAGCCAACTACACGCTCGCCGTGCCGCAGTTTTACGGCGGCCGGATCCAGCTACTCCTACCGCTGTGCCTGACCGGCGACAAGCCCGAACTGGCGCTGACCATCCAGCGCGAGGACGGTTTCTACGCAGCGCGCACCTGCCTCACGCTCGACATGGCCTACAACAACGCGCGACTTATTTGCCGCCCCGAAACGTCGTGGATCAAGCGGTAAAGGGTGGTTGAGCTGCAGTTTTTCCGATTGCTTTGGTTGTTTTGGCTTGGCTAGCACCCACGAATTTAAAATCGGGGGCAAAAAGTTCTTGGTAAACCACGCGCGGCTATGATAGTATCTCTTTAGCCGAAAGGCGACGGGCGATTGGCTCAGGGGTAGAGCATATCCTTCACACGGATGGGGTCACAAGTTCGAATCTTGTATCGCCCACCATCTAAAGTACAGGTCAGAGGTGTTAAGCCTCTGGCCTTTTTCTTTTTGACACCAAGGGTGACACCAAAACTGACACCAAATTTTTGTTTTTTATTAAAATGGAGTCCCGTTTTTTATTGATCATGTCCCCTTCACAATTCCTACACATGTATAAAAGCACCCGTACCGGCTCACGCTAGGTGACGTCATCGCACGTTTTGTGAAAAGCGTCTGCGCTTATTCCTTGAATTCTCTGCGCAATCTACGAGCAATTGTGAAGACTGAGACTAGACGCACGGCTTCACTACCTGCACATTCCATCAATCGCGTCTGCTTTCATCACAACCCATCCCTCTTTTGGTCAGTGTTTGGTCAGCTTCCGGTACTTACCCGCATGATGCTCACCTAGATAATCAGGCCCGTAAGCCACACGGCTCATGCCCGAAACTAGGGGAGGTCCACATGGACGAGATTGTCTGCGCAAACACCGCATTTCGCTACTGGCGCTGCCCACCGCAGGTGCGTGACCTCTACCCGCGTCTACCTAGCTCCGAAGATGGGTGGCGAGCTCTATCCCAAGCGCCTTTCGTAACCGATGTCCTCAAGACGCCAGTCATCACAGCAGCATCAACACGAAGCAACCTGCATTCAGAGACAAGACGGACCATCCGATGGAACAGCGCCTATACAGAGAAGGTTTCCATCGACACGGGTATGGGCTTTAGCGTCACAGACCCTCTTAATACGCTATTCACCATGACTCGAAGCGTTTCTTCATACGACTTGGTTCTGGCTATGTACGAGTTCTGCGGATGGTTCTCGGTTTTTAAACCATCGCCCGCGGTCGACATGGCACTTGAGCAGGCAAAATCAGAAGAAGAGCAGTACACCACAGAAAGTCTGTTTGAACTAGACGAAACCCAAGACGAGGTCCCATGGAAGCGAGTCTATGCTCGGGCGCACCAGAAGGATAGTGAGAATAATCAAAGTGGGCAGCAGAATAACGGATCCGGAAATATAGCTAACGGAAAGGGCACATCGCTCTGGATGAGAAAGCCTCTTATTGAAATAGAAGAACTGCACAGATTTGCAGCGAAGGTTAAGGGCGAGATGTGGGGAAAGCAATTCTACGAAGCCGCACAGCAGGTAATGGGTATTGCTGCATCCCCGCTAGAAGTTGCTGGAATCATGTTGCTAAGTCATCCGAGACGTGCCGGCGGAGCGGAGTTTAAAAACATATACGTCAACGACTTAACACCGCTGTCGAATTCAGCTCGGAAAATCGCAGGTCAGAAAGTCTGTTACGGCGATATCGTCATCGTAAACCCAATAACAATGAAGGCTGTGATTATCGAACTTCAAGGAGAGGTTATCCATGGATCGGGCGCTGTGCTTGACCACGATGCCTCTCGAATGACAGCATTGCAAAGCATGGGATACGACGTATTTCTTGTAACTCATGACATGCTCAATGATCACGAACAGCTTGATGCCATCATTCACAGTGTGTGTAAGCGATTGGAGTTGCGCTACAAGCCAAAAACCGAGGCGATGAGATGTGCTGAGACCAGATTGCGCGCCAACGTTCTGTGCAATTGGCTTGGTATTGGGTAAGTAATAATGGCCTAGTGAGCATTTTTAATACTCTATATGCTGCCAGTAATTAAGTGCCATTTTAAAACAATGCCGGTTTACTACGTTGGATTGAGGGTGGCTGAACACACCGAATTCGCCGCTCGTAAAACCGCAGGTAGATTACCTGCCCGTTTTGCGAAAGCAGGCGTGAGGTCGGAAATCCGGGAATCGTCGTAGTAAACCGGTCCGTTTATGAAGCGACCAGCTGGCGCGAGCTACGCACGGTTCAGTAAATTGGCCCGAAGGCGCGGATAGAGGCTCAGACGAAACCCTCCCGCGGAAGCACCGCGGATTGCTTTGATCTGACCGGCGGCACCTGGGGCGACATGCCGAGCCCCGGGAAGGAGGGCGGCGGGCTTGCCGCTGCCCGCGGGGCGCGCCCCGCGGGCTATTTCGGGCATCGTGTGTCTCTTCGGCTCTACGCCGTTCCACGCACCGTAAAATATTTTCCAAAATTGTCCTTGCATCGCCGGGGGAGTTCCCGTATAGTACTTCTTCGCACGGGGGCGTAGCTCAGCTGGGAGAGCGCTTGACTGGCAGTCAAGAGGTCAGGGGTTCGATCCCCCTCGTCTCCACCCGAGCATTGAATGAGGCTCCAACGCAAGTTGGGGCCTTTTTTCATATCTATCGATTTACGCCATGTGTTGACTGGGCAGCATCTTGGCGACATACCCATTGTTAATTACGAATATGAATGTTAATAACTTTACGTTTCTGGATGGCAAACCTAGTCTGCAGCGCCAATAACAAAGAGGCCGGGCGTAATGCCCGGCTTCGAAATACTCTGGTGGGCCCTCCGGGATTCGAACCCAGAACCCAGGGATTATGAGTCCCCTGCGCTAACCGTTGCGCCAAGAGCCCTTATGAACGGTGAATGCAATTCTAGCAAAGGCAACTCAGGCCTAATTTCTTCGCTTCACGTCGTGAAATACTACCATGCACGAGCAAGTCGCACAACGCAAGATCAAGTTCGATGCTAAACAACAGCTAATCTAGGCCCGCCGCAGATAAAAAGTGTTTTATAAAAAGTTAAGGCCTTAAATTCAGGGCTCCAAAACATTTCTGCGTGAATTCAACCTGATGCCATTTCAAAACCATGCTGGTTTACTACGACGGATCGGCGACCCCCGAGCACCGCGTGTTCTCCGTTTGCAAAACCGCAGGTAGAAAGCCCGACGGTTACACGAAAAGGCGTGCGTGGTCGAACATTCCTGATTCATCGTAGTAAACCGGCATAGTTCTGAGGCGCAGATGAGGGACGGTTCGCAATCGGACCCGATAATGGGACTGGCGACGCATAGGAAATCCGGTTGCGCGGGGAGGGTCACGTTCCGCGCGCCAATTCGGCCGGCGTACGGGCCGTGCGGGGGTCGGGCGCCCCCGCGGGCTGGCCCGGCCCCGCGGGGGCGCGACGGCGCCCCCGGAAAGTTTTTCCAAAATTGTCCTTGCATCGCCGTCCGAGTTCCCGTATAGTACTTTTTCGCACGGGGGCGTAGCTCAGCTGGGAGAGCGCTTGACTGGCAGTCAAGAGGTCAGGGGTTCGATCCCCCTCGTCTCCACCCGAGCATTGAATGAGGCTCCAACGCAAGTTGGGGCCTTTTTTCATATAGGAACACAAGGTCAAAGGCGGCACCATGATCCTCCTGGTCGACAAGATCGAAAAAAGCTTCGGCGCGCGCGTCCTCTTTAGCGGCGCGTCCTTCCAGATCAACCCCGGCGAGCGCTTCGCGCTCGTGGGCCCCAACGGCGCCGGCAAAACCACCATGCTCAAAATCATCATGGGCATCGACAGTCCCGATGCCGGCCAGGTCCAGTACGCCAAGGACTGCCAGGTAGGCTACCTAGAGCAGGAAACCAACCTCGAGCACAAGGACACCACCATCCTCGCCGAGGTCATGGCCGCCGCCAAGGAAATCCGCCGCATGGGCGAGCGCGCCAACGAGCTGCAGGCCCAAATCACCGAGCTCTCCGAGCAGGGCAAGGACGTCGACGCCCTCCTCAACGAGTACGGCCAGGTCCAGGACCGCTTTGAGCACCTGGGCGGCTACGAGCTCGAGAGCAACGCGCGCAAAATCCTGTCCGGCCTGGGCTTTAAGGTCACCGACTTTGAGCGCCCGTGCTCCGAGTTCTCGGGCGGCTGGCAGATGCGCATCGCGCTGGCCAAGCTCTTCCTGCGCCACCCCGACCTGCTGCTTCTGGACGAGCCCACCAACCACCTGGACCTCGAGAGCGTCCAATGGCTGCGCGGCTTTATCGCCAACTACGACGGCGCCGTCCTCATCGTCAGCCACGACCGCGCCTTTATGGACGCCTGCGTCGACCACGTCGCCGCGCTCGAAAACCGTCGCGTGACCACCTACACCGGCAACTACAGCAGCTACCTTAAGCAGCGCGAGGACAACCTGGAGCAGATGCGCGCCAAGCGCGCCGCCCAGGAGCGCGACATCGCCCACATGCAGGTCTTCGTCGACAAGTTCCGCTACAAGCCCACCAAGGCTGCCCAGGCCCAGGAGCGCATCCGCAAGATCGAGCAAATCAAAAAGGAGCTTGTCGTCCTGCCCGAGGGTCACAAGCACATCGACTTTAAGTTCCCCGACCCGCCGCGCTCCGGCGACATGGTCGTAGGGCTCGAGAGCGTGTCCAAGTCCTACGGCGACAAGCACATCTACAGTGACATCGATCTCAAGCTCTACCGCGGCGAGCACGTGGCGCTCGTCGGCCCCAACGGCGCCGGCAAGTCCACGCTCATGAAGATCCTCGCTGGCCTGGAGCCGCCCACCAATGGCACCCGCGACCTGGGCACTAACGTGGGCGTAGCCTACTACGCCCAGCACGCGCTCGAGGGCATGACCGAGTCCAATACCGTCCTGCAAGAGATCGACACCGTCACGCCCAAGTGGACCGTGCCGCAGCAGCGCAGCCTGCTGGGCGCCTTCCTGTTTAGCGACAACGATTCCATCGAGAAGCAGGTCCGCGTCCTCTCCGGCGGCGAAAAGGCACGCCTGGCGCTCGCCAAAATGCTCGTGGCCCCCGAGGCGCTCCTGTGCCTGGACGAGCCCACCAACCACCTGGACATCGACTCGGTGGACATGCTCGAGAACGCCCTGCAAAACTTCCCCGGCACCATCGTGCTGATCAGCCACGACGAGCACCTGGTGCGCGCCGTTGCCAACCGCATCATTGACATCCGCGATGGCAAGGTCACGGTCTATGACGGCGACTACGACTACTATCTCTACAAGCGCGAGGACCTCGCAGCCCGCGCCGCTGCCGAGGCGGCAGGGGAGAGTGCGCCGGCCACGGCCAAGTCCGCCAAGGTCACCGCGATCCAGCCCGATGCGCCCGCCGCCGCTTCCAAGCCTGCCGAGGGCAAAAAGACCAAGGAGCAAAAGCGCGCCGAGGCCCAAGCCCGCGCTGCGCTCAACAAGAAACTCAAGGGCGTGCGCAACCAGCTCAAGAAGATCGAGACGGAGCTCGACAAAAAGCGTGCCCGCTATGACGAGCTTATGGAATTGATGGCAAGCGAAGAGCTTTATGCCGATCAGGACAAGTTCAACGCCGCACTGGGGGAATATAACGGCCTTAAGCAAGAGCTGCCCAAGCTCGAGGACGAATGGCTGGAGCTTTCCACCCAGATCGAAGAGGAGACCGCGCGTGAACTCTCGTAAGGCCGCTGCCGTGGCGATGAGCATCATCGCCATCGCATGCCGCATCTGCGGCATCTTTATGAGCGCGATGACCGTGCTGCTGTGCTTTAGCGGCCTCACCGCCAAGCTGCAGATCGTCGGCTTTGTCGTCGAGCTCTCGCGCGCGCTGCCGAGCGCCATCGCCGGCTATGGCGTCATCACGTCGCCCTTTGGCGGCGTGTTCCGTCTGGATTACGCCATCGTAGCCGTCATTTTGTTTGTGGCCGATTACCTGCTCACGCGCGCCTCGCGCCGCGTCCGCTAGGGGAGCGACATGTCCAGCAGCTACCTCATGAACCTGCTCGCCAGCGCTGTCGCCGTCATCGTGGGCATCGTGATCCACGAGAGCGCGCACGCCGCCGCGGCTTGGGCGCTCGGCGACAAGACGGCCCGTTCGCGCGGGCGCGTCTCGCTCAACCCGCTCAACCATATCGACCCGTTTGGCACTATCATCCTGCCGCTGCTTATGCTTGCCGCCGGCGGTCCAGTATTCGCCTTCGCCAAGCCCGTGCCCGTCTACCTCAACAACCTCAAGCACCCCAAGCGCGATGAGGTCCTGGTGAGCGCGGCCGGCCCTGCATCGAACATCGCGCTCGCGTGCCTTACCGCAGCCCTCATGCGACTAGCATACGGCAGCCTGTACGCCAGCATGTCCTTTGCCTTGGCGTCACAGATCATGAACTTCGGCGCCACGTTTATCGTGGTCAACCTCTCGCTCGCGTTCTTTAACCTCATCCCGATCCCGCCGCTCGACGGCTCGTCGATTATCGTGCCGTTCCTCAAAGGCAAGGCGCTTGCCAACTACTATCGTTTGCAGCAATACGCCATGCCCATCCTCATCCTGGTGCTGTACCTGCTGCCCATGTGGACCGGCATCGATGTGATCGGCCGCTATTTCGACGTTACCGTGTATCCGCTAGCTGAGCAGCTGCTCAACTTCGCAATCGCCGGCATCTAAGGTAAACTTACAGGTCGACCGTGCAAAACGGTCGCAACATGCACCCAAACCGCGCCGCGAAGGCGCCGTCAAAGGAGGTCGAAGATGTCGTATCGCGTGTCGACGCAGGTCTACAGCGGACCGTTCGACCTGCTGCTACAGCTGGTAACCCGCCAAAAAGTAGATATCGGCGCCATCTCCATTAGCGAGGTGGCCGAGCAGTACCTTGCCGAGGCCGAACGCATCGGGGCGCTGGACTTGGACGTGGCGAGCGACTTTTTGCTGGTCGCGGCAACCCTTTTGGACATCAAGGCTGCCTCTCTGGTGCCGCAGGAGGCCCCGCGCAAAGCCGATGACGACGATGACGAGTTCGACGAAGACCTCGAGGAGCTCAGCACGCTCGACGGCGACTCCTTGCGCGAGGTCCTGATCCAACGCCTGATTGCCTACAAACAGTTTAAAGGCGCGGCTGCGGCCCTCGGTGCCCGCATGCAGGCCGAAAGCCGCATGCACCCGCGTGTGGCCGGCCCCGACCCCGAGTTCTTGGGCCTCATGCCCGACTACCTGGCCGGCATCACCCTGCGCGGCCTCGCCGTCATCTGTGCCGACCTGGACGGCAAGCGCCAGACCTTCCTGCTGGAGGCCGAGCACGTGGCACCGCATCGCGTGCCGCTCGACCTGACCGTGGCCTCGGTCGACCGCTTTACCATGGCGCACCAAACCTGCACCTTCCGCGAGCTGCTGGACGGCGACGCCACCACCGAACAGCTCGTCGTCACCTTCCTGGCCATGCTCGAGCTCGCCAAGCGCGGCTCGCTCACGTTGAGCCAAGACGAGATCTTTGGAACCATTCAAATCAAACGAGTCGAGGGAGCCGAGGCATACGTGCCCGGCGAGGGCCCCGAGCTCACCGAATAGGAGCCGCAACCATGTCAACCCTTTCCACGCTGGAGGCAAACAGCCTCAAAGGTGCCCTCGAGGCGCTGCTGCTGGTATCGAGCGACCCGGTGAGTGCGCCCGCGCTGGCCGGCGCACTGGATATCGCCCCCGGCGAGTGCGCGTCGCTGCTCGCCGAGCTCAAGGTTGAGTACGAGGAGGCCAACCGCGGCTTTCAGCTTCGCGAGGTCGCCGGCGGCTGGCGCCTGTTTACGCACCCCGCCTACCACGACGTGGTCGAGGCCTACGTGTTGAGCTGGGACACGCAAAAGCTGTCGCAGGCGGCGCTCGAGACCCTGGCCGTCATCGCCTACCACCAGCCCGTGACGCGCGAGGTGGTCAAGGGCATCCGCGGCGTCAACTCCGACGGCGTCATCGCGTCGCTCGTGGACAAGGGCCTGGTGCGTGAGCTCGGCCGCGATCCCCAGCGCGGTCAAGCCATCATCTACGGCACGACCAACGCCTTCTTGGAAAAGTTCGGCCTGCGCTCCACCCGCGACCTGCCCGATCTGGAGCAGTTTGCCCCCGACGAGCAGTCGCGCCAGTTTATCCGCGAGCGTCTAAGCGGCCGCAGCATTCAGTCCACGCTCGAGGAGCAGGCCGAAGATCTGGACGAAGAGCGCGAACTGCTCGATACCGATGTTGAAGATGTTGAGGCAGTCGAGGACTTGGAAACCCTGGTCGTCGACGAGACCTCGGAGGATTTGCATGACGAGGACTAACGAAGTAGGGGAGACGCGCGCCATGGGCAACGCAGTACCAGCAACCGACGCCCAGCCCGTCTATCCGCACACCATGCGCCTGCAGCGCTTTTTGGCGCGTGCGGGCGTGGCGAGCCGCCGCGGCTCGGAGGACCTGATGACCGCCGGCCGCGTGACCGTCAACGGCCAGGTCGCGACCGAGCTGGGCATCAAGGTCGACGTCGACCACGATCACATCGAGGTCGACGGCATGCCCGTCAAGCTCAACCAGGGCGCCGTGTACTTGATGCTCTACAAGCCGACCGGCTACCTCACCACCATGAGCGACCCGAAGGAGCGCCCCTGCGTGGCCGACCTGGTACCGCGCAACCGCTTTCCGGGGCTCTTCCCGGTGGGCCGCCTGGACCGCGACACCACGGGTCTTTTGCTCTTTACCACAGATGGCGACCTTTCGCAGGACCTGCTGCATCCCAGCAAGCACGTCTACAAGACATACCAGGCGCTGGTGGACGGCAGTCTGTCCGACCGCGATCTAGACCCGCTCCGCCGCGGCATCGACCTCGACGACGGCCTCTGCCAGCCGGCAATCTGCCGAGTCATCAACGCGCGCGAGGCCGAAGCCGTAGCTCCCCAAGGCGTCAAGCCCGGCACCACCGCCGTGGAGGTCATCATCCGCGAAGGTCGCAAGAACCAGGTCAAGCGCATGCTGAGCAAGATCCACCACCCGGTAATCCGTCTGCATCGCTGCAACTTTGCCGGCCTCGAGCTCAAGGACGTGGCCAAAGGCTCGTGGCGCGAGCTCACCGACCGCGAGGTACAGATCCTCAAGGCCGGTGGCATCCCGCCTAAGCAAGCCAGCTCCAAGCGCAACAGCGGCAAGCCCCAGGAAACCCCCGCCAGCCGCACGCGTCACCACGGCAGCCACGGCTCCGCACCCAAGCGCAACACCTACCGCGAGCGCTACACGGGCTAGGCAACCCGCCGCGCCCCAACGCCCGCGAACCATACCAGCACGTCAACCATCGAAAGGAAGCATTGCATGATCGTCGCCATCGACGGCCCCGCCGGTTCCGGCAAGTCCACCATCGCCAAGGAGATCGCCCGCCAGCTGGGCTTTAACAAGCTCGACACGGGTGCCATGTATCGCGCCGTCACCTTCGCCGCGCTCGACCGCGGCATCGATCTGGACGACGAGGCGGCAATCGACGCCCTCGCCGAGCAGATCGAAATTCGCTTTACCAACGGCACCGGCGAGGATACGCGCCTGACCATTGACGGCCAGGACGCCTCTGCTGCCATCCGCACCCCGCAGGTCGACGCCAATGTGTCCAAGGTCTCGGCCTACCCGGGCGTGCGCGCGGCCATGCTCATCCATCAGCGCCGCGCAGCCGAGGACCGCGATATCGTGGCCGAGGGTCGCGACATCGGAACCGTCGTGTTCCCCAACGCGCAGGTCAAGGTCTTCCTGACCGCCGACCCGCGCGAGCGCGCCCGCCGCCGCGTGCTGCAGCGTCACCAAAACGACGCTCAGCCGCTCACGTCCGAGCAGCTCGAAGCCGAGGTCGACGAGACCCTCGACGCCCTCAAGCAGCGCGATAAGCTCGACAGCAGCCGCGAGGTCGCCCCGCTCGTGCCCGCCGAGGACGCCGTACACGTCGACTCCACCGCCCACACCATCGACGAGGTCGTCCGCATTATCGAAGACCTCATCAACCAAAGGAGGTAGCCCATGCGCCTGTTTAAGCAGACGCCCGAGGATTATTACAACGCTCCTTATGCAGAGTTCCCCGTGCTCATCCGCGGCACCGTCGCCGTAGTCATGGCCATCCTTTGGGCCTTCTCCAAGCTCATGTGGCGCTGGAAGGTCGAGGACGCCGATCTTCTGTTTGAGCGCCAGGAAGGCCGCGGCAGCGTGGTCATCTGCAACCACACTTCGATGGCCGAGCTCTTGGCCGTAGAGACGGCGCTGTTCTTTGGGGGCCGCCGCATTCGTCCCATCTTCAAGTCCGAGTTCGCCAAGAGCAAGATTGTGCGCTGGGCCTTTAGCCGCGTCGGCGGCATCCCCGTGGAGCGCGGTACCGCCGACATGAAGTGCCTGCGCGCCGCCCAGCATGCGTTGCAGCGCGGCGAGGACGTCCTGATCTTCCCCGAGGGCACGCGCATCCGCTCGCGCGAGATCAAGCCCGAGGTCCACGGCGGTTTTGCGCTCATCGCCCAGATGGGCAAGGCACCTGTGAACCCGCTCGCCATCTGCGGCTGGTCCGACATCACGCCTGCAGGCAAAAAGATCATGCGTCCCAAGAAGTGCTGGATCCGCGCCGGCAAGGGCGTCTCGCTTTCCGACGCACCGGCTGGGCTTAAGCGCACGGAGCGCCTGGAATGGTTTGAGTCCGAGGCCATGAACCGCGTCTACGCTATGCGAGACGAGCTGTGCGCCGAGCATCCGGGCAGGTTCTAGCCATGGGCGAGGATGTCATGAATACCGTCGAGGCCGTTGCCGGCAAGTCAGACGCCCCCACCATCGAAATCGCCGCCCACGCCGGCACTTGCTACGGCGTACAGCGCGCGCTCGACATGGCGCTGGCCGCCGCGCCGCAGGCAGGGGAGAGCACTCAGGTCCATACCTTGGGTCCGCTCATCCATAACCCCATCGTGGTACGCGAGCTCGCTGAGGCAGGCGTTGGCTTGGCCGAGAACCTGGACGACGCATCGTCGGGTACCGTGATCATCCGCGCCCACGGCGTGGTGCCACAGGTGATCGATACTGCCCGCAAGCGCGATCTCAACGTGGTCGACGCCACCTGCCCTTACGTCAAGAAGGTCCACGTGGCCGCCGAGCGGCTGGTGCGCGAGGGCTATCGCGTACTCGTCGTGGGTGAGCCGGGCCATCCCGAGGTCGAGGGCATTCTGGGTCACGCCGGCGATGATGCGCAGGTCGTGAGCTGTGCCGCCGACGCCAACGCCTTGTCGCTCAAGGGCAAGGTAGGCCTGGTTGTGCAGACCACCCAGACCGCGCAGAACCTCGCCGAGGTCGTGGCAGCTATCACCCCGCACGTGCAGGAGCTGCGTGTGATCAACACCATCTGCGCCGCCACGAGTGAGCGTCAACAGGCAGCAGCCACACTTGCCAACCGCTGCGACTGCATGGTCGTGGTGGGCGGCAAGAACTCGGGCAACACCCGCCGCCTGGCGCAGATTTGCGCAGACGCCTGCGAGCGCACGTATCACATCGAGGAAGCTTCCGAGCTCCAGGCCGCGTGGTTTACCGACGCTCACCACATCGGTATCACCGCCGGAGCCTCCACCCCACAAGAACACATCGAACGCGCTGTCACGCGCATCAAGGAGCTTTGCCGCTAACCATGGACCAGACCGTACCCGCATACGCCGCCGAGGTGGCCGATTACGGGCGCAGCCGCGACCCCGAGCCGGGTGAGGGCGCGCTCGTAAAGAACGTGCGTCCCGAATCGCCCGCGTGGGATGTGGGTATCGAGCCGGGCATGCGCGTGCTCACGGTCAACGGTGAGCAACTTACCGATATGATCGTGTGGCTCTGGGAGGCAGATGACGACATCGTCGAGCTGGAGGTATTCGACCCGCGCGACAACAGCGTCACCCCCGTCGAGCTCGACCGCTTCCCGGGCGAGGACTGGGGTCTGGAGTTCGACGGCCCTATCTTCGATGGCATGCGCACCTGTGTGAACGCCTGCGTGTTCTGCTTTATGACGATGCTGCCCAAGGGCGGCCGCTCTACGCTCTATATTCGCGATGACGACTACCGTCTGAGCTTTTTGCAGGGCAACTTTGTCACGCTGACGAACCTCACCGACGAAGATGTTCAAAACGTCATCGACCGCAACATGAGCCCCATGAACGTTTCGGTCCATGCCGTAAGCCCCGATGTCCGCCGCCGCATGATGGGCCGCAACGCCCAGCGCGGCATGGACGTGCTCGAGGCCATCATGGCCGCCGGCATCGAGATTCACGCGCAGATCGTGTTGTGCCCCGGCATGAACGACGGCGAGGAGCTGGAAAAGACTCTGCGCTTTTGCGAGGAGCACGAGCAAATCACAAGCCTGGGCATCGTGCCGCTTGGTTTTACCAAGCATCAGAACCGCTTTAGCTGGTCCTACAGCGACAAGCCCGAGCTCGCGCGCGAGACCATTGCCATGATCCGACCGTTCCAGGACCGCGCCTATGAGCGCTTTGGCCGTCACACCTTCCAGATGAGCGACGAGTTCTACCTGGACGCCGGCATCGATCCTCCCGAGGCAGACTTTTACGACGGCTACCCGCAGTACTACGACGGCATCGGCATGATCCGCTCATACCTAGACGAGACGGACGATGTGATTGCCGCCGATGCCGAGCGACTGGCCCGCGTCCGCGAGGCCATCGCCGCTCGCAGCCAGCACCTGCTGTGCCTCTCGGGCGCCAGCGCACGCGACACAGTGGCCCGCTTTGTGGAATCGCCGCAGGGGCTCGCCGGCACCGTCACGGCCATCAAGAATCGCTACTTTGGCGGCAACGTGGACGTGACCGGCCTCATCGTCGCCTGCGACATTCTGGAACAGCTGCCGCAGGGCCTCTCGGGGGTTATGCTCTTTGTGCCTAAGCTCATGTTCAACGCTGACGGCATGACGCTTGACGAGTATCATCGTGACGATTTACTCGCAAGCCTTACCAGTCGCGGCGCCGAGGTTCATGTGGTGTCGACCATGCCGCATGAGCTGCTCGATACCCTGGAGCACATCCTTGGCATTGTGCCCGCGGACTCTAACATTTCCACTGACCCTACCCATTAAAGGAGTGCAGATGAAACCTATCGTCGCCGTCGTCGGACGCCCCAACGTGGGCAAGTCCACGCTCGTTAACCGCCTGGCCCAGACCTCGGACGCCATCGTCCACGAGTCCCGCGGCGTTACGCGCGACCGCTCGTATCACACGGCCGAATGGAACGGCCGCGAGTTCACAATCGTCGACACGGGCGGTATCGAGCCGCTCAAGAGCGATGACGTCTTCGCCACGTCCATTCGCGACCAGGCCCTCGCCGCCGCCGAGGAAGCCGCCGTCATCCTGTTTGTGGTCGACGGCCGCACCGGCGTCACCGAGGAGGACGAGTCGGTCGCCCGCATGCTCAAGCGCTGCGACAAGCCGGTCTTTCTGCTGGTGAACAAGCTCGACAACCCCGATCGCGAGAACGACAGCATCTGGGAGTTCTATTCGCTCGGCATCGGTGAGCCCACGCCGCTCTCGGCCCTGCATGGTCATGGCACGGGCGACCTGCTCGACGATATCGTGGCCCTGCTTCCGGAGGAAGAGGACGAGGTCGCCGATGAGTTCCCCGACGCGCTGAACGTCGCCATCATCGGCCGCCCCAACGCCGGTAAGTCCTCGCTGTTCAACCGCATCCTGGGCGCCGACCGCTCCATCGTGTCCAACATTGCCGGCACCACGCGCGACGCCATCGACACGGTCGTCGAACGCAACGGCAAGCACTACCGCATGGTCGATACCGCGGGCATCCGCAAGAAGAGCACCGTGTACGAAAACATCGAGTACTACTCGATGGTCCGCGGCCTGCGCGCCATCGACCGCGCCGACGTGGCGCTGCTCGTCGTCGACGCCTCCGTTGGCGTTACCGAACAGGACCAGAAGGTCATGGGTCTTGCCATCGAGCGCGGCTGTGCCATCGTTGTGCTGCTAAACAAGTGGGATCTGCTCGACGACGACCGTAAGCGCGAGGCCTGCATGGAGACCATCGACCGCCGTCTGGGCGTCATGGCTCCCTGGGCCCAGTACCTGCGCATCTCTGCCCTCACTGGCCGCAGCGTCGAGAAGATCTGGGCGATGGTCGACGCCGCCGAAAAGACGCGCTCGCAAAAGATCAGCACCTCGCGCCTCAACACGTTCCTCACCGACCTGCGCGAGTTCGGTCATACCGTGGTGGACGGCAAGCGCCGCCTGCGCATGCACTACGTGACTCAGACGGGCGTCAACCCGCCGACGTTCACGTTCTTCGTCAACCACAGCGACTTGGTCAACGACACCTACCAGCGCTATGTGGAGAACCGCATGCGCTCGACCTTCGACTTTGCCGGCACGCCCATTCGACTCTTCTTTAGGAAGAAGGAGCAAAAGGATGCATAATCCGATTCTGCTGACCGCCATCTGCGCCGTGGTCTCGTTCTTTATCGGAGCGATTCCGTTTGGCCTGATCCTGGGCCGCGTGTTCAACCACACCGACATTCGCAAGGCGGGCTCCGGCAACATCGGCACCACCAACGCCCTGCGTGTGGCCGGCCCCAAGGTGGCCGCGCTCACGCTGCTGCTCGACTGCCTTAAGGGCGCCATCTGCGTCCTTATCGCGCGTCCGCTCATTGCCGACTTGGGCTATGGCTTTCCGCCGAACATTATGGCGCCCGGTGCCCCCGGCGACTGGATGCTCGGCGTCATCTGCCTGGCAGCCGTGTGGGGCCATATCTTCTCGCCCTATCTCAACTTCCACGGCGGCAAGGGTATCGCAGTTGGTCTGGGTGTCATCCTCGCCTGGTACTGGCCTATTGGTCTGTCGCTGCTGGGCATGTTTATCGTGGCCGTCGCAATCACCAAGTTTGTGTCGGTGGGCTCGCTTGCCGCCGCCATCGGTCTTCCCATCGCTGCCTGCGCGGTCTTTCCGTACAGCAGCCTGGGACTTAAGTTTTGCATGGCGATGATCGGCATCACCGTGGTGTGGGCCCATCGTGCGAACATCAATAAGCTCATGACCGGTAAGGAGTCCAAGCTCTCGTTTACCAAGCGCGTCACCGAGCCCGACGATAAGTAGGAGAGAGTCATGAATGTTGCGCTGATTGGCTCCGGCTCCTGGGGAACCGCCGTCGCCGGCCTTGCCGCCGCGCGAGCCGAGCGCGTGACCATGTGGGCCCATAGCGAGCAGACGGCCGCCGGCATCAATGGCGAGCACCGCAACCCCCGCTACCTTGTGGGCTACGAGCTGCCCGGCAACGTCGTCGCCACCACGGACCTGGCGCAGGCGCTCGACGGTGCCGAGGCCATCATCTTTGCCGTTCCTTCGACCCACCTTCGCAGCGTGTGCCACCAGGCCGCTCCCTTTATCGCCGCCGATACCCCGGCGCTCTGCCTCACCAAGGGCATTGAGCCCGAGTCCGGCCTGCTCATGAGCGAGGTCATCGCCAGCGAGATCGGCAACGAGTCGCGCGTGGCGGCGCTCTCGGGCCCCAACCATGCTGAGGAAATCTGCCGCGGCGGACTTTCTGCCGCCGTCATCGCAAGCAAAGATCCGCAGATAGGGGAGACCTTTAAGGACCTGCTCCTATCCACGGCCTTCCGCATCTACCTGTCGCAGGACATGACCGGCGTCGAGGTCTGCGGCGCCATGAAAAACGTTATCGCCATCGTGTGCGGCATCTCCGCCGGCACCGGTGCCGGCGACAATACGCTTGCCCTTATCATGACGCGCGGCCTGGCCGAGATCAGCCGTCTGGTGCACGCCCGCGGCGGTCAAGCTATGACCTGCATGGGACTCGCCGGCATGGGCGACCTCATTGCCACCTGCACCTCGGAGCATTCGCGCAACCGCACCTTTGGCTACGAGTTTGCCCACGGCGTGTCGCTCGACGAGTATCAGACGCGCACGCATATGGTGGTCGAAGGCGCCGTCGCGGCCCGCAGCGTCAGCGAGCTCGCCCGTTCACTGGGCGTAGACATTCCGCTCACCTTTGCCGTGGAGCAAACGCTCTACAACGGTGTTACTTTGGATAGGGCGCTCGAGATTCTTACCGACCGCGTACCCTCCCAAGAGTTCTACGGACTCACCGACTAGCGCAGAAAGGCTTCTACCATGGGTTCCATTAAAATCGCTCCGTCCATCCTTTCGGCCGATATGGCCAACCTCAAGGGCGACCTCGACAAGATCGCCGGCGCCGACTACGTGCACTTCGACGTCATGGACGGCCACTTTACCGGCAACCTCACCTTTGGCGTTGACATCCTTAAGGCCGTCAAGCGCTCCACCGATGTACCGGTCGACGCGCACCTGATGGTATCGAACCCCGACGAGACGGTGGATTGGTACGCCGACGCCGGCGCCGACATGATCACCGTGCACTACGAGGCTTCCACGCACCTGCACCGCACGCTCACGCATCTGCAGCAGCGCGGCGTCAAGGCCGGCGTTGTGCTCAACCCCGCCACCCCCGTGTGCGTGCTCGAGAGCATCATCGACGTCGTCGATATGGTGCTGCTCATGAGCGTGAACCCAGGCTTTGGCGGCCAGAGCTTTATCCCGGGCACCATCGCTAAGCTCCAAGAGCTCAAGGCCATGTGCGAGCGCCACGGCGTGTCGCCCATGATCGAGGTCGACGGCGGCATCTCTTCCAAAAACATCGCCGAGGTCGTCAAGGCCGGTGCCGATGTCCTGGTGGCCGGCTCCGCCGTATTTAAGTCCCAAGATCCCGCTGCCGAGGTTGCGCTGCTGCAGAAGCTGGGCAACGAGGCCGCACAGGAGGCATAAACCCTTATGACCGCAGGTCAAAACCGCATACCCGTGAATCTTGACTATGCCGCCTCGACGCCCATGCGCGCCGAGGCGCTCCTTGCGCAGCGCGAGTACGACGACAGCGAGCTTGCCGGCGTCAACCCCAACTCGCTACACTCGCTTGGCCGCAAAGCCGCCGCGCGTCTGGAGGTTGCACGTCGCGAGATTGCCCGCAGCTTTGGCGCGCGCGTCCGCCCGTCCGAGATTGTCCTGACCAACGGCGGCACCGAAGCCAACCAGCTGGCGCTGCTCGGTCTTGCCGAGGGCGCTCGTCAGCGCGATCGCAAGCGCGATCGTGTAATCGTGTCGGCCATCGAGCACGATTCGATTCTGGACAACCTGCCGCTGCTGCGTGCCGCCGGATTTACCGTCGACCTGGTGCAGCCCTGCCGCATGGGCTACATTGAGCCTGCCGCGCTGAGCGACTTGCTCGGCGACGACGTGGCGCTCGTGAGCATCATGGTTGCCAACAACGAGACCGGCGTGGTGCAGCCCATCCGCGAGCTGACCGCCGCTGCACATGCTGTCGGCGCCCTGTTCCACACCGATGCCATCCAGGGTTATCTGCATATTCCGCTCGATGTCACCGAGCTGGGCGTCGATGCTATGACCGTTGCCGCGCACAAGATCGGCGGTCCCGTGGCATCCGGCGCACTCTACCTTAAGAACCGCACGCCGCTGCGTCCGCGCATCTTTGGCGGTGGACAGGAAGCCGGACGTCGTGCCGGCACGCAGGACCTGCGCACGCAGCTGGCCTTTGCCGCTGCCGCCCGCACGTTGGCGCCCCGCGTGGCCCAGGAGCGTACGACGCTGCAAGCTCTTTCCGACAAGCTCTACGCCACGCTTACGGCTCATCCGCGCATTCACGCCACTATGGGCGACTATGTGCAGGCCGACCGTCTGCCCGGCATGGTATCGATCTACATTGACGGCATGGACTCCGAGGAGCTCATCATCAAGCTCGACGCCGCCGGCTTTGAGGTTTCGGCCGGCTCGGCGTGCTCGAGCGGCAGCATGGACCCGAGCCATGTTCTCAGCGCCATGGGCATTGGTCGCGAGCAGGCGCTAGGCGCACTGCGCATCTCCTTCGATGACCGCGTGAATCCAGGCGATCTGGACGAGTTTGCCCAGACGCTGCTCTTGATCGTGGGCGCCGCATGATCGTCGCCGAGCTCGAGCGCGCCCTGTTTGCGCGCTATCCCAAGGCGGACGCCGAGGGCTGGGATCATGTAGGACTCTCCATCGGCGACCCTGCCGCGGAGATTACCGGTGTTGCCTGCGCACTCGATGCGACCGAAGCCAACGTGCACCGCGCCCAGGAGGCCGGTGCCAACGTGTTGTTGACGCATCATCCTATCTACATCAAGGCGCCCGAGGCGTTTTGCCCGGCGGATGCCACTCGCCCCCAGTGCAGCGCGGCACTCTATGAGGCGGCCCGTTGCGGCGTGAGCATCATATCGCTCCACACCAACCTGGACCGCTCGCACGAAGCCCGTGTCTGCCTGAGTGAGCTGCTGGGTGCCGCACCCATGAGCTCACTGGAGCACGTGGACGACCCCGAGGCAACCGGTCTGGGCGCGCTTGCAACGCTCAACGACCCGTGCACGCTGCGCGATCTTGCCACCCGTGCTGCCACGGCCTTCGGCAGCGACCCGCGTGTGTGGGGCGAAGCCGATCGCCCGTGCCGCACCGTCGCCATTTTGGGCGGCTCCCTGGGCGACTTTGGAGAGCTCGCGATCGCCGCGGGCGCGGACGTTGTCGTGACGGGCGAGGCGGGCTACCACGTGACGCAAGACCTTGCCTTACGCGGGCTGCCGGTGATCTTGCTCGGTCACGACCGCTCTGAGGAGCCGTTCGTTGATATATTGATGAACTCTGCAGTTGACGCCGGGGTCGACCCCCGTCATGCGATTAAAATACTGAACCCTTGCCAATGGTGGACTGTGACAAAAGGAGAGAACTTATGAGCGCCGGCGCTACGCTACTCAAGCTGCAACAGATCGATTTGGAGCTCGCCCGCAACAAGAGCGAACTTGCCAATATGCCGGAGCTCAAGGAGCTCGCTTCCAAGCGCAAGACCTATGTGAAGCTCAAGTCCGAGATGACCAAGCTCTACGCCCAGCGCAAGGATCTGGACATTGAGCTTGACGATCTCAACACCACCGAGATTCAGACTAACAACGCCATCGAGGCTGCCAAGAAGCGCCACGTCGACGGCTCCGACTACCGCGAGGTTCAGGACCTGGAGAACGAGCTCGCCACCCTGGCCAAGCGTCTGGACAAGATCGAGCACACCCGCAAGGACGTCGTTGTCGCCCATAAGGAGGCGCTCGACCGCGAGGCTCGCGCACAGGCCATCATCGCCAAGTTCGAGGAGGGCGTAAAGGCCGACACCAAGGCCGCCCGTGCCAAGGCTGCCGACCTGCAGGCTCAGATTGACGCCGCCACGAAGGAGCGCACCGCGCTTGCTGCCACGCTGCCGGCCGACGTGCTCACCGACTACGAGCGTCTGCTCAAGCAGTTCCGCGGCCTGGCGGTCGAGACCATCCAGGGCAACATCCCCACGGTTTGCCACACCGCACTGCAGGCATCGTCCATGAGCGACCTCAACCACGACGGCAGGTCAATTACGCACTGCCCGTACTGCCACCGTCTCCTGGTGCTCCCGAGCAAGGAAGCTTAAACGATGGCGGCATCCAACAATTCAATGCAACTTGAGGGAAAAACGATCCTGCTGGGCATTACCGGCGGGATCGCCGCCTATAAGTCGTGCAATATCGTGCGCCTGCTGCAAAAGCGCGGTGCGCGCGTCAAGGTCGTTATGAGCGAGCATGCCACCGAGTTTGTGGGCCCGCTCACCTTCCGCGCGCTCACCAACGAGCCCGTTGCTGTGGGCCTATTCGACGATCCCTCCGACCCCATCCACCACATTTCGCTGGCGCAGGAGCCCGATCTGGTGGTCGTGGCGCCCGCGACGGCCAATATCATCGCCAAGATGGCCAACGGCATCGCCGACGACCTCATCTCCACCACGCTGCTTGCGACGCCGCGACCCATCGTGATCGCACCCGCTATGAACAACGGCATGTGGAAGGCGCCGGCGACACAGGCCAACATGTCCACGCTGCGCGAGCGCGGTGTCCATGTGGTGGGACCCGGCAGCGGCTACCTTGCCTGCGGCGACGTGGACACCGGACGTATGAGCGAGCCCGAGGACATCGTCGAGGCTGTCTGTGAGGTGCTCAACCCCGCGCCTAAGGACCTGGCAGGTAAGCGCATCGTGATTACCGCCGGCCCCACGCACGAGCCGATCGATCCGGTGCGATTCATTGGCAACCGCTCTTCGGGCAAGATGGGCATCGCCCTGGCGGGGGAGGCCGCACGCCGCGGTGCCGAAGTCACGCTCGTGTTGGGACCGACATCGCTCGATGTTCCCCGCGGCGTGGAGTGCGTGCGCGTGCAAACCGCCGCAGAGATGCTCCAGGCGGCACTGAGCGCCTTCCAGACGGCCGATGCGGCAATTTGTGCGGCTGCCGTCGCCGACTATACCCCGGCGGCCCCTGCCGACCATAAGCTCAAAAAGGCTAACGAGCGCCTGGATCGAATCGAGCTCGTCGAGACCGTTGACATCTTAGCCGAGCTTTCGCGTCAGAAGGGCGAGCGGTGCGTGATCGGCTTTGCGGCCGAGACCGACAATGTTGTCGAGTACGCCGAACGCAAATTGGCCCGCAAGAGCTGCGATGCCATTATCGCCAACGATGTCTCACGCGCCGATTCGGGCTTTGGAACCGATACGAACAAGGCCTGGATCGTGAGTAAGGCGGGTACGCAAGAACTTCCTGTGCTAACAAAACCCCAGCTCGCAGATACAATTTTGGACTTGCTTCAAAATTTGTAAAAAAGTTCTTGCACAAGGCTAAAGTTTCGAGTTAATATACTCCTTGTTGCGAGCGAGAGCAGAGCAACAAACAAAAGCTTCGGGACGTGGCGCAGCTTGGTAGCGCACTTGACTGGGGGTCAAGGGGTCGCTGGTTCGAATCCAGTCGTCCCGACCAGAAGTTTGCAGGTCAGGCACCTATTGCCTGACCTTTTTTGTTTTAATCACCATGATTATTTTGCTTAAAGCAACAACGTTCCCGCTCGATGTGATTACCGAATCAAAACGTGTACATCAGCCACCAAAATCGACATTTTTCGACATGTTTGGAGGCTGATGTACACGAATGCGACTCCACGTGCCGACCAGCAACGTCCTCCACATGTCTGGACTCTCTATGCTTGCACTGGATAGACATCGCAGGAACGGGTATAGTATCGAAAGTTTTGTCGTTAACCAGCGGGGGAGTCCTGTGGGAATCAAAAAGAAGATCAAAAAGGAGCTTATCGGCACTTCCGATTACCCGTCGAATAAGATCTTCACGATCTCCAATTTCATCACCTTTACGCGCCTGATCCTCACGCTCGTCTTTCTGTACCTGTTTGTGACGGATAACAACCGCATCGTCGCCATCGTGATTTATGCCATCGCCGCCTCCACCGACTGGATGGACGGGCAGATCGCCCGCATGACCAAGACGGTCTCGTGGCTCGGCAAGGTCATGGATCCCATCTGCGACCGCGCGCTGCTGTTTACGGGCGTCTTGGGCCTGGTGGTCCGTGGCGAGCTGCCTATCTGGGTCTGCGTACTCATCATCGGTCGCGACATCTACCTGGGCCTTGGCACGCTCATCGTACGCCATTACCACCGTCGTCCCATCGATGTCGTGTTTCCCGGAAAGATTGCCACTGCGCTGCTCATGACCGGCTTCTCGCTCATGCTGCTCGGTTTCCCCGTTATTGACGGCCTGCATCTTTTACCTTCAACCCTTAAGGCCTTCCCGGGCCTCAACGGAAGCTCGGTGCCCCTCGGCATCTTCTTTGTGTACGGCGGCGTGATCTTCTCCATGCTCACGGCTGTTATCTACTCCATTAAGGGCGGAGCGGCCATTAAACAGGCTCTCACGCATCCCGAGGACGAGGACATCGACTTTCTGAACCCTGAAATCGAAGACTGATTCATTGGGGTATGATTACGTACGGTTCATTATTTGCGGCACGTCCGCGATAAGTTAGGGGTTGTCATGGACAACATGGTTAACAATATGCCTCAGAATGATAAGACTGCTGACGCTACCTGCGTATTCCGCGTGCCTTCAAGCGACGTCACCGTTCCCGACCTCATGGCCAACGTGCGCATCACCGCCCCCGTTCTGTCCATCGTCAAGGGTCCGCAGACTGGTGCCGCCTTTGAGCTCGAGGACGACGTGACCACCATCGGCCGCGATCCTGCAAACGGCATCTTCCTCAATGACATGACCGTTTCGCGCAGCCACGCGCGCATTATTCGCGAGGGCCTCGGCGCTCGCATCGAGGACTTGGGCTCGCTCAATGGCACCTGGGTCGACGGTGCCATCGTCAATGCAGCCCCGCTGCACGACGGTTCTTCCGTCCAGATCGGTACGTTTACGCTCATCTACCACGAGAGCACGCCGGAGCGCATCGAAACCGGTGAGTAGGGCATGGCCGAACGCAACTATCTGAGTATCGGCCAAGTCGTCAACCTACTTCGAGGCGCATACCCCGATCTTTCGAACTCAAAAATTAGATTTCTAGAGGATGAGGGGCTCATTACCCCTCATCGTACGCCTAAGGGATACCGTCAGTACTCCAAGGAGGACGTTGATCGCCTGGAGGTCATCCTGCACTTGCAGAAGACCCGCTACATGCCGCTCAACGTGATTAAGCAGCGCTTGGAAAACGCCACGGACCTGTCAACGCTCGCCTACGAGGTGGGCTTGCTGTCCGATGTTCCTCTCAAGACGGAGCCCAAGGAGACTAAACAAAAGCTGCATCCCATCGAGACCATTCCCGATATGTTGGGCGTCGAGATTTCGTTTATCCGCTCGCTCGCCGAGAACGACCTCATTCGCATCATCAAGAGTCCACAGAATCGTGAGCTCGTCGATGGTCGCGATTTTCCGATCATCCGCTACTGCTCCGAGCTGTCACGCTTCCATATCGAGCCGCGCAACCTGCGTCAGTACGTGTCTTCCGCCAACCGCGAGTCCTCGATGTTTGAGCAGGTGCTCGTGAGCATGCTCGGAATGGATACCTCCGATGACGAGCGCGACGCCAAGCTCGAACGTGCGTTTAAGAAGCTTCACGACCTAACGGAAGGTGTGCACACCGCACTGCTCAAGAACCGCGTTTTTGAGTCGCTCAACGCCGTGGTCGAGGACGCCGACATCGATGCACTCGATGAGGAAATCACTCGTTCCGAGTCCACCAAGGCCAAAAACGAAGAGATAGCTGCGCCGGCTCCACACGAGGATTCTCTCGTAAAGCCGCTCAAGGTTGTCGCCCCTTCGCACTCCGGAACCGCCACCGCGGGCAAATAACAGCTGCTGTAATTTCGGCAACCCATTGAAAGGTCATGCAATGTACGACTTCGAATCTCAAATCGTCGATATCCCCGACTATCCCGAGCCCGGAGTCATCTTTAAGGACATCACGCCGCTCTTTGGCAATCCCGAGGCGCTCAAAGCCATGACCGATGCCCTCGCCGAGCACTTTGCCGGCATGGGAATCACCAAGGTCGTGGGTCCCGAGGCTCGCGGCTTTATGGTTGGCGTACCGGTAGCTGTAGCCCTTGGCGCCGGCTTTGTTCCCGCACGTAAACCGGGCAAGCTACCGCGCGAGACCGTGAGCCAGAGCTACGAGCTCGAGTACGGCACCGATTCAATTGAGATCCATGCCGACGCTATCAGCTCTAAAGATACCGTGTTGATTCTGGACGACTTGGTCGCGACGGGCGGAACCGTCGAGGCAACAGGTAAACTGGTGCGAGATATGGGCGCAAAGCTTGTCGGTTACGGTTGTATCCTTGAGCTTGCGTTTCTCAACCCGCGCGAGAAGCTCACGCCGTCTGATGACGATGTGGAGCTCTTTAGCCTGGTGACGGTAGACTAGCCGTTACCCTTAGTTACTGGAAAGGAAGCTACATGCGCACAGCAAACACGCACAAAAACATGGCACGCTGCGCTGCTACGGCAACCCTCGCTTGTGTTTTGGGCTTGGGCCTCGCGGCTCCTGCCTACGCCGATACCGCATCCGACCTTGCCGCTGCTCGTACTAAGCTCGAGCAGATCGGTACCCAAACCCAGCAGATTTACGATGAGCTCGCCACGCAGACGCAGGCGCTCGATCAGACTGCTGGCGAGATCACGCAAAAGCAGCAGGAGATCGCCGATGGTCAGACCAAGCTCTCGACCTATGTCGCCGGCGAGTACAAAACCGGCGGCCTGAGCCTACTTCAGGTTCTGACGGGTGTCGATGACCTGAGCGATATGCTCAACCGTCTGTTCTACTACGGCAAAGTTTCTGATAAGCAGGCTCAGACCATTCAAGAGGTCAAGGAGCTTAAGCAGCAGCTCACCGATAAGCAAACCGAGCAGGAGAAGAACGTCGCCGCCACGCAAAAGAAGGTCGACGAGCTTAACGCTCAGCAGGCTGAAGCCCAGAACGTCGTAAACTCCCTGGATTCGCAGCTGCAGGCCGAGCTTGCCGCCGAGGCCGAGGCCAACGCCGCGCTGCAGGCTGGCATCAACGCCAGCACCGCCGAGAAGGCCACGGTGAGCAACGAGACTGCCGGTACGACCGAGAACACCAACAATGGTGGCCAGACCAGCAATAACAACAACCAGGGCGGCAACACTCCGGCTCCTACGCCGGCACCTGCTCCGACGCCGCAGCCCCCCGCACCTGCTCCGGCTCCGACGCCTTCTGCCCCGAGCCAGTCCGTCGACGGCGGTTCTGTTGTCTCTCGTGCATACAGTAAGCTTGGTTGCGCTTATTCCTGGGGCGGAATTGGCCCGAACAGCTTCGACTGCTCTGGTTTTGTTAGCTATTGCCTCACTGGTCGCTATTGCCGTCTGGGCACCACGGGTACCTTTATGGGCTGGACGCGTGTGTCCGATCCGCAGCCCGGTGACGTTGTGGTCAACTCGTACCACACTGGCATTTACATCGGTGGTGGTCAGATGATTCATGCTTCCGACTACAACACGGGTGTTATCATCAGTTCCGTTGCCGCCGGCATGAACAACAACTACATCTTCGTGCGCTACTAAGTATTCAGATAAAGCAAACGGATATGGACCTCGTGGCTTTGAGCCATGGGGTCCATTCTTTTGTCTTTCGTGCAGTCCGCTATCTAGTTTTGAATACTAGATAGCGGCCCAATCGGTCAGCAAGAAAGCTATAATTGTTGAAGAACAATTAGAAAGGACCCTCTATGAGCTGGGCACTTATCTCCGATTCAAGCTGCAACCTCCGTGATTGGCAACCGACCGCACCCCATACCACCTTTGCATTTGCGCCCCTCAAAATTCGAGTTGGGGAGCGTGAATTCGTCGATGACCTTTCGCTCGATGTTCATGAGCTCAACTGCGCTGTTCAGGCGGAGACGAACGCTTCTTCGAGCGCTTGTCCCAGCGTAGGGGAGTGGGCCGAGCTCTTCAAATTGGCAGACAAGACCATCTGCATGCCGATCTCTGAGGGCGTGTCGGGCAGCTACAACGCGGCAGCCACGGCTCGCGATATGGTTCTTGCCGAGGAGCCCGACCGACAGATTCATCTAGTCAATTCACGCGCAGCTGGCGGCAAAATGGACCTCATTTTCTTGCTGTTCGACCGCTATCTTGCAAGCAACCCGGATGTCTCATTCGAGGATGCTTGCGCATACTTCGATAGTCTTGAACAGAACAGCAAAATCCTCTTCAGTTTGTGCAATTACGAAAACCTCGCCAAAGCCGGACGTATCCCTAAGGCAGCCGGCGTCATTGCCAACAAGCTCAATATCCGCATTTTGGGCACGGCGAGTGAGGCCGGTAAAATCGAACTCGTCGGGCACACGCGTGGCGAAAAGAAGATGCTCAACAAGATCATCGACACCATGGAAGCCGAGGGCTTTACGGGCGGTGAGGTCGTCATCGACCATGTGGAAAACGTATCGAGCGCCCAGGCGCTGGCCGATCGCATTATTGAGCATTGGCCCGACTCCAAGACCATCATTATGCCCTGCAATGGCCTGGATTCCTATTACGCCGAGATGCACGGCCTCATCATCGGCTATGGCATGGGCGTAGCTTCGGGCAAATAAAGTCCAACCAGCAAAATACGGGCGGGACAAAGCGACAGATGGCTCTTTGTCCCGCCCGTTTTATACGTCGGCTAGCTATTAAACCCGTTGAACTTGAGATAGCTCATCAGGTACGCTTTCGAAACAAAGGATGAAACCGCGCTGCGCACAAGCAGCGACTCACGCGTTACCTGATGCGCCGTATCGGGAACCGGCGTCTGCTCGACAGAAAACGCCGAACGAATCGATGCCTCGAGCTGATCGACCACATAGTCGAAGGCCGTCGGGGCATCGTAGCTCAAACGCTGAATGTTAAAGAGCGCCTGCACCGCAGCAATAGGTAGCACCTGCTTAAAGATGCAGATAGCGATCAGGCGGGCAATCTGCTCGCGACCATACTGCTTTTTGACCGGAGCAGGCACCAGGCCGACCTTCACGTAGTTATTGATCATCGATGGCGTAATGACAGGCTGCTCAACGCAAATAGACAGCGGCTCCATCCACAGCGCAACATACTCAATGACCTGGTCGCGGTAGAGCGTCACATTGGGCAACTGGTCATAGCGCGGCAGACTCAACGTATTGAGTTTGCGCACGATATCGGACTGAATAAATGCATCGGGCAGCACAGTGGGCTGAATATCCTCAGGCTTAATGCTGACCGACGAATCGGACATCGGAATAACGTGTTTAACGTGGTTCATAAAGGTCCTCCGTTCATTTTCTATATTGTATTCTAGGTTATCTAGTTTTGCATACCATATAGCCGGCAAGTAAAAGTGGTTGGACAGCACATTGATGCACCGTCCAACCACTTTGTTAAAAGATAACAACATTACATAAGATATATTATCGTACTTATCTACGGAGAAATGCGTATGCACTGGTGGCCGCTATGGCTCCGTCCGAAACGGCGGTCACAACTTGGCGTAAACGCTTGGAACGGATATCGCCAGCAGCAAATAAGCCAGGTGTGCGGGTGGCCATCGATTCGTCGGTCATAATACCGCCGTCGGGCGCCAGATCCACCAGATGCTCTACAAGCTCGGTATGAGGCTGCGTGCCAGCAAAGACAAAGATACCAAACGAGCCAGGATCGAAGAACTCGGAATAGGTTTCACCGGTGCTGTTGTCCTTAAATGTGATAGTCGTGGGCATGGCCTCGCCCGATAGTTCCACAATGCTAGTTTGGTACCTAACTGAAATATTATCTTTTGCGAGCATCTTTTGAACCACGCCATCGGGAGCCCGGAACTGATCGCGGCGCAAGATGATGGTCACGCTGCTGGCGATTTCTGACAAGAACAGGGCTTCCTCACAGGCAGCATTGCCGCCGCCGATGACAAAAACCTGCTTGCCACGAAAGAACATGCCGTCGCATGTCGCACAATACGAAACGCCACGACCGCGATACGTATCCTCGCCAACAAAACCAGCAGATCGCGGCGTGGCACCCATGCAAGCGATAACGCTCGAGGCCAGCGTATCGCCCATATCGTGATGCACCGTAAACAGCGCTGAATCCGCATCGTAATCGATGCCCGTTACCATGCTCCATGCGACCTGTGCTCCCAGGCCCTCTGCATGCTGCTGAAAACGCTCGCCGAGTTCGGCGCCACTCAAGAGCGGTATGCCCGGATAGTTCTCGACCTCATTGGTTGTGGCAATCTGTCCTCCCGACATGCCCTGTTCAATCACAATCGTCGTGAGGTTGGCACGCGCCGCGTAAATGGCTGCAGCATAGCCCGCGGGGCCGCCGCCGATAATAGCAACATCGATCGGCTGATGGGTAGTCATGAAGAGACCTCCTGTCGAAAGATTGGCGTTCTTTGCGCTCATACCCATATTTAGACGAACGTGACACTCATGCACTACAATGATTCCTTGCGAAACTTAGATGAAGGGGAGTTATCGATGGATCAAACGCAGATGGGCAATGACGCTCCCCTGCCCACGCAAAGCACTCCCCAATCGGAACAATTGTTGCTGTCATCCGAACAGAAACCTTTGGTGACCATTGTCCACGCATCGGTCGGTTCGGGACACAAGGCGGCAGCCAACGCAATCGCACAAGCATTCGACCTTATACGCGGCACCAAGGGCATACCGCAGGATGTCGAGATTGAGGTCCTGGATATCCTCGATTTTGGACGCATAAAGTTCGACGGCAACAAAACGGCCGCCTCGTTTACCGGCGCTACGCGCCCAATTTACGATTTGACCTGGCGTTATACCCTTACCGGACACCTGCTTTGGGGCGGTGGCACGGCATGGTCGCGCATCATGTTCCCCGCATTTAACGAATACGTTCGGACTCGCAAGCCCATTGCCGTGGTCGCCACGCACATCACGGCAGCCAACGTTGCCGTCGGCGCACGCGTCATTACGGGCATCGATTATCCCGTCATTTGCGTACCGACCGATTACGAGGTCGAGGGCTGGTGGCCCCATAAGGACACCGACCTATTCTGCGTAGCAAACGAGTTTATGGCCGAAACACTCCGGCCCCGTAAGGTTCCCGAGGCAAAGATCCGCATTACGGGCATCCCCATTCGCGCCGGGTTCGACACGGACTACAATCGCGAGGAAGAACTCGAGAAGTTCAATCTCCCCACCGACAAGACCATTGTGTTGGTGATGGCAGGCGCTAGTTTGCCTCAACCGTACGTTCGCTTTCGCGCGGAGATGGACCACACCCTCCCCTTCCTGCGAAGCTTCGAGGACATGCACTTTGTCTTTTTGCCGGGCAAGGATGCCGAATATGCCACTCGCCTCAAAACGCTCTTCGATGCCATGAAACTCGAGAACGTTACAGTTCTTGACTATGTCGATGACATGGCCGCGCTTATGCACGGCTGCGATCTGGCAATTCTCAAATCGGGCGGACTCACTGTTACCGAATGCCTGTGCGCACACCTGCCGATGATTCTGCTGGGAAAGTCGTATGGCCAGGAAAAGGCCAACACCACCATGCTCACCGGCATGGGCGCCAGCATGCATGTCACCACCGCACGCGAGCTCATCGTGACGCTTCGCCATCTCCACGATCATCCCGAGTCGCTCAAGGCACTACTCATCAATGGCGAGGTACTGCGCCGTCCACGCGCAGCCGAGGAAATCGCCATCGCAACCATGGAGCTCGCAGGCAAACCCCAAAAACGTAAACGAGCCTTCTGCCGCTTCTACTGGGGCGGGAAGCCTGCGCATATCCGCTAGCGTCGGACTGTCCGCTTGCCTGTGGGGGCCTTTATATCATCCCGTGCTCAAACATTCTCGCTACGCTGCGAAACTGCGCGCGGGACGATATAAAGGCCCCCACAGGCAAGCTGCGTTTACGTACTAGCAGCTAAACTAGATTCCCCTCAAGTAGAACCAACAAAGGCGAAACCGGAAAAGGAAAATACAGTTAGCCGACGCGATAAAGAGACTATTCCTTTGTCGCGTCGGCTAACTAGAATGTAAATATTTTTTCAAGCGAGTAGCCGCCCGCCCGTCTCTCACACATATCGTTCCACGCGCAGTTTCGCAGCGAGCGAAGCGAAGCGAGAATATTTGAGCATGGAATGATATGTGTGAGAGACGGGCGGGAGAGATACGAGCGCCCCGCGAGAATGATTGAGCATGGAATGATATATAGGGGCCTCCCACGGGAGAGCGGACATTACAATACGCCGCTAGAACCGAAACCGCCGGCTCCTCGGTCGGTTTTATCTAGTTCTTCTACTTCTACGAGATTGACTGTGGGGACTTCTTGGATGACGAGCTGGGCGATGCGGTCGCCTTTGTTGATCTGGATATTGTTGGTGGGATCCAGGTTGATGAGGATGATCTTAAGTTCTCCTCGATAGTGGGCGTCGATGAGACCGGGTGTGTTGACTATAGACAGGCCCTGCTTAATGGCTAGGCCGCTGCGGGGTTGGACAAAGCCGGCGTAGCCATCGGGCAGTGCAATGGCCAAGCCAGTGGAGACCAATCGGCGCTCAAAGGGCTTGAGGGTGCAGTCTTCGTTGGAGCGGAGGTCAAGGCCGGCATCCGTGGGATGAGCGTATTTGGGAAGCTCGACCGAGGGGTCGAGACGCTTAATGTTGACGGTAATGTTGGACATATAATCACCTTAGCTTGTCGAGCTCTTGCAAAAACTCGTCGACGTCTTTGAAATCGCGATAGACCGAGGCAAAGCGAATGTAGGCCACCTTGTCGATCTTGGCCAAGCGCTTGAGCACCATATCGCCCAGTTCGTGGGACGTTACAGCCGTCAGCGTACGCGAACGCAACTCCACCTCGATATCATCGATGATCTCGTTGAGCTTTTTCGTATCGATATCGCGCTTAATCGTGGCGCGCATCAGGCCGACCAGCAGTTTGTTGCGATCGAACCGCTGCTTTGACCCATCGGACTTGATGACCTCGATAGGATCTTCGCAGCGCTCGAACGTCGTAAAACGATAATTGCACGAACAGCATTCGCGACGACGCTTGATAGTGTTGTTCGACTCCTGCATACGGGAATCGACAACGCGGGTATGTGCCTTGCCGCATTTAGGACAGCGCATGGAACCTCCTCTTAAACGATAACAAGGGTACCATGCGACCGAGCCGAAATCTTACGAACGAGCCGGAACTTTCAGAACTGCACCAGCATCAAGAGAGCCGCGATCGAGGTGATTGACGCTACGAATCATGTCGGAAGTCTCCTGCGTAGAAAGGCCATCGACGGGATGCTCCTGGGCAAGCGACCACAGGGAATCGCCGGGCTGCACGCGAACCGTCTCGTAGGTAACGTTGGCTACGGAATCGGCATATGCTGCGTGACGAGCAGAAAAGACTGACGTGGCGAGCACGAAGAACAGGGTGAACGCTACGGCAACAGCAACAATCGTCGAGGCCTTCAGGGCAACAGGAGCCAAAGCAACGGTCGCACGCTGGGTGCGAATGGGTTTAGTGGCCACGGCCTGAAAATGAGAGTGTCCGCCCTTCACGACCGTAAAGGCAGGCGTGGCGGGCGCCTCGAGCTTAAGGGCGAGGTTTCCCTGGATCATATTAGCTGCGTTCATTCTGTTCTCCTCTCGTTTGTTTTGACGAGAACTGTTTTATCAAGCCGCGGGGACAAAAAAGTCTAGCGCGGGAACGAGTGTTCGGTTATTATTATCTTCGAACAGTTGTTCCTGTCAAGCAAAAATAGAACATTTGTTTGGTATGGGTAGAGAGGAATCCCTGATGGCTCGCAAAATTACCAAGCGTCAGCAGCAAATTTACGACTTCATCAAGGAATATCAGCAGGAGAAGGGCTATCCGCCCAGTGTGCGCGAGATGGCTTCGGCTGTGGGCCTTTCCTCCCCTAGCACCGTACATGCACATCTCTCCGCACTCGAAGCACGCGGCCTGCTCAAGCGTGACGCCACCAAGCCTCGCGCCCTCGAGCTCTTTGACGAAGACGGATCTTCCGTCTCCATCTCAAAGTCCGATGAGCCCACAGCACCCCGCGGCACCGTATCGCTGCCTCTCGTAGGCCGCGTCGCCGCAGGGATTCCCATCCTTGCCGAGCAGAATATCGAGGACACCTTTACCATCCCGACCGAGATCGCAACGGACCAGGGGTCCTTTATCCTCGAGGTCCACGGCAATTCGATGATTAACGTCGGCATCTATAACGGCGACTACATCATCGTTCGCGAGCAGAAGAGCGCCATGAATGGCGAGATTGTCGTGGCCATGATCGAAGGCTCCGCAACAGTCAAAACGTTCTACAAGGAGCAGGGGCGCGTTCGCCTGCAGCCTGAAAACGACACCATGGAGCCCATCTACGCGACAAATCCCACGATTCTGGGCAAGGTCGTCGGTTTGATGCGCCGGTTTTCGTAATGCAAAAACGCATCACCGTCTTTGATACCATTCGCGGGTTTACCATGCTATCGATGGCTTGATTTCATGCCTGCTACGACCTTGCCTACCTATATGGTTGGGAGATGCCCTGGTTTACCCAGACCATCTTCCAGGACATCTGGCGTGCCAGCATCAGTTGGGTATTTTTATTTATTGCCGGCTGGATGTGCACCCTCTCGCGCAACAACATCAAGCGTGCCGCCAAATATGCCGCTGCCGCTTTGGTCGTATGGATTGCAACGACGCTCGTCTCGGTTGATGACTCGGTGAACTTCGGCATCATTTTCTGCATGGCGGCGTGCACTGCCATTGTCGCGCTCGCGCGCCCGGTTCTCGATAGAGTGCCGGCAGTATGGGGTATAACGATTTGCCTCATACTCTTTGCCTGTACCTGGAGCATTCCTAAAGCGGTCTACCCTATCCCCTATCTAGCTTGGCTGGGGTTCCCGGGTTCAGACTTTGTCTCCGGTGATTACTATCCGCTCATACCATTCTTATTTATGTACCTCACAGGCTTCTTTGCCGCCCGCACGCCTCAAAAAGCAAATCGTGATGCGCCAGCATGGGCCTATGCGAATCCCATCCCGGCGCTCGCAAGCCTCGGACGCCATGCACTGCCGTTCTACCTGCTTCATCAACCGATTATCTTGGGTGTATTGGAGCTGATTTATTCCGTTCGGTAACGCTCAAGACGTGATGCGATACGGGCCGGAAGCTTTGCCACAATACGAACGCCGTCCTCGAGGTATTCCTCGTGCAGGAGGGTTCCCTGTTCGTGCACGAGCGTGATTAACGCGCCCTCTCGATACGGAATATCGGCCGAGAGCAACACATCCGTAGCGGCCGCTTCACGAGCGATACGATCGACTAAGTCATCAAGACCCTCACCCGTCTGAGCCGAGAACAGTACCGCCTCGGGATAGCGCCGGCGGAAGCTCGAGCGGTCGACGCTATCGAGCAGATCAATTTTATTGAACACGGTAAGCGTCAGGCGCTCACCGGCACCAATCTCGTCAAGGACACGATCAACCGCCTCGAGCTGACGCTCGTAATCCTCATCGGAAGCATCCACGACTTTAAGAATCAAATCGGCGCCGAGCACCTCGGAAAGCGTAGATTTAAAAGCGTCGACCAGGCCATGGGGCAGCTTTTGAATAAAGCCGACAGTATCGGTGATCGTCATGCCACGGCCACCGGGTAAACGGTACGAGCGCGTCGTGGGATCGAGCGTGGCAAATAGCTTATCCTGCGAAAGTACCGTGGATCCCGTCAATCGATTAAGCAACGTCGACTTGCCGGCATTGGTGTAGCCAGCCAACGCCACGCGAAACGCCGGCGATTCAATACGGCTTTTCGATTGCACATCGCGACGTTGTTCAACCTGCTTTAGTTCGCGTCGAAGAGCTGCGATCTTATTACGAATCAGGCGACGGTCGACCTCGAGCTGGCTTTCGCCCTGGCCAAAGCGCGAGCCAATACCGCCACGCGTCTGTTCCTTGGCAAGATGGCTCCACATACCTCGCAGACGAGGTAGCAGGTACTGCAGCTGTGCTAGCTGCACCTGCAAGCGACCCTCACGAGTCTGGGCATGCAGACCAAAGATATCCAAAATCAACGCCGTACGGTCAATAATCTTAACCGGTTCGCCCACGGCTTTCTCAAGATAGGACTGCTGTGAGGGCGTCAGGTCGTCGTCGAAGATAACAACATCCGCATCCATGCGATGAACCAAACCGCACAGCTCCTCGACCTTACCGGAGCCGATAAACGATTTGGGATAGGGCTTGACCAGGCGCTGCGACAAGCGTGCCACGCATTGGGCTCCAGCAGTGTGGGCCAAGCGCTCAAGCTCATCGAGCGAACGGTCGAGCGGCCAGGCGTTATCGCGCCACTCAACACCAACCAAGATGGCGCGCTCGGGTTCAGGCGCCGTGGGGACCAAAGGGAAACGAGCCATTAGGCAGCCTCGATGCGACGGTAGATATCATCGACGACCTCATCGATCGTAAACTCATCCATATCGAACCACACAATGCGATGGTCGCGCTTAAACCAGGAAAGCTGGCGCTTTGCATAGCGACGCGAGCGCATCTTGATAAGCTCACGGGCCTCATCCATGGAAATAACACCACGCAAGGCATCAATAATCTCTTTGTAACCGATTGCCTGCATCGATGTTAGTGCATCACCCAGGCCCTGGTCCATAAGGCCACGGACCTCATCAACCAGCCCCTGCTCAAACATAAGGTCGACACGCAGGTTAATGCGCTCATACAGCACTTCACGGCTACGCATCAGACCAAACCACAAGGCATGATAACGCTCGCGCGGAACGCTGAATTTCGACTTCTGCTGGGCATATGATACGCCGTCATCGTGCATCTCGAGCGCACGAATCACACGACGCACGTTATGGGGATGAATCACGGCAGCAGATTCCGGGTCGCGCTCGGCAAGCAAGGCATGCAATGCTTCCTCGCCAATGCGCTCGGCAAGCTCCTGATAGCCCACGCGGCGTTCGTCCTCGAGTTCTCCCGAAGGAAAATCCATTTCATCGAGAGCAGCTTTGAGATACAAGCCCGTACCGCCGCAAAAGACTGGAAGACGCTGCTCGCCAAGCAAACGCTCGATATGCGCTCGGGCGTCCGACTGATAGAGCGCGGCAGAATATGTGACGCCCGGATCAACGATATCGACAAGGCGCAGAGGAGCCGAGCACTCCTCGGGCATCATCTTGGCCGTACCAATGTCCATACCGCGGTAGATTTGCATCGCGTCACACGACAACACTTCAGACGACAGACGAGCAGCCAGACGGTCGGCAACATCGCTCTTGCCGACCGCGGTCGGACCGACAATCGCTACGGCAGAAAGGCTTGCACCGGGGGAAATCATTAGCGAGGCTCGCCCACGACGGAGCCAGACAAATACCACGTCTTGGCGACATCAATATCAACATCGACGATCTTGCCGATAAGCTGATCGATGCTATAGCCAGCAGGAATCGGCGCATGCACCGTCTGGTTCTTGGGGCTCTTGCCCAGAAGGACAGCGTCGTTCTTCTTGCTCGTGCCCTCAATGAGCGCAGGCACCACGGTGTGAAGCTCGCCCTGATTATACTCGTGCGCCGTCGTCTCAATAACCTTGACCAGACGGTTAAAGCGCTCAAGGATAACCTCATGCGGGGTGGGATCATTAATCTCGGCGGCCGGAGTACCGGCGCGCTTGGAGTAAATGAAGGTGTAGGCCTGGGCATAGCGCACCGTCTCGGCAAGCGAGAGCGTCTGCTCAAAGTCTTCCTCGGTCTCGCCCGGGAAACCCACGATGATGTCGGTCGAAAGCGCAATGTCGGGCATACGGTTACGAATACGATCGACCAGGCCCAGATAATCCTCGCGCGTATAACGACGATTCATCTCTTTAAGAATGCGCGTGGAGCCCGACTGAACGGCCAGGTGGAGCTGCGGCATAACGGCAGGCGTCTCGGCCATAGCATCAATGGTCTCGGGCAGCAGATCCTTAGGATGAGAAGAGGTAAAGAAGATGCGCTCGACGCCCGTATCGCCCACGGCGCGCAGCAGATCGGCAAAGCGCGGCTTGCCAAAGAGATCGCGACCGTAGGAGTTAACGTTTTGACCCAGCAGCGTAATCTCGCGCACGCCCTGGCGCACGAGCCCGGTCACCTCATCGACAATCTCCTCGAAGGGACGACTCTTCTCACGACCACGGACGTACGGCACGATGCAGTACGTACAGAAGTTGTTGCAGCCTGTCATGATGGGCACCCAGGCGTGATACTGCGTCTCGCGATGCCACGGCATACTCATGGCGTCGGTATCCTCATGCTCATTCGTACGGATATGGCGCTTGCCATCCAAAAACGCCTCGGCGATAAGCTCGGCCACGTGCGCAATAGAATGAGTGCCAAAAATGACGTTGACGTTATCGACGTTGGTGAGCAAGCCTTCGCCATCGCGTTGGGCGATGCAGCCGCCCACGGCAACCACACGCTTGCCCGAAGGCGAAGGAGGAAGGCTCTTGCAGGAATTGCACTGACCATAGAGGCGCGTATCGGCAGCCTCGCGCACGCAGCACGTCATGAACACGACAATATCGGCATGCTCGGGATCGAGCGCCATAAGACAGCCATACGAATCGAGCAAACCACTCACGCGCTCGGAGTCGTGCTGGTTCATCTGGCAGCCGAATGTGCGGATAAAGTAGGTTTTACCGGCAAGAATATCGCGTACGGAACGCTGGTCCATGAGCTTACATCCTAACGATGGTATCGACGGGGCGCATAGGTGCTACAAGCGTGCAGATGGCTCGCTTACGCAACAGGCTTAACGTCGTCCATGACGACGTTATCCATAGCAGCCCGATTAATCTGGTGAACGTAGATAGAGAGACGAATTGCCGTGCGCGACTCCCCGTTAATGAGAATGTCGGAGAACACCGGCGCGCAGGAGACATCAAAGCCGGTCGGAATCAGAAAGCCGCGCGCAATGGCGACGGCCTTGATGGCCTGGTTAACGGCACCGGCGCCGACGCACTGAATGTTGACGGGAACGCCATCTTTGACCATGCCGGCAATGGCACCGGCAACGGACGCGGGCGATGATTTGCTTGATACCTTCAGGCAATCCATGAAGAAACTCCTGCGTTTAAAAGTACGTTTTAACTGCAATAACTGTATCGTACCGAGCGGACTCGGTAAAGATGCTATTCCTCTTTGGCAAGATCGAACGTCACGGTGATACGATCACGCGAAACGCGAATCTTAGGGTCGCCGCACAGATTGAGGTAATACCGGGCGGCGAGGTCGTTAAAGTCACGCTCGACAGCACGCGAAAACTGAGCCATGTCATCCTTGGCGATGCGAAGTCCTCGACGATCCTTGGCAAGATCGACGGGAGCCGGCGAAAGCGAGGTGGAATCGCGCTCGCGCAGCAGACGTGCGGTCACGCCGCGAACGGGCTTAATCTGTCCCGACAGAATACGATGGGCAGTGCGCTCGGACATCTCAAGGCCCAGACCGGAGCAGATCCGGATAAAGTCCTCGGCATCCGAGGCAAGGCCCAAGCGATCGATAACTGGAACCTCGCACTCGTCGTCGATAAAGAGCAGGCGCGACGTATCGAGACGACTCGAAGCCTGAGCGTACAAGGTCGCAGCGATCTCGGACGGAGAGCCCAGATACACATCGCAACTACGCAGCTCCTCAAGGGCAAACTCACACGCAGCGCGAATAATGTTGTGAGGACCACGAGCACATACATAGCGGCCGTCTTCATCTTTAACCGCCTGAGGCCAACTCGACTGGTCGGCGCGTTCACCCAAGCGATCGGTGGCTACGCACACCTTAAATGCGGAACCCAAATCAACACCCGATGTAACAACGCGTGCCTCATCCGTGTTCTGCTTGATAGAGAACAGCGCCATACCACGACCGTGAACACCCCAACGGTCCATTTTCATGCTCTCGAGCTTGGAGGTAACACGGGCATCGAAGATACGCTCCTGCATATCCTGCGGCACACCCGAACCGTTATCCAGGAAGAGGAGGGTGCGAACACCCTCCTCCTTGGTCGTGGCAAGATAGACCTTATCGGCTCCGGCATCACGAGCATTACGCAGCATCTCGATGACAATGTCCTCTACATGCTGAATGTCATGCTTGGCCTGACGGCGCTCGGCCTCCGAAACGCGGAGGCGGACATACCCCTCACCAAGGTTTTCCTCGACGCGAAGGTTGCCCTCCCCCGACATCGACGCGATAAATGAGATGAGCTCGTTCGCGTCGTTCATGTTATTTAGCGATATCGACGGCACGGCTTTCGCGAATCACGACAACGCGCACCTGACCGGGATACTCCATCTCTTCCTCGATCTGATGGGCGATATCGTGCGCAAGCACCGTGGACTGGGCATCGGAGATCTTGTCCGGCTGAACCATGACATGAACCTCGCGACCGGCCTGCATGGCATAGGTACGCTCAACGCCTTCGTGAGAGTTGGCGATCTCCTCGAGCTTCTCAAGACGCTTAATGTAGTTCTCGGCCGACTCGCGGCGGGCGCCGGGACGAGAAGCGGAGACGGCATCGGCAGCCTGGACCAGAACGTCGAGCACCGTGTTGGGGTCGACATCGGCATGATGGGCCTCGATCGCGTGGACGATGACGGGCTTCTCGCCATAACGGCGGGCGAGCTCGGCGCCAATCACTGCATGCGCTGTCTCTTATACACATCTCCGAGCCCACGAGACACTCGCTAATCTCGT